>NZ_JAAXLK010000040.1:0-1145 GCF_012641185.1 Levilactobacillus tujiorum
TTCGGCTCGTAAAACTCTGTTGTTAAAGAAGAACACTCTTGAGAGTAACTGTTCAGGAGTTGACGGTATTTAACCAGAAAGCCACGGCTAACTACGTGCCAGCAGCCGCGGTAATACGTAGGTGGCAAGCGTTGTCCGGATTTATTGGGCGTAAAGCGAGCGCAGGCGGTCTTTTAAGTCTGATGTGAAAGCCTTCGGCTTAACCGGAGAAGTGCATCGGAAACTGGGAGACTTGAGTGCAGAAGAGGACAGTGGAACTCCATGTGTAGCGGTGGAATGCGTAGATATATGGAAGAACACCAGTGGCGAAGGCGGCTGTCTAGTCTGTAACTGACGCTGAGGCTCGAAAGCATGGGTAGCAAACAGGATTAGATACCCTGGTAGTCCATGCCGTAAACGATGAGTGCTAGGTGTTGGAGGGTTTCCGCCCTTCAGTGCCGCAGCTAACGCATTAAGCACTCCGCCTGGGGAGTACGACCGCAAGGTTGAAACTCAAAGGAATTGACGGGGGCCCGCACAAGCGGTGGAGCATGTGGTTTAATTCGAAGCTACGCGAAGAACCTTACCAGGTCTTGACATCTTCTGCCAATCTTAGAGATAAGAGGTTCCCTTCGGGGACAGAATGACAGGTGGTGCATGGTTGTCGTCAGCTCGTGTCGTGAGATGTTGGGTTAAGTCCCGCAACGAGCGCAACCCTTATTATCAGTTGCCAGCATTCAGTTGGGCACTCTGGTGAGACTGCCGGTGACAAACCGGAGGAAGGTGGGGATGACGTCAAATCATCATGCCCCTTATGACCTGGGCTACACACGTGCTACAATGGACGGTACAACGAGTTGCGAAGTCGTGAGGCCAAGCTAATCTCTTAAAGCCGTTCTCAGTTCGGATTGTAGGCTGCAACTCGCCTACATGAAGTTGGAATCGCTAGTAATCGCGGATCAGCATGCCGCGGTGAATACGTTCCCGGGCCTTGTACACACCGCCCGTCACACCATGAGAGTTTGTAACACCCAAAGCCGGTGAGATAACCTTCGGGAGTCAGCCGTCTAAGGTGGGACAGATGATTAGGGTGAAGTCGTAACAAGGTAGCCGTAGGAGAACCTGCGGCTGGATCACCTCCTTTCTAAGGAATATACGGAGGCTAC
>NZ_JAAXLK010000040.1:1707-1933 GCF_012641185.1 Levilactobacillus tujiorum
GGAGATTTCCGAATGGGGAAACCCAATTACTTTAATCAGTAATTACAACTCAGGGAATACATACTTGAGTTGAGGCAGACGTGGGGAACTGAAACATCTAAGTACCCACAGGAATAGAAAGAAAAATCGATTCCCTAAGTAGCGGCGAGCGAACGGGGAATAGCCCAAACCAAAGAGCTTGCTCTTTGGGGTTGTAGGACTGAACATTTGAGTTACCAAAGTCAAT
>NZ_JAAXLK010000041.1 GCF_012641185.1 Levilactobacillus tujiorum
GAGTGAACCTGAAAAGGTGCACTGCGAAGTTTTGCTCTTTAAAAATCTGGATCAAGCTGAAAATTGAAACGACACACAGCTCATGTGTGTTCGAGTCTCTCAAATTTTCGCAATCAGAAGTGAAACATCTTCGGGTTGTGAGGTTAAGCGACTAAGCGTACACGGTGGATGCCCTGGCAGTCAGAGGCGATGAAGGACGTGCTAATCTGCGAAAAGCGCCGGCGAGGTGATATGAACCTTTGACCCGGCGATGTCCGAATGGGGAAACCCAGTGCAATCCGTTGCACTATCGTTAACTGAATACATAGGTTAACGAGGCGAACCGGGGGAACTGAAACATCTAAGTACCCCGAGGAAAAGAAATCAACCGAGATTCCCCCAGTAGCGGCGAGCGAACGGGGAGCAGCCCGGAGTCTGAATCAGCTTGTGTGTTAGTGGAACGGTCTGGAAAGTCCGACGGTACAGGGTGATAGTCCCGTACACGAAAGCACACTTGCTGTGAACTCGAAGAGTAGGGCGGGACACGTGGTATCCTGTCTGAATATGGGGGGACCATCCTCCAAGGCTAAATACTCCTGACTGACCGATAGTGAACCAGTACCGTGAGGGAAAGGCGAAAAGAACCCCGGCGAGGGGAGTGAAAAAGAACCTGAAACCGTGTACGTACAAGCAGTGGGAGCCTCTTTATGGGGTGACTGCGTACCTTTTGTATAATGGGTCAGCGACTTATATTCTGTAGCAAGGTTAACCGTATAGGGGAGCCGAAGGGAAACCGAGTCTTAACTGGGCGTTAAGTTGCAGGGTATAGACCCGAAACCCGGTGATCTAGCCATGGGCAGGTTGAAGGTTGGGTAACACTAACTGGAGGACCGAACCGACTAATGTTGAAAAATTAGCGGATGACCTGTGGCTGGGGGTGAAAGGCCAATCAAACCGGGAGATAGCTGGTTCTCCCCGAAAGCTATTTAGGTAGCGCCTCGTGAATTCATCTTCGGGGGTAGAGCACTGTTTCGGCTAGGGGGCCATCCCGGCTTACCAACCCGATGCAAACTACGAATACCGAAGAATGTTATCACGGGAGACACACGGCGGGTGCTAACGTCCGTCGTGAAGAGGGAAACAACCCAGACCGCCAGCTAAGGTCCCAAAGTCATGGTTAAGTGGGAAACGATGTGGGAAGGCACAGACAGCCAGGATGTTGGCTTAGAAGCAGCCATCATTTAAAGAAAGCGTAATAGCTCACTGGTCGAGTCGGCCTGCGCGGAAGATGTAACGGGGCTAAACCATGCACCGAAGCTGCGGCAGCGACACTATGTGTTGTTGGGTAGGGGAGCGTTCTGTAAGCCGTTGAAGGTGTCCTGTGAGGGGTGCTGGAGGTATCAGAAGTGCGAATGCTGACATAAGTAACGATAAAGCGGGTGAAAAGCCCGCTCGCCGGAAGACCAAGGGTTCCTGTCCAACGTTAATCGGGGCAGGGTGAGTCGACCCCTAAGGCGAGGCCGAAAGGCGTAGTCGATGGGAAACAGGTTAATATTCCTGTACTTGGTGTTACTGCGAAGGGGGGACGGAGAAGGCTATGTCAGCCGGGCGACGGTTGTCCCGGTTTAAGCATGTAGGCGGAGGTTCCAGGTAAATCCGGTACCTTATTAACGCTGAGGTGTGATGACGAGGCACTACGGTGCTGAAGTGATAAATGCCCTGCTTCCAGGAAAAGCCTCTAAGCATCAGGTAACACGAAATCGTACCCCAAACCGACACAGGTGGTCAGGTAGAGAATACCAAGGCGCTTGAGAGAACTCGGGTGAAGGAACTAGGCAAAATGGTGCCGTAACTTCGGGAGAAGGCACGCTGATAGGTAGGTGAAGTCCCTGCGGACGGAGCTGAAATCAGTCGAAGATACCAGCTGGCTGCAAC
>NZ_JAAXLK010000042.1 GCF_012641185.1 Levilactobacillus tujiorum
CCTGAATTATTCACCAGAAACTCCAAAATCCCCATCAAACACATGATTCAAGTGCTTGATGGGAATTTTACGTTTTCACCTTTTAAGTGCAGAAAAAGAGCCTCAGCTCTGGTATAGTTAACTCGACCAAAAGACACTATAAAGAGAAGAGGACTCTATAATGAAAACTGTACAGGAAATGGCATTTAGTTTCAATAAAAACATTCTAGCATCGCATACCGGCGGTCAATTATCTTCTGATGGTGGCCTAACCTTGTGTGTTGAACTGATGGCAAAGTTTCAGTTCACGAACTTAGCTGACAATCTATTGAAGTTCAACGACCATCGACAATACTGCCGACATAGTAATTCAAGTATCTTAATGCAGTTGGTTCTGCAGATCATTGCCGGTTATAATACAGATTCTGCTGCAACCTCATTGGTTGCAGAACCATTGTTTAAACTTTTATTGGACAAACCAGCCTTAGCTTCACAAGCGACGATATCCCGTTTCTGGCAACGTATCGATTCCGCAGGTGTGGACGCCTTCCAGACTTTAAATCAAGCTCTTATTGATCAAGCTCGACTGCTAACTAATCAGACGACCACCATTATTGATATTGATTCAACCCATTCTGACACTTATGGCAATCAAGAAGCTACTGACTATAACGCCCATTATGGCTCGGAGGGGTATCATCCATTACTAGCTATCGATAATGATGGTAATCTCATGAAAGCCATCCTACGGCCTGGTAATGCCTATACCAGCACAGATATAAAAGCCTTTTTAGAACCGTTATTAAAACATTATCAAGACCAATTGCCAGAAACTGATATTCTGGTTCGCGGTGATAGCGGGTTCGCCACACCAGCTGTTTATGATACCTGCGAGGCCGATGATGTCTTTTACATTATTCGCCTCAAACGTAATAAGCGACTACACAACTTGGCAGAAGAGTTTGTACAGATAAGCGACACAACTGAGTGGCATGAAACCGAAACTCACTATTACTCAGCAACTTATCAGGCCACTTCGTGGCCTAAACCGCGTCAAGTATACGTTAAGTCAACTCGTGTAGCTGGCGAATTGATCTTTTCACATGAATTTATTGTGACTAATCTGACAAATTTAACCGCAGAAGCAGCATTTGAACTGTATCATAAGCGTGGTCAGATGGAGAATTATATCAAGGAAGCCAAAGAGGGCTTCTTCTTTGATAAGACTGATAGTTCAACGTTTACCGCCAACGCTGCCCGTATGATGGTTAGTGTATTAGCGTACAATATTATCAATTTTATGAAGCAAATAGCCCTACCTAAAACAGAGACCGGATTGCGTGTTAGTACATTACGAATCCGTTTATTCAAAGTCGCTGCCCGCGTTGTGTTTACCGGTCGACGAATCCAGTTACGACTGAGTTCTCATCACGTTTATCATCGACTCTTTTATCAGGTATTACAGCGTATTCAGGCTATTAAATAGCCCCAATTAAAAAAAATTCTGTACGATCAAGGGATAAGTGCACCCAAAAATTCAAAAATGACTCACCGTTAGGTGATACCATCAAAATTTAGAGTCTCAATACATAGTAAGCAAGATCAAAAGCCGTCAGTTTTTGAAAAACATGAAAACTGACGACTTTTTTGAAAGGTATGAATAATTCAGG
>NZ_JAAXLK010000044.1 GCF_012641185.1 Levilactobacillus tujiorum
TTCATTATTATAATAATGATCGGATTCAAGGTAAGCTTGGGTATTTATCACCACGTGACTTTGAGCTAGCACAAGCAGCATAAAACGTTCCAACTTTTGGGGTACACGTCAAAACACGTGTCTTCAAAGTCGCCCGTGCTGTAAGCTGGCTGAAAAAAGGTCGCCAGCTAACACCACTTTCACGGCTGGCTCCATCCCTAACCTCCTCCGGCTTGGATTATGTTTTACCAAGACAATAGCTGGAAAGCATGGCTACTTAGTGGTTTCGGTCCAACTGGTCACAATTTTGTCAGTCATCATCTTCAGTCGTTTAGGAATACCATGTCAGCCGTGAGGTCGGCAGATATGGGCTCAGGCGCGTCGTTCTACTTAGTCAGCCAGTGATTCTCTGGCTGGCTTAGTAGAAAACCAAGCTTGGAGACTCGGATTTTTTCGAGGCTTCAAGTTGCGTTCGCACCGTTCCAGCCCATAGCTACCGACCGGTAAGGCGAAGAGACCACTAGGTTGCCCCGTTTTAGCGCCAGGACAGTCACGGCCGCGATACTTTAGAACCTTTGTCGTTTGAAACTCAAAACAAAAAGGACAGCCGCTGTGCAGCCATCCTTGTCATTGATAGTTAATTGTTACGGTTACTTTTAAGACTCCTCTTCAGTCGTCTCATCAGGTAACGTTTGTTCGCGTAAGATCCACGTGATCCCATAGGCATCCACGACTTGGCCCATCTTACCACCCGAACTCTGTTCACCAAACGGACTGATGACTTTGACATCGGACTTGAGTAAGCGTTGGTACAAGCCGGTCAATTCCTTCACGCTGGCAGAGTCATCGGCATCCACCGCAATCATCAGTGAGACCAAGGTTGAAGACGTCGGTTGCCCCATCAGCGCATCGGCACACTGGATATCCAATCCCAGAATTTTAAAGCCACCGCGCATCGTCATTTCATCTAAATTAACGGTAGGTGCTAACCCAAACTGTTCGACTTCCTCTGCCGTCGGGCTGACCCGGTAGGCATTGGTTGCCCCAAAGACGCTCTCATAATACGTAATGGCCTCTTTGGCATTTTCAAATTCCAAATATGGAATCAACTTCGCTTGCATCGTCGGTACCCCATTCACTACTTAATTTGTAAGAACTCGTTTGACTAGTGGCCGGCACCCCGGTACTAGGGTCCGTCTGAAAACTACTTAAGTAAGATGCAAATTGAGGCAATGTAAACCGTAGCCAGATAAACATGAGCGAGCTTATCATAACGCGTTGCAATCCTACGAAAGTTC
>NZ_JAAXLK010000045.1 GCF_012641185.1 Levilactobacillus tujiorum
TTCTACGATGAATCGCCACAGGTTTAACAGACACCTCAGAGTCATTTAAGATGACTTAAAGAGAGGTGCCCATGAGCGGTAAGCGTTATCCCGAAGAGTTTAAAATTGAAGCAGTCAAACAGGTTGTTGATCGCGGTTATTCTGTTGCCAGCGTTGCAACACGTCTCGATATCACCACACACAGCCTTTACTCCTGGATAAAGAAGTACGGTCCGGATTCTTCCACTAATAAAGAACAGTCAGATGCTCAGGCCGAGATCCGCCGTCTCCAGAAAGAGCTGAAGCGGGTTACCGACGAACGGGACATATTAAAAAAAGCCGCGGCGTACTTCGCAAAGCTGTCCGACTGAGGTACGCCTTTATCCGTGACAACACCTGTTGCTGGCCTGTTCGCCTGCTCTGTCGGGTGCTGGATGTTCATCCCAGTGGTTTTTACGCCTGGCTTCAGCAGCCGCATTCACAACGCCATCAGGCAGACCTGAGACTGACAGGACAGATTAAACAGTTCTGGCTGGAATCGGGATGCGTCTATGGTTATCGCAAAATCCATCTGGATCTGCGGGACAGCGGGCAACAGTGCGGAGTGAACAGAGTCTGGCGACTGATGAAACGTGTCGGCATAAAGGCTCAGGTCGGATACCGGAGCCCGCGGGCTCGTAAAGGCGAGGCCAGTATCGTGTCGCCCAACAGGCTTCAGCGACAGTTCAATCCGGATGCTCCGGATGAACGTTGGGTAACGGACATAACCTACATCAGGACCCACGAAGGCTGGCTGTATCTTGCCGTGGTTGTTGATCTGTTCTCACGCAAAATTATCGGCTGGTCCATGCAATCCCGGATGACAAAAGACATTGTCCTGAACGCACTGCTGATGGCTGTATGGCGGCGTAACCCCCAAAAACAGGTGCTGGTTCATTCGGATCAGGGCAGTCAGTACACAAGCCATGAATGGCAGTCGTTCCTGAAATCACACGGCCTGGAGGGCAGCATGAGCCGTCGCGGTAACTGCCATGATAATGCGGTTGCAGAAAGCTTTTTCCAGTTGTTGAAACGCGAACGGATAAAGAAAAAGATCTACGGAACGCGGGAAGAAGCCCGCAGCGATATTTTTGATTACATCGAAATGTTTTATAACAGTAAACGTCGGCATGGTTCTAGCGATCAGATGTCACCGACAGAATATGAAAACCAGTATTATCAACGGCTCGGAAGTGTCTAAATTATCCGTGGCGATTCAGC
>NZ_JAAXLK010000046.1 GCF_012641185.1 Levilactobacillus tujiorum
ATGACGAATTTACAATTGAAGTGCAACAGTAGTCAGAAAGTATAAAAGAAGACTCATAGTCTGAGTCCTTGTAAAATGGAATCACCACAACACCACTTACAAGGGGGACTCAGACTATGAGCCTATATAACCATCTTACCTTAAAAGATCGTGAAATCATACTTGTTGGACTGAAATTGAAGCAATCTTATCAAGAAATATCAACCGAGATTGGGTGCTCTAAAGCTACTATTTCAAGAGAAGTCCAACGCAATGGCGGACGTGAAAATTATTCAGCGGTACAAGCGCAGAAAGCCTATCAACAGCGGCGAATCAATAGTCGCCGTCCAAGAATTTTAAGTGATCCAGGAATAAGGGAATTCGTTATAAAATGCATTATCAATTATCATTGGTCACCTGAACAAATTTCAGGCCGATTATCTCATGAGAACAGTAAATGGGTTATCAGCTATAACACGATTTATCGTGGGATTGAACGTGATAATCTTGGTGTCCCACTCAAGAGTCATGGAGCACGTGGAATCGCGCGTAAGCTACGGCATCGTGGGAAAACACGTAAGGTTAAAGGAACGATCAATGAACGTCGCGGACGTTTTAACGACGCCGCTTCAATCCACGACCGACCATTATCAGCTGAGAATCGTAGTCGTTTTGGGCACTGGGAAGGAGATACTGTTCGTGGGAAAACGGGCCATTCCGCGTTAGTAACCTTAGTAGACCGCAAGTCTAGATTCCTTTTGTCTCAACGTGTTTCCAAGGTTAATTCACGCCTTGTTTATCAAGCTATTCTTAATCTTCTAGCAGAAGTAACTCCAAAGCGAATCAAGACCCTTACACCCGATCGGGGAACTGAGTTTGCGAAATATCATGAATTGATAAATGAACTTGATATCCCGGTCTACTTTCCAGATCCTCATTCACCACAGCAACGAGGAACCAACGAGAACACTAATGGCTTAATACGTGAGTATTTTCCCAGGAACACAGACTTGGACGAACTTAGCGATATAGTTATCGCCAAGTTCGTCCAAGACCTAAACAATCGACCACGCAAGGTCTTAGGCTGGAAGTCTCCAGCAGAAGTCTTCTTTGGGCAATCGTTACACTTGATTTGACAATTCGTCAT
>NZ_JAAXLK010000048.1:0-490 GCF_012641185.1 Levilactobacillus tujiorum
CTGTAACCACCGGATTAATGCACCGGCTTACTACTTAATTTGATGCCTGGCAGTTCCCTACTCTCACATGGGGAGACCCCACACTACCATCGGCGCTACGGCGTTTCACTTCTGAGTTCGGCATGGGGTCAGGTGGGACCACCGCGCTAAAGCCGCCAGGCAAATTCTGTTAATCTGTATCAGGCTGAAAATCGTGTCTGTCTCTTCGCCAAAACAGCTTCGGCGTTGTAAGGTTAAGCCTCACGGTTCATTAGTATCGGTTAGCTCAACGCATCGCTGCGCTTACACACCCGACCTATCAACGTCGTAGTCTTCAACGTTCCTTCAGGAGACTCAAGGTCTCAGGGAGAACTCATCTCGGGGCAAGTTTCGTGCTTAGATGCTTTCAGCACTTATCTTTTCCGCATTTAGCTACCGGGCAGTGCCATTGGCATGACAACCCGAACACCAGTGATGCGTCCACTCCGGTCCTCTCGTACTAGGAGCAGCC
>NZ_JAAXLK010000048.1:564-1067 GCF_012641185.1 Levilactobacillus tujiorum
CAATTCTCCAGCGCCCACGGCAGATAGGGACCGAACTGTCTCACGACGTTCTAAACCCAGCTCGCGTACCACTTTAAATGGCGAACAGCCATACCCTTGGGACCTACTTCAGCCCCAGGATGTGATGAGCCGACATCGAGGTGCCAAACACCGCCGTCGATATGAACTCTTGGGCGGTATCAGCCTGTTATCCCCGGAGTACCTTTTATCCGTTGAGCGATGGCCCTTCCATTCAGAACCACCGGATCACTATGACCTGCTTTCGCACCTGCTCGCGCCGTCACGCTCGCAGTCAAGCTGGCTTATGCCATTGCACTAACCTCCTGATGTCCGACCAGGATTAGCCAACCTTCGTGCTCCTCCGTTACTCTTTGGGAGGAGACCGCCCCAGTCAAACTACCCACCAGACACTGTCCGCAACCCGGATTACGGGTCTACGTTAGAACACCAGCCATTAAAGGGTGGTATTTCAAGGTTGGCTCCACGCAGACTGGCGTCCACGC
>NZ_JAAXLK010000049.1 GCF_012641185.1 Levilactobacillus tujiorum
ACTCATCACCAGACTTGACGCTTGAACACACATTTCCAATCGTGTGCACACCATAGCCTCCTGCGTCCCTCCATCGTTCAAACATGATTAACTAGTACAGGAATATCAACCTGTTATCCATCGCCTACGCTTCTCAGCCTCGGCTTAGGTCCCGACTAACCCTGGGAGGACGAGCCTTCCCCAGGAAACCTTAGTCATTCGGTGGATCAGATTCTCACTGATCTTTCGCTACTCATACCGGCATTCTCACTTCTAAGCGCTCCACTAGTCCTTGCGGTCTAGCTTCGTTGCCCTTAGAACGCTCTCCTATCACGCGACCTATTGGTCGCATCCACAATTTCGGTAACATGCTTAGCCCCGGTATATTTTCGGCGCAGGATCACTCGGCTAGTGAGCTATTACGCACTCTTTAAATGGTGGCTGCTTCTGAGCCAACATCCTAGCTGTCTATGCAACTCCACATCCTTTTCCACTCAGCATGTATTTAGGGACCTTAATTGGTGGTCTGGGCTGTTCCCCTTTCGACGGTGGATCTTATCACTCATCGTCTGACTCCCGGATATAAATCTGTGGCATTCGGAGTTTATCTGAATTCAGTAACCCATGACGGGCCCCTAGTCCAAACAGTGGCTCTACCTCCACGATTCTTAACTCCGAGGCTAACCCTAAAGCTATTTCGGAGAGAACCAGCTATCTCCAAGTTCGTTTGGAATTTCACCGCTATCCACACCTCATCCCAGCATTTTTCAACATACACGGGTTCGGTCCTCCAGTGCGCTTTACCGCACCTTCAACCTGGACATGGATAGGTCACCTGGTTTCGGGTCTACGTCAATTTACTGAAACGCCCGTTTCAGACTCGCTTTCGCTACGGCTCCGGTCTTTCCACCTTAACCTTGCAAATTAACGTAACTCGCCGGTTCATTCTACAAAAGGCACGCTATCACCCATTAACGGGCTCTAACTAATTGTAGGCACATGGTTTCAGGAACTATTTCACTCCGCTTCCGC
>NZ_JAAXLK010000005.1 GCF_012641185.1 Levilactobacillus tujiorum
ATTCATTATTATAATAATGATCGGATTCAAGGTAAGCTTGGGTATTTATCACCACGTGACTTTGAGCTAGCACAAGCAGCATAAAACGTTCCAACTTTTGGGGTACACGTCATTCTTCGTGGCTTCAAATCGAGCGAGAAGACTGGTGGTCTACCAGTCTGAAGCGTCCCCACAGCAGGCGGAATCCCTGGCAGCCGGAGAGCGGCAATCTAGTGGTATGCCTCTTTGCCAATTCTGAGGTGTTTAGCTTTCGACCTTTAGTCGCCGTCCTGAAAAGCATCAAGTAACAGAACAGTAGCCAGATTCCTAAGGGGGAAGAATTATGAAATTAGACTTGTTAGATACCTTGCGGCAGCAGAACCCAATTGTCTTTAACATCTCCAACTTCGTCACGGTGCAGGACGTTGCCAATGGTCTTAATGCGTTGGGCGCCTCACCGATCATGTCCGAAGAAGTCGCAGAAGCTGACGAAATGGTCGGCCTGTCGAGTGCTGTATGTTTGAATTTAGGCGCATTTACTCAGGTGCAGGTTGAGCAGATTCGCAAAGTCGGCGAGCTGGCCAATCAGAAGCATAAGCCGTTGGTGATTGATCCAGTCGCGGTCGGTGCGGTAGCTTACCGTAAGCAAGTGGCTGTTAATCTGTTGAATCATTTTCACCCAGACGTGATTCGGGGAAACGCGGGTGAAATCGCGGCACTCGCTGACGTCGAATGGAACGCCAAGGGGATTGATGCCGGTGAAGGGGCCGGCGACCTTGAGGCGATTGCTAAGGCATGTGCCCAGAAGCTATCCTGCGTGGTTATTTTATCCGGTCCCACCGACATTATCACCGATGGGACGCGGGTAGTTAAGGTGTTAAATGGCACGCCATTATTCCAGATTCACGTGGGATCTGGCGATATGTTATCAAGTATTGTGGCCGCCTTTTGTGCGGTAGACGAGGATTATTTCGAAGCGGCGCAAACGGCGTGCTTGGTCTTCGCAGCTATCGGTGAACGGGTAGCTAAGGCGACGCCGAACCTGGGTGCCGGGAGTTTCAGCGTCCAATTGATGGACGGCTTACAATTGACCACGACTGCACAGATTGAGGCAATCGCGGCTTACCAGTAGAAGGGATGGATCAGGATGGCAAATGAATTTCCACAAACGTTAACGATCGCGGGGACTGACAGCGGCGGGGGTGCCGGTGTCATGGCGGATTTGAAGACAATGCAGGAACGCTACGTCTTCGGGACGGCCGTCGTGGTTGCGGTGACTGCGCAAAACACACTGGGCGTTCAGGACTTCATGGCCTTACCACAAAAATTAGTTGATGAACAGTTTGCCTCACTCGCAGATGACCTAAAGATTCGCGCGTGCAAGACGGGGATGTTGGCGGATGCTGAACACGTGCATGGCGTGGTTGAGAATCTGAAGCGCTATGATTTCGGTCCCCTGACGGTTGATCCCGTGATGATTGCCAAGGGTGGCGCAGCCCTGTTGGCAGACGACGCGGTGGCAACTGTCCGCGATGAATTGGTGCCGCTAGCCGACGTGTTGACGCCTAATTTGCCCGAGGCAGAACGGCTGACGGGTGTTAAAATTGAAGATGAAACAGCGATGGAGCAAGCCGCCGTGGCCTTACAAGACCTGGGCGCTAAGAACGTGATCATCAAAGGCGGTCATGAAACCACGCTAGATCGGGCACGGGACTTTGTCTTATTAGCGGACGGCCGGTCATTTTGGCTGTCGGCACCACGGATTGATACGGTGCGGACGCATGGTACTGGCGACACGCTATCATCGTGTATCACAGCAGAGTTGGCGAAGGGTCAAGATTTTGAAACGGCCATTCGCATTGGCAAGGACTTCGTGACGGCAGCCATTGCCAATCCAATTGCAGTCGGAAATGGCCACGGTCCCTTGAATCACTGGGCGTTTGGCCAGGGAGGTGCGCAATAATGTCAGTAACGTTTGAGCCCGGTCTATTACGGGCGTACTTTGTCGCAGGTAGTCAGGATGTCCCCGGACAAGATTTGCGAGAGGTCTTAGCAACCATGCTAAAGGCTGGTATCACGGCGTTTCAGTTCCGAGATAAGGGCGCTAGTACCCTGATGCCAGAACAGCGAACGGCGCTGGGAAGTGACCTGCGGGACCAATGCCATGAAGCCAGTGTACCCTTTATTGTGGATGACGATGTCGAGCTCGCCTTGTTGCTACACGCCGACGGGATTCACGTTGGCCAGAGTGACGAGCAGATCACGAAGGTATTGCGGGCCGTTGATGGGCGCGATATGTTCGTAGGGCTTTCCTGCAATACGCCGGCAGAGGTGGCCAAAGCCAATCAGATTAAGGGCATTGCTTACATCGGGAGCGGTCCGATCTATCCCACGACGTCGAAGGCGGATGCCGATCCCGTGATGGGCGTGGCGGGCCTGCAACGGCTAGTCGAACAGGCTAACGTGCCCATCGTCGCCATCGGTGGTGTAACGGTGGACAGCTTGCCCGCTATTGCCACAACCGGAGCGGCCGGTGTGGCGGTCATTACGTTATTGACGCGCAGCACTGATCCTCAAGCGGATACGCGTGCGATGCGGACGGCATTTGCCCGATAATCAAGAATTAAATTAAATCAAAAGCGGCAGTCCAGTAGTTAATCACTGGACTGTCGCTTTGTTTGGTTGGTGATTAAAAATAAGTAACTGGTCTGTAACGTATTAATAATTTTGTAACATGCGAATGACGCACAAAAAAAGCGAAATCAGATCACCGCATTTAAGTGGACGGCAGCTCTGGTTCCGCATTTAAAGTTGAGGAAGCTAGTTGACTAGGGCTAACTTCACAAGTACATATTAACATGGATAGGCCAGAAAAACCACCCCTGGGTTAAAATTTATCAATTCGTAAGATTAGGGTAATCATAGGCCACTAATGGCCTGAATGCTTGATTTGTTAGCTGAACTAGTTTACCTAATAAGCTAATTCGAGGCTTAAACGGTCTACTAGGTATATCGGGTAAGCGCTAGATTGGTCTTGGCACAACGGTAGCAAAAATTGGTGGAAAATAAAGCTTGCATTTGCGAACAAACGTTCGTATAATGGATTCATCAGCAAAGGAGGCCTGGCTATGGACTATCGGCATGAACCGCACGGCTTGTTTTTTATGATCGATAATAAGTCCTTCTATGCCAGTGTGGAGAGCGTTGCCCGGCAACTCAATCCGCTACGCTCGGTCATTGTGGTGATGTCGGAAGCGGACAACACGGGGAGCGGGCTGGTGCTGGCGGCGTCGCCCATGGCGAAGAAATTGTTTGGGATCAGCAACGTCTCGCGCCAATACGAGGTACCGGATGACCCGCGCATCTTGGTGGTGCCGCCGCGCATGAATCTATATATTCAGGAGAATCTGAAGATCAATAAAATTTTCCGGGAGTACGTGGCCGACAATGACCTGTTTCCGTACTCGATCGATGAATCTATCCTGGATATGACCAAGTCCTGTCGCCTGTTTGGGAAGACCCCCGAGGAGGTTGCCCGGCGCATTCAGCTACGGATTCGCCACGAGATGGGCCTCTACACCACCGTAGGCATTGGCGAGAACCCCGTTCAAGCCAAGCTAGCCCTGGACCTCCAAGCCAAACACGACCATGAGCTGATTGGTCGCCTGACGTACGAAAGTTTTCCCGAAGCCATCTGGCCCATTACCGATCTGACCAGCGTCTGGAGTATCGGTCGGCGCACGGCCGCGCACCTGAATCGACTGGGCATCCACAGCATGCGCGAGCTGGCAATGGTTGATCCGTATGAGCTGCAGGCGGAAATGGGGTTGATTGGCGCCCAGCTATTTGCGCTAGCTTGGGGGATTGATCGGAGTCAGTTACACCAATTGCGGCCCGCCAAGGAGAAGAGTTGGAGTAATTCGCAGGTCTTGCCCCGCGACTACCGGAGCCAACAGGAGATTGAAGTGGTCATCCGGGAGATCGGGCTACAAGTGACCGCGCGGATGCGGCACCATCACCAGCAGGCGGGGTGCGTCAGCCTCGGAATTGGGTTTGCCCGTGCGGGTGAGGCGGAAGACGGCCGCAGTGGGTTTCACCACAGTTGTCGAATCGAGCCGACCGACAATGCGCAGCTGATTGCGGCAACGTTGCTGAGGCTATTCCGGCAACATTGGGAAGGCCAGGCAATTCGCAATATTAGTGTGGGCGTGTCGCGGTTGAATCGCAGCCAAGGCCTCCAGCTCGATATTTTCCAAGATCCCCAGCGCCAGTTGAAGAATGAACGTTTTGACCGCGTGATTGACGAACTTCGGGATAGGTTCGGCAAGACGGCGGTGATTCCGGCCAGCAGTCTGTTGCCGGGAGGCACCATGCTTAGCCGTGCGGCGCTGGTGGGTGGTCATAATGGGGGGAATAGTTTTGATTGATCCGAAGCAAGAAGCCGATTTGATTTACCGTCGCTTGAGTGCGCTGTTTACGGCCCAGTGGCACTGTCAGTACCGCATTGATGTGGTCAACGATCACTACGGGCAGACGTTCAACTTCTTTATGGATATCAAACGCCAACATCACCGGGAGCGGTCGATTCCGTTACATACGCTGCGCACGACGGACTTAGTGACGTTAGAGCGGGTGATCACGGAATTGCGGCAACAGACCCAATTGTCGCTTAACTTTGTCAGTTTTGGGCGAACACGTTGGCCCCTCAGTCAGCGTTGGATTCACTAAGGAAGCGATACACCGTGATTTTACATCAGGCTGCGGATGACCACTTAGCGCGGGAGTTCTTTGCACGGGATTATCATGACCGGGGCATGCTGAAATGGGGCGGCTTTTACCTGTCAGATCATACGAGTGCATTAGCCAAGATGCACGCCGCTGAGCAGGTCGAGGCGTGCCAACCCCAACAGCCGCTACCCGAATTGAGTCAGGATTTAGCGGCGGCGTGGCGGTCACAACGCATGGTGCATTTACAATTGAATATCGTGGATGATAATCAAACGGTGGCGACGCTGGACGGGGTGGTTGCCGGCGTCGATGCCGATCAGATTGTGTTGCGATTATCTTCCGGTCAGTATCGTCATCTACAGCTGACAGAGATCCGCTGGATGACGTTATTGACCGAACAGTAGCGGCGAAGACAGAGAGCTTCGTCGCTTTTTTTGGTAAGGTATAGCACGTGCTGAGAAGGTACAGCATTAAGTGCAGTCGCAATGGTTAAGCGCCTAAATGGCTGACAGACAAAAGGGTCGCAAAATTAAGCGCTTTCATGTATGATAGGCAGTGAAAAATGGCCCCCAGATAGAAGTTATCCGAGGACCATTTGTCTGTCACCATTGCGGCTGGTTGGACTGGCTGGTGCCCCTTGCTTACGAATGCGGTATGATAGAGACGCAGGGTGTAAGGAGGCCGGTCATAATGGATTTTATTGATTTAACGCCCATTGATTTGCGGCATACACCGCTGGGCACTCGGTACCAGTTGCCCAAGCAACACGACTGGCAACTGGATTGGGATAAATTAGCTGCGTTGATTCGGGACAACCACGATGTGATAGCCGTGGTCCAAGCCGGACTAGCCGAGGACTGGTTGAATACGCAGGGCACCATCTGGGATGAACAGTGGGGATATTATCGTTATCCGAATGATCCCCGTGAACCGGATGACACGGTGTTCTGGGCGGCCTCGACGTGGGCCACGCCAGCGATTCTGGTGACGTTTCACAATGAGTTGACGCGCGCCTTTGCCTGTTATCGGGTAGGCCGCGATCCAGATTTTCACTATTTAGGCAGAACGTTGTAATTTAGGTCACGTGAAAGGAGTACAATCATGAAATTAGTCGACGGACCCCACCTCACCCTGAGTGTTGAACGCACCACGCGCCGGGGAAAATATGAGGCTGGCATTGGCCTAGCCGTCTTAATGATGATTGCCGTCATTTTCGCTTTATTGTAAATCAGTTAGCAAAGGGAACGTCAATGCCGGGCAGGCGTTGGTGTTCCCTTTGTTGGAGATTGAGTTATGGTAGTTATTCCAGGCGGATTCGGTCAAAAGCCCAATCCGTCTCGGGGCAAGTATAACATTGTGAACGGTGTTTGAGCAGTAATTGGGTCAAGAAAGCGCATAATTCAAGCGAAAACAGCTATTGCCGACGACCAGTACGATCGTTGGCAATAGCTGTTTTTTGATTGTTCATTAGATGTTTGTAGCTACCGAGGATGGGGCTGGTCGCCGACCGTTTGCCCACTCTGGGCTGGAACGCTGTGGGTAGGACGGCCAGAGCCAAAGGGCGGTCTCTGACCTCGCTTTGAACCTCTGAGGTGCGAGTTTCAAAGACGCCATTTTCCAAGAGGAGCACTTGGAAAATCCCACGGCTGAGCCCAGATTGGGCGGCACTTACGGCTAATGCTGGTGCTCGTCACGAACGCTGCAAATCAGTAAGAAGCAGCTACCAGTGATGAACGTGCCATTTTAGCCGGAGGAGGTCAGGGGTGGAGCCGGCCGTGAGCTTGACCTTAGCTGGCTGGTTTTGCCAGATTAGGTCACTGGACGTCTTGGAGACTCGTTGGTTTTGACGAGGCTTCAAGGCGAGGGGGGAGACCGCTCTGTGGCTCACCCCGGTCCTCACAGCAGGCGGAATCCCTGACAGCCGCAGGCGACTGGGCTAGTAACTCCGACTGGAAGATTGCATCAGCTCGGCACCTTTGTTGACGAGGAGGTAGCTCGTGCCGTTCTTAGCAAATTGAATCCCTTCGAACTCGCGCTTACCGCTGAAGTTGGATGCTTCAACTTGGCTGGCCTTCAGCTTACCCAATTTAGAAACGGGGAGGGACGCAATACTACTGTCGGAGACCAAGTACAGCCGGTTACGCTTGGCGTTGTAGGCCATGGACTGGGGCTTGGTTCCGGGCCGGTTGCGGAGGCCTTGCATAATCAGGTGGAACTTGACCGCCTTGCTGCCGATCTTGCCCTTGTAGATCTTGACCGACCCCTTAGGCGCCCAGCCGCCGTTGGAATAAGTAAAGAAGTAGGCGTTGCCGTGCTTGTCAAACGTCAGGTTCGAGCCCATAGTGACGGTGTTCTTGAGCTTAAAATTAATCTTGGTGATGGGCTTTAAGCTACTGGTGCTGACCCGTTGGACGTTGGTGTTGATGGCAACGGGCTTACCGATGAACCAGAGTTGGTCGTTCTTAGGATTCATCGCCAGGGATTGGCCGTGACCCGTGTTGAACTTAGGCCCCACCTTAACGTATTTCATGATCTGCTTATCTTTGCTGGTCATCTTGCCGACGGAATGGTCATAGCTGGCCCGACGGAGGGCGTCCATGTGGTGGGTACTGATGCCAAACTTATGCCGAAGCTGGCCCAGATTGTATTTGACGATCCAGCCCTTGTTGCTGCCGCTACTCTGGGTGATCAACTCATAGAGGGCATTGCCGTCTCTGGACAGCACCTCGGCTTGGGGATTGCCCCAATCTGCAGAATGGTTGTACGTCACGGGGAGAAAAACGTTGGACTTGAACGTGACTTTCTTTCCCTTAGTGGCGTGAATGCTGGTCGGCTTGGTCTGGAAGATGTTGCTGTAACTGCTCTTAAACGTGTAGCGCTTAACGAAGCGGTTCTGGTTCTTCACCGTCCGGTATTTCTTTACGTTGTAACCAGCGAGGGCATTGCCTTTCTGGTTGTAAGTCTTGGCCTGAGCAGAGGTCGTGGTCCCGCCAACCAAGAGGGCGGCCGCGGCGAGCGTGGTCAATAAAATGGTCTTTTTCATGAGTCTGTGGCTCCTCCTCTGGGGACAAACTGAGTGATCACGGCCGGATTGGCTGGCGGAAGCTCAAGTGTCCCAAAATTTATCTTACAGTATTATTTATACCACAAATTAGTTGGGCCGCCGCAAGAACCGCCGAGAAATTTATTTTTGCCCGGAAAGTTGAAAAAGCCGCACGCTGAGCGAAATATTAACGGGTGCACATAACGGGGTGGGTACGGGAAAACGGCCCATTTAGGCGGAATTGCCCGGACATTTTTCCGTAAAATTCCGGTCAGTTAGGCAAAAAATCCGTATTCGCGGTCAACTGTGAACTCCGGTAAGGTAGGGGCTGACCATAGCGCTATGGATCACCACACGTGAAGGGATGATCCGCCATGACCACTGATACCGCTGCTGCCTACCGCTTTCTATACACGGGTGACCACGAAACGATTATTTACGCCGCCCTGAAGAAGCTTCATCTCCGCCCCAATCAAGAGGGCTATGAGGACTACCTCCAAGAGGGGCGCCTCTACTTCCCACAGATCTACGCAAGCTTTCCCGAGGACCCGGAAGCCAAGCCGCACCAGTTCTTGGCGTACGCCCAACAGGCGTTGACCTGGGAACTGGGCAACCAGCTGCGCAACCACCGTCGCCGGGAGTTGCCGCTGGAAACGGGGGATCACACAGCGCTCATTGAAGAGACCGTCAGTGATGAGGACGTGTTGAGTACGATTGGGTTGAATGACTTTCGAACGTATCTGATTCAGTTGATCGGCGGGGCGGGCAATACCGGCGAGTGGCGCTTCTTAGTGGGCACGCTGGTCGATCAGCTGACGCCCGCCGAGATTGCGACGAAATATGGCGTCAATCGTACGACCGTCTTTCGGTGGCGCCGGTCGCTATCACGCCGGTTACTGCGCACATTGACACCGCCTGAAAAACTTTTTTAACTAAATTTGGCAAATCGTGCAACAAATTCGGTCATTTTTACATTAGTAGTAAGTGTAAGGGTTGGCCAGCCACTTATATAATCTCGCACCACGGAAGGAGCACCACCTCATGCAAACGAATTGGAAGAAAACGACCATTACCTTTATCTTCGGTGACATTGACGCCAAGCCCGTTAAGATCGTCTTACAAAATGCGATCAGCGCACCGGCAGCCAAACAAATCGAAGCTTTCGGGGGCTACCTGTCCAGTTTGACCGGCCTGCCATTCCGCACCGCCGTCGTTGCCACACAAAGTGATATTGCCTAACGCCACTCTCTTAGCATAGAAAGGAAGTTCATTAATGAAGACATTAGAATTGAGTTTTAAGGGTTCCGACAAACGCGTTAAGCATCTCCGGCTCAAGTACGTGAATGCGGATTTAACGCCCGGAGAAGTTGAAGCAGTGATGAAACAGATCACGGACGCCAAGTTGTTCGCCAAGGGTGACGTGGACTTGTACGCAGAACCGCTGCGGGCCGAAGTGGTCGAGACCACGAGGACGGCCTTAGTCGGTGGGCCACAACCGGTCGCACCAGCGCCAGCAGTCTAGCCAGCCGCACCATCGGATAGTAACGCAACCGTCAAACGGTCGACTGGTCTAGCTGGTCGGCCGTTTGGCGTACATAAGAGTGAACCTGCATGTCTAGACTGTCCACAAGGTCGCTTTAACCTAAAAATCGTCGTGCGCTTCACCAGCTAGTTGGCGAAGTGCACGACGGTTTTGTAAAGAGTGATGCTTATATTTTGGACTAACTAGCCCACGTGGGGATGCGCCAGTACCTTGTCGGGGTACTTGGCGGTCACGTAGGCGGTGATGGCCGCGATCATTTTAGCGGTTGACGGGGCCTTGGCCTGTTCGGAGTTGACGACCAGGCAGATGGTGCGGAAAAACTTGGTGTCAAAAGGGTACACGTTGACGTTCCCGCTGACCCGTTCGAGCGCCAGTTCCGGCAGAATGCCCATGCCCATGCCGGCCTCGACCATGGCGAGGATCGACTGGTCATCAATGGAGAAACGGAGAGCGTTGGGCCGGATCTTGTAGTGATCCAGCGCGGCCTTGGTGTCCTTGTCGTAGTCGCCACGCTGTAAGATGAAGTTCTGGTCGATTAGGTCAGCGGCGGTCACGGTCGTGCGGTTGGCGGGGATGAAATCAGTTGGGGTGATGCAGTAGATTTCGTCCTTGACTAGCGGGAGTACCGTTAGCTTCTCAGAAACGGGGAGTGCGGAGAACCCCAGGTCCAGTCGGCCCGTTTTGACAGCGGCGGCAATGTCACTGAAGTCCGCCTGCTCCACGTTAATGGAAATTTCGGGGTAGTCTTGCTTGAATTGCCGAATGATGGGGGGCAGCCAGTTGATGCAGACGGACGAGAAAGCGCCCATCCGGACGGAACCGGCGTTCATGCCATTGATGTTGGCGGCGGCCTGTTGGAGCCGATCCTCGGCGTTGATAATGGCTTGAATCAGGGGGAGGACGGTCTTGCCATCCGGCGTCAGTTCGACCCCGGTACGGTTACGGATGAAGAGGGGGAAGCCGAGTTCCTTCTCGAGTTGATTGACCGAGTGGCTGATTGCTGAGGGCGTCACGTTCAGCGTTTGCGCAGCGCGGTAGAAGGTCTGTTCTTGAACAATGGTTTGAAAGACGCGATAGGCAAAGGGTAACATCGAGGCCACCTCCGATTGGTTAAGATGAATTACATTCACGCTATTTCTAGATAGTTGAAATAGTTTTTCTGTCAACGGTATTCTATCATACTCTCAGAACAGTCGGAAGTGGTAATTGGTGGTTGGGACGGTCAGTAAATAGCGAGGTGGGGCGCCTCCGGGTTAGTGAAAATGGGCTGGAGCGCCATCGCCTTGCCGGACGGCCCAAATAACCTGGAACGCTGGAGACGGGCGGTTCAAGCCGAAGAGCGGTCTTGAACCTTGACGGGAAACCTCTGAAAACCGAGTTTCCCCGTCACCAATGTTCTAAGCGGCAAAGTCCACCACTAAGAACATTTCTCCGGCTGAGGTTATTTGGACCATCCTCACGGCTGAACGTCAGCCAGCCAATCACTTCGTATGACAGATGACAATAATTTTTCATTGACTGTCAGAATCGTAGAACGCTATTCCTTCTTAACAATCCCAGAAAGGTGTGATGATCATGCTCCAAGACTTATTGGCTCAACGTGTGAATCCTGATGTATTCTCGGCTTTGAGTGGCCTGTTCCCGCAAGACGATGATCCGCGGGCGTTGTCATTTGCGGCAGGGAGTCCCCGCGAAGATCTGTTTCCGGTGGCGGCGATGCGGACGGCCTTTGACACAGCGATTGTAGAGAATGGCGCCCATCTCTTCCAGTATCAGACGGCGCAGGGGAATCCGGCGTTGCGGGCTAAGCTGGCGGCGCGGATTGGCAAATGGGGACAGGTGACGACGACCGCGGATAACGTGGTGTTGACGATCGGCGGACAACAGGCCATCGAGTTGGTGGCGAAGGCACTCCTGAACGCGGGGGATGAGGTAGCCGTCGAGGTGCCAACTTACGTGGGGGCACTAGCCGCGTTTGATCTGTATCAGCCTACGTATCACGCGGTGCCATTAGAGGCGGACGGCTTGGATCTCAATCGGTTGGAGGAGACGCTCAAGCGCCACCCGCGAATTAAGCTGTTGTATACGGTGCCGGATTACCACAATCCGACAGGAATCACGATGAGCGTGACGAAACGTCGGCAGTTGGTGGACTTGGCTAATCGGTATAATTTTATCATTTTGGAGGATTCTCCGTATCGTGATCTCGGCTACGTCCACGCGCCGTTGCCGGCAATTAAGAGTTTTGATACGGAAGGGCGCGTCGTCTTCGTATCGAGTCTGTCGAAGATCCTGATGCCAGGCTTGCGGACGGGCTGGCTGGTGGCGGATGGCGACTTGTTGGCGGCGATCATGAAGGTACGGTTGGCCAGCGACTTGGAGACCAATAATATTGTGCACGCGGCTATCAATGCTTATCTGGATAGTCATGACTTGGATGCCCATATTGATGCGCTGAAGGCCAATTACCGGGAACAGTGCGCGGCGTTAGTACAGGGGTTGGCGGCTTACTTCCCGGATGAGGTCACTTATACGCGTCCGGACGGCGGCTTCTTTGATTGGGTGACGTTGCCGAAAAACGTGGACGCGGCGGCACTGCTGACCCAGACGGTGATTCCACAGGCCCATGTCACCTACGTGCCGGGGACGAATTTTTATCCGGACCGTGACGTGCACAATGGCTTGCGGCTGTGCTTTACTGGCTTGACGCCCCAAGAGATTGACGCGGGGATGCAGCGACTGGGTGCCGTGATTAAGCAGGCGGTGCGTGGGGCACGGCCGGTGGTGTGAGATTAGATGGCTGAAAAAAACTAGCTGGTTCCGTTGGGTGACGGGACTGGCTAGTTTGTGGTTTAGAGGTTTAGAACTTGTTGGTGGTGTTTAAAAGGAGGCGAAGATGCAAGCTTCATTCGTTCAAATCCTTCCATAGGTCGTCGATGTTAGTGTAATGTTTGAGCTTTCCAGATTGAATCAGTGCGTGAACTTGTGCTGGCGTGCAACTGTCACTGTCTTTAAGATTGGGGCGAAAGGGAAGACCCTTGTCAGCAACACTTTGCTTTAGAAATAATGTGATGGCGGTTGACATATCGAGGCCGAGTTGCTGATAGATAGCCTGTGCCTCATCTTTTAGTTCGCCGTCGACGCGGATATTTAAGCGTTGGGTTTTTGGTGTATGCTCTTTTGAATTATCCATGAAGTAAGATACCTCCTTTCAATTGGATTTAAATGCCTTGTCATATATAGGAAGAAACCAACTATACTGAATGGAGCTGTATAGTTTAGAAAGCAACGTAGACTACGAGCAAATCAAAATATGAAGAGTAGCGTTTGAAAATTGAGTAAAAGCGACTAGATAGAAGTAAACTGAGCAATATAGTGACAGCAGTTGCCATTAAACAACGGTTTCAGTGCAAAATAAAAGCGCCAGCGAGATCATTTCGCTAGCGCCAACCTTAAAGAAGTTAGTCGTTTCCGTTCTCCGCGGAAGCGATCACTTTAAGGTAACAATTTCCAGTTGCCAAAAAGCATCACCCCCTTTCATTTGATGCCCACAGTATGGACCCGTTCGGGGAGAAAAGCAAGTGAATTGCCTTACCTTAAATTGGTGTTAAAGTTAGGCAAATGTGAATGATTAGTGATGGGAAGCAACGAATGTTTTGCATAGCGTTTTCAATGTTTAAAGATCAAGGGTTTAAATGACAATAGTATTACAAAAGACGTGAAATTATTTCATTCAAACGACAAAAAGGAGTTAATCCTTGTTTATTGAGTCTTATCCGGCTATAATCATAATCGTAGTTAGGGGATAGCTTGAACGGGTTAGTGAGTTATGAAATAAAATTCTTAACAAATACGCTAACTTCGGTTATACTATTCTTGCTTGATAAATTACATACATTATGTTTGGAGGAAGAAATTTATGCAATCAAGTTTAAAGAAATCTCTTTACTTGGGTCTCGCTGCTTTAAGTTTTGCTGGCGTTGCTGCAGTATCAACTACTGCATCTGCTAAGTCTTATGCTAAGGCTGGTGCCTACACTACTTTGACTAGCAAGCCTGAAACTCGTAACGTTGAAGCTACTGGTACAAACGCTTTGTACACTAAGCCAGGTACTGTTAAGGGTGCTAAGGTTGTTGCTTCAAAGACTACTATGAAGACTTTAGCTACTTCTAAGAAGTCAGCTAACTACTTCCGTGCATACGGTGTTAAGACTACTAACCGTGGTTCTGTTTACTACCGTGTTGTAACGATGGATGGTAAGTACCGTGGTTACGTTTACGGTGGTAAGTCTGACACTGCCTTTGCTGGTGGTATCAAGGCCGCTGAAACGACTACTAAGGCTACTAACCCAACCAAGTTACAAAACTACTACTTGAAGGACGTTTCAAAGAACACTCTTTGGACTGCTCCTAAGTACACGCAATACAAGGCAAGCAAGGTTGACCTTTACGGTGCACAAAAGACCGATGCCTTCAAGGTAGACCAAGCACAAACGAAGACTCGTGAAGGTAGTTTGTACTACCACGTTACTGACGTAAATGATTCATCCATTTCTGGTTGGATTTACGCTGGTAAGGGTTACGATGCTACGGCTACTACTCAAGACCTTGGTGGTCTTTCATTGACTGTATCTGATGCAGCTGCAACTGCTGATAACAGTGTTAAGGTTGTTTACCGTGACGCTACTACTAAGGCACAAGTTGGTACTGCTTCTTGGATCACTGCTTTGACTACTACTAAGTCTGGTGACAAGGTTGCTTCTACTGATTTGAACGCTGCAAAGCAATCATTATCAGACTTTGTTACTGCTGCAAAGCCAGCTAACTACAGTGTAGGTGCTGACTATGTTGCCCCAGCTTCTACTCAATATGGTACTACTTTATATGTTGATGTAACTGCTACTGCAACTTCAAAGATCAACTTGAACGTTGATACTGTTACTCCTATCACTAACTCAGACAATACTACTACCGATGTTACTACTCCATTGACTAAGGGTACTAAGTTGACCACTTCTGATGTTACTGTCAGTGGCTTTGACTCAACTCTGTTAGATGGTACTAAGGGTACTCAAATCGGTAACACTAACTTAGGTAACATCGAAACTGCCTTAGAAGGTGCTAAGTTGACTGGTACTAAGACGTACTACGACAACCAAGGTAACCCTTACCACTACGAATTTGCTCTTACGAGCAAGACCGTATTTGCAACTGACAACCGTGCAGCTAACTATGGCGACAACTTGAACGCTTACTACACTGCAACGTTGAAGGCTGGTTCTGCTTCAACTACTAGCTCAAACGATGGTTGGATTGCTTAATTTAATTCTAAATTAGATTTAGCATTTAGCTAAGTTGTAAAAAGATCTCAATCTTTGGATTGGGATCTTTTTTTTTGCTATAAAAATAGGTTAAGTTTTGCTTTTTTTGAATTTTAGCTGAGTTTTACTGGTATACTTACAGACGTTGCAAGTTGTGCAATAAATTGAGTTTCATCGGAGGAGAACTAAAGATGCAAAAAAGTTTAAAGAACTCTCTATACTTAGGTTTAGCAGTATTGAGTTTAGGAGCCGCTACGGTTGTTAGCACGACCGCTGACGCTGCTTCTAAAGCTAAGGTGACGTCAGATGTTACCTTGAAGACGGATGCTACTACGCGGAACGTAGAAGCAACGGGGAAGAACGCCTTATACAGCAAGCCAGGTACTGTCAAGGGTGCTAAGCGGGTTGCTTCTAAGACCACGATGAAGAAGTTGGCTAACTCTAAGAAGTCTGCTGATTACTTCCGTGCTTACCGTGTTGCTAAGACGAACAAGGGCTTAGTTTACTACAAGGTTGTCACTATGGATGGTAAGTACCGTGGTTACATTTACGGCGGTAAGGACACGAGTACTTTTGCTGGTGGAATCAAGTCAGTTGATACCACCACTAAGGCAGCAATGCCAACGCGGACGACTGGCTTCCACTTGACGAATGCCAAGAAGAACGGCCTCTGGAATGCGCCTAAGAACACCCAATACAAGGCTAAGAGTGTTAGCCTGTACGGTGCAAGCTCAACGGATACGTTCACTGTTTCCGCTGCCCAAACTAAGACGCGTGAAGGTAGTTTGTACTACTACGTTACTGATGACCAGAACAAGGACATTGCTGGTTGGATCTACGTGGGCCAAGGCTACAAAGACGCTTCCTCAAAGACTTTTGGTGGTTTGACGCTTAACTTGGCTGAAGCAGCCGCAACTAACGACAACAGCGTTAAGGTTGTTTACCGTGATGCTAACAAGGCAACTGTTGGTTCAGCAACTTTCATCACTTCAGCAGCTAAGACTAAGGCCGGCGATCCTGTTGGTTCTAACGTCAACGCTGCTAAGAGCGACTTAGCTACATTTACGGCTAACTCATTGCCAAGCGGCTACAAGTTGAAGACGAGCCCTGTATCAACGACTAACGCTACCTTTGGGAACACGTTGTACGTTGATGTAACTGCCGCAGCAACTTCAAAGATTTCTTTGAACGTTGAACGAGTTGACAATGGTTCTTACTCAATCACTAGCCCATTGACAACCGGTGCTATGAGTTCTAGCGAAGCTTCAGTTACGTTGAAAGCTGACGCTATCGCTGCTTTGAGTGGAACTAAGGGTCAAACTATTGGTAATACCAACTTGACTAAGATTGCTAACGGCTTTGCTACTAGCTTTGAAGGTACGAAGACGTACTACGCAGCAAATGGTGACGCAATGCACTACAAGTTCATCTTTACGCCTGCTAACTTTGAAGGTGACAACCGTCTTGCAAGTTACGGTGATACGTTGAAGGCTAGCTTCACTGCACAAATCGTTCCAGGTGCTCCTACGTCAACTTCCTCTGACAGTAGCTGGATCGCTTAACACATAATTTAAGATGATTGCATAATGGGAAAGGCCTCGGATCTTGGATCTGGGGCCTTTTTTAGTTTAAAATACGATTAATTGATGCGGAGTGCTGGTAATAGATGCTTTTGGTGATATTATTTTAAGAGTGAGCTTAATACGATGAAGGAAGTGTAATTGAGTAATTGAAGGAAAAATGTAAGGTGTTTTTTGGTGAACCATTAAGCTACTTTTCTGTAGGATTAGGCGGAATGAGTGCAGCATTTATTTCACTTTTGTTGAATAGTGAAGTTAAAAGATTACATAAAAAAGTAAAAAAAGTAATTGATATGGGCAGTCTAACGTCGCCGACACTATTTCAAGTGTTATTGTTTACACTAGGTCTAGTGTTAACTTTTATTTTTTTTGCAACATATTTCAGACGGCATAAACATGAGAAAATGACTAATTATTTACTTATGTCGGGTGGGATATTTGCTGTCTTCATTATTTACTTAGTTTTATGTATCGCGCAGGGAAAAGTGTCGTGGCTACTGGAATTATCGTTGTGGGCAATGGTGAGCTTGTTAATTTGGCTAGCAGTATGCTTAGTTAGAAGTATATACAAGTGGGTTTTGATTAACCCTGAGGATCAAAGCAAAATTAAGATAGATTTGGCGAAAATGACACTTGTGTGGACTGTAATAATAGCTGTAATAGGATGGATTGTAAAAGGAAAGTAGGTGATGTATTTATGTTTAATAGCTCTAAATGTTTTTATATGTCGAATATAATTGTGTTATTGGTAATTGTTTTTTATGATGTAAAACTATATACGTATAATAAAATTTTAAAGAGGATATGGGATTCGTATAATAATATAATACAAGGTTCATTTGAAGTGATGCAGGCTGATGGTTATAACTCATACTTGCTCTGGGGTATTGCTTTTGTTGGCTTAATGATATTGATGGTGATTTTGATTTGGAAATATTTTAGTATGCAAAGTGTTATTTCAAAGCTTATCCTAACAATAATTCACATAGGACTGTTTATAGTAACAATTTATCTTCTCTGTAATCCGATTCTGTTTGCCTTTGCCACTGTCGGAATGGTTGGTGGGATCTATATTGCAACACAAGGGTAAGTTTGAACGGATTTTTAAAATATACTATGTATAATTTCAAGTTAGACGTTTAAATTGTTCATTGTTATTTTACAAAAAAGACAATGGTGTACTGAACTGCGTGCCAAATGTAGATCATTTTGCGACTAATTATGTGTTAGTGTTGTATTTCAATTTCAAACACGAATTAGTTTAACGCCTTGTAAAGTAGAAGCACATTTTTTTAGTGCGATTGTCGTTAATTTGCGATCCAAAGTAGTGCGTATGTTCAAGGTGTTACGACTTTAAACACGTATTTGATATGAAATAGATAGAAATAAGAGTTTAAATGTCCTTGTGAATCGAGTATAATTTGTTTTAGTAGAACGAGTGTTCATGTCTTGAGAGGAGGATAAGCGTGCTTGTAGAAGACTTCATAATGTTGTATACAGATACGGTACAGGAGCTTGCAAATAGTCGCATCAAGTGTTTTTTCGAAGCGAATAATATTGACTATATACAAGTTACAGGGAATTCAATTGCCGTTGCCTATTCTCCTGAAGAGTGGACAAATTTATTTAAAAATCCTACTTTTTCTGAAAAATTGGTGAATTATAGAATAAGTAGGCGTGTGTTTAATAATTTGGCCTTTGAAAAAATTGTGGCCCGACAGTTCGTTGTGGGACTGCGAACAATTGATATTGTGATGGACGATGAAGAAGATAGTCTAGAAATTCAAGAGTTTGTTGAGGGGCGTCAAACTATTGATGATATACGAGACCTCTTTTCATGGGTATCAGACGAACGCTATAACAACTCAAATATTAATTGTATTGTTTTCAAAGATAAGAGTAGCGGCAAAATTGAGTTATTTCGTAGTGGAAAAATACGCTTTGAAGTAGTGAGCAATGTTGAGCAAGTGCTTTTGTTTTTGCAGACTGGAAGGTCATATTGTGAGAATTAAAAGCTTTTTAAGAACGTCTTTTTTATCAATTTTGAACGCGGTGATTACTTTTTTTGTTGCTGTTTTGGGGCAAGATGTACACAGCTTTGGATATTCACTTTTGAGTACCTTTTTAAAGAAACCATCTGCTACTGTTGTTGTTGTTGCATTCTATACATTACTAGCAACGGTTACTCTTTTTCCATTAGCAAAATTGCTTGACCATATATTCTTCAATGAATTTGTTCAGCTAACTTTTGTAATTACTGGTGACGCGGTACAGAAGAAGCCAAATATTGCTGAATATGAAGTTAGTATGAGGAGAGATGATGGCTTAAATAACATCTCTGACCTTTCATTAGATTTGAAGATTGTTGCCAATTCTTGGCTTGGATTTCGTATTTTATCATGGATTAACCCAGTGGTTGTTATTGGTCAGAATGGCAGCAGTAATTTGAAAAATATTTTTCAATTTGTTCCAGATGAAGCCACGCTTGTAACGAGAAACGGAGAGTCGGAATTAGTCATTCAAAATATTTTTAAAAATTTAAAATTTCAAAGAGGAAAGGTAGTTCCACATCGATTTGGTTTTCAGATACTGCCTCGTGGTGAAGTAGACTCCAGTGCCAATATAATAATTGAGTGCAGGATGAGTTATTTTATTAAAATTAATTTTGAAAGCTATACGGCTGTTATTAAATGATCGTGGGTGATAATATTGAGTACGATTTCACATATTTATAAGCTTGGTACGGCCTTTGATTCTTTTTCAAAAATTGAAAAAGGAATTTTGAAACGTTCTGTCATCGAAGGGGAAAAATTTAGTTTTTCAAAAGAGTACAAAAAGCAGGCTGAGAAGCTCGGTCATAATGAGCGTGTCCTTTTCTATAGTTGGGTGGATGGTTCAGATTTTAATCGTCCAGAAACAGTTGGATTTATAAATCCTGAGAACGGTCAAATCGATCAGATCAACTATGTTAAACAAAAAATAAAAATTGAGGTAGCAAAGAAAAGTCGATCAGATAAATATGATGCTTTTCATAACATAAGGCCTAGAGACGAGCGCGTAAATGTGCTGGAGATAGATACCTTGTTTTTTCAAACGAATAATAGCTTTTTTGTAATTGTCTTTACTGGAATTCCTAAAATGTTAAGACGTGTTGAAAAGCTGGTTAAAAGAAGCCTATCAATTGACGATAATTATGCAATTGATGCTGATGCTATGGAATTTGTGTGGCTGTTTTACGCTAGCGATGAAAATAATGGGCAATTATCTAAATACTTGAACTTGTTAGACATTGAGGGGTTTAGTGGAAAACTCGAAAGTACAGCTAAAACAAATATTTCCAGTGGAGCTCTTTCTATGTCGAAGTACTTTATTTTGAAAGCGTTCATTGCTCTTCAGTATACGTTTACTGGTGTTAAGTTAGAGTTACAATTAGTAAACTTACAAGGAAAAAGTGGTGGGATACTAGGCTTTAGCTTTGATAATAATAACTCGGTAAAGGTTGAAGAGAGAGCAACTGTAGTGTCTTTATTCTCTTCAGAAGATAATAAAGTTTTAATGACTTTGTTTGTGTACAGTTTTATTCTTCCACAGTTAATTAAAATATATTCTGCAAAACATTCTTTGCCGGATTTTGATCAGAATATTTTGGAATATCATAATAAGCTAGGTATGGATGTAATTAAAATGATTATTGAAAAAAACCCACAATTGAAATTACTTGGGGCAGATATGCTAAAGGGATAACTGATTGCTTATGATAATCTGAAATGGCAATACTAATAAGAAATTAACATTTTATTGCTGTTATTGTGATATCGTTAGAATATTTATTGTTTTCCACAACTAAATTTATAAGCCAACATCCACGACGAAATCGGCAAAATTCGGTATAGTAATGAAGACGTTGAAAAAGGATTCCATTTTCAAAAGATTACTAATTCGATGAAAACGACGTTCTGCTAGGTTTCGGAAGGGGAGTTAGCGACATGGTTAAAGTGGTTGCCCAAGTGAGTCACCCGGATATTACGGGTGCACCCGTGGCGTTTCAAGTGATTGAAGTGGAAGAACGGCTGACAATTTTTAGTGAACCCATTGCCAACACGCACCGTTACTGGGTGCCGGCGACGGCCGATATTGATGATGAAGAAGAGTACCTAGAGCCCATCGACGATCCAGACTACAACTTTCGGGCCGACTTTGCCATCTATCGGCAGAAGTACCACTTTCTCCAACCCGAAGAGATCCAGGCGGCACGCCAACAACTGGGCTTATCCCTAGCCGAAGCAGCCGTCGTCCTGGGCCTAGAAGTGGACTTTTTGGCCGATATCGAGGCCAACATGGCCCTGCAACCCTATGACCAAGAACTCAAGCTCCAGTGGCTCCAGTCACCCGAGCTGCTCACGGCACTGGTCTTGCAGCACCAGTCGATTATGCGGGAACGCTGTCGCCGCGCCGAAATTAATGCGGAGGCCCTACTGGGCAAATTCGTCAAGCGGCAGGCAGCCTCTTAAAGCAGCTAAGCGATTAAATAAAGCGGACGGCCAATCTTGGTCGTCCGCTTTTAGAATTGATTTAGGGGGCAATGCTCAGATATGGTTAACTAATTATCAGAATTTAGTTAAAGAATTTGGTATACTAGGAAGCGTTCACATATTAGTTTAATCATTAAGGAGATCATACATTATGCAATCAAGTTTAGCTAAGTCACTTTATCTTGGTTTAGCCGTTTTGAGCCTGGGTGCCGTCACCACGGTAGCCACCACCGCTCAAGCCGCTAGCAAGGCCAAGGTTGTTTCCAGCAAGACGCTGACCATCGACGCCACGAAGCGTAACGTTCAGCCTACCGGAAAGAACGCGTTGTATTCCAAGCCTGGCACAGTTAAGGGCGCTAAGAAAGTTGCCTCAACCACCACGATGAAGAAGCTGGCTTCCTCCAAGAAGTCCGCCGACTACTTCCGGGCCTACTACCAAAAGGTAACGAACAAGGGCTCCGTTTACTACAAGATCGTTTCCATGGATGGCAAGTACCGCGGTTACATCTACGGGGGTAAAAAGGCAGGAACCTTCGCCGGCGGCATCAAGAAAGCAGCAACGACTAAGTCCGCTGATTTACCAGCCAACAAGACGGTCTACTTTGCCAAGCCTGGCAAGTCTAACGTAACCTGGAACGCGCCCAAATACACCCAGTACAAGGCTAGCAAGGCCGTTAAGAGCACCGCTGACTACGCTAATGACGTCTTAACGGTGACTTCCGCTATCAAGAAGACGCGGGAAGGTTCTCTGTACTACTACGTGACGGATGCCACGAACCCCAACGTTAACGGCTGGATCTACGCCAAAGCAGTGACGAACACGAAGCCAAGCACGTCAACGTTTAACGACAAGACCGACGTGAAGGTTAACTTCAACACGTCTACTGGCAAGACGGTGGCCACCACTACGCTGGCCAACTTGAAGGACAACGCCGGCAAGACGCCAACCGCCACTGGAACTGCGGTGGGCACTAGCGCCACGAACGTTGCGACTAATGATTGGGGCAAGGCAGCGCTAGTAGGAACGGGGTACAAATACTCCCGTTCTGACTCCATGAACCTGACCGCTTTAGCCAACGCCAAGACCGGTGACACGATTTCCTTAAGCGTGGCCCAGAATGCCGCTAAGGCCACTAAGATTGAATTCTACCAAACGGCAGGTAACGGGGACCTTTCTCAGGCTGCCACGGCGCTGAAGGCCTACGTTGCCGGAAGCACGGCTGCCAAGGATACGGTCGTTTTCCCAGCTGCCAGTGACTTCTCTGGTGTCGAGGGCCAGACCTTTACGGCCAACGATGTCACGACTTATCTGAATGGGGCGAACTTGGGCACGCTCTACACGCCTAACTACACGAAAGGCACCGATAAGACGCAGTACTACGCGACTTACCGGCTGTCCAGCACGCTGAGTGGGACCTTTGGTTCAACGACCAAGGCCTTCTACGTGGGCACTGAAAAGACAGGGACTTCTCCTGCCACAACGGCGACCGCTACGACGACCACTTACTTCGCCAACGCGACAGCTACCAAGTAAAATGCTAAATATCCATGAAGGGCCGGCCAAAGTGTCGGTCCTTTTTAGTCCCCTCAATCGCGCTGTAACCGCCGGGCCACTGCCGCAGTCAAATCCGACGCCTCTAGTAGTGGTCGCAGGTCGTTGACCCCCAATTGCGCCGCCAGTGCCGAGACAATCTCCGGTGACACGGGGATCTGTTCCGCTTCCATCTGCCAGTAAACCATGGGCGAGACGTCGTAGATCAGGCTGGCAGTGTGAATGGGGCAGTACTCGTCGGCCAACCGCAGACAGCGCAAGATATCGGCATAGCTGTTCACCGCGCGCGGATCGCGGGACTTGACCACACCATATTTGGCGGCAAATTCAGCGCTATTGGGCCAGTCCATGGCCTGATGGAGATTGGCGGCGAGTCGGATATCCGCTGAGATAGTTAGTTCAAATAACGCAGTCGTTAAGTCCTCGGCGCGTTGCAATTCGGTCACCTGCTGATAGTTAAGGCCGTAGCATTGGAAGATGAGGGCCAACAAATCCGAGTTAGGATAGTGAATGTGGTCGTGCTCCAGCTCGCTCAAATACCAGCTGGGAATATCGAGATTTTTCAGCACGTCGGTGTAACTCGCGCCATCGGCCAAAATCAATCGTGCCTGGTACAGGACGTCGCCCAACGAATGTCGCGTTTTGCTCATCTACCAACACCTCACTTTTACCTAGATTATAGCAATCCCAAGCGCCAATTACATGAGATCCCCATGAAATTTGCGACTAAAATTATGAGAAAAATCGAATTTAATCCGCATTAATTTAGTTATAGTTCGTGTATGACTTGCTAAAAGATTTCCCCTAAACACCGTTGACACTGGCTACCCGTTTATATTTTGAGCGATAAAATATTTTTAAAATTCAATGTTTATTTCTTGCTATAATTCGGTTTTTGTGGGAATCTATAGCTGGGCCATAGAAAGACCGTGACGAGCTGTCACAGGCCTTAATATCCTTAGAGAGGAATTAACGAATGGCTAATAGATTAACGAGGGGACTCAATCAGTCTACCCGTCTAGAAATTGAACGTACTGGTGTCATTGATTTTACGCATCTCAAACCGGAGGACGTCGTGCGGCATGTTCCTAGAGGAAAGATCGAGGTAGACTGGCAGTCGTTACTATTCATCAAGAATAGTCGGCCAGCGGATACCATCTTTTTGACCGCTCGTGAAGGCTTCTTCCGGACGCCTATGACGCCTAAAGAACTCGTTAGTCTGGCCATTGATTCTACGGATAAAACGTGGCACGATCATCACACGAACGTTCAGTTATTGCAGCTCAGTGAACCGGCGCCGGTCGTTAGTGGCAATTTACAACTGCTGGTCACCGAACAGCCGATGCGTAAGCACCAGACTAGTTGGGTCGGGGTTCAGTCCATTGAGCGGGTCAACGAAGTGTCGCCAAAGAAAGTTCGTGTCCAGTTGGAGAACGGGATGGAGATGATATTTCGCGATACGGTCACCCGACTTCGGAAGAAGATGACTGAAGCCAATCGGATTAAGCATCACCTCATTAAGGAACATCAAAGTTCGCTACAGCACTTTGCGCCCGATAAGTATCCGGAGTCGGCGGCGGACGGCTTCGATATTCGAGAAGACCGCGTTAAACGGAGCGTGGCGCTGCTATCAGACTGTATGGTGGCACTTAATCAGCCGCAGAGTCCGCAGAATTTGCGAACGGTGATTGTCAGCGTGTTGCGGGGCAATCGCGGGACCTTTCATTTTGAGGATGAACAATATTGACCAAACAGACCGTTACTTCAGCGTTTGAACGCACTCCGTATTAAGAAAGTAATATCAAATTTGGCTAAGATGTGATTTGTTTATAATGTAGTCTGTTATCTGTGGTAGGATGTTTAGGGGAGGTAACTTTTAGGGCTTATGGTTTTACCCACTAAGTTACCACTACGCGATGACTATGTTAAAGACGGACCGACAATGTAAGCCTGTCGGTGGTCACGAGGAGGAAGAGTAACATGATGGAAGCCAATAAATTAGCCGTGGACGTCCAACGGATTCACCAACTGAATTCGCTGTTGCGCCCATTTATTAAACGGCCAAGCAGTGGGGATGCAATCACGTTCGAACAGTATCGGATTTTACACGAACTCGCAATGGAGAAGATCAGCACCAGCGAGCTGGCGCGGCGACTCAACGTCGGCCAATCCATGATTTCGATTCAGATCAGCCGGCTGTTGAATAATGGCTACATTGATGACGAAACGTTAGCGACAGACCGTCGTTACCACGTTTTTGAAATCACGCCGCGTGGCCGGCGCATCGAAGAGCACGTGAGCGACGTGCTCAACGAAGAACTGCCAGAACTCATTCAACAGCTGACTGAGATTGTGAACGCTCATTAATTAAAGTTAACCTAGAAGATGCGGGGCCAACCTGCATCTTCTTTTACGTTCTAGCGACATCAGCCATCACTAAAGGTTGAATGCTGAAGGTAGGCTAAATCACGTCCCTGCGGCTGGCAGAGATTCCGCCTGCTGTGGAGACCGCCTGCGGCCTGAGAAGCGGTCCTCCGGCTCGGTTCGAAGCCCGGAATCCCACCGGTCTACGAACACGTCCCACGCTGTAAGCCGAGGATCGGCTAACACCGTCGACACAGCTGGCTCCATCTCTGCCCTCCTCCGGTTAAGTGAGTCTTTGACTGGCTAATTGACTTAACTGACTGGCTTATTATCATTATTTAGTCAATAGTGCTTGGTGACCTCAATGTAGCCGAGAGTGAGTCAAATTTGGACTCAGCCGTGGGATTTACCAAGTGATCTGCTTGGTAAATGGCGACTTGAAGACGGGGTCTTCGGCTTCAAGCGAGGGGCAAGACCGCCCTTTGGCTTGCCCCGTCCTTCCCACAGCGATCCAGTCCAAATTTGGCGAACGGTAAGGCGGCGGTGAACATCTATGTAAGGGCACATACAGGCATTGAAGACAAAATAAAAGCCAGCCGCAATCAAGCGGGCTGGCGATTATAACCTATTCTGCTGCTTCAACGGGTTCGTCGTCCGGCTCGTCCATTGGCTGGCCGTTGGCGTCTACCAGTTGGAGCTCGCTGAGACGAATGACAACTAGGTCACCGAAAGAGTCGATCTTGTCGGTTTCTTTCTTGGCAAGTTGAGCTGGTTCCACTTTAACTAGTGCGGAATGTTCGTAGATCTTAGTGATGGTACCGTAGAATGAATTTGAGAAAAGTTCAGTCTTCTCGCAATAAACGCGGTTGTTTTCATGCAATGCCATGAGCAATCGTCCCCCATAAAAGTAATTTATAACAGATTAAAGGTCGAGTGCCTAAAAGTCAAGCAAATTCCACAAAAAGCGTTAAAATGGTCAAACAATTTCGCCCAATAGTTAGTAAGGCTATCACCTAACTGGTTTTGGGGTGACGGTTTACAACCGCCGTAACCGGTCGATGCGCGATTGGGTGGTAAAATTCTGCAGGGCTTCGGTCTGTTGGGCGAGTTTCGTTGCGAAATCCGTCAAGAAGTTTAATTCTAATTCCGTCAGTGGCCGTTGGGCTTGGGCCGCCGTTAATAGGTTGTCGACGGCTGTATTCAGTTGCTCGTGCTGGGCCACTAATTGTTTGAACGCCGTTGTACCAGCTAGACCGGAAGTGGCCGTCGTCTTGATGTGGACCGTCGTGGCTTTAGCTGCGGTCTTAGGTGTAGGGGCTGCGCTACTGGCCGCTGCCTGTTGTTCCTGGCGCTGGATCTTGGCTGGCGCTGGGGTGTTGGCGTCGAAGTAATAATAGACTTCCCGCGGCTTCACGGCCGCCTTCTTAATGCGGGGGTCGATGGAAGGGGCAGCCGAGACGGCCCCCATCACGACGGACTGCACGTATCCCAGATTACCCAACATTTCCCGGAGCTTCACGGCCCGAATCCCCCGAATGCCAGGGAACTTGTCTTCAGAGACCACTTCCGCCGTCTGATCATCCTGTAACCAAGCGATAATTTGTTGTCGAATCTTTGCTGCCTGACTATTTTTTGTATTTGCCATTGTGGGCCTCCATTGACCTTAAAGTTTTCAACGTTGATTAATGATTAACTTATCCTGATGCTAGTCGCCTTATGGGCGAGATACCGCGTTTTTCATGGTAGTGTCGGTTAAACATTAATTATTTAATTACTAATATTGAAGCATGCTTTCTGGGGTGCTGGCAAGGGGTAGGCCTTAATTTTTGGCAAAATTTGGCGGTTCATCGCCGGTTACTAATCTTTTTAGGACAAGTATGGTACAATCAGAATACATAGAGGAACTATCCTGGTGACGTCAAACTCTTCGTGGTTTGGCAAGGCTGACATCACTGTGCGCACGTAGTTGATCATTGGTTAATGAGCCGTGATTGTCGACAGCCGCGGCACGTTTCCCAACCTTGATTGGCTACGGGCCGATAATGGAAGGGGGCGTTGCTGCGACCCTTCCTTTTGTTTTTGTGCCGAAGCTAGGGTAGTTTCAATCAATTTAGGAGTGAACAATTTTGCACATTTTTAGAGATGAAAACGGGATTCGTCTGGTCGTATCCCACCAGCTCGGACATTACGCCGTCCATTTCGCGGAATACGCCCCCGAACAAGAATTCGTGAACTATGGCTTGAGCAAAGACCGGCATGGCCGTTATCATCTGACCATTGAGAAGACGAACCTGACAGAACTAGACCATCCGGAACTTAAAAAGGAATTGGTCTTCGGTGACTTAGGGGATAGTCTCACGCCCATCCAAGGCGTTACGTTAATGTTGATTTAAATTCAGTGAGCACGACAGTCGTAATGACTGTCGTGCTTTTTTACGCGCGATTAATCCCGGAGTATCAAGGGATAGCGCGCTTTTTTTCAAAAGTCCACCCCTTTTCGGTTGCTAAATGTAACTGTGAGTATTACAGTATAACCGTAGACAAAAACGAAAAGGGGTTAATATTTATGACAAACGTATTAGTACTGGGTGCCAACGGTAAGATTGCTAAGTTAGCGACGGCGCAGATGCTGGAAAATGATCAGAACCAATTGACGTTGTTCCTGCGTAACGCCAAGCGACTCGCCGATGAGGCCAGTGATCGCGTGAAGGTAGTGGAAGGAGATGCCAGCAGCGTTGCTGATCTGAAGGCAGCGATGGCCGGAATTGATATCGTTTATGCCAACCTCGCAGGTCACAACATTGAAGATGAAGCCAAGGCTGTGGTTGCGGCGATGGATGCCAGCCAGGTCAGCCGGTTGATTTGGATTTCAACTTTGGGTATTTATGATGAAGTACCTGGCAACTATGGCAAGTGGAACCACCAGATGTTGGACGGCGGTTACCTGGAGACTTATGCAGCCGCCGCTAAGGTGATCGAAGGCTCGGACCTTAACTACACATTGATTCGGCCAGCTTGGTTGGACAACAAGGACGAGATTGATTACGAGACGACTAAGAAGGGTGAAGCCTTCAAGGGCACTGAAGTTTCACGTAAGAGTATTGCGGCAGTCGTTGCGAAGCTCGTGGCTGATCCGAGCCTGGCTAACCACGAATCTCTCGGGGTCAACAAGCCTAATACGGATGGGGATAAACCAGCTTGGTACTAAGCGGCAGCGTTTAGCGGTACCGGGGCATAAAAATAACTTTTCTACTATAAATGCCCGTGTCGCGGTACTCCGGGTCTATCCGCTGAAATTCCGGATTCAAAAAGTGTGCATTACAAGTAAATTCGCGGTATAACTATGTTGTGTGTTGAGTAAGACTCCACACGACCGGAATGTTTTGTATCACTTAATTAGGAATCAATTTACTAAGCTCATCTCTGTGAAACTTTTCCTCCAAACAAGAACCCATGGAATTTGCCTGGAATTGATTCATACGTTGCGATACCATCAACGACCACGACTCGTTGGTGGTATTTTTTGTACAAGAGTGGGACAAAAGGCGGTTAGCTGGTGAGCATTAAGACTGACAACCGAATAATCCTGGGTTGGGATTCTTGGGTTGTCAGTTTTAAGCGGAACCGGCTGCCTTTTGGCGCACGTTTCGGCTATGTGAATGGTGGAGTAGAATGGAACTTAGGATTTTTCTAGGTCAATTTTTGTGCGCTAAAATACCGTAGTACCAACGATTGGGCCACCAATTATAAAATAAATTAAGAAGTTTAGGCGTTTCTATTGCAAACGCTTACAACCCGTGTTACTATTATGTCACGGAAAGGAATTAAGAGTTGTGATGGTACCACATGATCTAGTTGATTTACCAGCTTTACGAAACTGATTTCCGTTTTGACGTAGGTCAGATTCTTTGTAGAGAACCATGGAACACAGTATCAAGTGATTAGACAACTCCGATAAACCTTCTAACGAACTCTGGTGGATTCAAGCAACTGGTTTGAAAATGACGAACAACTGAATATAGTGTCAGCTTAGCGCTTCACGTAAGCGTGTGTGTTTAGAGACGTGTAGACAGTGTTACAGGCGTTAACTAGAGCTCGGATGTTGCGGTAGCAGAGGTCATGCAAGGATTTCAAGTAGAATCGTTAAAGCGTGTTCTGTTAGGGTAATGAAGGAATTAAGCACCATCGTTACAAACCAAAACGGTAGCCAGAAATAAAATAATAGTATGATTGTACGGCTGCGACAGTTGGTTCGAAATATAGTTATGAGGCGATTAAGTATTAGAATGATTACGAAACGGGAATTAAGTCACAACCTCCTTTCCGGAAGTTAGCGGACTTCAAGTTATCTCCATTCAACTTGAAGCCCGTTTTTGTGACTTCCGGAGTAAGTTGTTCCAATGAACCAATTGCTAGCCGGCTTAATTGATCGTATATGGCGTAAATCGGTTTGACAGGTGGGCTTCTTGGTGGTAGGGTATTGGCTATAAAGTGATAGCGCTAACATGTCGGTAATTTGCCACGAGTAAATCCTTTTATGCAAACGAGGATTAGCCCGGCTAATGGCGAGAAGGCCGGCGTTGGTGGCCGCTCGGTCGAGATGGTTAATGGGCGCAATGTTCGGAAATCGCCTTTATCAGATTTCTTGCAATCAGCCATTTACAGGCGCTCATAGAAACGGTATATTATTACTAGACCGAAAAAACACCAGCTGGATTATTTAATCAGTGTTGACCTAAGGAGTGAGAAATGGTGGCATTTCATCGCATTTTCGTGATTGACTTTGCTGGCTTAGGTCTGGGGGAAGCCCCGGATGCAAACCGCTTCCAGTCAGTCGGTACTGATACATTAGGTCATGTGGCGGTTAGTTGGTCGGGTAAACTAAATCTTCCAACATTACAGCGGTTGGGCCTCGGAAATATTCGGGTTGACCATCCACTGCTGGGGATTAATCCCGTTGCCACGCCGCTGGGCTTCTACGGACGCTTACACATGGCGGCTGAGGATAACCAATCGGCCACGGGACTACGCGAGATGTGGGACTACAATGGTCGCACCCGTACCCAGAGTGTGTTAGCAACGCTATCGGAAGCTGGCTATCCCGTCACCATCGCCGCGCCGTTTACGAGTTACTTGCAAACCCAAGACGCGGCGGAGAAGTTGCAATTGGGAAGTAACAAAGAAGCCTTTCGGGTGCTGAATGAGTTACTTTACCGGCCGGCTTCGGGGATGTCACTGATTGTGTTGCCCGACTTCCAGTTTGCCGGTGAACATGGCGACACCACCGAGTTCGGTGAGGTGTTGCAGCACACGGATGAGGCGTTAGGGCAGATCATTCATGACATGGGCGTTAACGATCTCTTGATCGTGACGGCCAGTGAGGCGGTTGACCCCACGGTCGCGGTAACCCCGACCAGGGAGTATTTGCCGGTGATCGCCTATTCCGCCTCACGACCGAGCACGCATGCGTTGGGCATCCGCCGCACTTTAGCGGATGTTGGCGCCACGGTTCTGGAGAACTTTGGCTTAGCAGCCTATGCGGCCGGACATAGCTTTTTAAATGAATTTACGCAATAATGAACCAGGTTTGAACGAACCTTGAAAGGGGGTGAGGGAGCATCAGTATCAGGGGGTAATCACTAGGTTGCAAAGGTCAACGTCGAGTAAGCCACGATACATCAATTATTTAACATTTTCACCATTTGCTGAAAGCGTTGAAATCTAGTCGTTACGAACTGATGTCGTTCGTTCGTAACAGAAGTTATGCGATACATAATTTCTGCAGCAACATCGTGTCAACTTTTGCATGGCAAACGTCCATGCATCAAAGAATAATATCGGAAAGAGGTATTTTGACCAATGCTAGTCGCAGTCAATATTTTAGGGGTAATTGTTTACCTCGCCATCGCTTTCTTATTCTCGAAGAATAAGAAGAAGATCAACTGGAAATCAACGGCCATTGTTTTGGTTCTTAACTTGGTTCTGGCTTGGTTCTTCACTAGTTTCTCTATTGGACAAGACATTGTTAAGGGTGCCGCTGATGGATTCAACTGGTTAGTCCAAGTGGCTTACCAAGGGATCGTCTTCGCCTTACCTAACTGGGTTACCCCACAATTCGGCGGGACTGCCAAGTCGATGAACTTTATTACGAGTTCATTGCTTCCAATCTTGTTGGTTGTTCCAATGTTCGATATCCTGACTTACATCGGGGTATTGCCTTGGATCATCAAGTGGGTTGGTCGTGGCCTTTCCTTCATTACTGGACAACCTAAGTTCGAATCATTCTTCTCTGTTGAAATGATGTTCTTAGGTAACACTGAAGCCTTAGCCGTTTCTCAATTACAATTAAAGAGCATGCGTAAGGAACGTAACTTGACGCTTGCCATGATGTCAATGTCATGTATCACGGCTTCCATTCTGGGTGCATATACTCAAATGGTTCCTGGTCAATTCGTACTGACGGCCGTTCCAATTAACATCTTGAACGCCATCATCGTCACGAACATGTTGAACCCTGTTGAAGTTGCCCCAGAAGAAGATACTATCGCTAAGATCGGTGGTTCCGGTTCTGGTGCCGAAGCAGAAGCTGTTGAAGACAACGGTAAGAAGGAACCATTCTTCTCATTCTTGGGTGACTCTATCCTGGGTGCCGGCCGTCTGATCTTGATCATCGCCGCAAACGTTATTGCCTTCGTTGCCTTGGCCGCATTGATCGACCGGATTCTTGAATTGTTCAACCCATGGTTATCTCTGGAACACATCTTAGGGATCATCATGTTCCCATTTGCTTGGTTGATGGGTCTGAACGTTCACGATGCATTCGGCTTCGCCCAATACATGGGTACTAAGCTGGTTACGAACGAATTCGTTGTTATGGGTAAGATTGCTTCTACCATCAACACGAATGCTTTCTCCGACCACTACCGTGCCATCTTAACTGTCTTCCTGACTTCCTTTGCTAACTTCTCAACTACTGGGATGATCATTGGTTGTTTCAAGGGGATTGTTGACCGTGAAAACAACGAATTGATTTCTAAGAACGTTGGTTACATGTTACTTTCCGGGATCTTAGTTTCCCTGCTTTCTGCCGGGATCGTTGGTCTCTTCGTTTGGTAAGATTAACCCATTCGTTAACTTAGAATGAAGGTTTAAAATTGATAGCCCAGGGCCGTTGGCTTTGGGCTATCTGTGTCAAATGCTCCGGAAATCCAGCGTCCTAATCGCTGACTCAACTGACCAAATTGTGGTTGAGCGCCTAGTTTATGAGGTGAGGTCAGCGATGGTGGACGATGGCGTTAACGGAACTTGGCGTCTCGCTAGCCGTGGGAATACGTACGGTTGGACAGTGGGAATGCCCTTGGCGTTTGATGGCGTCGTGTAAGCCGTGAGGGTGGGTGAAATAGGCTCAGCCGTGGAATTTTCTATGTGGCTTGCCACTTAGAAAATTGGTGGGGGTGAAACTCGCTTCATAGAGGTTCAACCCCAAGTTGGAAGACCGCACTTTGGCTTCCAACGTCCGACCACAGCGTTCCAGCCTATTTCACCCGCCCGGTAAGGCGACGATGCTAATGAAGACCCAACGGCATTCACCACGAGTTTTAACAAATGTCATGTACAATGTAACGAGACTAACGAGTGACTGCTTGATTAGTCCGTACGGGTGCCGACCTTCCTAGCCGGGAAGTGAAACCCAGCCGGATGCGTGAGACCATTCGGTTGCAAAGCCCGTTGAAGTCTGTGCGTCGAGTGATGACGCATTGAAAGATAGGGATTTTTATGGATAAGCAACAATCGCAGGTGGACTTAGCGAACGATATGACGCTACGTGAAGCCCTGCGGCATAAGGATGTCGTCCGCAACGAACTGATCGCGGGAGTGACTGGATTCTTCGCCATCTCGTATATTATCATTGTGAATCCGCTGATTTTAAAAGATGCGGGTATTCCCACTGATTTAAGTGTCTTCGCGACCATCTTCTCCTCGGTGATCGGGTGTTTGGTCATGGCCTTTTGGGCCAACGCACCAATCATCTTAACGCCGGGGATGGGGGTCAACGCCTTCTTTACCTACACCATTGTGGTGAACATGGGTCTGAGTTGGCAAGAGGCCTTGGGAATCGCGGCGGTCGCCAGTTTCATTTATATGTTGATCGCCTTTACTAAGGTGTCGACGATTCTATCGGAGGCGATTCCTGAATCGCTGAAGAGTGGGATCACTGCGGGGATTGGGCTCTTCCTGGTGGAAATCGGTCTGGAGAAAGCCGGACTGATTGTGGCTGGGAAGACGTCCTCGCTGGTGGTATTAGGGGACTTGACCAAGCCCACGCCGTTACTGGCGCTGTTCGGTCTGGTTCTGAGCCTGATCCTGTACATCCGCAAGGTGAAGGGGAACTTCTTCATTGCGATTATCGCAACGAGTCTAGTTGCCTTCTTCTTCGGGGTAAAGGACAGCGATACGCCCAGCGTTGACCTCGCACGGTTAGGCCAATATCACGAGATCGTCTTCAAGAATGATTTCTCTCACTGGTTGAGCACGCCATTTGTTCTGGCAGCCTTCTCGATGACCATGATTCTGGTCTTTGAATCAATGGGTCTTCTGCAAGGCCTGTTGCCTAACCAAAAGAAGTTCAAAAAGACGTTTGAAGGTAGTTCGGTCACAACCTTCCTGTCGAGTTTCTTAGGGACCAGTCCTACGGTTGCCGCGGCTGAAAGTGCTTCGGGAATCGAGACTGGTGGGCGAACAGGAATCATGGCCCTGGTGGCTGCGGTACTGTTTGCACTGTCATTGATCTTCGTGCCTCTGCTGGCTTACGTGCCATCAGCGGCCATTGCGCCGGTAATCATTATTACTGGGGCGTTGATGATGGCAGCTATCGGGAACATTAAAATGGCAGATTTCTCTGAATGGTTTCCAGCCTTTCTGATCATTGTGCTGATTCCATTCACCAACAGCATTTCGACTGGTCTGGCCTTTGGTTTCGTCTGCTACCCAATTATGAAGTTGGTGTTAGGGAAAGCCAAAGAGATGACTTGGCCCGTCTACCTGTTAGGCGTGCTGTTCCTACTTGATTTAGTATTTAGTGCCCTGCTGTAACGGCGGGGTTTCACTTAAGGGTTAAACGTAAGCGGTTACCGACCGCACTAAAAAATGAATTCATTTCATTGGGAGGAAATTAACATGACGATTAAAGTTCTTATGGATACAGACCCAGGTATTGACGACGCAGCTGCTTTGACGATGGCCATCAACGACCCTAACATCGACTTGAAGTTGATCACGACGGTTGCGGGTAACGTAACGGTTGATAAGACCACCATCAACGCCTTGAAGATTGTTCGGTTCTTTAACCAAGACATTCCAGTTGCTGCTGGTGCTGAACAACCACTGTTCAAGGATTTCGAAGATGCTGCCCGGATTCACGGTGCTTCAGGGATGCCTGGTTACGAATTCCCAACGGATCTGCCTAAGCCATTACACAAGACGGCCGTTGAAGCCTTACATGATGAGATCATGGCAAGTTCCGACCCAATTACGCTGGTTCCAACTGGTTCTTACACCAACATTGCGTTACTCTTCTCCGAATACCCAGAAGTAAAGAGCCACATTGACCGGATCGTTGCCATGGGTGGTGCTTTAGGCAAAGGGAACATGACCAGTGCTGCTGAGTTCAACGTCTTCACCGACCCAGATGCCGCCGCAATTGTTTACAAGTCTGGTATTCCAATCGTGATGGTTGGTTTGGACATCACTATGAAGGCCCTTCTGACTCACGAAAGTATCGAAGAATTGCCAAAGATCAGCGAGACTGGGAAGATGCTGCATGACATCATCATTAACGATGGTGACAACAGTGACAGCGGGATCGCGATGCATGACGTGAACACCATCTTCTACCTGCTTCACCCAGAAGCAATCAAGACGGAAGACATGTGGATTGACGTTGTGACTGATGGCCCAGCCATTGGTGAAACGGTTGGTGACATCCGTGGTGCTTACCACGATGGCAAGACCAACGCCAAGGTTTCCGTAGACATTGACGCCGAAGCCTTCAACAAGTGGTTCCTTGAAGAAGTTCGCGCCATCAAGAACTAGGTTACTGCCTGCGTACTGAAATGAAATATGAACCATTAGAGGCTTTCTCCGGTTGGAGGGAGCCTCTTTTTTCGGTATCGCGCCTTAGCCATTCAAGGATGGATTGGAGCTTACGCCTTACCGTTCGCAAAATTTGGGCTGGAACGCTGTGGGGAGGCCGGTCTAAGCCATAGAGCGGTCTTAGACCTCGCTTTGAGCCGTGAATCGTGTCTCGAAGTCGCCATTTACCAAGAAAGGGCACTTGGTAAATCCCACGGCTGAGCCCAAATTTTGTTCACTCACGGCTACGGTGGTTGTCCTTCATACAGGACGCCATACGGAATGTAGGCTTGTGTGATTAAATGTTTGGATCAACCGTTCGCGTAACCGAAGGAGGGCAGGTGGGGAGAACTTTTCTGACACTATTAGCCAAGGCTCTTTACTTGATTCGCAGTAGTCCAAATTTGGCGAACGGCAAGGCGAATGGCCGTAGCGACCAATTCTTTACAGAAACAAAAACCATTCCATACAAAAACGATACATCGAGTTGGTACCATAGACTTAAATCAAGGGGAAGAGGATGATCGTATGTCGACAATGGATATCGAGACGTTGATCATACTGATTGTGACTTGGTTGCCGATGTTATGGTTTTCCCGACCACCAAAACGTCATGGCTAGCCGGTGATGCCATCACTGGTTATCAAGAAAGGGTATCGTGAATGCAGAGAAATTCACGGTACCTTTTTTCGTGCGAAAATTTAAGCGGCTGATTAGTTTCGCGAACGGGTGAGTTTGCTCACTATTTGCGAAAACTTTACATGATGTTGACATAGACCATACCAATTATTTACAAAACTTCGCTATGCTAGACTTAACTTAGGGATAGTCGGTCGGGCTTGCTGTCAGGAAGCACCGACGACGATCAAGTCGGTTTGGGGGGCAACGGGGCCATGAATAAGTTCACCATCGTGCATTTGTCTGATCCACAGCTAACAGCGGCTACCGTCGTACCACGGTATCACCAGCAAGTGTCGCCAATTAAGAAGTTACAGCAGGTTTTTGATGATGTCCTCAGCCATCAAATTCAGCCGGATCTGATCGTGATTGGTGGCGACCTATTACAGAATGGGACGGCGCAAGACTACGCACAGTTGCGGTCGTATTTAGACGTGCAAGCTGACCGGTTACAGGCGCCGATCCAAGTGATTCTGGGTGATCAGGATGATCGGACAGCGTTCAATGCCGGTTATCTGGCGCAGGCACACCAGCGTTATTACGCGTATAAGCAAATTTATCAAAACATGGATTTCTACTTTCTCGATTCTAAGTGGGAGGCGCATAAGGAGGCTGGTTGGCTGGACCGTGAGCAGTTAGATTGGTTGAATAAGAACCTCCACATTGCGCCCAGACGCCGTGCTTTTATTTTTCTCCACCACCCACTGGATGCCCCGGCGCTTCGGTCAATGCGGTATACGCTGTTGCAGAACAACCGTGAGTTGTTGGCGATTTTGCATGGGCATAACATTGGTGGGGTGTTTGCCGGGCACCTACATTTTGGGGCGAGCTACTTGGTTGATAACACGATTCCGGTCACGGCAGTGGGGTCGACCGCAACCTACATTAACTGTCAGAATCCTCACCAGCATGAAGTTTACGATGCAGTCGACTACAACGTCATCACCATTCAGCGGGGGATCGCCAGCGTGACGAATCATCCCCTCTACCTGGGGCAGCAGGTGATCGACAACATTACGGTGACCAATACGGGATTCGCTAAACACCGGCCCAGACTAACGGGGATGCGGCGGGCGGTCAATGATCCGTTTGGATAGTGCCACTGGTTAACTGCCTATACTGGCCGAAAATTAAACAATCACGTATCAGGGGTCTGGGACAAGCGTCTCAGATCCCTTTCTCGTCTGGCCCGCTCTCATCCGAGTTGCACTAGGGCCTTAACAGGAGAATGATTTTCCCCGGGATAAGCGTTTCATGTGAACCGGATTTTCGGTATAATAGGAAACGACGTGATAACGGCCGACCGAATTGTCAGTTTTGCTTGGCAGGTCGGTTGCGTTTCGGAAGTAAGTAAGGTAAAGTATAATCAAGCGTGAAACAATTGTGTTTCACAGAAGTGAACTGGGAGATAGTGTATGAATCCAGAAGAGTTTCGTGCCGCGCTGGCACAGCAAGGCATTGAATTAACGGCGACACAGGAACAACAATTTGCGACATATTTCGAGTTCTTAGTGGCGACGAATGAGCACGTCAATTTAACGACGATTACGGCGGAGCCAGATGTCTATTTGAAACATTTTTATGACTCAGTGACGCCGGCTTTTTATGTGCCAGAATTGCGGACAGCACCTTTAACCGTCTGTGATGTTGGTGCCGGGGCCGGGTTCCCGTCGCTGCCGCTGAAGATTTTATTCCCGCAGTTACAGATCAGTATTGTGGATTCTCTGAATAAGCGGATCACCTTCCTGAATGAATTGGCGGCCAAGCTCAACCTCACGGGGGTGGCATTTCACCATGCTCGGGCGGAGGAATTTGGTGGCAAACGGGCCGCTAACCGTGAAGGCTATGATCTGGTCTTAGCCCGTGCGGTGGCCCGGATGTCCGTACTTAGCGAACTCTGCTTGCCACTGGTCAAAGTGGGCGGCCAATTTGTGGCCCTGAAAGCAGCGGCCACCGCTGATGAACTCGCGGTGAGTCACACGGCGATTACCACATTGGGCGGTCAGTTGAGTGCTGACCACGCATTTGAACTGCCCGTCAGTCAAGATCAACGCCACATTGTGGTTATCGACAAGGTGAAGCACACGCCTAAGCGTTACCCCCGGAAAGCGGGAACGCCAAATAAAGAACCGTTAGAAGATTAATGGGATGGGGGTAAGATAATTGCCATTTTCATTATTTGGAAATAATCGGGAGAAGGCGACACAGCCGACACATCCCGTGAAACAAAACGTGGTGATGATTCCGGTTGGTCAGATCATTCCCAACCGCTTCCAGCCGCGCCAACGGTTTGATCCCGCAGCGATTACGGAACTGGCGCAGACTATCGAAGAACATGGCCTGTTACAACCCATCGTGTTGCGTCAGTATGAAGCCGATCATTACGAGATTATTGCTGGTGAGCGGCGGTTTCGGGCCGTCAATAGTCTTAAATGGACAGAGGTTCCCGCGATCGTTGAAGAGATGAATGACGATGAGACCGCGTCGATGGCCTTGATCGAGAATCTCCAACGGGAGGAACTGTCCGCCATTGAAGAGGCGCATGCCTACCAGAAACTGATGGAACTCAACCACATGACGCAGGCGCAGTTGGCTGAGGGCATCGGTAAGAGTCAGGGCTTTGTCGCCAATAAGCTCCGCTTGCTGAAGCTGGCGGAACCCGTGCGCAACGCCATTTTGAACCGTCAAATCACTGAACGCCACGGGCGCGCCTTACTAGCACTGCCCGAAGCCGACCAACCCGCCATGCTTAAGCGAATTGCGGCCGATCAATTGACCGTCAAGGAGACGGAAGCCTTGATTGCCAAGCATAAGCGGCCCAAGAAGCGGCGTAAGGTGACAAAGCACGGCGTTTCTGGAGACACTCGCGTAGCCGTCAACACGATTCGGCAGTCCGTTAAGATGGTGACGGACGCCGGGTTGCCCCTGACGACCAAGGAAGAAGAAACAGCTGATAGTTACCGCATCATCATTGACATTCCCAAAGAAAGCTAGAGGTGGAACGACATATGGGCTATATCATCGCATTAGCCAATCAAAAAGGTGGCGTGGGTAAGACCACGACCGGGGTTAATTTAGGCGCTGCATTGGCATCCGCTGGCAAGCGGGTCTTGCTGGTAGATACCGATGCTCAAGGTAACGCGACTAGTGGTGTCGGTATTCAAAAAGCCACCATTGAACGCGAAGTTTACGATGTTTTGGTTAACGAAACACCGATTGCCGACGCGATTTTGCATACGGAACATTCAGGGTTGGATATCGTTCCCGCAACGATTCAGCTTTCTGGAGCCGAGATCGAGCTCACCCCAATGATGGCGCGCGAGACCCGACTGAAGGATGCGTTGGATGAGATTCGTGACCAGTACGATTACATTTTGATTGATTGTCCGCCTTCGCTGGGGCTGTTGACCATTAACGCGTTTACGGCTGCCAATTCCATTTTGATTCCCGTGCAGAGTGAATACTATGCGCTGGAAGGATTGACGCAACTGTTAAATACGGTGAAACTGGTTCAAAAGCACTTTAACCGCGATCTGAAGATTGAAGGGGTGCTGTTGACCTTGTACGATGCCCGGACTAATTTGGGCAAGCAGGTCAACGAAGAAGTGAAAAAGTATTTCCAAAACAAGGTCTACGCGACGATCATTCCCCGGAATGTCCAGTTGGCGGAAGCACCGAGTCACGGAATGCCAATTATTGATTACGCACCCAAGTCTAAGGGTGCCGAAGTGTACACTGAACTCGCAAAGGAAGTGCTAGCTGCCCATGGCAAGTAAGAAAGAGAAAAGTTTAGGGCGCGGAATCGACGCGCTGTTTGCCGAAAACGGCGTGGATGCTGGCGAAGAGACGGTCGTTGACTTAACTTTAGCTGACATTCGTCCGAACCCGTACCAACCACGGCAGAAGTTCGATCATAAGGGATTAAACGACTTAGCGGCCTCCATTGAGAAGACGGGGGTTTTCCAGCCGATTATTGTGCGCCAACCGGACAAGCGGGCGAACCGTTACGAGATTCTCGCGGGTGAGCGGCGTTTCCGGGCTTCAAAATTAGCTGGTAAGGAGACGATCCCCGCGATTGTAAGAGACGTGACTGAAGAACAAATGATGGAGATCGCCGTGTTGGAGAACTTACAACGCGAAGATCTGACGCCCCTGGAAGAGGCCGAAGCCTACGATACCTTGATGACCAAGTTGACCTTAACGCAGGCGCAGGTCTCCGAACGATTGGGCAAGAGCCGCCCATACATTGCCAACTACTTGCGGTTACTAGGACTGCCTAAAGTGGTTAAGGACATGCTCCAGAAGAACGAGTTGTCGATGGGCCAAGCCCGGACCTTGCTTTCACTGAAGGATAAGACGAAGTTAGTCGCCTTAGCTAAGAAGGCTGTAGCCGATGGGATGACCGTTCGCGCCCTGGAAGCCGAAGTTAGCAAACTTAACGGGGCAGCTAAGAAATTGGCGAAGAAGCCCGCTAAGAAGAAGTCACCCTTCTTACGCTCAACGGAAAACCGGCTACAGGAACACTTTGGCACGCAGGTGTCCATCAACGAAGGCAACGGTGAGGACCATCAAGGTAAGATTGAGATTGAATACCTGTCCAATGATGATTTGAACCGCATTTTGGACTTGTTGGATATCCACACGGATTAGGCAAGGGAGGCCAAAGCATGTATGATTTAGGTGATTTGGTAGAAATGAAGAAGCCGCATCCTTGTGGCACTAACCGCTGGGAAATCACGCGGATGGGTGCCGATATCAAGATCAAATGTACCAATTGCGGCCACGTGGTGATGCTGTCACGGCGCGAGTTTGAAAAGAAATTAAAAAAGGTATTGGTCCGTAAGGCCGACACCAATAATGGAAAGAGTGAATAATTGCTATGTCATTAACTGCAGGGATCGTTGGCCTGCCGAACGTCGGGAAGTCAACTTTATTTAACGCGATTACCAAGGCGGGGGCCGAAATGGCCAACTACCCATTTGCCACAATCGACCCGAACGTGGGGATGGTGGAAGTACCAGATAGCCGACTCGACCGGATTCAAGCATTGATTCCAGCCAAAAAGGTGGTGCCCACCACGTTTGAATTTACGGATATTGCCGGGATTGTCAAAGGCGCCAGCAAGGGTGAAGGTTTAGGAAACAAGTTCCTCGAAAACATTCGCCAGGTGGATGCCATTGTCCACGTGGTACGGGCATTTGACGATGACAACATTACCCACGTTTCCGGTAAGATCGATCCAATTGAGGATATCGAAACGATCAACTTGGAACTGGGCTTATCCGACCTGGAAGCTGTCAACAAGCGTTTAGCCAAGGTTGAACGCGCTGCTAAGGGGAGCGACAAGGAAGCCAAGGCTGAATTGGCAGTCTTAACGAAGATCAAGCCCGTCCTCGAAGCCGGTGGTGCCGTACGGACGATTGACTTTGATGAAGACGAGACCAAGATTGTGAAGGGCTTGTTCTTATTGACCTCCAAGCCCGTCCTTTACGTGGCCAACATTGCCGAGGACGATATGGCTGATCCGGAGAACTCCAAGTACTTCAAGAGCATTCAGGATTATGCAGCTAAGGAAGGCGCAGAAGCCATCGCGGTTGCTGCCGAAGCCGAAGAAGAAATTGCTGAATTGGATGACGATGAGAAGCAAGACTTCCTCGAAGCCGAAGGGGTTGAAGAACCTGGGTTGAACCGGTTAATTCGGGCTTCTTACCACTTATTAGGCTTGCAAACGTTCTTTACGGCTGGTGGCAAGGAAACCCGTGCCTGGACGTTTAAGACGGGAACTAAGGCGCCACAAGCGGCCGGGATCATTCACTCTGACTTCGAACGAGGATTTATCCGTGCCGAAGTCATGGCGTTTGCGGACCTGGACAAGTATGAATCCGAAGCAGCCGTTAAGGAAGCTGGTAAGCTCCGGGTTGAAGGTAAAGACTACGTGATGGAAGACGGCGACATTGTCGAATTCCGGTTCAACGTTTAGAAGGGAACAGACTTAAATGAGTGATAACAAGCAAACTCCGCGTAATGCGGGCGTTCATCAACAACGTAATCGCGTTGCTGTCAATGAACGGGCAGCGTTTGATAACATCGGGTTAACCAAGCGTAACGCCGAATACATGTACCGCTTCAACAAGGAACTTGAGAAGACCAAGTTGACGCCGGAAAAGAAGGCTCAGGCCGTGCAAGACATGGTTAACGAGCTGGTTGACGGCCAGAAGAGTGGTAAGACTGGGAAGAACACGTACGGTGACATTGAAGCGCGGGTCAAGGAAGTGGTTGAAGGTCCTACAAAGCCCGACAATGAACTGTTTGGGCGTAACTATTGGCCTAACATGTTGTACAACGCCTTGACGTTCTTCATGATCTTTAACCTGATGTTTGGGTTAATGTACCTCTTCTCACCAAAGCTGATGACGACGAGTCGGCCAGTCGGAATTACGGCCATCACTGTTAGTGCTTTGATTGCCGGCTTCATTCTGCCGATCATGCCACGGCTGTTTAGTCCTAAGATCAAGCACCGCCTCAATGGGTTCGTGCGTGCACTGATCGTCTTGGCTGGGTTCCTGGTCTGGATGGCGTTGTTCTACTTGGCACAAATGCTGCCAGGCATCGTCAATCCAATCCTGATGCCATGGCCAAGCATTATCCTGGGTGTGGTCTCCATCGGGGTCATGTTCTGGATGCGGCGGACCTACAAGATCAATGGTGGGTTCTTCGGTTAACATTAAATAAACGACAACAAGAATTGTGGTTGATCGTCACTCAAAGAAGTGGCGGTCAACCACTTTTTTTGTGGTATGACGCCGCCTTACCGTTCTTCACCTGCGGCTGTCAGGGATTCCGGCTGCTGTGGGGACCGCCTGCGGCCTGAGAAGCGGTCCTCCGGCTCGGTTGGAAGCCCGGAACCCCACCGGTCTTCCAACACGTCCCACGCTGTAAGCCGAGAATCGGCTAACAGCGTCGACACAGCTGCCTCCACCCTGACCTCCTCCGGTGACGTGACTAATTTGGTTTGACACTTGGTCCCGAAACATTCTGGTATATCAATGGGTTATGACGACGGTTAGACTGACTTGTGAACGTAGCCGTGAGTGAGTCAAATTTGGGCCCAGCCGTGGGATTTACCAAGTGGTCCTCTTGGTAAATGGCGACTTTAAGACGGGGGCTTTCGGCTTAAAGCGAGGCTAGAGACCGGTCCTTGGCTCTAGCCGTCCTTCCCGCAGCGTTCCGGCCCAAATTTGGCGAACGGTAAGGCGAATATTTTACAAGTTGATGGTCTATCGGCGTTACCATTGATTGGGATGGCCGTTGGTACTGGATAAGGTCGGTGGGGCACATCGCGAGGCCCGCTGATTTTATTTCGCAGCTAACTGGGTAAATTTTATGGCTTGTCGCCCATCACCTGGGGACCTATGATGTCACCAAGTAGTTGAGCCGCTCATGGACTCGATGAAAAATTTCATTTTCGTGGGGAGGATTTTTTATGAAAAAAATCTTTGGGTACGTACTGGGGTTAGTTGCTGCATTATTTGCCGCCGGGGCCATTGCGACTACTGCTAACGCTGATGGGAGTAGTGCTGATGCCGCGAGTGGCAGTAGCAGTGCTGCCAGCGGTGCGGTAGCGCCAGCCATGGGGGCCAATGATGCTAGTGGCGCTGGGGCGATGAGTGCTGCTAACAGCAGTAGTATGGCCGCACCGGCTAAACATGCAAGGAAGCACGCGAAGAAGTTAGCCAAGAAGCGGCCGATGAAGCGAATCGCTAAGAAGCGGATCAAGCGGGCGAAGAAATTAGCGGCCGCCAAGAAGATGCGTGGGCGCTACCACTACCGCAAGGACAACCGCGAGATTCTGTTCCAGAAGGGCAAGAAGGGCGCCGAAGTGGAACTCTTCAACCGTAAGGGACAAGAAATCAAGAAGTTCAAGGTTCGTAAGGATGGCCGCTTTGAAATTAAGCTGACTAAGAAGCAGGCGGCAAAGCTGGATAAGGGCGGCAAGTACTTCCGCTTCGATGTTCACCAGAAGGGCTATCGGCCTTATGAGATTCGCTACTACATTTACAAATAGAATGCGATTGCTGTTCAGTCGTACGGCGGATAGGTAGACTGGACGTACCGGTTAGCCGTATGGCCGGGCGAAGCGGAAATAGCCAGAACTGAGTCGGTGTCGCTGCACATCGCTCGTTTTCCGAATTGCCCGAACCAGCCGAGATTCCCGGCGAATAACCCAGTAAAATGAACGCATCCATTAAGGGTCAACGATAGAAAAGGCGTGGGCAACCACGTCTTTTCTTATCCGCTCAGATTGATTGTTCACCGAATTAATGAGGAGGGGTCACCATGTTGAAGCGAATCCATTTGAAGCTCCGCAGTCCAGATGGTCAATCACTGGGGATACTGACGATTGTTGGAGCCTTTATCATGACGTTTTGTTCGTATACGTCCCCGGCGTTTTACTTCGATACCTCACCGGACAACAACGCCTTCTTCACGGTCGGCAAAGCAATGATGAATGGCATTGTGCCCTACAAAGACATCTTTGAACAGAAGGGCCCCTACGTGTACTTTCTCCATGGTCTGGCCTACTTGGTATCGTCGCGCAGTTTTTTGCTGATCTTCCTCTACGAAATTGCGACGGTTACCGCGGCGATGTTCTTCGTTTATAAAATAGCCAAATTACTCAACGCCACTGAGCTACCGGCGTTACTGACGGCACTGTTATCACCGCTATTATTCTTGTACCACCCCTACTATGACTACGGGGACACCGTGGAATTCTTTACGTTGCCGTTGTTGTTATCGCTGATCTATCTGATTGTGTTACTGGATCGCCGGCACTTTGCGGTGAGTCATTGGTGGTATGTGGCGCAGGGGGCCATAGTCGGCATCGTCTTTTTGTCGAAATACACGCTGCTCGGGGCTTGGATTGTCTTCTACTTGCTGGTGGTGGGCCGGCTGCTGGTTAAACGCCAGTGGCGGCAGTTGGGCCGGGTGATTGGTTGGAGTGCGGCGGGGTTCCTGCTGACGACGGTGCCGTGGCTGATCTATTTCACGGCGACCGGGTCACTGCGCGCCTTCATCAATGTCTACATTCTCTTCAATACCAAGGTGTACCTGACGTCCTCCGTGGCGGCTTTTGCCAACCTCGTTCAATCGGTCACGCTCGTTTCGCAATTTTACTGGGGCAACGTCCTGTTCTTTGCGTTGGGCGTAGTGGGAACGTTGATCGTGATTTTCCAACCCACCATTTTTCGCAGTAATTTTGGGCGGGGGCTGTATTTAGCGAGTGCGCTGGGCTGTGATTTACTGGCATTGTATGGCTATCAAGCCGGGTCCGTCTATCAGTACTACCAGCTGATTTACTTTGGCTTCTTCGTGCTACCCTTTATTTACTTCTGTTTACTCTTCTTCCGGCACGTTCCGCTGCCCGCGGCGGATGCGCCGTTTCCAATCCTCGCCACGCTGATCTTGAGTTTGTTTTTGGTGCTGGGCGTCAATAATAACGTGACTAATTCGAAAGTTTTCCCGAACAACACGTCGATCACCGAAAAACAGACGACCAAGCCCCAACAGCCTGCTCAGCTAGAATTTGGCCGGATCATGCGACGGGATAACCCGACTGGGACCCGACTGACGCTGTTAAATTACGGCTCGATTGACATGGGCTTCTATACGGCGTCGGGGGCCGTGCCGACGACCTATTTCTTCCAGAACTACAACATTCCGCAGAGTGCCGCACCGCAGATCCTGCAATCGCAGCGTGACGTGATTAGTCGCCATCAAGTGGAGTGGGTTGTCCTGAACACGCCGGCGGGGAAGACCGTTAAGCAGTGGCAGGGCGGCAGTGGACGAATCACGAGTGGCAACCTCAACCCTGGGACGAGCAAGCTGGCCAAAACGCTGACGCGCCATTACCGGCAAGTGGCCCAACACACGCAAGTCTTCGAGGGGGTTAATGTGACGTATTGGCTGTATCAACGGAAATGACGGCGAATTTAGCGGTCAAATGATGGGCGTCGATGAGTATTAAGCAAACTGAATGGATAAGTTGACAACTATTTTATCCTACGACTCTTTTACTGGATGGACTCGATTTGTAAATGATAGTTCGGTGAGAGTCCTTGACCTGAGTGGCCTAGACTGGTAAATTTAGAAACAATATCTCCCAGGATTCCTAGCCGAGCCTGAGACTAAATAAGAGGAGCGAGATCAACTATGTCTAATTGGGACACGAAGTTTGCTAGAGAAGGAATCACATTTGATGATGTTTTATTAATACCCGCTGAAAGTCACGTTTTGCCGAATGAAGTTGATTTGAGTGTCCAATTGGCACCGAATTTAAAGTTGAACGTTCCTTTCCTGAGCGCCTCAATGGATACGGTCACGGAAACCACGATGGCCACCACGATGGCGCGCAACGGTGGGCTGGGCGTCATCCACAAGAACATGGCGGCCGCTGACCAAGCACAAATGGTTGCCGACGTTAAAGCGATCGAAAATGATGCCAAGCAATTCCCTAACGCGGCCGTTGACGCCAACAATCACTTGCTGGTGGCCGCAGCGGTCGGGGTGACTTCTGACACCTTTGATCGTGCTGGTGCCCTACTTAAAGCCGGTGCTGACGCGATCATTATTGATACGGCACACGGCCATTCCGCTGGAGTATTGCGGAAGGTCGCTGAGATTCGCCAACAGTTCCCAGATGCAACGCTGATTGCGGGTAACGTTGCGACGGGCGAAGGGACCCGGGCACTGTTTGAAGCCGGCGTTGATGTCGTTAAAGTGGGGATTGGACCTGGTTCAATCTGCACGACGCGGGTGGTTGCTGGTGTGGGGGTTCCCCAGATTACGGCAATTTACGATGCAGCTAACGTGGCGCGTGAATTTGGCAAGCCGATTATCGCTGATGGTGGGATCAAGTACTCCGGCGATATCGTGAAGGCTTTGGCCGCCGGTGGTAACGCCGTGATGTTTGGTTCCATGCTGTCCGGGACCGATGAAGCACCTGGTGAGATCATCGAAGATAACGGGAAGAAATACAAGACGTACCGGGGGATGGGGAGCCTAGCTTCTATGTCTCACGGGTCCGCCGATCGTTACTTCCAAGGTGGCGTCAACGAAGCCAACAAGTTAGTGCCAGAAGGTATCGAAGCCCGCGTGGAATACAAGGGTAGCGTTAACGATATCATCTTCCAAATGGTGGGTGGTTTACGTTCTGGTATGGGCTACACGGGCAGTGCCAACGTTCAAAGCCTGATTGATAACGCGCAATTCGTCCGGATTTCTAATGCGGGTCTGATTGAATCACACCCTCACGACGTGCAAATCACGAAGGCCGCACCTAACTACAAATAAACTGTAAATTTACGAGGACCGATTGCCTGAGGGCGGTCGGTCCTTTTTCAATGGCTAGTCAATGAAGGTTGAAAGAACAAAATTCGCTGTCAGCGTTCGATATGGTAAGGATGGCAAACGAAAAAGTAGGCTAAACCATTCACCTGCGGCTGACGGAGATTCCGCCTGCTGTGGGGACCGCCTACGGCCTGAGAAGCGGTCCTCCGGCTCGGTTTGAAACCTGACAGAAATCGTCAGTTTCCAAACACGTCCCACGCTGTAAGCCGAGAATCGGCTAACACCGTCGACACAGCTGGCTCCATCTCTGCCCTCCTCCGGTTAAGGGGAGTCTTTGCCAAACAAAATAGCTTAAACAACTGGTGCAGTGACATTGGATGAGAGTTAACTGTACTGGATAAAGCTTTCTGCCGACCTTTTTGGCTACTTGGAATGGCAGCGTACATTCAATAGTAATTGACAATATCTATGTAGCCGTGAGTGAGCCAAATTTGGGCTCAGCCGTGGGATTTACCAAGTGGTTTTCTTGGTAAATGGCGTCTTTGAGACGTGTTTTTTCGGCTCAAAGCGATGCCTAAGACCGGTCTGTGGCTTAGGCCGGCCTCCCCACAGCGTTCCAGCTCAAATTTGGCGAACGGTAAGGCGGACAGCTATAACCATTTTTCCTCAACTACTAAGTAACGTTTTTCAAAGTTACACCTGCCAGAAAAGTTAAGCCCACGTTAACCTTCGAGTTGGCGGTGTGGCCGTAAATAGTGTAAGATTAAGGAATGGTTAAGTGCCTTACGCCCGGCTAAAGGTTCGGGCTTTCTGGTCGCCTCGCGCGGGTTATTTGTTAGAATAGACATAAGCCTGCGGGGCAGGACCGCTAGTGAATTACCCTAGCAGAAAAGGAGAACAACCCACATGAAAATTTTAGTTGTCGATGACGATAAAGAAATTGCTCAATTATTGGAAATTTACATTAAAAATGAGGGTTACGAACCCCTCACCGCCTACAACGGTAAAGAAGCGTTGACCAAGCTCCACACGACGCCAGATATTGCCTTAATGATTTTGGATATCATGATGCCTGAAATGAGCGGTATTGAAGTGATGAAAGAAGTGCGGAAAGATTCACAGATTCCGATTTTGATTTTGTCAGCGAAGACCGGTGATATGGATAAAATCCAAGGCTTGATTTCCGGCGCTGATGATTATGTGACGAAGCCATTTAACCCACTCGAAGTGATGGCCCGGGTTAAGTCGCTGTTGCGGCGGAGCCAAGACCAAGTGACGGATGATAGTCCTGACATCTTGGACATTGGGACGCTGACGATCAACAAGGATTCGCATGAAGTTAAAACGATTGCTGGTAAGACGGTGTCTTTGACGGCGCTTGAATTTGGGATTCTTTACCTACTGGCGAGTCACCCCAACCGGGTCTTCTCAGCGGATGAAATCTTTGAGCGGGTTTGGCGGCAGGAAAGTATCGTCTCTGCCAAGACCGTCATGGTTCACGTGAGCCACTTGCGGGATAAGATCGAAGACGCCACCAACGGCGAAAAGGTCATTCAAACCGTTTGGGGCGTGGGCTACAAGATTGAATCTCACTAGCCTAGAATCAACTAATCAGATGAGAACCAGGTAGAGTAGGAGTGCAACATGAAACCATGTAACAAACAATTAAATAAACGGGGGCTGCGACCATGAAGTTAACCACACGCGAGAAGAGTGCGTTATTCATGGAAGGGGTTGTTACCGTCATCCTCCTGTTGATGCTGAACCTCGCTTTGCTGGTGCTGATTGTGCAAGCCATTGAGAGCAATCCAGGGTTACGGGACGGGATCTTTATTATCAAACGGTCCGTCGTGCTGGGCCCCAACCACTTTCAACTGTGGAGCTGGGAGAATCTCTTCATTGGCTTGATGTTGATTGCCGACGCCCTAGTGGTCTGGTGGCGGTTGATTCGGCGGTATCGGCAAATGCAGTTACGCCATATCATCGATGAACTTCACTACATTGCCAATGGGCATTTCGACCACCGAATTCCGTTTCGGGTCAGTGGGGACGTGCAACGGGTGGTGGATTCCGTCAATGCTTTGGTCGACTCGGTCATCAATTCAATGGATGAAGAACGGGCCATCGAGAAGTCTAAGGATGAGCTGATTACCAACGTCAGCCACGATATCCGCACGCCGTTAACGTCGATTATCGGTTATCTGGGGCTGATTGAGGATAAGCAGTATCACAACGAGGCGGACCTACTCAAATACACGCACACGGCCTTTCTGAAGTCTAAACAGATGAAATCGCTGGTGGACGACCTCTTCGAATACACGAAGGTTCGTCAGACGGATACGCCGTTGAGCCTGACCAACATTAATTTAGCCGCGATGCTAGAACAGTTGGGGGCCAGCTTCGAGTTGGAAGCCCAGAAGAAGGGCATGACGATCGGTGCCGAGAACTCATCGGAAACGATGATGATGGAGGCTGATCCTGAAAAATTAGTTCGAGTCTTCAACAATTTGGTCTCCAATGCCTTGAAGTACGGCGATGGTGGCAAGCACATTAACTTAGTCGCCACTCAACTCAGCGATCAGGAATTAGAAGTCCGGGTCACTAACGACGGGCCCAAGATTCCTAAGGCGTCATTGAACATGATCTTCGAGCGGTTTTACCGGGTCGAGGAGTCGCGGTCGAAGGAAACTGGCGGCACGGGCTTGGGCCTGGCGATCGCCCAGAGCATTGTGGCCCTGCACGGTGGGTACATTTACGTGGAGTCCGACGACGCGCTGACTAGCTTTGTGATTCACTTGCCGGTTAAGCACGATCAGCCGTTGGAAATTCCTCAACGGTTGCGGACCCCCGGTCAATAATGAGAGTTAACTAGACAAGAGTGGGACAAAAGGCGGTTAGCTGGCGAGCATTAAGGCTGATAACCGAATAATCCCGGGCCTGGATTGTTTGGTTATCAGTTTTAAGCGGAACCAGCTGCCTTTTGGCGCACGTTTCGACAATGTAAATTCGGATATACAAATTGGTCTGGGGCTTTTGTCCTAGACTCATACATAAGATAGAGGAGTTTTGATAGTCATGATGAAGCGAGTACGACAAATGGTGATTGGCTTGGTGACGGCGGTAACGCTGATCACGGGCGGAATCAGTAGTTTAGGTGCACCAGTGACGGCGCAGGCCGCTAGTCAACAGACGAGCACGACGGTTAATTTGAAGGCCAAGGCGGGAATCGCGGTTGACGCCAAGACGGGCCAGATTTTATATAGTAAGAACGCGGACCAGAAGTTACCCGTAGCGTCGATGACCAAGCTGTTATCAATCTACATGGTGCTGGACGCCATTCATGCCGGTAAGTTGAAGTGGGACCAAAAGATTACCATCAACAAGGATATCGCGAAGGTGGCCCAGGATACCAACTTGTCTAACGTGCCATTACGGGCCGGTCACAAATATACGGTAAAGGCCTTGTACCAAGCCTCGCTGATCTATTCAGCCAACGGTGCGGTCGAAGCCTTGGGTAGCGCCGTTGCCGGGTCACCACACGCTTTCGTCACGCAGATGAAGGCGCAGGCCAAGAAGCTGGGGATGACCGACGTTGAGATTTATAACGCGTGTGGGTTGACCAACAAACAGGTCGGTAAGCTCGGTTACAGCAACGTTAAGGGTTCCGCAGAAAACCAATGGTCGGCAGCCGATCAAGCTAAATTAGCCGTGGCGCTGTTGGACAAGTACCCAGAAGTCCTCCAGACCACGAACATTAAGAAGATGTGGTTTGAAAAGGGCACCAACGATGCCACCAAGATGGAGAACTGGAATTGGATGCTCAAGGGCCTGTCCGCGGCTTATTCCAAGCTACACGTTGATGGCCTGAAGACGGGAACGTCGGATGCTGCCGGGGCTAACTTTACCGGGACGGCCAATAACGACGGTAACCGGATTGTCACGGTGGTCTTACACGCTGCCCACAAGTCAGAGACCGATCCATCACGGTTCCAACAAACCCAGAAGATGATGTCTTACGTCTATAACAACTTTAAGACGGTGAGCTACCAGGCTGGTGACCAAGTGAAGGGTGCCAAGACGGTGACGACGCATGACGCCAAGGCCAAGACCGCTAAGACGGTGTTGGGCCAAGACGTTAAGCTCTGGATTCGCAATGATCAGATTGCCAGCAACATTTCAGCTAAGACTCAGTTGAAGGCGAAGTATAACGAAAAGGATCAGCTGGAAGCGCCAGTAGCCAAGGATGCGACGATTGGAACGGCTAACATTTCCTTGAAGGGTGATCAGTTGGGCTTCTTGGGCAATACCAAGACGACCAAGGTGCCATTGAAGGTGACGCAAGCCGTTGAGAAAGCCAATTTCTTTGTCCGGATTTGGCGGTCAATCGTGGCCTTATTCTAGTTAAATTGAAGAAGTCGAAATCGCTCGCCAGATGGTGGGCGATTTTTTTGTGAATTAGGTGTAGCGTGAACGGAATTTTTGATTATGATAGGTATAGGCAGATAAAGCTAACTTGATTCTGGTCAAGGTAGTGGGCCGCTTGCCCGGTATAATTGGGGCTAACGTTAGGCAACCGACTAAACGAGAATCTCCCTGAAATTTAATTTATTATATGTGAGAACGACGAAATGCCGGTATAAGTGAATTGGTGACGATTTCTAAGGATTGTCGATGGCGTGTTGCATTTTTGACAAGTCAAGTATTAATGTGCGAAGATACTTCTATTATTAGCTGAAAACGCGCAATTTTAAGGATATTTTGAGGATAAAGGGAGTTGGCATTTGTGAATATGATTAAAGGCGAATGGAATTACATTCGGCATAATCGGTTGATTTTAATCTCCGTTCTTGCCATTATGTTTATTCCATTCCTCTACAGTATCTTCTTTCTGAAGTCAGTCTGGGATCCATATGGCGAGACTGGCAGTTTACCCGTTGCGGTGGTTAACCAGGATAAGCCGGTCACCTACCAAGGGCAGAAATTAAACGTTGGGGATCAGACGATCACTAACTTGAAGAAAAACGACCAATTAGGTTGGAAGTTCGTGTCCGCTAAGACGGCGGCCGATGGGTTGAAGCACCACAAGTATTACACGGTGATCACCATTCCCAAGAACTTCTCGGCGAATGCCGCTACGGCGCTGGACAAGCATCCTAAGAAGATGACGTTCACTTACAAAACCAACGGCTCTGCTAACTACATTGCCCAGGTTATGAGTGAAGTGGGATCATCTAAGTTGGATAGTGAAATCCGGGCCAAGGTTACCAAGGCCTATGCCCAAGCGACCTTTAAGCAGATCTACGCTGTGGGTCAGGGGATGGACAAGGCCGCTAAGGGTTCCGCCAAATTAAAGGACGGAACGGTTACCTTAACGGATGGTCTGAACACCTATACAACTGGGGTTCACACGTTGAACAATGGTTTACAACAGATGAAGACTTCCGTAAAGCCATTGGCTACGGGAATTCAGAAGTTGTCGAACGGCTCACAAACGCTGCAATCCGGACTGGCGAAGTATACCAGTGGGGTTGGACAGTATGCTAATGGGGTTAATCAGTATACTGGTGGTGTTGGTCAGCTGAGTGCCGGAATGCCTAAGTTGCTGGATGGGACTTCCCAATTGAGTGCTGGCGCTAAGACGCTGAATACGGGGGTTTATACCTATGTAAATGGCGTTTACCAGTTGAATTCAGGAATCGGGACGCTTAGCAACAAGGTTGGTCCACTGGCAAGTGGCGTGACCAAGTTGGCTAATGGCGGTAAGAGTTTAACTTCTGGGTTGAATGAACTTGATAAGAATTCTAGTGCGTTGAAGTTGGGTGCTAGTCAGGTCAATGATGGTGTTCTACAACTACAAACCATGATGAATCAATTGGCTCCTAGTCTGAGCTCATTGACTACGCTGACTAAAGATCCTACAAAGTTGCAGGCTTTGCAGACGCTGTTAGGTGAATTGCAAAGTAGCGGTATGCTTGACGAAGGAAAGTTAGCAGACTTAAATGCACAGTTAGACGCACTTTCCAAGGTTGATTTAACTGGTTTGAATTCAACGTTGACAGCTACTCAGGATAAGTTGACTGCTGATATTGTTGATGTTAAGACTAAGCAAGCTATTAAGAATGCACAGCCATCTGCTGATAGTTCAAATTCGTCAAACGATGCTACTTCAGAAAACACTGATAAAGCAGCAGTGGATGCTGCTCAAAGTGCTGCGGATACGGCGGTTCACGAAAATTCTGAATTACAAAAGGCTGTCAAAAGTGGAGATGAAAGTGCTATAAAAAGTGCTGCTGATGCAGTCGGTAGTGCAACTACTGACGCGGCATCCAAAACCAATGCACTTAAGGCTAGTTCAGCACCAGTTGCCCAAACTAAGAGCACAACTGCTGAGCAAGATTACGATACTGCTGTCGATAATTTGACAGCGGATGTGGCCAATCTTGGTAAGACTATGCAGACGATGCAAGGATCGTTAGCGACTCTGATTACGCTACAGGGACAAGCAACACAGCTCCAAGGCTTATTAGGCAGTGTTACTGACGCTAAATTGACAACTGATGATCTTTCGGCTATGTCTAGCGCATTGGCAAACCTTCAAGTTCAGAGCGGTATGATTAACCAGTTGAGCAGTTCTTCTAAGAGCTTAGCTAAGCTAGTTAAAGGTACTGGTGATTTGAGTACCGGGCTCGATACCTATACAGCTGGGGTTTCTAAAGCTTTGGCAGGCTCAAACCAACTTTCTGATGGCTTGACAACGATGAATAGTCAAATTCCAACGCTGACCGCTGGAATTACACAATTAGCTGATGGTTCTAAGAAGTTAGCTAAGAATGGTCCTGCGTTGAAGTCTGGTTCCAAGAAGCTTTCAAGCAAGATGTCTGTTCTCTACGGTGGTCTAGAGACGGCCGCTGGCGGTGTCAACAAGCTTAACTCCAAGACGCCACAACTCACTGCAGCCGGCAACAAGTTGACCAGCTCTTCCGCTCAACTCATGAACGGTTCCGGTCAATTAACTTCTGGGTTGAACGAACTAAACAGCAAGGTACCTACGCTGACCAGTGGGGTTAACCAACTGGCCGATGGGTCGCAAAAACTGGATGACAACAGTAACCAGTTGATGCAAGGGACTAAGAAGCTCTCCGATGGCAGTGGCACGTTAGCCAAGTCCTTGAAGAGTGGTGCTGATCAGATTCAAGCGCAACCACTGACTAGCAAGACGGCCGATATGTTTGCCGCACCAACGAAGCTGAAGCATGAAAACTACAGCTACGTGCCAAACTACGGGCATGCCTTAGCACCTTACGTCTTGTCCGTTGCCCTCTACGTTGGGGCCTTGGTCTTCAACTTTGCCTTCCCAATTCGGAAGGTGTCACGCGAAGGCGGAACAGCTACAGGCTGGTACTTGAGTAAGGTCTCCATTGGCGCAGTCGAAGGACTCGCCATGGGACTGATTGAACCAGCGCTGATGATGCTGGGTGGCTTGACGGTCGATCACCCAGGTCAGATGATTCTGATCTCGGTCTTCTTCGCTGAGGCGTCGATGTTTATCGTCATGTTCCTCTCAATGCTGCTGGATAACCCTGGTCGTTTCATCGCCATGGTTCTCCTGATGCTACAACTTGGTGGTTCCGGTGGGACGTTCCCAATGGAAGTCACGAACCACTTCTACAACGTTGTTCACCCATTCCTACCAATGACTTACTCAATCCTCGGATTCCGGCAAGCCATTACGTCAGGAATGTCTGGCATGGTTGGGCAAGCCTTATGGGTCTTAGCACTCTTTACCATTCTTGGTTTAGCACTGCTCTGGCCAACGATGGCTTGGTTACAGAAGAAGCATCTGATGGGTGTCTCACAATTGGATGACAACCAAAAGTTACAAGCGGTTGAAGATCCGAACACGAAAGCTCATTCGTAAAAATTAAACGATTAGGAGAAATGCAAGTTTGACGATTGCGTTTCTCTTTTTAGATAAGTTACCAAAAAGTGCCGTGAAGCAGCTAGCTTCATGGCACTTTTTGCGTATAATGAAAACAGATGAGAGAAAAGAGGAGACAGTATGTCCGTGAAATTTCGGCTGGCACAGGTCAGCGATCAAGCCACCATTATTGCGATTTATAATCAAGCCGTCGCCACCAAGGGGAGTACGGCTGATTTGACCCCGGTTACCGTCGCGCAACGGCAGGCGTGGTTCGCTGCCTTTACCCCGGATCATTTTCCACTGTGGGTGATTGAAAGTGATGGCGCTTGCGCCGGCTTTGTTGGCTTAGAACCCTACAGCGACCGGGCGGGATATCGAAATACCGCTGAAATTGCCATTTACTTGGATGCCCAGTATCGGGGCCATCATCTAGGGACCCAGGCTATTGATTGGGTGGCTCAACAGGCGCCTAAATTAGGGGTCACAACCGTGATTTCCCGCATCTTTGGCCATAATCAGGCCAGCCGGCATCTCTTTGAGCAGTCGGGCTATGAACACTGGGGTCACCTGCCAGCCATTGCGGATATGCAAGGATTCACCGCCGATTTGGAGGTTTATGGTCGCCATTTCTAATGCTGTGATAAGTGATGAAAACGCACCGGATTTTTTCACAAATACGCAATGAAACCGGGAATTGTCTAGGCTCATCCTTGATAAATATTGTATATGTTATATGAAAATGACGTGAAACATGTTAAAATATCATCGTGTGGTTTTATGCATAACGGGGGAACCCGTTAAGTTGCTTCATATATCAGAGTATTCGACGGAGGCAAACATTCTTGAATAAACGACGGCCAAACCCCAAGCAAGTGCCAGACCCCAATGAACCCTTATGGCGGTCGACACTGCGGGTAGCCATGCCCCTTAATTTAAGCTATATTCCAATTGGGCTGGCTTGTGGGATTTTGCTACACGCGGCAGGGTTCAATACCTTACTGACTGGATTGGTTTCTTTGTTGATCTTTTCCGGTGGGGCACAATTTTTAATTGCCACGATGTTGACTATTAATTCCCCATTACTATCAATTGTTTTGATGCTGTTTTTCCTGGAATTACGGTATGCATTACTGAGTTCGAGTTTATCACCATACTTAAAGGGCTCATCTAACCGCTTTCTGTTTATGTTTGCGGTCTCGTTAAACGATGAAAATTACGCCATTAACTACTTAAAATTTGCCACTGATAAAAAGTGGACGGGTAAGGAAGCTCTAATGGTGGAGCATTATTCCTTGCTATTCTGGGCGGCTAGTAACGTCGTGGGCAGTCTGATCGGTAGTGCCTTGAAGATTGACCTGAGCATCGTTAATTTCGCGCTGACGGCGTTGTTCTTGTACATGATTGTCATGCAGATCAAGAACCGGCTAACCATCGTGATTTGCCTGATTTCAGGAGTACTCGCAGCGGTCTGCATGATGCTGACCAAGAGTACGTTAGGGTTGGTTATTTCGACAATTATTGCTTCACTCATTGGGTTCGCTTTGGAAGCGACACTGCGTAAGAAATTGCCTGACAGTCATTGGCTGTGGCGCTTGCGTAGTCCTGGCTCAAAGAAAGAGGCTGTGGAGCATTCGGACGCTAATTAGGATACAGGGAGAGCTATATGAACGCAGTTAATACGTGGAACAGTACGCAACATTTTTGGCTAATTATTTTAGGCTTTATTGTGGCCTTCATCCCGCGTTTCATCCCGCTGATGTTGTTCACCAAGCGGTCAATTCCGGAATGGTTCAACGAGTGGATGAAGTTCGTGCCGGTATCACTGTTTACGGCGCTAGTGGTGAAGGATATCTTCATCGACAGTGCCAGCTACGCGCTACTACTTAACAAGTATTCAGAAATGCTTGCGGCGGTAATAGTGATTATTGTCGCCTACCGTACCCGGTCGATGGCCATTTCGGTGATCGTGGGCTTGATTGGCGTCTTTATCTTGTCGATGTTTATGGCATGACTAAATTTGATATGACGAAGGGACCTTGCTGGATGGTAGGGTCCCTTTTTTAGCAGGATTATATTGAGCTTTTAGTAAGTGAGGTTGGCAAGTAACAGCTTAGTAAGCAGAATCTAAAAAACACTTCCGTCAAGAAGTGTTCACGCATTATTAATGTTGGAATTCTTCATATAAAATGATGTCATCAGCGATGTTAGATGCAGACTGGTGAGAGCCACATTTAGGATTGGTGTAATCATGCTTCCAAGACGCAATCAGTTCACGATAGGCAATCATTAATTCTGTTGCCTGAACAGCCGTATAGCCACGATCGACCAATCGTTGTTTAATAATCTTATCTAATTCAGAGGATGAGGCCAGATGAATGTTGGGGTTGATCAATTGAGACACCGCCTTTTACAGTTTGCCTAATTTTTCCCGGTTAGGGTTCTCTAACTATAGCATGTAGTTTGGGGCAATAAAAGCAGAGATGAAAATCAGGCATAATGGTTAATTGAGTGATCTACCAGCAAGTCCTATTTGCCAGAGAGGTTAGCTTAGAGAAAACACATCCGCAGCCCCCCCCACGAGTTACCCAACCAAAAAAGCACCACCCGACCGAGTGATCAATCCCAGTCAGGTGGTGCTTTTACTTCAGATGATCCGCGGTCACCTGAACAATTGTATTAGTCGGTTACGTTAGCGCGGGCATGCGTATCATCATACATGTAATCCCGCGTCATCGGTAACATCCGGGCTGAAGGGCCCTTCGAAATCAAATACTGAATCACGTCAATATTACCAGATTTGAAGGATGCCGCGCAAGCTTGGAGATAAAGATCCCACATGCGTACGAATTTTTCATCAAACATCTTGGCAACTTCTTCGCGGTGTTCGTTAAAGTTCTTGTCCCAGATTTCCACCGTCTTTTGGTAATGACGCCGGAGGGGTTCCATATCATCGATTTGTAAGCCGTTTTCGATGATGTGGGTCGTGTTTTCAATCAGACCAGGAACGTAGCCACCGGGGAAGATCCACTTGTTTAACCAACCATTGTTGGCGCCACCTTGTTGCCGGGTGATCCCGTGAATTAAGGCAACCCCATCGTTCATCAGGTACTTTTGAACGCAATCGAAGTATTGACCCAAGTTTTCTTGGCCCACGTGTTCAAACATTCCCACGGAGGTGATGTAATCCCACTGTTCGTTGCCGAGCTCACGGTAGTCTTCCAAGCGAACTTCGGCGACATCGGCTAAGCCTTCGTCTTGAATCCGTTGGTTGACGTAGTCGTATTGTTCTTGGCTTAAAGTAATTCCGGTCACGTGCAGGCCGTATTCTTTAGCAGCCGTCAACATCAGAGTACCCCAGCCACAACCGATGTCCAACAAGGTCTTACCGGGTTGTGGGTTGAGCTTCTTGATGATGTGGTGAACCTTGTTAACCTGTGCGGTGTACAAATCATCATCGGGTGATTCAAAGTAGGCACAGGAGTAAGTCATCGTGTCATCCAACCAGAGTTGATAGAAGTTATTTCCAATATCATAGTGGTTTTGAACGTCGGTCTTACTTTCTTTTTCAGTGTGTTTTTGCTTAGGCAGGAAGTGAATGAACTTCGAGTTGTGGAAGAAACTGTCGGCGTTTTCGTAAGCGGCCGTCAGTAAGTCCTCAATGCTGCCGTCAATCTCGATCTTGCCATCCATAATGGCTTCACCTAACGCGATGGACGCGTTACGGGAGATCTCTTTAACCGGGATGGCCTCGTGAATGGTGATGGTGACGTCAGGAGTGCCGGTCCCGTATACATCGCTGGTGCCGTCCCAGTAGTTAACGCGGACGGGGATGTTGAAGGTGTGGCTCAGGAACGTTTTGTAGAAAGTTTTTTCAAGCATGTCATGGGTCCTTTCCGGTTTCTTCAATACATCAGAAGAAACAAAATTACCATGCCATTATACGCCTATCACCCCCGAAAGCGTAAGGGGAAGCCTTGAATGTAAGCGCTTAATGTGTGCTTTCGCCGATTTGGTCCAGTAAAATCCACCGATTCGGAGAACAGGCATGGTATAATAAAGACATAATTAACCAGCGGAGGTCTTTCACTTTGAAAAAATGGGTATGGGTCGTGGCAACAATCGTTGTGGCACTGCTGATTGGCGGTTACGCGTATTCGAACCATCACGCAACTGCTAAAGAGTACCAAGCGGCAATGGCCAACGGGCGTACTGCCATTCAAGATAAACACTACACGCAAGCCGAGAGCTATTTCCAGAATGCCTTGAAGCGGCGCTTAAATGATAAGACAGCGCAACGCTACTTAACGCAAACGCAACGCTACGTAGCGGGTGAAAATGCACTGGAAGCTCGGCACTTTGCGACGGCGAAGACGCACTATGCCGCCGTTAAGAACACCGAGAATGGTTCCGCGGTGTTGGTCAAGCGCGCGAAGGATCGCTACAAGCAAGTGAAGGAGATCCAAGCCAACGTTAAACAATTTAAGGAAATTTTGAAGAAGGCGCAGGGTGAGAATCAGGCGTTGAATTATGGACAGTCGAATACCACCTTGGATGAGCTGTTCAATAACGAAAAGTTCCGTCAGATCTACTACAAGAACTTGTACGATCAAGCGTTGACCTTACGTAAGGCCAATAACGCCGGTCAGACGAATGAAACGAATGCGGCGGCGGATTCCTCGTCTTCCGCATCATCCACCAGCAGTAGTTCGGCGACGAATAGTTCGAGTGCGTCTTTGACTTCTTCCGAGAAGCAAGCCGCGAAGAACTATTCAGGGAGTAACGAGTACACGGTTACCCAGAGTCAAAAGGAGCTGGATGGTAAGACCATCACCGCCCAACAGATTGCGTCTGCACGAAAGACCATTGATGGTGCTGGCGGCAATGCGAGCGCGATGAGTGATCAAGATGTGCGGGTCGCCATGCAACAAGCCGCTAAGAAGAATGTTTCCTTGGCAAAATACACGAGTCAATATTTGAAATAAGCTAGCTAAGAGCGGTGCGGACGACAATGTCCGGGCCGTTTTTTAATTTGCGGATTAAATCATCCAAGCCTAGGTATTGTTCGGAAATTGCAAATCATGCTGAAATGGGAAAAAACATTGATGACCAAAAATTTTGTGGCTGATGGTCAATTTGGAAAGAAAACTTACCTTTTCCAACGGATGGGTTCCGAAATTTGACATGATGGTAAGTTAAGCGAACAAATAGTTTAAGAGGGTGTATAATATAATTAATTGGTCTACAAGTGTTTTAGTGGCCGCAAAGCTAGTGGTAGCAAGGAGTTACCGCCATTGAGACACGAAAAGTCCCCAAAAAATTCACAAGTCATTATTTACGCCAAATTGGTAAGCGTGTTTTACTATATATCTAGAATCAGAAATTCTACTAAGGGGGGTAGAGTAACGGCCCTTATCACAGACTAGGTGAGCACCAATCTTGGGGGATGGGGCGAGACCTAATACTGATTTGATTCCCAAATCACCACGAAGTCTTGACGAGGAGTCGTTACAAGAAAATTATGATTATCAACAAACATATCATGCGTACAACGAACGAGAAGCAAGTTCTTCAGCAGATTGTTAACGCTGGTCCGATTTCACGTAGTCAAATTTCCCGGAATCTTAGTTTAAATAAAGTGACGGTTTCTGATATCTACAGCCAGTTATTGCACGAAGGCCTGATCCGTGAGGTTGGTCATGGGGTCAGCACGCGTAATGGTGGTCGGAAACCAGTCATGGCATTGCTAAACGTGGGGTATGGCTATGTCGTCAGCATCAACATTTTACGTCAACGGTTCTCAATGATTACCAGTCGCTTAGATGGTCGGTCAGAAAATTATGCGAGTGTTTCTACGCGCGACGTGGATTTGACCACAGTGCTGGATATGATTGATGAGAAGATTGCGGCAACAGTGGCTGAGAATGACAACCGGCTATTAGGAATTGCATTTGGCCTGGATGGCACGATCTATGAGAATCAGATCTTAGGGGCCTCATTGAAGGGCTTTAAGAACTTTGATTTAGCCAAGTACTTTAGTGATAAATTCCAAGTTCCCGTGGTCTTGGAGAACTTGGCCAATGAATCGGCGATCTTCGAGCGGGACTTTGCGGGTGAAGGTCTGTATAAGAACCTGATTTCCGTAACGATTCGGGATCAGGTCTCCGCCGGGATTATCACCGAGGGTCACCTGTATCGCGGCCACAACGGTGAGGCTGGTAATATTGGAACCTGCCCACTGGCGGACCGTTATCAAGAAAAGAACGTCCAAACGGTTAACCAGTACGTCGCTGAAGGAACGGTACTGCAGCGGATCATGGCTTACCAAAAGCTTGATCGGGTGGACGTCAACCGTATTCGGCGGGATTACCTGGGACACCGGCCAGAACTGTTGTCGATTCTCGATGAGTTCTCCTACTATTTGGCAAAGGTTTTAGGTAATTTGTCCAATACTTTTGCGCCGGACGCGATTATCGTCAACGCGCCAATCCTCGAATTGTTACCAGAAATGATGGATAGCGTTAGAAAGTATGTCGATGACATGGCCATTCTGCGCAAGGCACCTCTGCTGTTGACGAAGAACGCGAAGGAAGCTTCCTTGAAGGGTGGCGCCTCAGCGATTATTCACAAGGCACTGGGCTTGGATGATTTACAATTAACGTTTAGTAATCAGCGGTCGGCAGTTTTAGAGGGCGTTGAATCTTAAAGAGAAGATGAAAGTCGTGTTGACTGGCATATCGCCAGTTGGCACGACTTTTTTTGAATAGGTAACGCGTGAGTTGTTGCTAGGCCCTGTCGAGAGTACTGCTTGCGGATGTTGAAAGCAGATTGCCGCTGTCTACGTAAGTGGTTGACGTTACCGTTTGTGCTTGAGGCATTCTGATTTGGCCGCGACTTGAGTTCTAGCAGAGTGTATAGCCGTGAGTGAGTCAACTTTGGGCTCAGCCGTGGGATTTTCCAAGTGTTTCTCTTGGAAAATGGCGTCTTTGAAACTCGCACCCCAGAGGTTCAAAGCGAGGCCAGAGACCGCCCCTAGGCTCTGGCCGTCCTCCCCACAGCGTTCCAGCCCAAAGTTGGCGAACGGTAAGGCGACGAGTCCGGTGAACTTAGTCTAGTTTAGTAGTGGTAAAGCGAACGCAGGTTAGGGAAGTAAACTGTTAGATAAACCGGGGGAATGCGGTATAATGAAAGCATGATGAAATGGAGGATTTATAATTGAGTTTATGGGAACGGTTTATCGCTAACGTTCGACTACGCCGTTTCACGGTGCTAGTTGTGCTGATCTTCATCCTGTGGCTGATTCGGGCCGAGATGAATATGATTTTACTCACATTTATTTTCACTTTCTTGATTTTACAGTTGGTCAAAGCAGTGCGTAAGGTGGTCAAGTTGCCACCGGCGTTGATTGTTTCGGCGGCCTATATTATTTTGATCGGGGCACTGTATTGGGCCATTACGACCTATTTACCGACGTTAATCACGTCGACGGTAAAGGGTGGGGAGACCCTCTTCAAGTTTTACCAGAGTCCCCAGACGGATAATAACGAGGTTATCCGGTGGATTTCGAATTACATCAAGAGTTCTGATATTGTCAACCAGCTTCAGAATGGCGCGAAAGTTGTGTTTAACTATGTTTCTACCATTGGGACGTTTGGCGTGACGCTGTTTATGTCGTTGATCCTGAGTTATTTCTTCACGATTGAGAGTAAGCAGATGGCGGCGTTCTCTAAGCATTTTCTGACGAGTACGTATGGCTGGCTTTTCCAGGATATTAACTTTTTCGCGACGAAATTTGTCAACACGTTCGGTGTGGTGCTGGAAGCCCAGTTCTTCATTGCGCTGTGTAATACGGTGATTACGACGATTGTGCTGGCGATTATGCAGATGCCACAGTTGCCGACGCTGGCCATCATGATCTTTATCCTGAGCCTGATTCCAGTGGCCGGTGTGATCGTCTCGATTGTGCCGCTGACCATTCTCGGATATTCGGTTGGAGGCGTGCGCTACATCGTCTACATTCTAGTGATGATTGTGGTGGTTCACGCACTGGAAGCTTATGTGTTGAATCCGAAATTCATGTCGAGCAGAACTGAATTGCCCATCTTTTACACGTTCGTGGTGTTGCTGGCCGGTGAACAATTATTTGGTGTCTGGGGCTTGATCGTGGGGGTACCGATCTTCACGTTCTTCCTGGATATCTTAGGCGTTCGGCCAGTGCATGGGCTGCATCCGCGGCCACAGGTCGACGTGCAGAAGATTCGTAAGTATCGCCGACAGCACGGAAAGAATCACGGTCACGACGAAAAATAAAAAGAGAAATGAAACGACCCACTACGGAAGATTGCCGTGGTGGGTTATTTGCTGGCTGAAATCTAATAAGTAAGCGGTGTCATGAAAAGAACGTCACAATAAAGCTGAAATTAGCCGCTAGATGGTGTAAAATAACAGGGTATTCTACCAAAGAAAGAGGTTATAAGTGATGGCAAAATTAGTATTGATTCGCCACGGCCAAAGTGAATGGAACTTAGCTAACAAGTTCACTGGTTGGGTTGACGTTGACTTGAGCGAAAAGGGTGTCGAAGAAGCCAAGGCAGCTGGTCAAAAGATCAAGGAATCTGGCATGAAGTTTGACTACGCCTACACGTCAGTCCTGAAGCGGGCAATCAAGACGTTACACTACGTTTTGGAAGAATCCGACCAACTTTGGATTCCAGAAACCAAGACTTGGCGTTTAAACGAACGTCACTACGGTGCTTTACAAGGTTTGAACAAGAAGGAAACCGCTGAAAAGTACGGCGATGACCAAGTCCACATCTGGCGTCGTTCTTACGATGTTTTGCCTCCACTTTTGGACGCAGACGCTGAAGGCTCAGCTGTTAAGGACCCACGTTACGCTAACTTGGACCCTAACATCGTACCCGGTGGTGAAAACTTGAAGGTTACCTTGGAACGGGTTATGCCATTCTGGGAAGACCAAATCGCACCTAAGTTGCTTGACGGTAAGAATGTTATCATTGCTGCCCACGGTAACTCATTACGTGCTTTAAGCAAATACATCGAACGGATCTCCGACGATGACATCATGAACCTCGAAATGGCAACCGGTGAACCAGTTGTCTACGATTTCGACGAAAAGTTAAACATGACCAACAAGACCAAGTTAGGTAAGTAATTACCTGATTGAGTCAGAGCCGCCTCGTTTGTGGGGGCGGCTTTTTCGTGGCCTGAAACTGACTGGCAGCATAGATAATTAGCAACTAAATCCTTTATAAGAGAAAAGAGATTGAATTTGGCAGACAAAGAAGTAACGCAACTTGAAAAGATGAAGATTATTGGCTTGTTCCGTAAAGAAGGTTTCACTGGCGAATATGACAGCTTCCAACGCGTCAGTGGCACCGATCGGGAATTCTTTGTGGTGATGAGCAATGAACAAGGCATCAAAGCACTATTCCGGGCTAGTTTGATGTTGAACGCCGTTGAGTTCCAGTATGTGCTGGATGATAAGCATACGTTTGTGACGGAGGATGCGGACGCTAGCTAGTTGGGAACTCCTAGACCAGATTAAAACGCAGGTCTGCTATACAGAACTGGTTTATCAGCGGGTGAATAAGAAGTTGGCTGTTGATCTGTCACAGGCTGAGGTAGAGGCATTAGTCATTGCCATGTTGGATGATGTCACCACTAGTATTGAGAAATTGGGAAAGAACTACTACGTGGCTAACTCAACGCGGCGAGTACAGTTAGCGATCAATTCGTTTAATTACCGGCTAATTACGGTGAACCTTGTAACTGAATAGAAGTGAAAATACTGCTAGCCATCTACTCGAAGGGACTAGCAGTATTTTTGTTAGAGTTGTGAAAGCTTCCCAAAGAATTAGTTTAAACTTTACTATATATTGTGCTCAATAGTAAAGTGAACTACAATAGGCGGCAAAATGCGAAGGTCTAATTTCATGATTAGAGAGGTGTAATGATGATGAAAGAGTATGATGAAAAATTGAGTCAAATTGAAGCGGATGAAGCAGGCGTATCTAATTTCAGTGAAAATATAAAACGGTTGAAGGATTGGGCTAAGGAAGAAGATAATCCAGAATTTGTTGAAAAATGTGACTATGAATTAAAAATTTTATCACTATCTGAACGGAGGCCATTGAGTGTAAACAGTAATCAAGCACTGTTAGTGGATTATGCTACAAATTTAGAATTAGATAGAAATGAAATTAGTGGAGAACAACTGGATTATTATAAAAAAAGGCTCGATGATACCAATGTTCCATTCTTAAGGTATTTATATGCCAACTTTTTATATGACTATGCAAAAAAAGGTTATGGGTTGAATAAATATAATGCTTCAAAATCACTTTTTAAGTGTATTAAAGTGTTGTTAGCAAATAGCGATGTATCTGCTCAAGAAGTAGAACTGCTACTTGGTAGGTATCTTCAGATTGCTATAAGAATGAAGAATCTAAATGAAGAAAAATGGTTGTTGTCGAAAATATGTCAAAGCATATATGAAGAAAGGATTAACGTTACTAAGCTAGTTATGTTTCTAGAAATCCTTTCAAAGGCTAAAGTACCTGTTCTAACATCAAGTGAACAGAATATGCGAATTGATACTGTAATAGAAAAGAAAATGTACAGTGAAAAAAATACAAAAAATTATCAAGGTTATAGAAATGCATGTAAAGCTAAATTACTTCTAATTAGGTTACGAAATCAGCTTGAAGAACTGCGAAATATACAAATTCTAATTGGTGATAGCTATGTTGACGAAGCCAATGAGGCAGAGCTAAACTCGGTGAAAGCTGCGAAGCTTGAATTGGCTATACAATATTTCAAAGAGATCGGTGAGCCTGGTAAAGTTTCGGAAAGTAAAGTGGCCCTAAAACTAGCATACAAAGAATATGATAAAGGTGGGGAAATTGCGACACTGCATGAAGATGTGAAATTTTCGACGGATGAACTAGAACAGATCGAAAAACAGGTGAAATTATTTACGGATTTAGAGATAAGTGACATGTTTAAAGCAATGGTTCTTAGCAAGATAATCATGCCAGACAAAGAGCAGATTATGAAGTCAGCTAAAGAGAATTTGAAAGATAATGTTCTGTTAAGCTTGATTCCGAAATCGGTAATTGGCTATGATAGAAAAATCGCGGTTTACACAACTGAAGAACAGCAGTTAGAGTATGAGTTTAATAAATATTATGAGATTAGCTTAAAACTTACTTCGCTAATATATTTGGATAGAATTTTTGAAGTAAAACAGGAAAATGGTGATTTCAACACAGAGTCTTGTATAGACTTTTTACGAGAAGGGCAACTGATTGATGCTAGGAATATCCCAATTATTGAAATTGGAATCAGCCGTTATTTTCAAAATGACTTTGTAAGTGCAATTCATATTTTAGCGCCACAGTTTGAATCGACATTAAGACGATTGTTTGAAAATGCTGGCTATCCAACTACGTCACTTGGAAGCCAACAGGTGCAAAACGAACAAACTTTCAATGCATTTTTAAATCGTTCAGATGTTAAGAAAGGTTTAGGAGAGAATGTTCATCAATTGATTAAATTTGTTATGGTTGACAAAATTGGTTTGAATTTAAGAAATAATATTGGGCATGGCTTAATGCCAATTGAGGCAATGGGTAAGGAAAATTGTTCGTTGATACTCTATCTTTTTTTAATCATATCTACGTATGGAATTAAGTATGCAAAATAAGAGTCGATCTTTATTAACATTAGTTAGGGCGAAACGTGGTTATCCAGGATGACATCGAATTGATTAATTTTACAATGACAATACGTATAGAGAAAAGAGATTGAATTTAGTCAGACAAAGAAGTAACACAGATTGAAATGATGAAGATTATTAGCTTGTTGCGTAAAGAAAGGTTCAAGGGGGAATACGGAACCTTCCAACGTGTCAGCGGCACCGATCGGAAATTCTTTGTGGTGATGAGCAATGAACAAGGCTTCAAGGCACTGTTCCGGTCGAGTTGATGTTGAACACCGTTGAGTTCCAGTATGTGTTGGATGATAAGCATACGTTTGTGATGGAACCAGCTGAATAAGGTCAGATTAAAAAAGCATAGTGGGTCTGTTCTAAATTGAACCCCCTGAGTTGGAGAAAGTCCAATTCAGGGGGGTCAATTCATTTTTTCATAAAACACAGCCTCCTTTACTATTAGCTAAAGAGTGAGGTTAGACTGAACGTCTTCAAAACTATTTTTCTGAAAATCAAGGCATTCATGGATGCGCGATTAGTTAGACCAACTATTTTTAAAAAGTTATACATCTTATACTGTGTAACACTTTCCTAAACTACTGATTTAATGATTCGTATGAAAACATTAAATCAATATGCTTCTCCAGAACACCGTAACAACGCCAATTATTCACAAATATGTATGATGCTATCCTGTAATAATTAAATATAAAAAGGCAAAAACATTTACGGGTATGGACTAGATTTTGGCTGGTTGATTAGCTATAATTGATCGTATAAAGGGCTTACATTGTTAGGCCCAACAATTATATGGCTGTTAAGTGGTAGACCATTCTTTGAATAGCAATAGCCGGTTTTGGAGGGGTGTTTTATTTATGTTTAATTCGATGAGTACCAAGGAACATTACAAGATGTACAAGAAGGGAAAAACATGGATTTTTGCTGGCATTGTGACAGCTTCCTTGGCTCTGAGCGTTGTCGGTGGTCAAACGGCTCATGCGGATACGGTGACGTCAGATTCTTCGGAAGAACAAGCGGTAACTTTGGACAAAGTGGCCACATCGGATAAACCGGTGGTATTAGGTGCATCGAAGACCAATGATTACGACGATAGCACTGAAAACAGTGTAGTTGCTCCAGATACAACCAAGCCGGTTGACAATAAGACCAATGATCACGGCGATAGCTCTGGAAACGATGTGATCGCTCCAGATACAACCAAGCCGGTTGATAATAAGACCAATGATCAAGACGATAGCTCTAAAAACGATGTGGTTGCTTCAGATACGGCCAAGCCAGTTGGCAGTAAGACCGATGAGACAGCACTGGTTGAAGATCCGGTAGGTGATACTGGCAAAAAAATCACCGGCGATTCAATTGATGATGGGTCCACAGAAGTAGCCAGTACCCCTAGTCGAAAGGGACTAGCTGCACCAACTGCCCGTGTGGCCGCGCCAGCAGCCCTAGCAATCAAGGCCGATGAATCGATTGATACTTGGATGCCCAACAAGGTGCTGCAAAGCTATGTGTTAGAAGTTTTTCAGGGTTCTTATAGCTATCAAAATCCGGATGTTGCGGCCTCGGGTAAAACATGGACAACTGCTGCGGATATTACGCAAAAGGACATGTTGCTGCTGAACTATTTATTCTTCAAGGGTACTTATATTGATGGTAAGCAGTCGTTCTCACTTAAAGGGTTGGAGTACGCAACCAACTTGACGCATCTGACCATTTCTAATCAGTTGAATTATGCTCCCTACATGATGAGAGGGGATATTACGGATGTGACACCATTACAAAGCTTGACGAAATTAACTCATTTAGAGGTCTTGGGTCAACGGTTGACAGATATTACGCCAATCGCGGGTCTGAAGAATGTGAAAACTCTTTCAATTGCGCAGGACTGTATCTCAGACTTCTCTTCGCTAAATGCCGCGCAGTATTCAGATTTGAGAATGCAAGGCCAATTCATTGAGAACAAGGTTATCTATATCCCTAAGACAGATAAATATGTCTTGGTTAGTCCTGTTAAAGCGCCACAAGGATTAACCTTTACATTGGCAGAGATTCCAAACGCAACTGGCCTTCCGATCACTGCACCATCACACCCTGAGTCCACCGTCCGTATTTTTTGGAATGGGGCTACCGATTATTCATTAGATGGCGACAAGATTTCTTTCACGGGGATTAAGGATCAAATTATGCCGGGGCAGACGGAAAATCCTTGGTCAAAGGATTATCCAAACTTGGTTCCGGAAGATTATACTTACTTTTTGGACGCTGTTTATACCACGACATTTAATGGCAACAAGATGACGGTTGTTCAAATGGTAACCCCATACATTAAGGCGGATAAGGCGGCCAACGTCACGGTAAAGTATGTTGATGAGAGTGGCAAACAGGTGGCCGATTCTGAAACTTTAACCGGGTTTATCGGCGAGGACTATACAGCGGTTGCCAAGACCGTCGATAATTTTGAGCTAACTAAGACGCCAGCCAATGCTACCGGAGTTTTCTCCGACACGGCTCAAACTGTGATCTTCGTCTACAAGAAGGTCGGCGGGACGGTCACACCGACGCCTAGTCAAACGGTGACGATGACGGTACATTACGAAACCTCTGATGGGACAAAAGTGGCACCAGACGTTGTGTTGAAGGGGCAAGCTGGAGATAGTTATACGTCGAGTCCTGTCACGGTTGATGGCTACGAATTAGTCACCACACCAACCAACGCCAACGGAACTTTTGGTAACGTGGATGGAACAATCACTTACATTTACACCAAGGTCGGTGGTGACGGTGATCTGGTTACTGATGATAATGGTGGCGATAAACCAAGTATCGACCAGCCCGATAAACCCACGACTAAACCGGATGGCGACAAGACCTTAACGACTGACCACGGTGGCCAAGCAGTCGAAGTCGCTGGCAACTTGAGTGTTAAACCAGTGGTCAATCACGCGGCCGACTTAACCAACACGGCCAATACCGATAAGACGACTCTGCCTCAAACGAATGAAGAAACGACTTCACCACTTTGGGGGTTAGTTGTTCTGGGATCGCTCCTCGGACTAGCTGGCCTTAAACGGCGAAAGCACAATAATTAAAAGGATATTTGATCGGGTCTGGTTCCATGGGGAATCGGACCCGTTTGTATTTAACCTGTTGAATTGAAAATGCTGTCAGGCCCAATAGGATGAGCTGACGGTATTTTTCGGTTCAGAGCATCAAGTACCATATCAAACGAATAACAGGAAATAAATGAATACGGCTAGATCAAGAGAGTTAACCATCCTTTTGACTACTCTTAAAAATCATTTGAATTTTCCCTTGCTATGGAGTGCACACCATAGGTTATGATGTAACCAGAAATGAGGGTGAATGTAAGTGAAAAGTAGTGATGTTGCTAAGAAATTTGATGTCTCGATTGATGCCCTTCGATACTGGGAAAAAGCAGGAATGATTCCCAAAGTTCCTCGAAACTCGCGCGGTTACCGCGATTACACGCAAAATGAAATTGAGTGGATTGATTTTGTAACTTGTATGCGTAGCTCAGGAGTTGGTATTTCAACGTTGGTTACGTACTATCAATTATTTAAAGATGGTGCCGAAACCAAGCAGCAGCGCCAACAGCTATTGGAAGGCCAACTGGTCGATATGGCACAGCGGATTAAGGATATGCAGAAAGCTTATGCCAGACTGGAAGAAAAATTGACGCACTACGATGACCATGTTGAAGGGGTCTTTACCAAACAGGAGGTTAAAAAATGAAAATTGTTGTTATTGGTGGTTACGGGCATATTGGCTCTTATCTAGTTCCTAAGTTGGTGAAATTGGGAAATGAGGTTATCGTCATCAGTCGGCATGAGCGCCAACCTTATGTGGACGACTGGGCTTGGCAAAGAGCGAAATTTGTCGGACTGGATAGAAATGATGCAGCAGCGTTCACGAAAAAGCTGATTGAATTGGATGCCGATGTTGTGATCGATTTAGTGAACTTCAAGTTTGAAAATACGCAGGAAATTGTAGCAGCCTTGAAAGAAACAAAACTTAGTCATTATCTGTTTTGTTCTTCCGTTTGGGCACATGGTCGGGCGCAAGTTTTACCAGTTGAGCCCAATGGCGTGAAAGCACCGTTGGACGATTACGGTAAGAACAAATATCAGAGTGAACGATACCTGAAAGAAGAGTATCGTCAGAATGGCTTCCCAGCAACGGTGATTATGCCGGGTCAAATTTCCGGTCCAGGTTGGGATATTATTAATCCAGAAGGCAATCAAAATAGCCAAGTCTTCCAAGATATTGCTGATGGCAAGCAGATTACACTGCCAAACTTTGGCATGGAGACCTTACATCATGTGCATGCCAGCGATGTGGCCCAACAGTTTGTGGATGCCGTTCAACATCGAAATCAGGCCTTAGGCGAAAGTTTCCATGCAGTGTCATCGAATTCAATTACGCTGTATGGTTATGCCCAGTTGATGTATCATTTCTTCCATCAAGAAGCGAAGATTGACTTTTTACCATGGCCTGATTGGGTTGCCAAACTAGATAGTCCGGTGGATAGTGATAAGACCTATTATCATATTGCCCGCAGCGGTCAGTATAGCATTGAGAATGCCCAGAAACTCATCGGGTATCACCCACAGTATTCGGTGGAAGAAACAATTGAGCTGAGTGTCCAAGGAGCTGTGAACCGTGGTGTTATTAGAGTAGATTAGAACCTTAGGCAGAGCCGGATGCAACACCACAATAAAAATCGACTTTTCAGGATGATATAAGTTCTGAAAGTCGATTTTATTGTGGTGTTCCGGTCTATTTTTCTACAAAGTTTGAATCAGCTTGCTGGATTTTTGTGGACATATCGGAAGGCGTTCATCTTCTCCTTGTTATTTAAATCTAGCATGAGCTGAAGACAGAGTTTCTGTCAGAACTGCATGGCTTACTGGTCTTCTTAAAAATAACAACTAATTTTTTGTAAGCTTGACAAATTAACAGTCTATCAGTAGACTTACTCATGAAAACTAAATACGATTTCTTCGGGGCAGGGTGAAATTCCCGATCGACGGTGACAGCCTTTAAGGCTGAAGTCCGTGACCCGCGTGTACGCGGCTGATCCAGTGTGAGTCTGGAACCGACTGTAAAGTCAGGATGGGAGAAGAAAAAAATTGCTGTGTTTCGGATGGAAACACTGAACAAGCCAATAGTGGCTGGTTTTAGTGTGCCTATTACGAAGTCTATTTAGCAAACTCAAAAACACCCGGTTATCGTTTCTTGATACCGGGTGTTTTTTTATGGAGGTGCCAAAATTGTCAAAGATTGACTATATGATGCTCGCTATCGAGCAAGCTAAACGGGGTGGGGTTGCGACCTATCAGAATCCCCAAGTTGGCGCCGTGTTGGTGAAAGATCACACGGTCATCGCCAGCGGGTACCACCATCATTTCGGCGGGGACCATGCGGAGGTTGACACGCTGAAAGATGTGCCACATGAAGTGTCAGCGGGGGCGACCCTGTACGTGACGCTGGAACCGTGTAGCCATTTTGGGAAGACGCCACCCTGCTCACACCTGATTGTTCGGGCGGGCATTCGTAAAGTGGTGATTGGCCAGCTGGATCCCAACCCGCTAGTTTCGGGCAAAGGGCGAGACTATTTACAAGCGCACGGGGTCACGGTCGAGGACCAAGCACGATCCGAAGCTAGCCAGCTAAATCCGCACTATAACTGGTTCTATCGGCAGCAGCGTCCCTGGGTTACCTTGAAATATGCGATGACCTTGGATGGCAAGATCAATGCCCATGCGAATCAGCGCAGTTTCATTTCCAACCAGGCGAGTTACCTCGATAGTCAGAATTTACGCGCGCATTTCCACGCGATCCTGATTGGCGAAAAGACGCTCACGACTGATGATCCGGCACTGACGGTACGGACGCAGGCGCTGACCTATCCGCCCGTCCGACTGGTCGTTTTGACCAATAGTCAGGTGGCGTTAAACACCCAGTTGACAGCGGCCAGCACGATTCAGACTTATCTGCTCTGTAAAAGTGCCAGTTCGGCGGACGCTGAGTTACGCTCACAAGCTAATTTGGACGTTCTGATTGATGATTGGACACCTGCCAAGATCGCCGAACTTTGCGTTGATCACGGTTGGCAATCGTTACTGGTAGAAGGCGGCAGCCACCTGCATGCGGCCTTCAGCCGTTCAGGCTTGGTCGATGAAATTGTGACGTATCTGGCGCCCACGGTATTCGGTGGCGACGCGCTGCCGGCCATCCACGATCACTTGGCGAGTTCACCACTCACTTTTGGATCGTTAAAGGTAACGCCATTAGCGGACAACATTAAGATTCAAGCACGTAGAAAGGAGTCCTAGTCATGTTTACGGGGATTATTCAGACACAAGGCCGGGTACAACATGTCACGCATCGCGGCGAAACATTGACGCTACAGATCAACGCGCCCCAACTGATAACGCCGACCTTTAAAATCGGCGATAGTGTGGCAGTTAATGGGGTCTGCCTGACCGCCACGCAGCTGACCACGACGACTTTTACAGTGGACGTCATGCCTGAGAGTGTGCGCAGAACTAACCTGGGCAGTTTAAAACCAGACCAAGCCGTCAATTTAGAACGGCCCTTGCAAGCTAATGGCTATGTGGATGGACACTTTGTCCTGGGACACATCGACTACCAGGGACGGTTAGTCAAGCAACAAGTCGATCAGAATGCCATGCGTCTCTGGTTTAGCCTAGCGCAGCCGTATCAGGCTCAGCTCGTGGAGAAAGGATCTGTCGCGGTGGATGGTGTCAGCTTGACCGTTGTTCAAGTCACAGCGGATACCTTTGAGGTGGATCTGATCCCACACACGCAGCAACAGACAACGCTAAGTCACTTAAAAGTTGATGATCCGGTCAACATTGAGACGGATATTTTAGGGAAATACCTGGCTCGTCAGCGCAGTCTTGAAAGGACGCGATAAGATGTCAATTGAAAGTAAAATCGAAACGGCCCTTGCCACGCTCAAACAGGGGGGACTCATCATTGTTGCCGACGATGAAAGTCGCGAAGCGGAAGGCGACATGGTGGGCTTGGCAGCTAAAGTGACGACTAAGACGGTCAACCGGATGATTACTTCGGCCCGCGGACTGCTTTGCCTGCCAGTAGATCAGACCATTGCCCAGCGACTGGACTTCCACCCGATGACGGCCAGTCACGATGCATTTGATACAGCTTTTACCGTTTCACTGGATCATCGGGAGACGAGTACCGGCATCTCCGCCGTTGATCGGGCCACAACCATTAGAAATGTGGCGAACAGCGAGAGTCAGGCGGCGGACTTTTACCATCCGGGGCACGTCTTTCCGCTGATTGCGCGTCCCGGTGGGGTTCTGGAGCGCCGAGGCCACACGGAGGCGGCCGTTGACCTTGCCAAATTAGCTGGTGTTAGTCCGGCCGCCTACATTTGTGAAGTGGTTAAGAAGAACGGAAAAATGGCGCGACGTAAGCAACTCAAGGCGTTGGCAGAAGGCTTACAAATGCCGATGATCACGGTGGAAGATATTGCCGCTTATCGCATTCGGCACACGGCGCCAGCGATGACCCAGCTCACACCGGTCAGTTTGCCAACGTCCCGCGGTAGCTTCAAGCTGACGGGGATGCAGTTCCCCGGTGACCAGCAATTGCAGCTGGCCCTCACTCAGGGGGATATTTCGAATGGAGAACCCGTCTTATTACGGCTACAGTCCGAATGCCTAACCGGTGAGGTCTTCGGGTCATTGCGTTGTGACTGCGGACCGCAGCTGCATGCGGCCATGACTAAAATTGACCAAGCGCAACGCGGCGTCCTACTTTATCTACGCCAAGAGGGCCGCGGCATTGGTCTCGCCAATAAATTACGGGCTTACCATCTGCAAGAGCAGGGCGTCGACACGTATGACGCGAACGTTCAGTTAGGCTTACAGCCGGATGCCCGCCAGTACGATCGCGCGGCGATGATGCTGCACCAACTGGGGATTACCCAAGTTCGCTTGATGACGAATAATCCAGATAAGATCGACCAGTTGGCTGAATATGGCATTGAGGTCGTCGAACGAGTACCGCTAGAGATTCCGGCTAATGCCCACGATCAGGGCTATTTGCAGACTAAACGAGATAAGTTTCATCATCAATTAACCTTAGCACCCGAAATGGAGGAAACACATGACAACTTTTAATGGAAATTACGATGGTAAGGGCTTAAAGATTGGGATAGTGGTCGCTCGCTTCAACGATTTCTTAACGTCGCGATTGGTGACTGGCGCCCAGGACATGCTGCTTCAGCACGGTGTCCGCGCCGATGATATTGACATCGTCTGGGTACCGGGTGCCTTTGAGATTCCCTTAATGGCACAAAAGCTGGCGAAATCAGGGCGCTATGACGGGCTGATCACCTTAGGCGCCGTCATTCGTGGCGAAACGGCCCACTTCGACTATATTTGTAGTGGTGTCACCCAAGGAGTCGCCCAAGTCGAACTGGAAACCGGAGTACCCACGATGTTTGGTGTGCTGACGACTGAAAACTTAGATCAGGCCATCAACCGGGCCGGCGTGAAATCCGGCAATAAAGGTGCAGACTGTGCCTTGGGCGTTTTAGAAATGGTGAGTTTGAATACACAACTCGATCAAATCTGATGGCTTGTTAATGCGTGTAAGCCGGATTGAGGCGTAAATGTTGATTGGGATTTGGTTGAAGTGACCCTTATTTGAAGAAAAGATGTCATCGAACGCTAGGTAAGGTTCGGTGACGTTCTTTGATTATAATGTGCTATAAATTGATGAATTAGCTCATATCATGAAATTGCTTATAAGAATTTAATGCTCTGACACTAGTGATACATGGGCTTGATGTGATCAATTGCCGCCTAAGCTAAATGACCACGTAGCGTTAAGCTAGAGCTGGGTTGATACGCGTTAAGGAACTGTGTTACGATTTACAAGATTATTTAAAAGGAGATGAGCAGTATGATCTACGCACCTTTATGTGAATGTGATGTTCCTACAACCCGCTAGTCAGCGGCGTTGTTTCCGCTGACGATTTCAGTATTTGAAAATCTAATGCGGAGGAAAATAATGAAGAATAAAAAATGGTTAGGTCCCTTGTTGCTCAGTTTGTCGGCTAGTATCTGGGGTGGCATGTTTGTGGTGGTTAAAATTGTCGTTCAGTATATCCCACCGGTAGAACTCGTTTGGTTGCGGTATTTGGTGGCCGTCGTGGTGCTGTTACTGGTTTCTTGGCTTAGAAAAGAGCGATGGTCGATTCACAAGTCGGATTTGGGACTGATCTTCTTGATTGGCCTCATCGGCAATACGATTTCAATCGTTGCTCAAGAAACTGGGACGTGGCTATCAACAGCGCAAACGGGCTCGGTCATCACCTCAGCTACGCCAACGTTTATGATCTTATTCGCTTGGTGGTTGTTACGAGAAAAGCTGACGAAGGTCAAGATAATCTCAGTCGTCATGGCAACGGTTGGTGTCATCTGTATTGTGGGGATTCATTTAACGGGCCGCCACGTCCTACTGGGGGTCTTGTCGCTGGTATTAGCGGCACTAACCTGGGCGTTAATGTCGGTTTTGATCAAGAAATTAGCGGGCAACTACAGTACGCTGCAAGTAACCATCATGTCGACATTGGTTGCGATCGGGTGTTTATCGCCCATCATGGTAGTCAACCGGCAAGTTCTATTGGGAATTGATTTCTTGAATCCAGTGGTCATGGCTTGTCTGGGATATTTGGGGATCGTTTCAACGGCTTTAGCCTTCGTGATGTGGAATCAGGGCCTAAAGCTAGTCAGTGCTGGTAGTTCAGGAATCTTTTTCCTATTACAACCGATTGTAGGTACCTTGTTGGGCTGGCTGTTCTTAAATGAAGGTCTGACTTGGGGATTCTTATTGGGGACCATCCTAATCATTGGCAGCGTGTGGGTTGCGATACGCTTCGATGATTGATCATTTGCCAGTTTTTTTGAGTATGCATCGTTCTATCGCAGTTAATTTGCGGTTAAGGCAATGTGAACTGATAGTCGGAAGTTAACAGCGTCTGCGTGAGAATGAAGTGTAGCGCGGTGGCTTCTAAAAGAGTTGAAAAATTGTAAAAGTAAATTCCTAAAATATATCGTCAAATAGCCAGCAGAGTGGGTAAATCTATCCACTCTGCTGGCTATTTTAGATTTAAGTAATGACTTTTAAAATGGCGTGTCGTTATCTGATACAGCGTCTGAGTTGTAAATGCTAGAACGAACGGCATCCTTTACGCAATCAATTAATTTTTTACGTAAGTCGGTCGCAATCGGTTTATTGTGATTCCACGTGCAACCAATTTTTAGAGTGAAGGGGCAACTGAGCCGATCTTCTGGAATAATTTGATAGTCATCAGTGATTGAAGACTGTGGTAGTAAAGCGACTGCTAAACCGGCTTTAGCACAGGCAGCAACGTTGTCCATCATGGTGCTGGTAAAGGTGACTTGGAAGTCCTGTTGACTTTTCCGAAGTGAGTATAGCGAATAGTCATTGATCACACAGTTGTCAGAAAAAAGGGCAACAGGAAGGCGGTCATAAGCGTCAAGGTCAAAATACTTTGAACAGACCCAGTGTAGGGGTTCCTCCCATAATTCGATGTCATCAGGAAATTGGGATTCCATGGCCGCAATTGAGAAATTGACCGTTCCCTCTTCAATTTGGGAGCGAAGTACGCGGCTTCGTGAGCAGACCGTTGAGATTGTATAGTCTGGTAGATGCTGCATCAATCGCGGATATATTTCTTGGGTATAAAATGCAGCGTAATCAGTGGGAACGCCAATGACCAATTTACCTACCCAGTCGTCTGATTTGAGTTTAGCCAACGTAGTGTCATTTAAATTAAGGAGTTGATTAGCGTAGGTAAGCAGTGTTTGGCCTTGTTTAGTTAAGGTTAGGGCATCTTTATTCCGAATGAATAAGGTTGCGCCGACATGATGTTCTAATTTTTTTATCTGGGTACTTACCGCTGAGTGAGACAGATAGACGATGTCAGAGGTTGTGGTTAGCTTCCCAGTCTTTGCGGCGACGACGAATGTATGTAAATAATCAAGATTTAGATAATCAGCCAATGCAAGGGCCTCCTTGAATAGAACTGTAAGCGGTTACGTAGTCATTAAGTATAACATTTTGATAGTCAATTCACGAGCAAATTGTAAATTATCGGTACTTCAATGTCTGTTTAAGCCAGTGGGGATCGTATATTCAAAAATATTGAATGCTACATCCTAATTATCTTGATTGATTATTCACAAAGTGTCGGCAATAATGAAACTGTGATAACAGATGAATTCATCCAGCAAAGCGGTAAAGTGCATCCGGAAAAGCATTTTATTATTTTATCTTATCAGGAGGTTTTCTATTATGACAGCAATTCCAGAGAAAATGAATGGTGTACAATTAAAAGGCTTTGGTGGTTTCGACCAATTGGACTACCGAACTGATATTCAAGTGCCAACCCCTAAAAAAGGTGAAGTGTTGATCAAAATCGGTGCGGCTGCCGTTAATAACACGGATATTAATACCCGAATTGGTTGGTATTCTAAGAATGTTGAGAGTGGAACTAATCAAGGTGGCGCAACTGGATTCAAAGACGTCAACAAAGATGGTTCTTGGCTGGGTAAGGCGCTAGAATTTCCTCGCATTCAAGGTGCGGATGGGTGTGGCACCATTGTCGCAGTTGGCGAAGGGGTTGATTCGGCTCGAATTGGTGAACGGGTTTTGGTTCGAAGTGTTCAAGCGGAACCTAATACTGAGAATGCATTTGATTGTATCACTTGGGGATCTGAATGCGACGGCGCCTTCGCGGAGTATGCGACTGCCTTAAGTGACGAGACGTTTGCTGTTGACTCGAATTTGTCAGATAGCGAATTGGCGACCTTCCCTTGCTCGTATGGAACCGCTAATAACTTGGTTTGGCGGGTTGGTGTTAAGGCCGGCGATACCGTGTTAGTTACTGGCGCATCCGGTGGTGTTGGCTCGGCTTTGGTTCAATTAGCTAAGGTCCGGGGAGCGAAGGTCATTGGGGTTGTCGATCCTGGTCAAGAAGAACGGGTTAAAGGATACGGCGCTGATCAGATCCTACATCGTGGTGATAATTTCTTGGAAGCGTTAGGCGAAATGTCAGTTGACGTTGTTTTAGATATGGTTGCTGGTGAGTCCTGGCCACAATTACCTAAGTTGTTGAAAAAGGGTGGTAAGTACGGTGTTTGCGGCGCAATTGGTGGTCCAGTTGTTAAGCTTGATATTCGGGATGTCTATTTGAAAGATTTGAGCTTGTTTGGCACAACCTATCAGTCCAAAGAATCATTCGAAGAATTAATTAAGTATATCGAAGACGGTAAGATTAAACCGGTTGTCGCTAAGGAATTTGAATTGAAGGACATTGTTAAGGCGCAGGAAGCATTTCTTTCGAAGAAGTACATCGGAAAAATTGTCTTAAATGTCGCTGACTAAAGCGATGATATAGTGGCGAGAAAAGTAAGCTAATTTCCAATAGCATCTTGAAAGTAGCAAAACACAGGATTAATCGAATAAGCGACGAAACTAGTGCTTTGAAAGGACATGGACAATATGGCTTTTAAAAGAATGTTTGATGCAGTAGAGTTTCACGAAGGTGAACCGATGCGGGTTATCACGAGTGGCGTTCCTTCTATTCCAGGTAATTCAGTTTATGAGATGGAAGAATGGCTGTCTAAAAATGATGATCAGGTTCGGAAACTAATGTTGCGCGAGCCCCGGGGAATCCCGGCAACGTGCGCTAATTTAATCGTACCAGCGAAGGATCCACGAGCAGTAGCGGGTTATATTATTATGGAACAAACGGAGTACCCGATGATGAGTGGGGGCAATACGATTGCGGTAGCCACAGCCTTGCTAGAAACAGGGTTGGTGCCAATGACCGAGCCAGTCAGTGAATTTAACTTGGAAGCTCCCGCTGGTCTAATTCATATTAAGGCCGATTGTGATCACGGGAAAGTGACCAATGTGACCTTTAAGAATGTCCCAGCTTTTCCGGTCTATTTGGATAAGGAAATTGAGGTTCCACATTTGGGCAAGGTGACTGTCGATATTGCTTGGGGTGGCATGTTCTACACGTGTATCGATGCGACGCAGTTTGGGTTACATTTAACGCCCGAAAATGGTGGTGAAATTGCTAAGATTTCATCGCTAGTCACCACAGCTGCTAAGGAACAATTGCCAGTTGCTCACCCTGATTATCCCGGAGTTGGAATTACCTTGTCGATGATGCATGAACCATCCGATGATCCCGACGTTTATATGAAGTCGGCAAACTGGTATCCATCCGGCAAAGTTGATTTTGATAAGCCAGAAACCTGGAAAGGCGCCTTAGATCGTGGAGTCTGTGGTACTGGGACATGTGCCCTAATGGCGATTGAGCATGCGAAGGGTCGGCTGAAATTAAATGAACCCTTTGTTAATGAAGGATTGCTGGGAATTCGATTTGAAGGTCGGGCAATTGAGGATACGGAGCTTCATGGACAAAAGGCGATTGTACCAACAATCTCAGGCCACGGCTGGATCTATGGTTACAGCAAGTGGGTCTTAGACGAAGATGATCCCTTTACTGAAGGCTTTAAGATCGGTGACATTTGGTAGTAATGATGGGTGGAGCAACGCAGTCTGTTAATTTCAGGTTAGGAAGTGACCGCTCTTGGAACTTTCAGAAATTAAACCGGCACGTAAGTGGTTGATGATTGTATTATTGGCTTTCTTTGGCCGAGCAATTGCAAACGTTCCTTACTTGCGGGAAGTGTATTATGATCAAGTTATTCAGGCGCTGCATATTACTAATACTCAGTTAGGACTACTGTCAAGTGCCGTTGGAATTGCGAGTTTGGTTGGTTACTTTTTTGGTGGCTTTTTGGCTGACCGTATCAGTTCAAAGAAAATGATTATCGCCTCTGGTATTTGTGGTGGTGCCTTTACGTTGTGGTACATGACGTTTCCATACAGTTTTAGTCAATGATAATTGATAGTCACTGTGTAGCCGTGAGTGAGTCAATTTTGGGCTCAGCCGTGGGATTTGCCAAGTGTTCTTTCTTGGCAAATGGCGTCTTTGAGACGTGATCTGCGGCTCAAAGCGAGGCCTAAGACCGCTCTGTGGCTTAGGCCGTCCACCCACAGCGTTACAGCCCAAAATTGGCGAACGGTAAGGCGATTGGGTTCAACTATGCTATCTATTTTTCAGTTTGATTAGACCAAAAAGCCAGTTAAGACCGTGGTGCTGGTCTTAGCTGGCTTGATGATTAGCTTGAAATTACTGGATAACGACCAATGACTTGATGGCTTTACGGTCAGTCATGGCTTGGTAAGCGTCATTAATGTTAGCCAACGTGAATTGTTGGTTGAAGACCTTACCTGGGTGAATGTCACCGTCTAAGACGGCCTTCAACAGAACTTGCTTGTCGTAGGTAGTCACAGAAGCAGGGCCTCCGGCAATGATGGTGTTGGTGTAGAAGGACGTGGTCATGTCCATCTTAGGTTCATGCGGCAGACCAACCCGGCCGACGATAGCCCCTGGACGAGCAACCTTCATGGCCGTATCGTTGGACAATTCAGTCCCGACACATTCCAAGACCGCATCGGCACCGGCATCATTAGTCAGGGCCTTAACCTTGGCAACGGCTTCGTCACCCCGTTCGGAAACGATATCTGTCGCCCCAAACTCTAAGGCTAACTTTTGCCGATCTGCGTGCCGGCTCATCGCGATAATCCGCTTGGCACCGCGCATTTGGGCGGCAATGACACCACACAGACCTACGGCACCATCGCCGACAACCACGACCGTATCACCGGTCTTGACGTTGGCCACGCGAGCGGCGTGGTAACCCGTAGCCATGACATCTGCTAAACTCAACAATGAATTCAACATAGCATCGCTGTAATCTTCGGGTTGACCAGGGATCTTGACCAAGGCCCATTCGCCGTGTTGGAAACGAATGTACTCGGATTGTACGCCATTACTGAAATTATCCGTGTGATTTTGGCAAACGCCGTCAAAACCGGCACGGCAAGCAGCACAGTGACCGCAACCGTGAGTGAATGGGGCGATGACAAAGTCGCCAGGCTTAACCGTGGTGATGTCTGATCCAACTTCTTCAACGATTCCGATCGCTTCATGACCGGAGTTTTCTGAGTGAGCCGCCTTGTCTTCTAGACCGCGGTAAGCCCACAAGTCGGAGCCACAGACACAAGTCCGGACAACGTGGATGATCACATCGTCACTGGCTTGAATCGTGGGTTTTTGAATATCTTCAACTTCGACTTTTCCGGGTTCCATAAAAATGGTAGATTTCATTGTTTGGCCTCCTAGGCTTTAATATTGAAATTTTAGGGGTTTACTTGATGTTTGTAAAGTTGGTGCGATGACAAAATCAGCACCTGCAGTTTAGTCTAGTCCTGCGAGTGCTGATTTGTCTAATACTTATGAAGTATTGTTGCTTATGCCTGGTGGGTATGACGCCGGTTTATTTCTTTTTACGACCGAAGTCAGACTTAAAAACGGCGAAGAGCTTTTTAAATTCGTCACCGATGGGCAAGGAATTCCAGCTAGACGAAAGGGTCATACTGTTGAGAATCCCAACTAAACGAATCCAGGCACAGATAAAGTTATAGAAGGGAAACGTTATCGCGACCCACAGTTGCTTGCGGTAAAACTTCCGTTCGTCGGGAAAGTCCTGCAGGAGTTGCAGCACACAAAGGTAGTTGAGCAGTTCCACGAGGATATAAAGTAAGTAGATGACCACGTAGGACATCCCCATCATAATCGGCGAGTACCGGAAGAAGAGCAGCACGATACTGGCGAATAACCAGATCATGCGGGGAAACAAGAAGGTGTGGTCAATCAGCAGTCGGCGGACCATGAAGTTACGGAAGAAGTCTTTGACGGTGAGGTCGTGGGCGTATTGATGAATAACCTCAACCTCACCACGTTGCCAGCGCTGGCGTTGCGTGTACAGCTTGGAGAAATTCTCGATGGGGTCGATGTAGAAAATGGCGTTGTCACATAGGCCAACTTTACGTTTTAAGCGGTCACGGATTTGAAAAGTCATGTCGGTATCTTCACCAATGGTACTGATATCGTAAAGAAACGTGTTGAAGATGGCTTCCTTACGAAAGGCGGAAAAGGCACCGGACATCGTGAATAGCTCGTTGTTTTGCGTTTCAATGGTGCGTCCGGACAGAAAGGCCTGGGCGTACTCGAAATATTCATTGCGTTGCAGTAAGGTGCTGTGTTTAGCGAGTAGTTTGCGCTGGGTCAAGATCGTACCGGTCATTGCGGCCATTTCAAAGTCATTTTCAAATTTTAAAATCATATTCATGAGCGCGTGTTTTTCAAGGACACCATCACTATCGATATTAATAATGTACGTCCCGATCGCACTGTAGAGCGCTGTGTTCAACGCTTCAGCTTTCCCTTGATCAGTGTGAATCAGACTCAAATTGAGGTCGCTGAAGGTTTCCTGCGCATGGGTAAAGACGGTAAAACTATCGTCAGTACTGTGATTATCGGCTAAAATGACTTGGATATCGCGAATCGGGTAGGTAGAGTCGTGAATTGATTCGATACAAGCGAAGAGGGTATCCTCAGAATTATAGACGGGAACGATGATCGAAATCATGGGCATCTTGGCCGGCATCGTTAGGACCGGCCGGTGGTGGTTCCGAATCATAATTTTGATGCTAGAAATAAACGAGGGGATAATCTCGACTAGGATGGGGATTAACGCCCAGGTGAGCCAGAATCCCATCTTAAAGAGTGTGAGGTTAAGCCAGTAACTCATGATGTCTTTCCTCCCCTGAGTTTAGCTTTCCAGCGGTTAACGAACGCGTGGAAATTGTTAAATAGACTGTGTGAAATCTGCGAATAGGTGAAAACGTTGTAATAGAGAGTGATGACGAGCACGTAGAATAACATCCGACCTAGCATGGAGTGGGCCAAGAAGAAGGCAGAACCGCCGTAATAGTGACAAATCACGATGACGAGTCCCAGCCGTAGGACGTTGGCCAGATAGATCCATAGCACGCCCAGCAGACCAAAGAAGGCCCGTTCTTTACGATTGAAAATGGGAAAGAACGCAACTAGACTAGCGAAGGCGGTTGTCTCAATGATCCCGGAACATTCATAGTCGATGCTCATCGTTAGGGGGCCGGTGGGGTTATTGATACTGACCAAGCCGTAGTGATTCATGATCGTACACATACCGGTCGTTTCCCCAATCCAGCGGACACCGTTGATGACGGCGTGGGTGAAGAACCAAACCCAGTAGGGATCACTGAGGCCAATTAGAATGAAAAAGAGCCCAGCAGTCCCCACGATGAAGTGGAAGGCCGGCAAGTGAGCTCGATTTAAAGCCGATAAAAGGTATAACCAGACGAGGGTCCCAATGATTAAGTAGATATTCATTAACGGGACCGCCGCTTAAATTTAAAGCCGGATAACTTGATCGCACCCGCAATCGCGATGATGAAGCCGGCACTCGCCAAGATGATGGGACCGGTACTCCCACCGGAAGCTTCAATCGTGCCATCCCAGAGGTTGGGATTGGCTAACGTGATCGTCTGACCGCTGGTATTAGAGATGCCGCCCAAGGATGAGAAGGGAACCGCACATTCCATGATGTAGCTGGATCCCTTGACAGTGGTGCCATCACCCATCTTTTGGTCGAGCGTGTGCCGCGCAACGTAGGCTTGACCGATCAGGTTGTTGTTGACGCCGTCTGAACTGTAAATGTTCAGGGGAACCCCCTGCTTTTGGTCTAGGTCAAGTTGAACGGTACTGTGGTTATTAAAGCTCAGGTAGAACACCTTCCCCCCAACCTTGAGTTGGTAACCATCCGGTTGAAAGTTGGTATAGCCGCCGGATAATTTGGGACTCATCAGGATGTAGAAATAAATATTGTTTTGATCGGTCAAGAGAGAGGCGTATTTGATGTTATCGTCATCGTTGCTAATCTTCATGGCGTGCTTGGTTTTGTCGGCCCAGTCGTCGAAATTACCGTCAATCGTGATGCCGAGGTTACCCTCTTGATTGTTATGGTTGGTCGATGTCGACAGGTCGCTACTAGAAGCGGCGGCGTCACTGGAGCTGTCAGCCGGTTCTGGCTGGGAAGTGACGTCGCTTCCGTCTAGGACGCCGGTCGCTGGATTGGTGATGACGGCTGCCGCGACGGTTTGGCTCCCTAAACTAGAATTACTGAAGTTGACGGAATCAGTGGGCGTTATGCCCAGCGCCGCGAATGACAAGTGGAGCGTCAACGTTTGAATGAGGCCAATGGTGGTCAGTGAGCCAGTACCGACTGTGCCCAGAGTCTGCCAAGAGCCAAACGCTTGCTGAGCCGTTGCGGTGACTTGGGTGCCGTTGACTTTTAATGTAATCAGGAAAGGTTGTCCATTAATAGTGAACATATAATTGGTTAGGGGTAGTGGCTGATTCGTATTGCCGCTGTCAACGTAGAGGTTGACGCCAGTAGAATCAGTGGTCATTCCCACATTATTCATGTTGTAATAGCCAACCTGAGTTTTGGTCACACCATCCCAGCTGGTAGCACTAGAAGATGTGGCCGCGTGTCCCACCGTCCCTAAACTCAGGAAGAAGATGAGAGCGCTAATTAAAATAAGACTGCGGTTAATTTTCATGTGAATTACCTCGATACCTGGGAAGCCAATAGTGACAAAAACAAACTAGATAAGGACTCTTACCGCCAGTATAGTATAGGAACGTGCATAAAGTAAAGGCGATTAATTAGTGTGTCGCGATAGAGTTTGAATAGTTATTTACTTTCAAGTGGTTTCTTCGTGCTCGTGGGGTCGGAGGATGATGACTTGTCAGGGCGAGAAGCGGCCCCCATCCAACCGAACCAGTGCTTGAATTCTTGGGTGGCAGCGGTGAATCCTAGTGTCGCCAGTAGTAAGAAGACCGGTAGAAATTGGATGAGGTAACGGGTCCGGCCACCTTCAAAGCCAAGTAAGAAGAGGAATCCACCCAAGATGGCTAGGCGTAGCACTTGCAGGACTTTTCGATTGTCACGCCAGGCAAAGAGAATGAGCCCTAATCCCAGTACCCACCAGATTTGGGTCATGAAGCGAAAGTCACCTAAATTATTTCCATAAAGATAGATGAACTCTTGAATGGTTCGGCGAATGCCGGGCTTCTTGGTCGGTGGTGGATTACCGACCAGAGCATCGTCTTGCATGGCCCACCCGAAGGAACTGTCGGCGGTGTTGTAGCGATGCTTCATGAAGAGAAACTTAAGGTAGCCGGTGGGCCCCATTTTCTTTAAACGTTTCTTGATGGAGTTTTCGGAATAGGCGATGCGTTTCTTCTTACTCATCGTGGATACCATTACCAGGGAGTCGTGGGCGTTATAACCACCGTGACCAGACAGTCCCATATTGATAAAGTGAACCATTGGTTTAGCCCGGAAACTATAAATTCTAATGAGCGTTTGATTTTTAACGATCTGCTGTTCAACGTGGTAGCTGCCGGCAGTGCTGCCAACGAAGAAGATGGCGAGCAACATAATCCACCACCACTGGTGTTTGCGGGGATACAGAAGCAAGTGGATCACTTCAATAATGGCGATCGCAATCACCGGAATTAGGCTAGAGGGCTTGATGAAGTAGGCGGCTACGGCAAAGATACCGAAGAGCAGCGCCGTAATTCCTTTGAGTAATTTGGGCGCAGTGGAGTACGCGGTAACGCAATAGCAAAGTAAATAGGCCGACACAAAGGGCAACGCCCACGTATCCGTATAGGGAACCAGAATGGAAGGAAAACAGACCAGCCAGAGGGCATGGATGTACAGGCCAGTGGGCACCCGATCTTTATTAATTGCAGCGATGCTTAGTATATTTAAGACCGCTGAAAGGTCCACTAAAAACGTCGTCACAATATCAAAAAAGAGCCAGGATGTCTGGTGGAATTGTTGCGCGACCCAGTGCTGGATTAGTAAGAGATCGAGGTTATTGGGGTTCACGCTGAAATAGCCAATGTTAGCGATAGTATTGGGATTGCGAATAGCGTTGTGAACAGCACTGGTATCGAAGCCGATGGCCGGATGAATAAACGTAATCAAGAAGGCTTGGACAAAGATAGCCAGTAAAAAACAGTAGGTGGCGGTGTGCCAGCGCTGCTCTATAAACACTCGGTGAGCCAGATGCTGGGCACCGGGGCTGATGTAGAGCGTCAGACCAATGGCAAAAGCAATGATTAAGATCACCGTGGTGACGATGGTGGTTCCGATCCCGTTAATGTGATTGTCGCCTAGAATCAGATTGGGTGATGTCAGGGCGAAGATAAAGGCTAGGGTAAATAAAAAGTAGAAGAATAGCTTGATTGAGCGGGTCGTAAAATTGTAGAGTTTTTGACGCATCGCGATTCCCCTCATTAGATAAAAGATATGGTTAAAAATTGACGAATACTTGACTACATTCTACGCCCTTTGGAAAGTTAGTGACAGATATAATGGTAAAACAGCTCATTTAATGGTCGTATTAATAGTATAGTCAAAATTTGAAAGCTGAGATACCTACCTTATTCCAGTAAGGGCAGGTGATCGTACTGTGGCTGCTGAGGATTTTTACCTGCTGTGGGGATGCTTCAGATTGGCGGAGTACCAGTCTTCTCGCTTGATTTTAAGCCACGAACAAGCCGTGTCTCCCAAATTGTCCACGGGACTTTAAGAAACCTCATTAAATCCTTCTCAGGTTTGCTATAATGGGTGGGAATGGTTTACGGAACTGTGGAGGAAGACATGGAAAAGAAAGACTTTAATTTAAAAATTCCGGCAAGCATCGGTGAGCAGCTGAAGCTAGATGATGGCACGCCGGTAAAACTAGTGGTTAAGCGCGATCGCTTGGTCGTAGAGTTTGCGGAATCTCGCCGGCGGATTTTTCAGAATCGAATCATGTGGTGGCCGGTGATTGCGGCGTTTATTGTGAGCATTGCCTATTACCTGTTTTATCGCTGGCAGGACGTGCGTTACCTGAAATTATCCGGCGATGAGTCACTGGCGACGGGGCTGATCGTGACGGGAGTGGTCATGGGCACGTTGCTCTTTGCCATCTTTTTTATTCGTGATCGGAATAATCCACAAAATCACTTTACCAAGAATATCTATTGGCGAAACTTTCCCGTGATCGTGCTGTCGTTTGCGTTGATCCTGGCGCTGGTCTTGGTCGGGAGCATGTGGCTACTAGGGGTGTTATTCAACGGTGCGGGCTTTGATCGAATCACGGCCAGTATGATCATTTTTGTATTTGGTGTCTTCGTCAATCTTGCAATGATTTACTTTGCGCAGGCCGTTGATGCTGGCGTGTTGTCGACGGTCCTAACGCTGGTGATTATCAGTGGCGTGGTGATCTCAATGGCCGTCAATAATGAACGTTACTGGTGGCAACACAACCTGAGCTTTTTGGGAACGCGAAACGCGTCCAGCGGGTGGCAGTTCAACGCCACGCTGATCTTTTCGGCGTTACTGATGATTGCACTGATTGACTACTTGTTCGTGAGTCTTCAAGAATACTATCCAGGATCTCGACGGCTCATCTTATTACGGGTGTTGCTGACGTTGACCGCGATTAACCTGGGATTGGTGGGCGTCTTTCCCAATAATATTTCGTCACATTACCTACATGATCAGGTGGCGAGTTTTCTCATTTATTGTGTGTTGGCATTAATCATTGGCGTGCGTTGGTTGTTGCCCCAAATTACGAAAGAATTTTTGTATCTATCATACGGTGTGGGGGCAGCCTTAGCCGTGGCCGAAGTGCTCTTTCGCGGAATCGGCTACCTGTCATTGACGGCCTTTGAAATGTTGGCCTTTGTGATGGCGTTTGGCTGGCTACTGATGCTTTTGGATCGGATTGAATCCCTGATTAACGTGGGGACTGAAAGTATGATCTCATCAGATGAATAGCGTGTCCTAAAAGATGTCTGGGCTTGTCCGGACATTTTTTTTAATGCGTCACGATGGTCATTTTTTGTGGCATCCGCCGGACCTTAGCGGCAGCGTGATCCGCATTGATTTGCCGGACGATTTCAGCTAGTGAGGCGGTCTTGGTCTGATCCTTGCGAAATGAGTGGACAATCATACTGTCGTATAGGACGTGCTGCTGATCGGTTAGACGGAACCAGTTGGGAGCGAGATTCTTGGCGCTGTCCTGGATATGTTGATCCGGCCAGACCAGGTACTTGGTTTGGCCCTTATGCGGATAGCTTTCGACTTGCCAGCCTAGGCTAAAGTCAGAGACTTCTTGCCACCGTTGAAGTTGAGAATGCTTGATCGCAAAGTAGATGATGGCGCTGTAAGCCAACTTACGATTGTGTTGCAGTGCGTTCACGGTAAGCTTAGGACTCACGTTGTGCCGCTTGACTTTGGTTGAGGAAGGACGAGCAGGCTGTGGCTGGGCGGAGTTGGTCGTTCCGTGAAGAAGGGTAAAGCCGCCGCCCAATAAAAGAATCACTAGTCCCAACCAGATGATGATCTTCTTCATAAAGCGTCATTCCCTTGTCAAATAGAATAGAAAAAGACGGTTAAACACAACGTGGGTTTAACCGCCTTAATGGTAAGTGCTGATATTGTTAGAATTGTAATTGCGGAATATCGCTGGTTTAGTACCAGTGATGACTTTGCCAGAACCGCTTGGCCTTGGTCCATGACCCGTAACGACCGTTAACGTAACGGTTAGCAGTCTTTTCTTGGTTTGCAGGGGAGTAGTCACCGTGCAAGTAAGACTTCAGAAGTTGGTAACGACCGTAACATCTACCGTTACGAGCAGTGTAGTTATAACCGGATTCGTGCTTAGCGATCCACTTCTTAGCTGCTTTTTGTTTCTTAGAAAGACCGGCGTTAATCTTAGCGATCTTCTTAGCCTGACTAGCAGACACGCGAGAAGAAGCCTGGGCAGTAGTTGTCTGTTCAGGAACAAGGCTTGACGTCACATCGGTCACCATGCCGAAGGAAAAGCCAAATAAAAGTAAAAGTGAAGCAAATTTAATTGTAAGTTTTGATTTCGACATTTTTTAAATCTATCCAATCTGTTTTCTTAATACTTAACAGCATACCCGAGAATTGTTGCAGTTTAGTTACTGTGTAGTTAAAAGGCCGTCACATTTGATTGCAGAATGTTGCAATCATGATTATCCAGCGCTTTCATACGTATAACTGACCACATGATCCCGGTTTTGGATAGGGATTACGAAGAAATTAGCATTGATAGTTGATTAGTACAACTGAAAATTATCCGTGGTTGGTTAGACTAAAATAAGCAATCACAACGACCCCGAGGACGATGCGATACCAACCGAAAAATTTGAAGTCATTGTGGCGAATGTAGTTCAGGAGAAACTTAATCGCGAGGTAGGCGACGATAAAGGATACGAGAACACCCGTGAGCAGAACCAGCGTTTGACTGAAGGTAAAGCCGTTGCCATGTAAGAAATATTTGGCAATCTTAAGCAGCGAAGCGCCGAACATCGTCGGAATGGCCAAGAAAAAGGAAAATTCTGTGGCAACAAAGCGGGAGGTGCCAATCAGGATTGCCCCTAAGATGGTCGCGCCAGAGCGGGAGGTTCCGGGGACGAGTGACAAGATTTGAAAGAGCCCAATCAGGATAGCGACGCGGTAGGACAGTTGATTAAGATTGGTGAACTGGGCCGTCGTGCGCCGATTGTACGTTTCGATCACGATGAATAAGAGACCATAAATGATGAGGGTACTGGCAATGACCTGCCAGCTGGTGAGGTGGGCGTCCATCCAGTCATTGAGCGGTAGCCCCACGATGACTGAAGGAAGTACAGCTAGAATAACTTTAGCCCAGAGAGTCCACGTTTGCTGGCGTTCTAAGCGATCCTTGCGTGGGGCCCAGGGATTGAGCTTGTTAAAGTAGAGAACTACAACGGCCAAGATGGCGCCCAGCTGAATGACGACCATAAACATATTGATGAAAGCGGTCGACTCGTTGAGTTTAATAAATTCATCGGCTAAGTATAGGTGCCCGGTAGAACTGATGGGGAGAAACTCTGTAATCCCCTCGATGATGCCCAAGATGGCTGCTTTTAAAATATCTAACACGTCAAGACTCCCCCGTATGTCATAATTTACATGGTGCGGTAAAATCAATCATACGGGAGTCCTGTAAAGTCGGTATATGATTTGCGTAAAAAATGCGTAAAGAAGGTGAGCGGACATCCACGGCCGGCGTGAAAAAGGACCTGAGATAAAAATCTCAGGCCCTTTCGACGTATCAGACGGACGTAGCGGAATTACTGTCCCACTCGATATGAAGGTTGATTAGTTATTTTCCGAAGCGACGCCGGTTAAGGTCATGACTTTACGGTAGATAAAGACCGATCCTAGGAAGAAGCAAGCGGCGAGGCTCGCAGCAATCGGGAGCGTATGGAACATGTTCGCCGGTAAGACCAAGGCAAGGAGCGGAAAGGCATACGCCGCCGGGAGTTTAATGTGGAGAAGTTGAAGCAGGATAAAGACTAGCGGTAATGTAATTGCCGTTGCGAGTAGCCAAGAAGCCACGACCAGGTGAACGAGGACGCCGATAGTAGCGGCACCACTCAACGCAATGATGTGTTGCAGCGCCGTTTTACCGCTGTAGCTAGGCTGCTGGGAGGCTTCGAAGAAGACGACCAGGACTGGTGGAATCCCCGCCATTTGCGGGAAGCCCGCTAGCCAAACCGCACCGATCCAGATCGCAGCGGCCAATACGAAGCCCAGCATGTGTTGGTAGTGGAGCGGTTTGCCAGCCGGCTGACCCTTGTAATGACCCTGCAAGAGGACACCGATCATGAGGGTTAACGTAAAGGCGAAGATGGCGAGAATAAAGGACCAGTGCGTGGCGTTAATAATGATAGGTAAAAGGCCAGTGGCAAATGAAGGCGCCAGTGTTGACCGGAGAATGTTTAAAAGTAGGAGAATCAGGAGTAAGGTGATGCCGACTTTTTCGGGATAGCTTATAGGCAGCTGATTGACCCCGAAGCCAATCACCGCAGTTCCTGAAGGCGCGAGAAAGATTTTGATGGGTTGACTAACCCAAGTGGGATTATGGTAAATCCACATTCCCGCGGTCAGGGCGCCGATTTCAGGAAGAATAATTTCATAATCGTGGCGCCAAGTAGCGATGCCGACCATCGTTAAGATGAGGGCGAACCCAATCAGATAGTCGCGGACATCACGTTTTGTAAGGGACATTAGAGGTAACCTCCTTGTAGAATTTTGTAGTGAGTCGAATGTGACACAGCAAAAAAGATTGTAACACGTTTCATTAAAATATTCAGGTATGAAAAATCAGTGTAAACGTCACCATTGCAATGATAAGGACAGATTACGTTTTGGTGTCATTATTCAGACGTCGCCAAGGGGAATTTTGAGTTGAAGCGACGGGGTAGTACGGTATACTGAAAAGGAAGATACGATTATTAACCACCATCAGGAGGCAACATGATAGCATTAAAATCAACGCGAGAAATTCAAGGGATGCAAGCGGCTGGAGATATTTTGGCTGGCCTCTTTCATGCCTTGGAAGATTATCTCAAACCAGGGATCACGACCTGGGATATCGATCACTTTTCTTATCAATATATTGTCGACCACGACGCGACGCCCGGTGAATTGAATTTCGAAGGCTATAAATACTCGACTTGTATTAGTGTTAATGATGTCATCTGCCACGGCTGTCCTAGTAAGGACGTCTTGATCAAGACGGGTGACTTGATCAAAGTGGACACCGTCATTGATTATCATGGGTACTTGAGCGATGCCTGTCACGCCTTCGTGGTGGGCCAGGCGTCTGCGGAAGTTCAGAAATTAATGGATGTGACGTTGAAGTCACTGTACCTGGGAATTGACCAGGCCGTAGTGGGCAACCGGATTGGGGATATTGGTTTCGCCATTCAAAATTACGCGGAGACGCAGATGGGCTATGGCGTTGTTCGTGATTACATCGGCCATGGCATTGGGCCAACCATGCATGAAGACCCCGATGTTCCCCATTACGGAACGGCAGGCCACGGAACGCGGCTGAAAGCGGGGATGACGATCACCATCGAACCGATGATTAACGTCGGCAGCTGGGAATGTAGTGCACCGGCTGAGGATGGTTGGACGATATCGACCGTTGATGGCAGTCTGAGCTGTCAGTATGAGCATACGATTGTGGTAACGACGGACGGGCCAAAGATTTTGACCTCCTTCGATCATGACTTAGATGCGAAATATTTATTGAAGTAACCGCAAAAGCAGATGCGAAGTCGCATCTGCTTTTTTAGATCGAAATCGCAAGCTATTAAAGATTTGCGCGGGTTTTATGGGCGAGTCGGTTGAGGTGATAGCGCTGATCTTGACAAGCGCCCACTTTTCCCGTACGCTAAGACAACATTTAACGAAAGGGGTGACAACCCATGAGTCTCTCAGTATTAATGGCGTGTGTCCCCGCAAACGGACAAGGACGTTTTTCCTCAAAGTAAATTCTAAGGAGAAAAATGATGAAAAACGTCCGTCAATCAGTGCCATCCATTGGCCTGATGATTGTACTCGTTGGCTTTCCACAGATCAGCGAGTCTATTTTTACCCCGGTGTTGCCACAACTACGCCGGGCCTTTGCCGTGAGTGCCAGTCAGGCACAACTGACAATGAGCACTTACTTTGTTGCCTTCGCCGTGGGGGTTCTCTTGTGGGGACAGCTCGCCGATAAATGGGGGCGGCGACCAGCGATGTTGGTCGGTATCGCCGTTTATCTATTAGGTAACATTGGGTTATATTTCACCACCCACTTTGCCGCGCTACTGGGCTGGCGTCTCGTTCAGGCGTTAGGTGCCAGTGCGGGCTCAGTCGTTACGCAGACCATGATGCGTGAAAGTTTTACCGGCGTGACTGGCGCGAAGGTCTTTGCCAAAGTCAGCGCTGCCATGGCCTTAGCGCCGGCTTTAGGGCCACTAATTGGTGGTGTCATGCAGACTTATTTTGGCTACCGAAGTGTCTTTGCAACGTTGGTGACGATGGCCGTCGTCATTGGTTTAGCCGCACTGAGTCGCTTGCCGGAGACCCAGCAAGTAGCAGAACACCCTCAGCAGATTCGCCAAGGACGGGTCGTCCGGCGGTTGTTGACCGATCCGGTGGTCTGGGGGTATGGCTGGTTAATTGGTGGGATCAATGGGATTTTATTTAGCTATTATGCCGAAGCGCCATTTATTTTTATCACGCATTTTGGCTACTCAGCCGTCCAATATGGCTGGCTAGGAATGGTGTTAGCGGCCGCCAGTCTCTTAGGGGCGTTGCTGGTTAATCGGTTACTAAACGTTTGGTCGCCAGAACAAGTGGCGCTGGGCGGCTTAGTCTTCGGCACGCTGGCTGGTGGTGGCTTGCTAATTGCCGCTTACTGGCAACAAGCCACGCTGATGGTGATCGGCATTTTCCTGACATTTCTAGGACTGAACATCACATTGCCCAACGCCTTGAATCGGGCGTTAGTGGGGTATGAAGCCGTGATGGGCAGCGCTAGTGGTTGGTTCAGCCTGGGCTACTACCTGATTGTAAGTGGGCTGACCTTCGGGATGAGCTTGCTCCACAATTCGGCGATTCAAACGCTCCCCTGGTACATGCTGGCGTTGAGCGCAGGGATGCTGCTAGTTTTTGTTAGTCTGATCAGGCGCCGTTCCCGCTCACTGGCGGTAGAAGAAGACGCTTAAATGAAGAGGCACGGCAACTTCACGCTGAATAGCGGAGGTTACCGTGCCTTTATGAAGTCAGGTAAAATGGACGCGTAAAGGTCAAAACGTTTAAGCGATCGGCATTTGTATCGTAGGCGTAATTACGGTATGATTTGAAAAAAGATGAGACTGATACGAGTGATGAGTCAAGCAAGGTGAAAGTTACAGATGAGGTGGCCGCGGAGATAGCGGAAGCCTGGTGGTAGGTGGGGAATCAAGAAAGGAAGAACAGTTTGAAAGTCGTTAGACGCATACTGGCGGTGGCCGTCCTGGTTGCGGTGGCGGGCGTGCTGACTGGTTGGGGGCCATTCGCGCCGGTAAACGGTCGGTTAGTTGCGATTAAACGTGCCGTGACACGAGTCGTTGAACCCGCGCAATCGCGGGCTGCCGCACAACCCAAGGCTCAGCACGAGAAGTCCCAGCAAGTGACTAAGCTGCAGACGAAATCCAAGGTGCATAAACACAAGCAGTCAAAAAAGAAAAAGCCGCATACGCCAGTTGCACCGATCGTAGCCGGATTGAAGTTGAACAGAACGTATCATTACCATTTCAAGGCTACAGTGCCGCCAGAGGGACGGCAGGCGTTTACCCAAGCGATTGCAGTTTATAATCATACGGGCATGGTTCACCTAGTAGCGGGGCGCGCGAAGCACCACCAAAATAAACTGACGCTGGGCGTCTATCGGAAAAGTGTCGCCAGTGACCAGCCGAACGTTGAGCTAGGACGCGGTGGCCCGGGAATTACGCAGACGTTTAATTTACAAGGGGTACACACGAGAAATACGGCGACGGCTAGCCTAAATGTGGCCTACGAACGGGGATACGGCGAATCGGTGGCAATCCATGAGTTGGGGCATGCGCTAGGTTTAGACCATAGCGGGAATCGCCATTCAGTGATGTATCCGTTAGACCAGGGGCACCTCGAACTGTCGCAGGCAGATCTGCGTGGATTGAAGCGGATTTACCAGCATCATCGGTAATGAGAAAATACTAGTCGTGGAAAATAAATATAAAGAGACAAAAAGAAAGCACCGTAAAACTTGGTTTGTTTTACAGTGCTTTCTTTTTTGATCGTCAGTGCTTAGCTGCACAGATGATTGCTTATTCTTGCACGTGGGCCTTAACGAGTTCGAAGATTTCAAAGATATGTTCATCGGCAAGCGTATATTTGATGAACTTGCCGTCGCGATTGCCAATGACCAGGCCGGCCTGTCGAAGTGTCTTGAGTTGATGTGAGATGGCGGATTGGGAGACGTCCATCACCGCGGTAATTTCACTGACGGTTCGGCTATTTTGGTAGAGCAACGACAGAATCTGATATCGCGTGGCGTCGCCGAAGGTTTTAAACAGGGCGACGCTTTTTTGAATTTCCGTAGTTGTTGGGAGCTGATTATTTTGCTTTTCCATATTCATCACCATGGCTTTCATTTTACCATAAAAGGACGGGGCAAGTTTGTCCACTTTAGCAGTTGACACCGGCAGTGGATATGGTATGATGAAGCCATACATATGAGCGAGTATTCATATAAAAATTAGGAGGCGAGGATGATGCGGGAGTATTTAAAGTTAGCCGAGACAAAACGTAATCTAGCCATGATTCTAGGGAGCATGTTACTGCTGGCAATCGCTACTTTTTCACCGTTTGTGAAAGCGGTTACAATTGGGCTATACCTATTGGCTTACCTTCTAGTTGGAGGGCCGATCTTAGTCGAAGCTGTCCGGGATCTCTTTACTGGCAAGCTGTTCGGCGAGGCTTTCTTGATGACGGTAGCTACGGTGGGCGCATTAGCGATTCAGCAATATCCTGAGGCGGTGGCCGTCATGCTGTTTTATCGAATTGGCGAATTCTTTCAAGATTCGGCCGTCAGCAAGTCTAAACGCTCGATTACAGATCTCCTGAAGATTCGGCCGGACTATGCCAACTTAGTGGTGAATGGGCATACGCAACAAATCACGCCGGACCAAGTTCAGGTAGGTGATACGCTGATTGTGCGGCCCGGGGAAAAGGTGCCGGCCGATGGCGTGATCACGAGCGGTGAGACCTATCTGGATACGAAGGCGCTAACGGGTGAAACCAAGCCAGCGTTGGTGACCCTGGGGGATCAAGCCCTGAGTGGTACCATCGTTAGCAATGGCGTGATTGAAATCCGCGTTGAAAAGGCCTACGCCGATTCTACGGTGGCGAAGATCTTGGAACTCGTCCAAGATGCGACCTCCCAGAAGACCAAGACGGAGAACTTTATTACGAAATTTGCCCGGGTCTACACGCCAGTCGTTGTTGGGATGGCGGCGTTGTTAGCAATTGTTCCGCCCCTGTTCTTCGGGTTATCGTTCAATGACTGGTTGTACCGGGCCTTAATCTTCTTGGTTATTTCTTGTCCTTGTGCTTTGGTGATTTCCGTTCCGTTGAGCTACTTTGGTGGTATCGGAGCGGCTTCACGGTCCGGTGTCTTGATCAAAGGCAGTAACTATTTGGAAGCCTTAAATCAGGTCAAGGTGATCGCTTTTGATAAAACGGGAACGTTAACCCGAGGTGAGTTCGCCGTAGTTAATGTTTTGCCAGTCAGCCTGAGTAAGGCGGCGTTGGTTAAATTGGCGGCCACTGCGGAAGTGGCCTCGCCGCATCCGATTGCCAAATCCATCGTGGCGTTGGCTGGACTTAGTACTGATGATCAGCAAGCCGCAGAAGAACTGGTGGGCTTGGGAGTTAAGGCGCTGCATGCGGAACAACCGTTGTACGTCGGTAATGCCAAACTCATGCGTCAGGTGGGCGTTGCGGTTGAGTTGCCGGCTAGCACGACCGGCACCATGGTTTACGTGGCGTTAGCCGATCACTATCAAGGGGCGATTGAAGTCGCGGATGCTATCAAGGACACCACCGTCGAGGCATTGGCTGCGCTCAAGCAAGCGGGCATTCACCAGACAGTGATGTTGACCGGCGATAATCGGCAAGTGGGTCAGGCCGTGGGGCAACAGATCAAGATTGATGCCGTCAAAGCCGAACTCTTACCACAAGATAAAGTCGCCGAAATGCGGCAATTAAAGGCGCACTTGGCTCCGAAAGAAAAGTTGGCCTTTGTTGGGGATGGCCTCAACGATACGCCAGTGCTGGCCAGCGCCGATGTGGGCATTGCTATGGGGGCCTTGGGCTCCGACGCGGCCATCGAATCGGCCGATATCGTGTTGATGAATGATGATCCACTGGCTATTCCGCGTACCATTGAGATTGCCAAGCGGACGAAGCAGATTGTGTGGGAAAATATCATCTTTGCCCTGGGGATTAAAATCCTCTTCCTAACCCTCGCAGCCTTTGGCGTAACGACTATGTGGTGGGCGGTGTTCTCCGATGTTGGAGTGACGCTGATTGCCGTCTTAAATACGCTGCGGCTCCTCTTAATTGGCCGACAAGACCGGCCACAAAAGGTCCAGAAGACCTTAGCCAAGGTCAGTGGCTAGTTTTACTGACTATCTGAATTTAACTTACTCTCCCATAAGACTGTGTGTTGCGGTCTTATGGGATTTTTTGGTGCGGCGAAATGGTAGAACGGGTGAAGGAAGTTGCGGTGGTGTTGTTGCCCCGCAACTGCTAAAACAAAGAGTAGTCAAGTTCGTGTATCGTATATTTTTCTTGGCTTATTTTGGTGATTCTGGTATAGTGTTCCGTATAGAAGCTAATATTATTTGATATTATATTTTTAATATTCGTATTTAGGAGGAACCCATCGTGGATAAGTTTTTTAAACTTAAAGAGTCAGGAACCACCGTTGGTACCGAAATTGGTGCTGGGATCACGACTTTTTTTGCCATGTCTTATATTCTTTTTGTTAATCCACAGATTTTAGGTCAATCGGGAATGCCACAACAGGCTGTTTTCTTGGCAACGATCATCGCCTCGATTGCCGGGACATTGGTCATGGGATTGTTTGCAAATGTACCGTATGCCTTGGCTCCGGGAATGGGGCTGAATGCCTTCTTCACGTATACCGTTGTGATGGGACTAGGGTTTACCTGGCAACAAGCCTTAGCCCTGGTGTTCTTCTGTGGCATCATTAACATCATTATCACCGCCACTAAGATTCGGAAGATGCTGATTTCGGCTATTCCGATCAACTTACAGTTAGCCATCAGTGGGGGGATCGGTGCGTTCATTGCTTACGTGGGCTTGAAGAATGGTAATTTCTTACAGTTCACGAGTAACGCCAGCAGTTTATTGACGGTCAATGGCAAGGCCTTTGACCCAGCGCAGGAAACATTTAAACACGGGATTGGTTCCGTGGTGACTAACGGGAGCATTACGCCAGCGCTGGCAGTCTTCAATTCACCATCACTGATTCTCGCCGTGATTGGGCTGGTGGTAACGGTGATCTTTAAGGTACGCAAGGTGCCCGGGGCGTTACTGATCGGAATCTTGACGACTACCGTTATTGGAATCCCAATGGGCGTGACCAACCTGCACTTGGTGAGTGATTATTCCATTGGCGCGTCCTTCCATCAATTGGGCACGACTTTCTTGGCGGCCTTCTCTGCTGAGGGGATGGGCTCACTGTTCGCTGAACACAACCGGGTTATTCTGGTGCTGATGACGATCTTGTCATTCAGCTTGTCGGACACGTTTGACTCGCTGGGAACCTTCATTGGAACCGGCCGTCAGACGGGTATCTTCTCGGGTAAACGCGAACTGGAATTGGAAGCTCAGCCAGGGTTTAAATCTAAACTAGACAAGGCCCTCTTTGCCGATTCAATTGCAACTGGGGTGGGTTCGATCTTTGGGACATCTAACCTGACAACTTACGTCGAAAGTTCAGCCGGGATTGGTGCTGGTGGTCGGACGGGGTTGACCAGTGTCGTGGTCGCGGGGATGTTTCTCTTGAGCTCGCTGGCTTCACCACTGCTGTCGATTATTCCTGCGGCAGCAATTGCGCCATCATTGATTCTGGTGGGGATCATGATGATGAGTGCTTTCAGTCAGATTCCGTGGCATGATTTTGGGGAGGCAATCCCCGCCTTCATGACGTCATTTATCATGGCGTTTGCCTATAACATTACTTATGGGATTGCGGCTGGCTTCATCTTCTACTGCCTGGTCAAGGCGGTAGAGGGCAAGGCCAAGGAGGTCCACGGCTTGATCTGGATCGTGTCGGCGCTGTTCGTGATTAATTTTGCTGTGATGGCATTTGTCTAAATAGTCTAAATAAGCATTAGGTTGGCAGTGAGGCCCTCCTAATGCTTTTCTTACATAAGGGAGCGATGATAATGGATGAAGTAGAAGAAGAAAATGTTAAGGCAACCGTCAGTCTTAATTTGGCAGACCAGTTTTTTTCGGCAACGGGATCGGAAGCATTTGTTGAGCGTACCATGAAGGAGGCCTTAGCAACGTTAAAAGCTGTTGCTCAGAATGGGGCAACACTGAATGAAAAGCCAGGAGACACGTCATTAGAATCGAGCGTGGGGGATCTGCCTGATGAACCAGAAATGACAGAAGTTGAAGGCCTTGATAAGTACATTCAGGTGGGGATCTTCAGCTACAATAGTGAAGAAGAAAGATATGAGATTAGTAAGCTTGTCCCCGGAGAGACGAAGGCGCAGCGGATGACTAACATTGGACTCCTGCTATGTTATGTGAATGGCGGGGCGGTAACCAGTGATGACATTAAAGAGCAAGCGTTAAGACAGGGCACTTTTGACAAAAAACAGATGACGCAACGATTTGCTAAGGATACGCGCCAATTTGTCAAAGCCAAGGGTGCAGTGGACGATGATTGGTCCGTGTCTTTGACAGTCCAAGGTAAAAGGAATGTCCAAGTGTTGTTAGATCAAATGTTAACTGCGGCCATTTAAAAATAACGGTCATAAAGATCTTTGTAAGACGTGAGAGCAGGGCCCCTTCTCCAAGGGTGCTATCCTGTGGACAACCTGAATCGGGAGGAATTGTCGATGCACAAACAATACGAGACGTTAGCCTATTCCATGCCGCTGAAGCTCAAGCGACAAACGGGCAACCTGTGGGACAAGACGGTTAATCTGATGGCGGATGTAGACTTGGAAACGGGAGAAGTGAAGTTGTTGGTGCCCCCAGCAGACTTGAAGAAGCTACGCAAAGATGCAGAGAAGACCAATCATTAGGCTAGCAAAACGCTAAAATCGTATTCTTTAGCTTGGTTCGTCCTGCCCATGGAGAAGTTGGCGAATAGCCGAGCGATGGCGATTAGTCGCACGATCTGCGGTTAACGAAGTCGTAAATTGTACGGGAAAATTGCCGCAATGGATAAGTATGAAATGGGGGTCTGGGATTGAAGTCTCAGTCTCTCTTTTTGCGCATCCACTGAACCTAGACGAAATGTACATTCCAATTTTTGGTAGCGGATAATGGCGGAGTGGATTGTTTTATTATATTTAGTAAACACAAGCAAATAAAAGCTGTATTTTACTAAATAAAGCCTATACTTTACAAAATGAAAGCGTTATAATCTGCTTGTAAGCGCTTTACTAATTAGATAAGTTCGTTGTTTTTACATGCTCCCGGTGGTAGCTGATGGCCGGGACTAAAAATTACGTTTAAAAGAAAGCCCTTACAAATCCATACATACTTAGGAGTGAGAACTAATGTCGAAAGAAGATCAGACGGATAAGAATGCTGTCAAGGCTGGCGTCGGGGTCGTGACCAACGCCAAGGTTAAAGACGAAGAACAACCTAAACTTCCTTGGATGGTTTCGTCCGCTATGTTTCTAGCGCCATTATGCTGGTACGGGCCGATTGGCTCTACTCGAAGTGTTTTAATTCCGCAATTATTCGCACAACTGGACCCCGTACATAAAGTTTGGGCCGTTGGGATTCTGGCTACGGTGGCTTCCATTACCGGAGCCGTCGCCAACTTACTATTTGGGGCATTTTCCGATGTGACCCGGACGCGGTTTGGGAAGCGGAAGCCTTACATTGTTTTAGGAACGATTGCTATTGCGCTTTCGTTGATTGTCATTGCCAATGTCAAATCAGTCATGGCAATTATCTTTATCTGGATTGTCGCGGCCGCGGCTGAAAATGCCATTGCGGCGGCGATATACCCGCAAATATCGGACCGCGTGGCGCCGAAATGGCGGGGCACCGTCTCCACGTTCTACGGAGTTGGATTTACCATTGCCCAGCAAGGGTTTGCGCTGTTAGCGGCTCAATTCTTGGGGAACGTTAAGATGGGGATTTACTTCATGGCGGCTAGCACCGTTGTGTTGGCGATCATCCACTTGCTGCTGATCCAAGAAAAAGGCAACTTGGATGAACCTAAGGTAGCCTTGAACAAGGAAACCCTGAAGAAGTACTTCTTCTTCCCAACCCACGATGCACGGGACTTCTACCTGGCTTTGACGGGTAAGTTCTTCATGGTGGTGGGGTCAACCATCGTTACTACGTTCTTACTCTTCTTATTTACGGATTACATTGGTCAAGGAACGAGTGAAGCTGGGAAATCAATTTCGATTTTCTCAACAATTATGTTAGTGATTGGGGTCATCTTTGCCTTAGTCGGTGGGCCATTGGCCGATAAGTTAAACCGGGTTAAGGCACCAGTGGTGATTGCGACGTTTGCTTTAGGCTTTGCCGCATTATTCCCATTATTTGTCCAGAAGCCTTGGGCAATGTTCGTTTACGCCGTGATTGCCGCCTTTGGGAATGGGCTGTACAACTCTGTTGATGGCGCCTTGAACATGGATGTTTTGCCATCATCTGATACGGCCGGGAAAGACTTAGGTTTAATCAACCTGGCCAACACGTTAGGCCAGATGCTAGGGGCCATGGTGGCCTCCGCGATCGTTGCGGCCTTTGGTTACGGCGCAATCTTCATCTTTGCCATTGCGATGGAACTGATTGGTGGGATTGCGATTGCCATGATCAAACGGGTTCGGTAGAGCTTGATCGAACGGTGATTAATGAAAGTAGACTCTATGTCAGTCGTGGCGTAGAGCCTTTTTCAGAAGATGAGTAAAAAGGAGGACTTCCCTTGAAACGACAGTTATTCAACGAACAGATTAAAGCCAATCCGCTGCGAAGTAAGGCGGACGTGAAAGCAGCGCTGTTGGATATTTTGACACCAGCCATGGCGGTGCTGAGCCAACAAAAGCGGCGGGGCCGTTTTCGGATGAGCGACAGTGGCGCGGTTTATTTACAAGATAAGACTGAGATTGAAGGCTTCATGCGGCTACTGTGGGGTCTGGGACCGTTCTTCAGTAATGAAGAGAACGTTAAGGCCTACCCAGAGTGGTTTGAAATGACGACGCAGGGAATTTTAGCCGGGGTCGATCCAGAGTCTGTCAGCTATTGGGGCGGAGACCTGGGCGATTACGATCAGCTCTTTGTGGAGATGGGGGCGTTGACGGCCTTCCTCTATGAGACCAAGCCAAACTTCTGGGACAGCTTGTCGACGCGCCAGCAGAAGCAAGTGATTGACTGGATGGACCAGGTGAATGGCAAGGTCGTCCCGAAGACTAATTGGCTGTTCTTCCGCGCGATGGTCAACAAGTTTATCACCGACACCGGGTATGCGGATCACTCACAATTGGTGGCCGATGACTATGCCATTACCAACACCCATTACTTAGACCACGGCTGGTCCTATGATGGTTATCAGAATCAAATTGATAACTACATTCCCTTTGCCTACCAGTTCTTTACGTTATTAACTGTTGGATTGACCGATTGGCAGGGGGATGAAGCCACGCTACTGAGACAGCGCGCTAAGGCCTTTGTTCCTAGCTATGCCAATTGGTTTGCAGCGGATGGCGCTGCGTTGCCGTATGGGCGGAGCCTGGATTATCGGTTTGCTCAGGCGGCGTTCTGGGCGGTAGCGGCCTACGCGCACGTTGACTTACCAACGCCCTACACGCTCGGCGATGTGAAGCATCTGCTGTTAAATAATCTGCGGTGGTGGTTCCAACAAAATATTTTCACCACCGATGGCTTGATTCCCATCGGCTATGCTTACCCGAATATGGTCTTTGCGGAAGGGTACAACGGGCCGGCGTCAGCGTACTGGGCCCTCAAGACGTTCATTTTCTACGCGCTTCCCGACGATGATCCATTCTGGACGACCAAGGAAAGCGAAGACTTTAAGTTTGCAGCGGTGAAGAAGCAACCAGAGCCACGGATGTTAGTGGTTCACAGTCGTACGGGACAAGAGGTACAAGCCTTTACGGCCGGCCAGCACTCCCATGAGCACGCGGCTGGTGCGGCCAAGTATGAGAAATACGTCTACTCCTCTTCCTTTGGGTTCAGTACACCTAAGGGCTCGGTTTTACTCAAACAAGGGGCGTTTGACAATACGTTAGCCGTCTCCGAGTCGGATAATTTCTGGCGCACGGCGTTCAAGTATACCGATTATCAGATTCACGATGAGTACGTCTACTCCGACTGGCAACCTTGGGCCGATGTCGAGATTAAAAACTACGTGATTCCAGCCATGCCTTGGCACGTACGGATTCACCAAATTGAGACAAAACGCGAGCTGCACGTGGCTGAAGGAAGCTTTGCGGGGCCAGATAGTGGTGATCCCCGTGAACATGCGGTTGCGGTTAAGGCGAAGAACGCGGTCTTTTATCAGACCCGCGTGGGGATTACCGGACTGGTTGGTCTATCCGATGATTTGAAAGTCGAGCTGTCCGTGCCAGAGCCGAACACCAATATTTACTTCCCCAAGACGAAGATTCCTTTACAGACTGGTGTTTTGAAGCCGGGTAAACATACGCTGGTTTCCCTGTATCTGGGGGATCGGGAACTGGAAAGTTTGGATGACAACGGGCAGATTGCCATTCCTACCGTAGCGTTGGTGGGCAACCGCGTTGAAATTACTATGAACGGCCAGACCACTAAGGTTACCTTGACTGAGTTTTAGAAAAGTTTGGAGGACACAGACATTATGGAGCAGGAATTATTATATCCGGTAACGAATAAATGCCGGTTTGATCGGGCCCTGGATGGGTTATGGGAATTTAAATTCGATCGGGCGAGTCAGGGGGTGGCCCGGCATTGGCAAGAAAAGCTCCCGGAACCAATTGACATGCCCGTCCCGGCTAGCTTCAATGATTTCTTTACCGATAAGGATTCACGTGAATTTACGGGTGACTTTTGGTATGCCAAGCAGGTTTTCATCCCTAGCTCGCTGCGCGGACAACGGATTGGTCTGCGGTTCGGTGCCGCAACGCATCGGGCAACGGTCTACGTGAATGGACAAGAGATCCGGCAGCATGAAGGTGGTTTCTTGCCGTTTCTAGTGGACCTGACGTCGGTGGTAAAGTTTGACGAATTGAACTACGTTGCCGTGAAAATGAACAATGAGCTTCATCGCGATGCGTTGCCGGCTGGCGACACCGCGGTGCTAAAGAATGGAAAGAAAATGGCGAAACCATTCTTTGACTTTTACAATTACTCGGGGCTCAACCGCAGCGTACATTTGATTGCGACGCCGCAAAATCACGTGGTGGATTACACCGCCACCTCTACGCTAAAGGATGATGTGGCTACGGTGCACTATACCGTGACCACCAGTCAGGCTGCGGCTAGCGTTAGCGTGACGCTCAGTGATGAGCAGGGGCAAGTGGTAGCCACTGGCAATGGACGAGCCGGCGACCTAGTCGTTCAGCAGCCATTGCTGTGGAATGTCCGCGATGCTCACCTGTACACGCTGACCATTAAGCTGACGGCAAATGATCAACTCATTGATGAGTACAGCGATCAGATTGGGATTCGGACGATTATCATTGCTGGTCATCAGATTCTAGTCAATAATCAGCCCGTTTACCTCAAGGGATTCGGCCGCCACGAGGATAGTATTTACGCTGGCCGGGCGTTCGACCTGAACGTTGAGAAGCGTGACTTTGAATTAATGAAATGGATGGGTGCTAATTCATTTAGAACGTCCCACTACCCATACGATGAAGAAGTTTACCGTTTCGCTGATCGCGAGGGCTTCTTGATCATTGACGAAGTGCCAGCTGTGGGCTTCAAGATGGCGGCGGCCAGCTTCTTAGGTGGGCTGGATCAGTCCTTCTTTGACGGTGATTGGACGACGGAATTGTATAAGAAACATCTGGATCAGATCACGGATATGATTCATCGCGATAAGAACCATCCGAGTGTGTTGGCGTGGAGTCTCTTGAATGAACCGGATACGTCTAGCCAATCGGCAGTGCCGTACTTTGAAAAGTTGTTCGCGGATACTAAGGCGTTGGACCCAGAGCGGCGGCCACGAACCTTCACGCTGAACGAGGACGATACGTTTGATACGTCGTACTGCAAGCAATTCCCAGACTTTTATCTGTTGAATCGGTATCCCGGCTGGTATCACAAGTGGGGCTATGAAATTTCCGATGGTGAGGCCGGCTTGCGTGAGGAACTCGACAAGTGGGCGGCTTCAGACATTGACAAGCCAGTTGTCTTCTCCGAATATGGTGCTGACACCGAGCCGGGGCTGCATAAATTGCCTTCAGTGATGTGGAGTGAAGAGTATCAGATTGAACTGCTCCAAATGTTTAACCGGGTCTTTGACGACTACGACTTCATCCGAGGTGAGCAACCGTGGAACTTGGCCGATTTTCAAACGGTCGAAGGCAACATGCGGGTTAACGGCAATAAGAAGGGCCTCTTTACGCGAGACCGGCAACCCAAGAGCGCGGCGTTCTACCTGCGTAAGCGCTGGTTAGGGATTGATCATAACTTTAAGAACTAGGGTCGGTTCCAACGATCCCCAGTTACGAAGCGCCAGGTTTAAGGCGTTCCGGTTACGCAGGGATGGCTGTCGCTTGATTCCTAGCTGAACAATAAAGACCCGCAGTGAAACCAATGAGGAAACCTTGGCTTTACTGCGGGTCTTGTAGTTAACACTTGAGATCTTAAAAGAACAGATTATATTCAAATTGATAGGTTGCCTATTACCGTCACCTGCGGCTGCCAACGATTCCGGCTGCTGTGGGGACCGCCTGCGGCCTAAGAAGCGGTCCTCCGGCTCGGTTGGAAGCCTGACCAAGACCGTCAGTCTCCCAACACGTCCCACGCTGTAAACCGAGTGAGAAACCTCGGGCAACAGCGTCGACACAGCTGCCTCCATCATTGGCTTCCTCCGGTTAAGTGGGTGATTTGCCAAGTAGCGTAGGTTAAGGTGAACAGATCACCATTATTAGCCGTGAGTGAGTCAACTTTGGGCTCAGCCGTGGGATTTACCAAGTGTTTACTTGGTAAATGGCGTCTTTGAGACGTGTTTTTCGGCTCAAAGCGAGGTCAGAGACCGTTCTGTGGCTCTGGCCGTCCTCCCCACAGCGATCCAGCCCAAAGTTGGCGAACGGTAAGGCGATGGACGCCCCAGTCTAGCTGGTTTGGCAGCCGCAGGTGGCAGTAATTATCAAAATTGGCAAAGAATTGATTATTGCCAGCGTTACAGGCTACTGTCGCGCTTGATGATGCGGGTGCTGATGACGACGGATTCGGGGATCTTGTTGGGATTCTTGATCTGCTCTTGTAAGAGATCGAAGGCCCGTTCACCCATGATTTCCGTGTAGACGTGAACCGTCGTGAGCGCAGGGTAAGCGTATTTGGCAATCGCCACGTCGTTAAAACTGATGATGTTGACGCGATCGGGAACTTGAATCTCGTGTTGTTTCAGTGCCTTGAGGGCTCCAATGGCCATGGAATCACTCCCGATGATGAAGGCGTGGGGCAGATTGTCCTGCAGCGTCGTGATGGCGTGCTCCATCAAAAGGTAGCCGGAGTCGGGGCCATAACTACCAGTGAAGAGGTAATCCGGGTTGAAGAGATTTTCCTGCGCCATGCGGTTGCGGTAGGTGGTAGCCCGGGGATCGTAGACGGCGTTGTGTTCCGTCAGGGTTTCTTCCTGACCGGCGATGAGGCCAATGTCTGTGATACCCTCAGCCAGATAGTGATTAATAATCCAGTTGATCGGCGTTAGAAAATCACTCTGGACACTGTCGAAGCCGTAGAGTAGATAATTTTCTCCTATGAACACCAAGGGCTTATGGTAGTCGGCCAGCCGGTGAATCTCGGATTCGTCGTATTTACCCACGGCAATGATCCCCGAATAATCAGCGAGGGCGATGTGGTCGATGTGATTAAAGGAAATAGTATCGACGGAGACACCGCCGCTCAGGGCGCGGGTCTCGATGCCGTACTGAATTTGATAATAGTATAGATCATTCAATTCTTCTTGATCGGAGTGCCATTGGACCACAGCGATTTTTGTCCCAGATTGTTTAGCCTTCTTGGGTTTCTTCTTGTACTGAAGCTTTTCGGCGACTTCCAGGACTTTACGCCGGGTGTCTTCGCTGACAGCTAGCGTGGCGTCGTAGTTTAAAATGCGGGAGACGGTGGAAGCCGATACCCCAGCATTTTTAGCCACGTCTTTAATGGTTGTCATGGATAGCCCTCCTTTGGTTAGAATGGTGGAATAAGTCAATTGATACCAGTGTCTATATTATAGCCGTAAAAATTGAAGAAACGTTTATTAATAGTGAAACTTCTTATTTTCTTCATGGTTTGTAGATGGGAGTGTGCCAGCGATTATGAATACAACACAAGTTAACATTGACGGGGATCTATTGGAAACAACCGCACAAGATGCCAACACGTTTAAAGGGTTTGGTTATCTAAGTTGTAATAATTCCTCGCGTTTATTATTAGATTATAAAGCAGAACAGCCAGCTAGTTATCAGCAAATCCTCCAGATTTTATTTGGTGGGCGCCACCCGCTGATGACGATGGTTAAGGTTGAATTGGGAGACGATGCGAATACGTCATCCGGCACAGAGCCGACCACAAAACGGTCTGCGGATGAGCCCGCCAACGTTTTGCGGGGGGCTGGCTACCAGTTGATCGCCGACGTGAAGAAAATCAATCCGCAGGTGAAAACCAGTTTATTGCGGTGGGGTGAGCCAGGGTACTTGCGGCCCCTTTGGCAGGCTGTGAAGGGGGCCGATCCAGACCATGATGTAAGCGAGGCGGCCTTCGAGCCCATGTATCAACTGTATAAGCAGACCATTGTGGCGGCGTACCAGCAATTTGGGTATTTGTTCGATTACGTTGATCCGGATCGCAATGAGACGAAACACCCGATGTACCGGTGGATTAAATGGTTTGCGGACCGCTTGCGGCATGATACGGACTTCCCGGCGGATTTTCCTGTGACGCGCTACCAACAGATAAAGTTGGTGGCCGCTGATCAAAATTATGAAACGGATTTTGGCGATGGCCTCCTCAAAGATCCAGAACTGCTCAAGCAGGTTGCAGCGGCGGGCTATCATTACAATACCGATGATGGTCCCCACAATCAATACAAACGCTTAGCGGATGAGCAGCACCACGAGGTCTGGTACAGCGAGGGCATTGCTCCCATGACGTTTGGCAAATACCGCGTGCGGGCAAGCTCCGGGGATGGTATCGGCGGAAAGCAAAGTGGTTTGGATGTCGCCAACCGATTGATTAAGAGCTACGTGAACTCTCGGCGGACCTTTTATATTTTTCAGCCAGCGGTCTCCGCTTACTATCCCGGGGTGAACTACAGCCACAAGGAATTGATTACAGCTAGCCACCCCTGGTCTGGGTACTTCGAAGTGGATAATGTCGGGTTACAGATCATGAAGCACTTTACTGATTTTGCCCAGGCAGGTTGGCACGAGACGCAGCCTTGGCGGTATTTGCCGAGCGCCTGTGGGAGTCAGGTTGGTGGAACTGAGAATTTGACGAGTCACACCGCCGCGCCGAGCTTCTTGACGTTGATGGCTCCGGATAGGCAGAACTTCTCCACGATCTTCGTGAATGACAGCGCGGAACCCCGGCTGTATAAGCTAAGCCTCAGCCATTTACCAGCGATGGGCAAGCCGATCACCGTTTGGGAAAGCCGGGGACCAGAATCAGGGCAATCCTACGATAGTGGGCTAAAACAACCGCGGGAGACGTTAGTGGCGCAGGCGGGTCACCTCCAGGTTATGGTGCGGGCCCATTCGATTGTGACGGCGACGACGCTGGATCTCGTTAATGATCCCGAGGTGGTTTACCACCGGCAAGTTGCGCCCGTAACGAATGATCTGTTGGACGTTGCGGACAGTCAGGATATCTATTACCAAGATGACTTCGGCTATGCGGCTCAATATCAGGCTAAGCGTGGTGGCACGCCGCGCTATACGACGGATCAGGGGGGCGCATTTGAAGTCACGGTTCGCCAAGGACAAGGCGTCTTGCGCCAACAAATTACGGAAGCCGAGCGCGCGTTGGATTGGGAATACTCGTTTGCCCCGAATCTGACCCTGGGGGATGACCGTTGGCACAATTACACGGTAGCGGTGACCGTGACCTTCGATCAGCAAACGCAGCAAAATTCGCCGACTGGCAATTACTTCGGTATCGGTTTGTATCAGGTTACGGACGTTAAGGGCCGCCTGGAGAGTGCGCCCTACGTCTTTAAACTAGCAACGGATGGGAGTTGTCAGCTGATTCGGGAAGATCGGGTGGTTGGCTTAGCCTACGTGGATAACCTGGATCTCGCGCAACCCCAGCATCTAAACTTTGGCGTGCAGGACAATCGCCTGACTGCGACCGTCAATGGGCAGACGGTGTTGACGTACGTTGATACGGCCAATCCGCACTATAGCGGTCGGGTTAAATTAGGGACGGGATATTATCACACGGAGATTTCACAGATCGTGGTTAGAAAAAATCATGCGGTGGATAGCGTGCAGTATCAGCGGGTCGATGACCTTGACGAGCGCCTGACGTATCGTGGTCCTTGGCAACACGTCTGTGGTCTGGGCAATACGATTTGGAATCGCACCCTGTCGACGGGACCAGCTGGTGACGATACGCAAGTGGCTTTTGATTTCACGGGAACTGGGTTTGCCCTGTATGGCCAGCAGCCAACGACCAGTCGACTAACCGTCAAAGTGGATGGACAGGTGTTAGTGGCCAACTACGCCCCGCAACCGGCAGCGGATAAAGCTGAAAACGCGATCTTCACGGGACTATCAGCGGTTAAACATCACGTCACCATTGGCGTTACAGCTGGAAGCTATACACTAGATGCCGTGGGCTTTTATCGGTAAAAAACGTTGTGGATGGTGCCGCTTTGAATGAAGTGCTACACTCAAAACAACTAAGGACTGAAAGGGTGACGATCAATGCCACAGGCAGATGTATTGTTGGTGATTGACGCTCAGAATGGCTTGAACCGAGCCGCGGGGTATAGCGCGTTAATCGACCGAATCAACGAACGACTCGATCTGTATCATGATGAGGAACGACCCGTTATTTTCATGCAGCACACGGATGAGGAGTTGCCGTATGGGAGCGATGCTTGGCGGCTGGATACGCGGCTACATCGACAGATGACAGACACTGTGATCTTGAAGTACCATACGGACGTCTTTTATGAAACGGGCTTGGTCGATCGCTTACAGCACATGACCATTGGCAGCATTGAAATTTGTGGCTTGCAGACGGAGTATTGTGTGGATACCGCCATTCGCGTTGGGCATGACCAGGGATTTGATATGATGACAATTTCTGGGATGAGCACGACGTTTGATACCCCTGAGCTGCCCGCTGCGGTCATTCGTCGCCACCACGAGGGGATTTGGGACGGTAGTTTTGCGACGGTTTATCAACCGTTCGAATAAATGTCTTTTAAAACTAGCTAGTGTATAATTTAATTATGCACTAGCTAGTTTTTTGGCCTCAGTGAGCGGCAGTGATAACTGAAAGGAAGCTCAGAAATGACAACGATTTATGACTTTAAGGAAACGGAAATGAATGGGCAACACATTGATTTTAATGATTATCGCGGCAAGGTGCTCCTGATCGTAAATACGGCAAGCAAGTGTGGTCTGGCCCCCCAGCTCGAAGGCCTTGAGGCGTTGTATCAAAAATACCATGGGCAGGGATTAGAAATTTTGGGACTACCCTCCAATCAATTTCACCAAGAGCTGGATTCGGATGAGGCGACCAGTGATTTTTGCCAACTACACTATGGCGTGACCTTTCCGATGACCAAACGTATCTGGGTCAACGGTGCGCAGGAAGACCCGTTATACAGCTATTTGAAGGCTACGGCGGGCCATGGCCGCATCAAGTGGAATTTCACTAAGTTCTTGCTTGGTCGAGATGGCCAACTGATTGACCGCTATGCACCAGTGGCGAAGCCGGCAGCCTTGGAGACGCCCATTGTTCAGGCGTTAGCGGCAGCCGTTGATTAGCTTGACTACGTAAAAACGTTGATGACCGTGCAAAATGGTCGTCAACGTTTTTTATTTTAAGCCTGCCGCCTTGCCGTTCGTCAACTTTGAGCTGGAACGCTGTGGGGAGAACGGCTCGAGCCAAAAGATCACGTCTCAAAGGCGCCATTTCCCAAGAGAATCACTTGGAAAATCCCACGGCTTCAAATTTGACTCGCTCACGACTACGTTGAAGTTTGGCAACGACTATTGGTTAATTGATGATCCGTCAGTTGTTTGAGCCATTTTTGATTCAACGACTGTCTTAACCGAAGGAGGGCAGAGGTGGAGCCAGCTGTGTCGACGGTGTTAGCCGATTCTCGGCTTACAGCGTGGGACGTGTTGGGAGACCGGTGAACTGCCGGGCTTCCAACCGAGCCGGAGGACCGCTTCTCAGGCCGCAGGTGGTCCCCACAGCAGGCGGAATCTCTGCCAGCCGCAGGTGACTGGTTTAAGCTATTTTGTAGTCACTTCTTACAACTGGGAATTCTAGGAGCTCGCATCAAACCTCCTGTACCAAGCCGTCGAAGAAGCGTTTGAGGGACGTTTTTCCGCGGGTACTGCGTTCGCCTTCCAAGTAGAGCATTTCACTACGCACATTTTTATATTCGTAAAGGGTGTTGGCGTACTCCACCACAATTTCATCGCCCATATCGTCTAAGCACAAGTGCGCCAGGTTAGTGAGCCCCGTCTTGATAGCCCGGCGTACGCGTTGAAAGACGATCTTTTTCTCGCGGTCGTCAATGTGGTAGGCGGCATTGAAGTCGATTTCGCGGAAGCTGAGCTGATGGTCGATCATGATCTGGGTAATGGCTAGGATGTCGGCGGAACCAGCTTCAGAAGTGATACCCAGAAAACGGAGGATTGATAGGATTTTTTCTTTTTGTTCTTGGTGGGGATCGACCGTTGGTGTTGGCGTAATGCCGCCGCCAATGAGAGATTGAATATCGTTTAGCTTGGTGGCCATTTGGACACTTTGAGCGACTTTTTCCACGACAGTTTTGACTTCAATCAGGTTAATCGGCTTATCAATGAAAAATTCAATCCCAGCCTGGTAGGCTTCGGCACGTAGATCGGCGTCCTTGACTTGGGAGATCATGATGAACCGTAATTCGGGGTGGAGAGCTTTCATTTTCCCGACGAGTTCAGTCCCGGACATGCCGGGCATGAGGAGATCCACCAGGACAATGTCAACGTCGAGGCGCATCATATCTGCCATGGCCTGCGGTGCGGCTGCGGCGGTTCCCACAACGCTGTTAGCAGAATCTTGTTCCAGAATTCGCCGGAGCATCATAGGAATTGCGGGGTCGTCATCAACAATGTAGAAATTCATGGTTAAGCCTCCTGTGTAAGTCGTTGTTTGCTGAGGGTAATGTCAAAGTTGGTACCTTTACTTGGGATTGAAGATACACTGATGGTCCCGTCGAACTGTTCTTCAACAATGATTTTAACGTGGGAGAGTCCAATGCCACGGTACACGTTGCCGGTGACTTCATCAAACTTAGTGCTAAAGCCCGGCTGGAAAATCATGGCCTGCGTTTCCGCGTCCATCCCACTGCCGTTATCGCTCACGGTGATGATGATATTGTCGCCGGCATCGGCTACGGTGATCCGGATATAGCCTTGGGATTGATCGAGCAGGGCGTCCGCACTATTGAAGATGAGATTGGAAAGGATGGAGACCACGTAGTAGTGATTGGGCACCACTAAATCTACGTGACTATGCGTGTCGATCACGATACCCCGTTGATTTTCTTTCAGGGCTGCACGAATGTAACGCGTGGTTACTTTGAGAATATCGGCCAGCTGCATGGGGGTCGTCTGATCGTTGCCGAAATAACTCCCCAAGCCACAGATGACATTTTGATAGTCCTTCTTAATCTCATGGACATCCCGAGCAATGGTCAACGCCATCTCCTGTTTAGCGGGAGCAGCCTTGGCATCTTGCAGATGTTTATTCAAAAGGTAAGCATTCTTCATCACGTTTTCAATCTCCGTAATACTTTTTTGCATGAAGTAAACTTCGCTTTTGACAACGGAAGCGACCCAGATGAAATGATAATATTGCTGTTCATGGTGTTCGTCACGAATCAGAAGTGTGAAATGATGATAGAGAAAGGCCAGGCCACAACTCACGAGACTTCGGAGCAGTGCGGTGACGAACAACAGTTGAAATAGTCGGTAGTGGTAATTAGTGAAACCAGTTAAAATGCTGACTTCGACTAGATTAGCGAGGTAATCACAAATGATGATGGTGAGGAGAAACGAACTGTTATTTCGCTGACCCTTGCGCCAATACAAGATGTAATAGAGCAGACCGTAACAGAAATAAAAGGCCATATCGGCAATTACATAGCGGACATTATCGATGCGGCTCACGTCGTTGCTGACGAAAAGCAAGATACCCCGAAAAATTGGCGACGCTAACGCAATGGCACTGGTGATGTAGATGGGATTTAAGTCGGCGTTGAAGTATAGAAAGATCGGCAGCAGCAGGACGGAGAGGGTCAGAATAAAGCCGGGGGTATAAGCGGTGATATTGATCTGCGAAGCTAAGGCAATACAGGCTGCAGCAATTAAAATGCGGCGGTAACGTTCACGACTGATGAAGCGGGATTGTTTCAGCATGGTTGAAAGAACTCCTAACTTAATGAGTGAATGGACGGAATAACTATGTAGACAAAATATTATCAGTTGCAATAATCGGTGGGCCTTCGCCCAGAATTCTTAGAACGATAAATCCAGAGGTTAAGCGAACAAAATTCGTTATCAAAGCTTGATTTTGTGAGAATATTAGCCTGAAAGTAGGCCGAATCAGTCACCTGCGGCTGGTAAAGATTTCGCCTGCTATGGGGACCGCCTGCGGCCTGAGGAGCGGTCCTCCGGCTCGGTTTGAAACCTGATCAGGACCGTCAGTTTCCAAACGCGTCCCACGCTGTAATCCGAGAATCGGCTAACACCGTTGTCACAGCTGGCTCCATCTCTGCCCTCCTCCGGTTAAGATAGTCGTTGAACATCAAGCTATCTCAAACTGTTGGGGTATCAGCAGTTATCCCATAGTAATTGACGACATCTATACAGCCGATAGTGAGCCAAATTTGAGCTCAGCCGTGGGATTTACCAAATGGTTCTTTTGGTAAATGGCGTCTTTGAGACGTGATCTTTCGGCTCAAAGCGAGGTTCGAGACCGTTCTGTGGCTCGAGCCGTCCTACCCACAGCGTTCCAGCTCAAAGCTTGGCGAACGGCAAGGCGGCCATCTGAACCACGTTGTCTACTTTCAAGTATCGACGCGTGAAATGCCGTGCCGTATAGAATAAATCATTCTGTTAACCTTCAGACGATAAACGCCGATGTATAAGGGATTGTGACGCCTAGTTACCGATTTTGTAAAAAAATTTATAAACGGAATGAAGTCCGGTGAAGTTCTACGAAACCGATTACATATACTGACATTGTAAATAACAAAGGAGGAATTAACAATGTACAATTTGCGGAATCGGAGTTTTCTCACTTTATTGGACTACACCCCTAAAGAAATGGGTTTCCTGTTGCAACTGGCTGAAGATTTGAAGAATGCTAAGTACGCGGGGACTGAACAGCAAAAGTTAAAGGGTAAGAATATCGCCTTGATTTTTGAAAAGAATTCGACGCGGACCCGTTGTGCATTTGAAGTTGGCGCTTACGATCAAGGTGCCCACGTCACTTACCTCGGCCCTTCCGGCACCCAGATGGGTAAGAAGGAATCTGCGAAGGACACAGCTCGCGTATTGGGCGGAATGTTTGATGGAATTGAGTACCGGGGCTTCTCCCAACGGACAGTGGAAACGCTGGCGAAGTATTCCGGAGTTCCCGTATGGAATGGCCTGACCGATGAAGACCACCCCACGCAAGTGCTGGCCGATTTCTTAACGGCAAAAGAAGTGCTTAAGAAGCCATATGATCAGATCCACTTTACATACGTGGGTGATGGTCGGAACAACGTGGCTAATGCGTTAATGATTGGCGCGGCGATTATGGGGATGACCTACCATCTAGTTTGCCCAAAGGAATTGAACCCAACGCCAGAATTGTTGGCTAAGGTTGATGCGATTGCTGAACAGACCGGAGCCACAATCTTTATTACCGATGACGTGGACGAAGGCGTCAAGGGATCTGACGTCATTTACACCGATGTTTGGGTATCCATGGGTGAACCGGATGATGTTTGGACGGAACGGATCAAGTTGCTTTCTCCATACCGCGTCACGGCTGAGATGATGGCTAAGACGGGCAATCCAAATTGTATCTTTGAACACTGCTTACCGTCCTTCCACGATACGGAAACCAAGGTGGGTAAGGAGATTGAAGAAAAGTTTGGCCTGACTGAAATGGAAGTGACCGACGATGTCTTTGAGAGTCCAGCATCGGTGGTCTTCCAGGAAGCCGAAAACCGGATGCATACGATTAAGGCAGTGATGGTTGCAACTTTAGGCGACTAACGGAGGGCGATGAGATGGCAAAAATTGTTGTGGCCTTAGGTGGTAACGCGCTGGGAAAATCACCTGAAGAGCAATTGGAATTGGTGAAGCACACGGCGACGTCACTGATTGGATTAGTGGCGGCCGGCCATAAGGTGGTCATCAGCCATGGAAATGGACCGCAAGTCGGGGCCATTAACTTGGGAATGAACTATGCGGCTGAACACGGTCAGACTGCGGCTTTCCCGTTCCCAGAGTGTGGCGCGATGAGCCAAGGCTATATTGGCTATCACTTGCAACAAAGCTTACAAAATGAACTCCAGCAGCGGGGAATCACTAAGGATGTCGCGTCAGTGGTGACCCAAGTCGAAGTGGATGAAGGCGATGCGGCCTTTCAACATCCTACGAAACCCGTCGGCGCATTTTACAGTAAGGAAGATGCCGACCGAATCGTGGCTGAGAAGGGGTATACCTTCGTAGAAGATGCCGGGCGAGGCTACCGCCAAGTGGTGCCGTCACCGCAACCCAAGTCCATCATCGAATTGAAGAGTATCAATGACTTGATTGAAAATGATAATTTGGTCATTGCTGGTGGTGGCGGGGGTGTCCCCGTGGTTAAGACGACTGCTGGTCTGAAGGGCGTACCGGCAGTGATTGATAAGGACCGGTCTAGTGCCTTATTGGCGGCCAATATTGCGGCGGAACAGTTGATCATTCTCACGGCGGTTGACGCGGTGTATGTCAACTATGGCACGCCAGACGAAGACGTCTTGCGGACCCTAACGGCTACTGAGGCGCAGCGTTATATCGAAGAGGGACAGTTTGCCCCTGGTAGTATGTTACCGAAGATCGAAGCTTGTTTAGACTTCGTGTCCTCGGGGGCTAACCGGACGGCTTTGATTACCTCGCTTGATCGGTTAGACGATGCGTTAGCCGGAAAAGTGGGAACCCTGATTAAATAAAATCAAGCTCGCGACGAACGAAGTTGAGCAGACACATAGAGCGTGGTCCAAAGGATGTTGGCGTGACACCCGTTCTTTGGGCCACGTTTTCTCATGGCAACGCTGGCACGACTTCGGCGGCTAACCGCGAATAAAAAATTAACTATGAGTGAAGGGGTGGAACTATGGATACACCTGCACAACAACCCAAAAAGAAATTCAAGCTACGGATGCCCGGAGCTTTTGTGATCTTATTTATTCTGACCATCGTGGCCGTGATTGCCACGTGGATTATTCCAGCGGGATCTTATTCGAAGTTGGCGTATGATTCCTCGAGTTCGTCGCTGGTGATCACTAAGCCAACCGGGAAAACGGAAAAAGTTGCGGCGACACAAGAGCAATTGGATAAGCTGGGGGTCAAGATTCAAATTGAGGAATTTACCTCCGGTGGGATTACCCAAGCCGTTTCGATTCCCAATACTTATGAACGACTGAAACAGCGGCCAGCCGGGCTCGGTGCCATCACGAGTAGCATGGTGCGCGGAACCATTGAAGCCGTGGATATAATGGTGTTCATCTTCGTATTAGGAGGCCTCATTGGTGTCGTCAAAGCCAGTGGGGCGTTTGAAGCCGGCCTACTGGCGTTAACCAAGAAGACTAAGGGTCATGAGTTTATGCTGATTTTTATGGTAGCGGTACTCATGATTTTAGGAGGAACCCTGTGTGGGATTGAAGAGGAAGCCGTGGCGTTTTACCCGATTCTAGTGCCAATCTTCATCGCCATGGGCTATGACTCGATTGTCTGCGTGGGGGCAATCTTCCTGGCGAGTTCTGTCGGGACCTCGTTTTCTACGATTAATCCGTTCTCCGTGGTCATCGCGTCCAACGCCGCCGGAATTAACTTTACCGAAGGGATCATGTGGCGGATTGGTGGTCTGGTTGTGGCGTCGGCGTTCGTGATTTGGTATTTACATTGGTACAGTAAGAAAGTTAAAGTGACGCCAGCTTTTTCATACACCTACGAAGACCGAACGTCGTTTAATAAGATGTGGTCGGTCGCTTCAGGCGATAATGAAGAGGGCAGCGAATTTACCTTCCGGAAAAAATTAATCCTGATTCTGTTCGTCGTTACCTTTCCCATCATGGTATGGGGCGTTATGTCGCAGGGATGGTGGTTCCCAACCATGGCCTCGTCCTTCCTGGCCTTTGCCATCATCATTATGTTCCTGACGGCTACGGGTAAATACGGGATTGGTGAAAAAGGTGTGGTCGACGCCTTTACCAATGGGTCGGCTAGCCTGGTCGGAGTCTCGTTGATCATCGGGCTCGCGCGGGGGATTAATTTGGTCATGAATGAGGGCCTGATTTCCGATACCATTCTGCAGTATTCGTCAACGTTGGTGGCGCACGTGAGTGGTTCGGTCTTCATTCTGATTCTGATGCTGATCTTCTTTGTTCTCGGATTTATTGTGCCGTCATCCTCCGGGTTAGCGGTACTCGCGATGCCAATCTTCGCGCCGCTAGCAGACACGGTGGATATTCCCCGGTTTGCGGTGGTAACGGCCTATCAATTCGGGCAGTATGCAATGCTTTTCTTAGCACCAACCGGTCTAGTGATGGCGACGCTGCAGATGTTAGATATGAAATATTCGCACTGGTTCAAGTTTGTCTGGCCAGTCGTGGTCTTCGTCCTCGTCTTTGGTGGCGCCATCTTGGTTGCCGAAGTCCTCGTCAGTTGACCTTAACGTTTAAGACTAATGGCTGAAAACAAGATTTATCTTATACAGCGGGTTATTTTACACTTTAATGATTGAGAAAAGTCGGCAACGTGGATAAGCCTGTCGCCTTGCCGTTCGTCAAGCTTTGAGCTGGATCGCTGTGGGCAGGACGGTTCGAGCCATAGAGCGGTCTCGAACCTCGCTTTGAGCCGAAAAATCACGTCTCAAAGACGCCATTTACCAAGAGGACCACTTGGTAAATCCCACGGCTGAGCTCAAATTTGACTCACTATCGGCTGTATGGATATCGTCAATTATCATGGACGAATTGCTGATATTTCGGTAATTTAAGATAGATTGGTGGTCAACGACTACCTTAACCGGAGGAGGGCAGGGATGGAGCCAGCTGTGCCGACGGTGTTAGCCGATTTTCGGCTTACAGCGTGGGACGTGTTGGGAGACCGGTGAACTTGCCGGGCTGCCAACCGAGCCGGAGGACCGCTTCTCAGGCCGCAGGCGTTCCCCACAGCAGGCGGAATCTCTGCCAGCCGCAGGTGACTGGTTTAAGCTAACCGAGCACTAAGGGTGAATCTTTCTGGCAACTATTAGTTGAGGATCTAAAGAAGCCAATCGTGAGGCTCTGCCACTGGCGGGTCGACGGTTGGCTTTTTGTGACGTAAGCGAGTGCTATACTGAGAATGAATGCGTTAATTTGAGGTTAAAGGAGAGTCGATGAATGGCACTCACAACAGCGAAGAAGTATTTATTAGTCACGGAAAGAATTGCGGACAAGCCGGTGTTACGGACACGCTTCACGACGCAAGCGTATCTGGTGTTGGGCACGATTTTAGATTTGCTGGATCAGCACGTGTTAGCGGTGGTAGACGATCAATTTGTCATTGCGGATCCGGTGAAATTCAAGCAATTACCGTCGTATCTAGATAGGCTAAAGGATCGTCTGCAGCATGATTTACAGCAAGATCCGCAATCAGCCAACATGTTAAAAGTGGTCACCAGTTGGAATATTGTCAACGACATTTATGATGGCATTGGCGTTGAACTGGAACAAGCGGAGGCCGTTGAACGGGTAATCTTTCAGAATAATCTGAAGCCACATACGATTTACGAACCCACTGACGATAGCCGACGAGCCGTCACGTCAGAGCTGGAAGAGCAACTGACGCAAGGAAAATTAACGGCGGCTAACCGCAATCTTTGGTTGCTACTGCAACAACAAGGGGCGTTGGCCTACCTCTTTGATGATCAACACCGTGTGGCCCTCAGCGCAGCGTTTGCGCAGCAGACGCTGCGTGATTCCGCCACCGCCACTGCTCAGCGACTGGTACAGGTAGCGGGCAAGGTCATTCAGATGAAGAAGTTCGCCATGGATCGGTGGCTAAGCTGATTCTCGAAGGCAATCAAATTGTGGCCGCGTTTTGACTGTGGCTGGACAAATGCTAAAAGAGCAGGACTGGGAATTTTCCTAGTCCTGCTTTTTTGGTACCATCGGCTCCCGTTAAAAGAAAAGATAGTAAAAGCCACTCAGGCCAATGAAGGCGTAGATGTAGCGTTTAACTAAGCCTAGATTCAGATGTGCTAGCAGTCGTGCGGCAATGGCCGTTCCCAGGATAGCGCCAACCATACCGACTAGAATGTAGGGGATGACGGTGGTCGTAAGGATGCCGTTGAAGACTCTGAGCGTCGTGATATAGACAATATCAATCAGAAAGAAGGTTTGAATGTTGGCGATGTATTCACCGGTCGAGTGAGCCAATGACAAGAAATACAGCGCCATCAGCGGACCACCAATCCCGAATAGACCGTTGAAGAAGCCGGAGATGATCATGAAGATACCGGCGACCAACCACGGGTATGGCTTGGTGCCAGCGTTCTTGTTCAACGAAAAGTAGATGGCGAGGAGGATAAGTAGACCCCCGAGGAGCATGCGGAGCAAGTGCACATCGAGAACGCGGACAAGGTGGACTGACCAGGCGGCCACGCTGGCGTAGACGAGAAAGGGAACAATGATCCGTTTAAAATGGATGTCGTGTCGGTAGCGGAGCACCAGCGTTAATACGCTGGCCGCCATAATGAGTGAGGCCACCCCGGCACTCTCTGCGATGGGGAGAATGCTGGGCAGAAAGATCATCATCATGATGGCGGCACCAAAACCGGTTAGGCCTTGCACCAAGCCAGCTAGGAAGCCAAATAGAATGATTAATAGCCAGGTCATGTGAGCACTCCTTTAAAAGTTATTACATCTAGTGTGCGGGTCCGGCTGAGGGATGTCAACGGCTGTAAGAGATTTCTCCAGTGAGAATATTGGGACTTGCCAAAGGGAAAATGAGATGTTATAGTGTAATAGTAAAATATAACACTAGGGAGGCGGCAGAAGTGAATTTTGACGATAAGGTCCCGATTTATTATCAAATTGAAAACCATCTTTATCACGAAATGATTGCGGGAACGTTAAAACCAGGCGAGAAGTTACCGTCCGTACGGCAATTGGCGGTCGACGTCACGGCTAATGTGAATACCGTCCAGCGGGCATTAAGCGAAATGATTGCGGCAGGGATAATTGAGTCTAAGCGTGGTAGGGGGAATTTTGTCACGATGGAAGTAGAGAAGATTGAACAGCTTAAGGTGAAGCTGGTTACGGCGCAGTTAGCCCAAGTTTATGATCAGCTACACGCGTTAAACTTGAGCGATGAGGAGATCATGACGAGCTTACAGCACTATATTCAACAGAGGGGGCAATCCAAATGACCGACAGTTTAAAAATGCAGAATGTGACCTACAAGCGGGGAATGAAGACGATCCTGCACGATGTGACGCTGACATTAGCGCCCGGTAAGATTGTGGGCCTGTTGGGTGAAAATGGTGCGGGGAAAACGACCTTAATGCGGACCATCACCGGTAGTGCCAAGAGTCGCGGAGCAATTGCGGTCAATGGCACCAGTGTTGAGGCGGAACGCAAGCGGTACGTGAGCTTCTCCGAACAATTGCGCGGCTTTACCGACAATACCAAATTAAGTCGAATTGTGGCTTTTTACGAAACGGTTTACGCTGATTTTGAGAACGAACGGTTCCACGAGATCGCTGACTTTTTGCAGCTTGATCTGAGCTTGAAGCTTGCGGCATTGTCCAAGGGGATGAAAGAAAAGCTCGTGATCGCCTTAACTTTGGCACGCCGCACGACGCTATATCTGTTGGACGAACCCTTTAGTGGTATTGATAGCATGAGTCGCAAGAAGATTATCAATAGTATTATTCAGTGGAAACCAGAGAATGCCACGATGGTCATCAGCGACCACTACGTTTCCGAGATTGCGCCAATTCTAGATGAAATTGTCGTCGTCAAGGATCAGACAATTTATACCCACCGCAAGGCTGACGAGGTGCGGGAAGAATTCCACATTGGCATTGAGGCATATTACGAGAGTTTATACGAGAGGGGCAACGACAATGACTAGCTTTGGAAAATTATTTAAGGTGATGGGCCGCGATAAATTCCGGGTCGTTAACTTGATTATGGTGGTTGAGCTGCTAGCGGTCGCGGTCAGTCTAGTGTGGACGTTGATCATGGGACATATGACCAGCATGGGCTTTTTTGGTAGCGTGAGTGGTTGGTCGGGGATGGCCTATTTAGCAGGGTTCATCTTGATTGCGCGGGAGGCGGAACAGGCCTTTACGCGTGATACCTACCGGTTAATTCCAGCCAAGGATAGCAGCTTCTATTTGGCCAATTTGGTGTCATCATTTGTACTGTTCTTCTACCTGGTGCTCTTGCAAGCAGCGCTACACTTGATTGGGATTGTAGTGGCTTGGAAGCCGATTTCTCAGGGCTTAAACGGGGTGATCGTGCATAGTGGTAGCATCGATTGGGGGCAGGTCTTCCAAGTGGGCGGCATGCTGACGCTGCTTGTACTAGCGGCCTTCGTGCTGGCGCTGACGACCATTACGCTGGTTCATCTTACCGTGAGTGTCACCAATAACTTCTTACCGGTGGCTGGCAAACGGCTGATTGATTTCATCCTCTACATCGTGGTTATCGTGCTGGTCATTCGTGTCGGAGGCTACTTGCTCGGACAAGTTAACCAATTGACGACGACCTTTAATACGCAAGGGCTGGGGAATATTGGGATTCCTTTGCTAGGGATCGTGCTGTTGATTGTTCTGGAATCACTCTTGAACGTCTTCATGATGAAACGCTGGGTTGAGACGGTCGCTAACTAGCTGATCGCCATGTCCGTGTAAAATACTCGTCGAATTAAGTCGTTGCAAGAGCAAAAATCGTAGCCAGAGTTTGGTCGTAAGTCTGGTGGACTTGAAAATAGTCTAAGCCAGTCACCTGCGGCTGGCAGAGATTCCGCCTGCTGTGGGGACCGCTTGCGGCCTGAGAAGCGGTCCGCCGGCTCGGTTTGAAGCTCGGAAGTTCACCGATCTCCAAACACGTCCCACGCTGTAAGCCGAAAATCGGCTAACACCGTCGACACAGCTGGCTCCATCTCTGCCCTCCTCCGGTTAAAGGTAGTCGTTGAATTCTCAGCTGACTTAAACAGCTGAAATGGCGATAGTCATTCGGCAATGGATCCAACGACCTGCATGTAGCCGTGAGTGAGTCAAATTTGAGCTCAGCCGTGGGATTTACCAAGTGGTTCTCTTGGTAAATGGCGCCTTTGAGACGTGGTCTTCGGCTTAAAGCGAGGTTCGAGACCGCTCTATGGCTCGAGCCGTCCTCCCCACAGCGATCCAGCTCAAATTTGGCGAACGGTAAGGCGGCAGCTCTATCCTAAGTTATTGAATTAGATCTTGCTTTTAACCGGATTTGTTACAAATAAGAAAAATACCCCTCCGTGGAATCAGCTAATGATTCTGCGGAGGGGTATTTTTGTTTAACTGTCGGGAACGGTTAGATGTTTTGCAACTGGTTCTGAATGGCCGGGATGGCCGCACCGATGGCAACGGCGTGGTCGACCACGGAGCCCCGTTGGAGATAACCCGACGTTTCGGGAAAAACGGAGAGCTTTTTGAGCCGCTGTTTCAGGGCAGTCACGTGGGATTCACTGAGGTACTTCGTCAATTCGCCAGCAATGACGATGGGGAGATCGACGAACATATGGAGATTGTAAATGGCTTCGGAAAGGTAATCGAGATAAGTCTCAAACCGGGCCTCAACCTGGTCATCGTGTTGGTGGAGGTCGGCGAAGAATGTGCCGAGATCCTCGTTAGGTTGGAGTAAGGAGCTGACGGAGCAGTAGGTTTCAATGCATCCCCGGCGCCCGCAGTAGCAGACCGGTCCATCCGCTGAATTTAAGGTAATGTGTTCCATCGTGCCGCTTCGACCGCTGGGGCTTTTGAAGACCCGACCATTAATGATGATCGCGGTCCCGATATGTTCACTGATGGAGAGGAAGATCCCATCGGTGGGCTTATTCGCGTATTCGGCAACCGCAACGCAGTCAGCATCGTGGTAGAACGTGACCGGGAAGGGTAAATATTGACCAAAATTGTCGGCCTGCATTCCCGTGCAATCGAGGATCTTACCATAGAGGATGGTCGTGCCATCGTTCGAGATCAACCCTTGAATGCCGATACCAACACCGCTAATTTGGGTGAGGCTGAACCCCTTGTTGCGGAGAAAGGCCAGCAACTGCTGACAGAGTGCTTGGGCATACTGGTCATCGTTTGCGAACGGGAGATTGGTCGTGTGGAGCGCTAGAACCTCATTACGAAGGTTCAGAACGGTCATGGTGGCGTAAGTCCGAAAGATTTCAACGCCCACGCTTAGGCTGACGTTGGGATCGATGGCGTAGGCGGTTGCCCGGCGACCGATGAGGGACTTCAACTGACCGTTTTTAACAATGAGGTGTCGCGCAGTTAATTTCTGGAGATTCGAACTAACGGTGGGCAGACTCAGGCCCAAGGTGTCCGCGATGTCCTGCTTAGACAGTTTCTCGTTATCGTAAAGCAGATGATAGATGTCGGAATAGTTAGAGTGCTGAATGGATTGCATGTTACTCGTACTCATGATGGGCCTCCTTCTGAATAGACTGAATAGCTTTAGTTTAGCACATTCAAGATAAATAGAAAGTGGTTTTCTTTAATAATGTAACCGCTATCAACCTTGAGCGAGTTCACTTCCAGATTTCGTCAAGTGAACAATTCACAATAGTAGAATTGTTTTCTGTTGGGAAGGAAGCTAAGACTTAGGTAAACAAGGAATATCTCCATATAAGAGAATGTGAAATGGATAATTATTAGAGCAAACGGTTGCTAATGTAAGCGATTGCAACTATACTAGTGCAGTAAAAGATTTTACCAAATGGGTTTATAAAACGTTTTTACGTTAATCTACTAGTGAGGTGTTGAAATTGAAGAAGTATCTATCTTATGCCTTGGGAACGTTCGGTCATGATGCGTTTTACAATACGTTGAGTATTTATTTCATGATGTTCCTGACGAGTCAGCTCTTTACCAACAGTGCCGATGAGAAGATGGTCGGGATTGTCACGACGTTAATCGTGGTGATCCGGGTCGGTGAAATTCTCTTTGATCCCATGATTGGTGGGGTAGTCGACAATACGAATACCCGTTGGGGGAAGTTTCGTCCCTGGATCATGGTGGGATCGATCGTCGCGTCGTTAGGGTTGGTCTTTCTATTCTCAGACTACTTCGGACTGGCTTGGAGCAATCCGACGATTTATCTGATTTTGATTGCGGTAACCTTCCTGGTCGTGGACGTGTTCTATTCCTTTAGCGATATTGCGCTATGGTCGTTGTTACCTGCTGTGAGCTTGGATTCCAAGACGCGGACTAAGTTTGGGACCGCGTCACGGATTGGCTCAACGCTGGGCGCGCAGATCGTTATTGTGATTATTACGCCAGCCATCATGCTCTTTTCTCATTGGATCTCTAAGGTGCCGTTTGGGCAGCAGACCCGAGCTGGGTGGACCGGCTACGTTGTAATCGTGGCTTTACTGTGTACTGGTGGGGCTTTAATTACGTCCCTGAACTTGAAGGAACAGCACAACGTGATTCGAGCCAACGTTAAGCACACCACGCTTTCGGACATCTTCCGGGCGATCGGGCGGAACCGCCAGTTACTGTGGATTGCGGCCTCTTATTTCCTGTTTGCCTTTAGCTATGTGGTGACAAATTCTCTGTTGATGTACTACTTCCGTTACCGGTTAGGCAATGCAGGCGCCTACACTTGGGTCGGGGTCATCACCTGTGTCCTGGGTGTGATTTCGGTGGCGTTGTATCCCGCATTGGAAATGTTGATTCGACGGAAAGCCATTTACATCGGTGGGATTGCCTTTATGCTGATCGGCTACGTCTTATTCCTATTAGCAGGACAAAACCTGTGGCTGGTGCTTTTGGCCGTGTCCTTTTACTTCTTCCCATACCCACTGATCTTCTTGGCAACGTTGATGACGATTACCGACAGTGTGGAGTATGGCCAGTTGGTCAATGGGGTTCGCAACGAATCCGTAACACTGTCGATCCGGCCGTTGATTGATAAGCTTGCCGGAGCGGCTTCTAACGGGATCGTTGGGATTGTCGCCGTCATGGTTGGTATGACGGGAAATGCCAAGCCGAGTGATATTTCGGCTACCGGGGTATCGCAGTTTAATTTGTTCATGTTCTACATCCCCATTGTTTTGCTGGTGATTGCCGCACTGATCTTCTGGGCTAAAGTAACCTTGACCGAGAAGAAACATGCAGAAATTGTCCGTGAATTGAAGAAACGGCTAAAGTCACAACCAGCAGAAAGCTAGTTCTATCAAGGGTTGCGGCCAACGGTGAGTTTATTTTTTAAGAAAAATATGAAAACGTTATCAAAAACTATTGACTTATTGGTTTTGAGGGATTATGCTAAGTCGTGAATTAAAGAAAGTCATTTTACAAAATACATTTACTTTTAGGAGGAATTTATCATGGGTATTTTAGATAGAATGCGTTTGGATGGTAAGAAAGCTTACGTTACGGGTGGCGCCCAAGGTTTAGGGAAAGCCATGGCAACTGGATTAGCCGAAGCGGGTGCTGATGTCGCCATCGTTGATATCAACATTGCTGAAGCCCAAGAAACGGCACGCGAGATTGCTAAGGCCACTGGTCAAAAAGCCATTGCGGTTAAGACCGATGTGACTGATCCTGAACAAGTTCAAAACATGATTGATACTGTTGTCAAAGAACTTGGTGGTTTGGACGCAGCCTTCAACAACGCCGGGATGTGCTTGAACGTTCCTGCTGAAGAAATGACCTTCGAACAATGGCAAAAGGTGGTTAACTTAAACTTGAACGCCGTCTTCCTTTGCTCGACTGCCGCTGGCCGTTACATGTTGAAGCAAGGTTCTGGTTCCATCGTCAACACTGCTTCCATGTCAGCCCACATCGTCAACCGGCCACAACCACAATGCTCTTACAACGCAACTAAGGCTGGGGTTATTCAATTATCCAAGTCCTTAGCGATCGAATGGGCTAAGAAGGGTGTGCGGGTTAACACCATGAGTCCTGGTTACATGGGGACTGATTTGACCTTGAACTCACCTGATTTGAAGCCATTAATCAAGACCTGGAATGACTGGGCACCACTTGGCCGTTTAGGTAAGCCAGAAGAATTACAAGGCATGGCCGTTTACTTAGCTAGCGATACCAGCAGCTTCTCAACTGGTTCCGATTACTTAGTTGATGGGGCCTTCACCGCATGGTAAACCGTTGCGCTTAATGCTTGATTAAAGAGGGGAATAACGATGAAATACTTGATTGGTACTGACATTGGGACTTCAGGAACGAAGAGTATCTTGATGGACACGAACGGCAAATTGATTGCCCAGGATTTGGAAGAATACGATGTCTTGACGCCCCGGCCTTTATGGGCTGAACAGTGGCCAGATGTCTGGCTTAAGGGTGTGAAAGATTCCATTCGCGCGGTAGTTAATGAAAGCGGTATCGCACCAGCGGATATTAAAGGAATTGGCCTGAGTGGCTTGTATGGTGGCTCTGGTATTCCAGTGGATAAGGATATGAATCCTGTGCGGCCCGACCTGATTTGGATGGATCGGCGGGCTGCCGAGGAAACGGAATGGGTCAAGGAGAATGTTGACCTAGACCGGTTAACTGAGATCACCGGGAACGACGTGGTTGATCCCTATTATGGGTACACTAAGGTTCTGTGGATCAAGAATCATGAGCCGGAAAATTGGAAGAAGACGGCCATGTTCCTGCCACCTAACAACTATGCCATTTACAAGTTGACGGGTGAGGTTTCCATTGACTACTCAGCTGCCGGAAATATCGGTGGTTTCTACGATGTGAACACCGGTACTTGGTCCAAAGAAATGATGGATGCCATGGGCGTCCCAATGGATAAGATGCCACAAAAGTTCGTGGACGCGACCGAAATTGCGGGTCGGTTGACCGCGGACGTGGCAGCTGATCTGGGCTTGAACGCTGGCACCCCAGTGATTGCTGGTGGGGTTGACGTTGGTGCTGCCAATATTGGGATGGGTGTCTTTGAACCCGGCCGCTACGTTGCTGCGATTGGGTCGTCCATGAATGCCGCCTTAGTCAGTGAAAAGCCAATCAAGGGTAAGGGACTCATCGTTTGGCCATACCCGTACAAGTCACGTGACTTGGTCTACAACTTCAGTGGGTCTGCAACGGCGGGTGCCATCACCAAGTGGTTCCGCGATAACTTTGGCGATGCTGAAGTCGCGGTTCACAATCAGGGTGGTCCTAACGCCTACGTCACGCTGGGTGAAGAAGCTAAGAATGTCCCAGCTGGTAGCCGTGGCTTGGTAGTTCTGCCTTACTTTATGGGTGAACGGGCGCCAGTCTGGAACTCCGATGCTAAAGGGATGATCTTCGGATTGTCATTGGTCCACACGAAGGCCGACTTGTTCCACGCCTTCCAAGAAGCCGTATGCTACGCCTTGCGTCACAGCATGGAGAGTACCGGCCGGGACCTTGGCGACTACATCGTCATTGCTGGTGGGGTCACGAACTCACCTGACTGGGTTCAAATGTTTGCCGACGTCACGGGCTACGCTGTCCGCACGCCAGTTGATGATGCCGAAGCTAACTTGGGCGATGTCATGCTAGCTGGTCTGGCAACCGATACGCTGACCGTTGATGAAGTTCAGAAATGGCAAGTGTTAGGCGATAAGGTTGAACCACGAGCTGAACAGCACGCGACCTACAATAAGTATTATCAACTTTACCGGAAGCTCTACGATGATTTAGGCGATGATATGCATACGCTGTCGTTAATTTCCGGGATCGAAGAATCTTAATAATCATTGCGCGGAGACTGACGAGAGCAGGCTCAACGTAATGGACAACTAATGAAGAGTTCGGGGGAAATCTCGGACTCTTCATTCGATTAGGGGGACTGACAGTGTACCGCATGGTGACGAGCGATCTAGATGAAACGTTACTCCGGGCCGATGGGAGTGTCTCGTTAGAAAATGTGGCCGCGATCAAACGTGCGACCCAGGCGGGAATTAAATTTGTGCCGAATACTGGTCGGAGTTTTCTGAGTATTCAGCCGCTCTTGCAGGAATTGGGCTTGTGGCAGCAACCACAGCAATATGTGATTTCCTACAACGGTGGGGCGGTGGTGGAAAATGCGGAGAATCAGGTGTTACTGTCACACACGATGCCTTATGAAGTGGCTGCCACGGTCTTTCGGGCCTTACAGGCATTTGATGTCGCGATTCACGTGTATACCCTGACGCGCTTAACCATTTATCACCCGCGGCCGGATGACTTGGCCTATTTGCAAACGCGTGGGGTTCAAGCCGAGCGAATGCAGGGGGATTTCGAGCAATTCCGATCACAACCGATTATGAAAGTTATCGCGATGAATCCCGACGCTGAGGTACGACGGGCAGCGGCGGCCGCGGTACGTGAGCAGGTGCACCAGCCGGTTAACTGTACGTTTTCGTCCGGCCGCTACATGGAGGTCAATCCAGTTGGTGTCGATAAAGGCGCGGCGACGTTGGCCTTGGGGAAGCGGCTGGGGATCTCGGCCGCTGAGATTATGGCGATTGGCGACAATGCGAATGATCTCCCCATGTTGACGCAGGTGGGCTGTCCCGTCGCGGTTCAAAACGCCACCCCAGCCGTCAAACAGGCCGCACGTTACGTGACGACGGCTGATTTTGAACGGGGCGTTGCCGAGGCAATTACCCGTTGGGGACTTTAGCAAGCGGGGTCGCTTGAAAATGGCAGACGTCACAACTGAAAAGATTAGTAGCCAGTGTCAATTGAGTTGAGGCTAGTTGAGGGACTAGGCCAACTAGTTGCAGCGTGATGAGAGCGCTAACACTCAAAAATGTAAGTTGCTTAGTCAGCTGCTGTAACCAGTGTCAATTGGGGTAAATATCCGATTGGATTAGACCAATAAGTTACAAATGAAAATAAGTCATCATTTTTAATTGTGAATGTTAAAACTTGTTTTCAGAATTACTAGGCTAAACAATTAGAAAATTAAGTGTGTATTTGGAAAAATATTTTGTGATTTTTTCGATGAAATGAAGCACTTACTGCCGCGTGGCACAAAGAATTGTTGCTTGTGCACAAATACCACTAAAAGCATTGTTTTGTGACCTAAAATGCTTTATAGTTGACTTGTGAACAGCTTATCAAAAAGGGGATGTGTTGAATGGCAATTACCATTTCGGTTTTAAAAGAAGCGCCTGGTGAAAACCGGGTCGCGTTGTCACCGGACGTCGTACGTAAGCTTGTCAAGAATGACTACCAAGTACTGATCGAACAAGGTGCAGGGGAACGGTCCTTCTATCGTGACGCAGTTTACACCGATGCTGGTGCCAAAGTCGTTGACCGCTCAGAGGCGATTACGCAGGCAACTGTAATCGCCACGATTGCTCAACCGGATGATGCAGCTATTGATCAGATGAAGGCGGGACAAACCCTCATCGGATTGTTAGCACCACTGACGGATACTGAGTTTATTAAGAAACTGGCTGCGAAGAAGATCACAGCATTAGCGTTTGAATTGCTCCCACGGACGGTTTCGCGGGCACAAACGATGGATGTTTTGAGTTCGCAGGCCAGTGTGGCTGGTTATAAGGTAGGACTGATGGCCGCGGATCATTTCTCACGGTATTTCCCAATGATGATCACCGCTGCCGGGACTGCCAAGCCAGCTAAGGTGTTGGTCTTAGGAACCGGGGTTGCCGGATTACAGGCCATTGGGACCGCCAAGCGGTTAGGTGCGATGGTTTCCGGCTACGATATTCGGCCAGCTTCCCGTGGTGAAGTGGAGTCGTTAGGGGCAACGTTCCTGACGACCTCCGTTTCTGCTACTGGTGAAGGGGGCTATGCTCGGCAATTAACCGAGGAAGAAACCGCGCAACAACAAGCAGAATTGGAAGGATTTATCGCCCAAAACAACGTGATCATTACGACCGCGCAAGTGCCTGGACGGCGGCCACCACTGCTGGTTACCCAGAAGTCTGTGGACGAAGCCAAGACCGGGACGTTATTTATGGATTTGGCTGCCAGTGATCTGGGTGGTAACGTGGCTGGATCGAAGCCGGATGAAACGGTGACGACACCAAATGGTGCGGAAATCGTGGGTGCCGGCGATATGGCCAGTCAATTACCAGCTTCAGCTTCAGATATGTACGCCAAGAACGTGCAGGCTGTCTTAAATGATCTTAATCAAGATGGTAAATTGGTCTTCGATGTTGACGATGACGTGATGGGTGATCTGCTGGCAACCTACGATGGCGAAATTATTAGTAACCGCTTACGGTCGGCCATGGACTTACCAGAACGCAAGCCAGCAACGCCAGAAGAGCCTGAAACGCCGGCTGATGATCAAGACGACGCGAAAGGAGCTGATTAGTGATGAGTGAAGAATTATTTACGAATCTCGCAATCTTTGTTCTGAGTCTATTGGTTGGTTTTGAAGTCATGAGTAAAATTCCAGCGACGTTACAAACCCCTATGATGTCTGGGGCCAACGCCATTCATGGTGTGGTTGTCGTTGGGGCCTTCGTCATTGCGGCGGAAGCGAATAATTGGGTATTCTACACGTTAGCGTTCTTTGGCGCGGTATTCGCGGCGATTAACGTGGCGGGTGGTTATACCGTTACCGATCGAATGCTAGGGATGTTTGATCGCAAACCAAAAGCTAAGTCAGAGGGGGATGATTCTAAATGAGTACCCTACAAACGTTTGCCTCTTTAATTTACTTAATTTCCGCGGTGTGCTACGTCTTGGGTGTGCACATGATGCGCTCTCCTAAGACCGCCCGCAAAGGGAATGGGCTTTCCGCTATCGGGATGTTTATGGCTGTTATTATGATTATTGTTGAAGTCATTGCCGATGGTAAGATTACCGCTACTGGTTGGATCGTCCTGCTCGCCGGCTTGATCGTCGGAATCGCATATGGGGTCGTCAAAGCACGGAAGGTGCCAATGACAGACGTTCCTCAACTGGTTAGTCTCTTTAACGCCGTGGGTGGTGGCGCCGCTGCCGTCATTGGGATCTTCGATTACCTGATGAAGGGTGACGGCGTGGGCCTGAGCCTCGCATTTTCCATCCCAGTCTTTCTTGATGTGATCATTGGGGGGATTACCTTCTCTGGATCATTGATTGCGACTGGTAAATTATCGGGTAAGGTTCCTGGGAAGCCAATTACATTCCCAGGCGCAAAATTGCTCAATGTTCTTGTCATTATTGGGATGTTAGCCGCTGGCTGGTTCATGCTGGCAACGCCAACTAACATCTGGTTCGTTATTCTAGGATTAGTCATGGCCTTAATCTTTGGGCTACTGATGACCTTGCCAATTGGTGGGGCCGATATGCCGGTTGTCGTTTCACTCTTGAACGCCTTCACCGGTTTGGCCGTTGCCTTTGCCGGGTTCGTTATCAATAACCAAGTCTTGATTATTGCCGGTGCCTTAGTTGGGGCCGCCGGGACAATCCTGACGTTGCAAATGGCCGAAGCGATGAACCGTTCAGTTGCCAATATCTTAGCCGGTGGCTTTGGGACTGGTGACAGTGATAGCGGCGGTGCTGGTGCCGATGTGCCGGTTGACGTCAAGGAAACTTCTGCCGATGATATTGGGTTGCAACTGGCCTACGCTCAGAACGTCATGATCGTTCCTGGGTATGGGTTAGCCGCAGCGCAAGCCCAACACGAAGTTGCTGAGTTAGCGACAGTACTGACGGAAAAGGGCATCAACGTTAACTACGCCATTCACCCGGTTGCTGGGCGGATGCCTGGGCATATGAACGTGCTGTTGGCCGATGTTAACGTGCCTTATGACCAGATGAAGCAGTTGGATGATGCCAATCCAATGTTTGAAAGTACCGATGTTTCCCTGGTTATTGGGGCGAACGATGTTACCAACCCACTGGCTCGTGAAAGTGGGAATGAAATTTCTGGGATGCCAATCCTGGACGTTGATAAATCGAAGTCTGTTGTTGTCATCAAGCGGTCAATGAGTACCGGGTACGCAGGTATCCAAAACCCATTGTTCTCATTGGATAACACGCAGATGTTCTTCTCCGATGCTAAGGTTGGGCTGCAGGATATTGTGGCGGCAACTAAGCAGTACTTGGAAGATTAAGCCATCAATGAAAAAGTAACTGAAAAGGGAGAACCTAATTTGCCAATTGGGCAGGTTGGGGTCTCTCTTTTTTGGTCGGTGAGGTGAGTTGCTGCTCTCAAAAGGTCGGTGAAAACGGAAATATGGCTAAGGTAGCCTTGTACCGGTGATAGCGACAATGGTTTGAGGAGAAATTTTAGATGACGAATTTACAATTGAAGTGCAACAGTAGTCAGAAAGTATAAAAGAAGACTCATAGTCTGAGTCCTTGTAAAATGGAATCACCACAACACCACTTACAAGGGGGACTCAG
>NZ_JAAXLK010000050.1 GCF_012641185.1 Levilactobacillus tujiorum
ATAACTGGTGAATTCCGTGTGAATTTAGTAGAGTGGAAGGAAAAGAATCATGCATCGTTAGAAGCAACCTGCATCAAGTTTGGTTTCCCGAAGCCTACGTCTGTTTCGAATTGGGAGAAGATCTATCAAACTGCAGGTACGGGCCGATTGTTAATGATGCATAACGGAGGAACCTCTCATGCCACAATCAGATCAAGACAAGATCAAAGCGTTGGAAAAAGAGAATCTATTATTACGGATTCAACTCGATGCCTTAAAAAAACTAAAAGCCTCCAAAAAGCGTCCAAACGGGAGCTCAGCGGAATCATCATCGAACTCAGGTCGAAATACAAACTAGCCGACTTGATCGCAGCCTTGCCCATCAGTATGTCAACGTTTCAGTACTGGCAAACGAAGTTAACTCAAGGTAAGGATAATGATCAAGAATTAGGCGTACTGATTCAACGCATCTTTGATGAACACCACGGTAACTACGGAACGCGACGTGTAGTTGCGCTAGTTAGAAAGTATTATCAGATTAGGCGCCAACCGGCGCCTAATCATAAAAGAATTCAACGAATCATGCATAAACTCGGAATCAAGTGTGAGAAATACTCGAAACTTCAGCGTCGATACGATTCTTCTAAGGGTCCTAAAGGTCGCGTAGCCAAGAATCATCTAAACCGTCGTAATAAGGCTGATCGGTCCTTTCAAAAGATGGTCTGCGACGTAACTGAATTGAAAGCCAAGAATGGTGATAAAGTCTATCTAGAGGTCATTAAGGACCTTTACAGTAATCGAATCCTTGAATGGGAGATCAGTAGGCATCCAACACTAGCCTTCAGTCTAGAGCCGTTGAGACGCTTAGTCGATCGCTTACCAGAGACCAATTACCAGCTGACACTCCATACAGACCAAGGTTGGCAATACGTTCATCGGCAGTGGCGAAGAGTTCT
>NZ_JAAXLK010000051.1 GCF_012641185.1 Levilactobacillus tujiorum
GCGCGGATGCTGCTTCAAGGTTTTTACCTTGCCGGGACGCTCGGCGATCAGCCAGTCCACATCCACCTCGGCCAGCTCCTCGCGCTGTGGCGCTCCTTGGTAGCCGGCATCGGCTGAGACAAATTGCTCCTCTCCATGAAGCAGATTACCCAGCTGATTGAGGTCATGCTCGTTGGCCGCGGTGGTGACTAGGCTGTGGGTCAGGCCACTCTTGGCATCGACACCAATGTGGGCCTTCATGCCAAAGTGCCACTGATTGCCTTTCTTGGTCTGATGCATCTCCGGATCGCGTTGCTGCTCTTTGTTCTTGGTAGAGCTGGGTGCCTCAATGATGGTGGCATCCACCAAAGTGCCTTGGGTCATCATGACGCCTGCTTCGGCCAGCCAGCGATTGATGGTCTTGAACAATTGACGGGCCAGTTGATGCTGCTCGAGCAGGTGGCGGAAATTCATGATGGTGGTGCGATCCGGCAGGGCGCTATCCAGGGATAATCGGGCAAACAGGCGCATGGAGGCGATTTCGTACAGGGCATCTTCCATGGCACCGTCGCTCAGGTTGTACCAATGCTGCATGCAGTGAATACGCAGCATGGTCTCCAGCGGATAGGGCCGTCGGCCATTGCCCGCCTTGGGATAAAACGGCTCGATGACAGCGGTCATATTCTGCCATGGCAGAATCTGCTCCATGCGGGAGAGGAAAATCTCTTTTCGGGTCTGACGGCGCTTAGTGCTGAATTCACTATCGGCGAAGGTGAGTTGATGGCTCATGATGTCCCTCTGGGATGCGCTCCGGATGAATATGATGATCTCATATCAGGAACTTGTTCGCACCTTCCCTAAC
>NZ_JAAXLK010000052.1 GCF_012641185.1 Levilactobacillus tujiorum
CTGCTTACCAGGCGCATTTCGCCCAGGGGATCACCATAATAAAATGCTGAGGCCTGGCCTTTGCGTAGTGCACGCATCACCTCAATACCTTTGATGGTGGCGTAAGCCGTCTTCATGGATTTAAATCCCAGCGTGGCGCCGATTATCCGTTTCAGTTTGCCATGATCGCATTCAATCACGTTGTTCCGGTACTTAATCTGTCGGTGTTCAACGTCAGACGGGCACCGGCCTTCGCGTTTGAGCAGAGCAAGCGCGCGACCATAGGCGGGCGCTTTATCCGTGTTGATGAATCGCGGGATCTGCCACTTCTTCACGTTGTTGAGGATTTTACCCAGAAACCGGTATGCAGCTTTGCTGTTACGACGGGAGGAGAGATAAAAATCGACAGTGCGGCCCCGGCTGTCGACGGCCCGGTACAGATACGCCCAGCGGCCATTGACCTTCACGTAGGTTTCATCCATGTGCCACGGGCAAAGATCGGAAGGGTTACGCCAGTACCAGCGCAGCCGTTTTTCCATTTCAGGCGCATAACGCTGAACCCAGCGGTAAATCGTGGAGTGATCGACATTCACTCCGCGTTCAGCCAGCATCTCCTGCAGCTCACGGTAACTGATGCCGTATTTGCAGTACCAGCGTACGGCCCACAGAATGATGTCACGCTGAAAATGCCGGCCTTTGAATGGGTTCATGTGCAGCTCCATCAGCAAAAGGGGATGATAAGTTTATCACCACCGACTATTTGCAACAGTGCCCCCGAACGGACGTTAGATTTCGAGTTC
>NZ_JAAXLK010000053.1 GCF_012641185.1 Levilactobacillus tujiorum
TAGGGTCCGTCTGAAAACTACTTAAGTAAGATGCAAATTGAGGCAATGTAAACCGTAGCCAGATAAACATGAGCGAGCTTATCATAACGCGTTGCAATCCTACGAAAGTTCTTCAACTGATTGAAGAAGTTCTCAATCAAATGGCGCTCACAATAAACGTGGTAATCACAGGTCCACTTGTCTTTGGTATTTTCCTTTGGCGGAATGGTATAGACGGCTGCTTTATCTTTAATATACTGGCGAAGTTTCGCGGTGCCATAGGCTTTATCCGCGATAATATTTGATTGAGAAATATCGAAGCCTTCCAGCAACTCACTGGCAACTTGGCTATCATGTACTTGACCACCTGTTAGGCGAAAACCCAAGGGATTCCCTAATCCGTCAACGAGTGCGTGAATCTTGGTCGTTCGGCCACCTCGACTTAGTCCAATAGCTTGATTTTCGACCATACATTCGGCGTTTTTTTTGCCCCAGTGGCCTTTTGATGCGCTCGAACGATCGTTGAATCTAAGCTCAAGTTTTCCATGTCGGGATTGTCAATCAATTCGAGAAAAACCTGTTCGAACAAGCCTGAACTTACCCAGGCTCGGAAGCGACTATACACCGTTTTCCAAGAGCCATAGCGTTCAGGTAGATCACGCCAAGGAGCCCCGCTGCGCATGAGCCAGAGGATAGCGTTGAGGGCGGTACGGTTGTCTAGGCTTGATGGACGGCCAGTCCGGTATGGCGGGAAGTATCCTTTGATTCGGTCCCACTGAGCATCTTC
>NZ_JAAXLK010000054.1 GCF_012641185.1 Levilactobacillus tujiorum
CGTCTAAGGTGGGACAGATGATTAGGGTGAAGTCGTAACAAGGTAGCCGTAGGAGAACCTGCGGCTGGATCACCTCCTTTCTAAGGAATATACGGAGGCTACACATACTTTGTCGAAACAATGGTCAGTTTTGAGGGGCCTACCCTCAAACTTGTTCTTTGAAAACTAGATATTATCAATTATTTTCCTTTAATTATTAAGATAATTAAACCGAGAAACAACTGCGTATTTTTGAGTTTTTTAATTAGTTTATATCGCTAATACTCAATTAATCAATGATTACGACGTAATCATTAGGTTAAGTTATGAAGGGCGCATGGTGGATGCCTTGGTACTAGGAGCCGATGAAGGACGGGACTAACACCGATATGCTTCGGGGAGCTGTACGTAAGCTTTGATCCGGAGATTTCCGAATGGGGAAACCCAATTACTTTAATCAGTAATTACAACTCAGGGAATACATACTTGAGTTGAGGCAGACGTGGGGAACTGAAACATCTAAGTACCCACAGGAATAGAAAGAAAAATCGATTCCCTAAGTAGCGGCGAGCGAACGGGGAATAGCCCAAACCAAAGAGCTTGCTCTTTGGGGTTGTAGGACTGAACATTTGAGTTACCAAAGTCAAT
>NZ_JAAXLK010000055.1 GCF_012641185.1 Levilactobacillus tujiorum
ATCTTAGGGATGGCCGTGGGGGCAGCGTCAGCGCTGATTCCGACGTATTTGGCGGAATTATCACCTGCTGACAAGCGGGGGACCATGTCCAGTCTGTTTCAACTGATGGTGATGACGGGGATTCTGTTTGCCTACATCACCAACTATGCTTGGGCCGGGATCTACACGGGTTGGCGTTGGATGTTAGGCTTCGCGGCGATTCCAGCGGCTCTGTTGTTCTTGGGTGGTCTGATCCTGCCAGAAAGTCCTCGGTTCTTGGTTAAAACGGGGCACTCTGATCAGGCGCGTGAAGTGTTAGATACCATGAACAAGCACGATACGGCGGCAGTTGATAAAGAATTGTCGCAAATCGAAGAACAGGCCAAGATGAAGAACGGTGGTTGGTCTGAACTCTTTGGTAAGATGGTTCGTCC
>NZ_JAAXLK010000056.1 GCF_012641185.1 Levilactobacillus tujiorum
GTTGCTTTCTAAATGACTGAGGGCTGTCAGCGATGCCCTGGTCCGGCTGTAAATCGCTGAGGCGTTTGCCTTCCGGCCGGGGCGAGGCGCAGGGATGCGCCGAGAGGGCGGCTTTACAGGGACGTTGCCTCCGCCCGTACCCGATAAGCCGGAAGGAATAAGCCGAGGGCACCGCGAAGCGGCGATTTACCGCCGGGAGCCCGGGTCGCCAGGGTGGTGGCGACTGAGCCACCCTGGCACGTTCACCGGTCATGTCGTTACAGAGTAGCAAGGAACATAAAGTGAACGGAATGACCACCACCGCCGTATGTTCCCCTCACCCTAACCCTCTCCCCGGAGGGGCGAGGGGATTGCTCAGTGCTCGCATTAATTTGTGGGGAACCCTCAGCCCACAGGGAGAGGG
>NZ_JAAXLK010000057.1 GCF_012641185.1 Levilactobacillus tujiorum
AAAAAGTAACAACAATCGATGAGCTATTCAAGCACATCATCTATAAGATGAGAGTTTGATCCTGGCTCAGGACGAACGCTGGCGGCATGCCTAATACATGCAAGTCGAACGAGCTTCCGTTGAATGACGTGCTTGCACTGATTTCAACAATGAAGCGAGTGGCGAACTGGTGAGTAACACGTGGGTAACTTGCCCAGAAGCAGGGGATAACACTTGGAAACAGGTGCTAATACCGTATAACAACAAAAACCGCATGGTTTTTGTTTGAAAGGTGGTTTCGGCTATCACTTCTGGATGGACCCGCGGCGTATTAGTTAGTTGGTGAGGTAAAGGC
>NZ_JAAXLK010000058.1 GCF_012641185.1 Levilactobacillus tujiorum
CAATTCGAAACAGACGTAGGCTTCGGGAAACCAAACTTGATGCAGGTTGCTTCTAACGATGCATGATTCTTTTCCTTCCACTCTACTAAATTCACACGGAATTCACCAGTTATGTGTGGCGGATTCAATAGTTTTTCTCGACCATGAACTTGATAAATACCAGTTAGAACACGAAGAGCATACCGTCCTATACCGTAACGCGTCGCAACTATTGTATACGATTCACCACGATCACTAAGATAGTCTTCGACAGCTTTAATCTTATTTTCAACTGAAACAACCATGATTTATACCCCTCTAGTTTGTTCCAACTTTTGGGGTACGGGTCA
>NZ_JAAXLK010000059.1 GCF_012641185.1 Levilactobacillus tujiorum
CGTAAAGGAAATATTCGTCAAAGCATGTCACGTCGAGCGACCTGTTTGGATAATGCGGCGTGCGAAACGGTCTTTAATAAACTAAAGGCCGAGATTGGACCAAGTAAGGCCTTTGAAGATGGCACCAGTCTAGAACAAGCAGTTGATGAGTGGATTCATTATTATAATAATGATCGGATTCAAGGTAAGCTTGGGTATTTATCACCACGTGACTTTGAGCTAGCACAAGCAGCATAAAACGTTCCAACTTTTGGGGTACACGTCA
>NZ_JAAXLK010000006.1:0-23263 GCF_012641185.1 Levilactobacillus tujiorum
AGAACTTTCGTAGGATTGCAACGCGTTATGATAAGCTCGCTCATGTTTATCTGGCTACGGTTTACATTGCCTCAATTTGCATCTTACTTAAGTAGTTTTCAGACGGACCCTAGACAAAGGACACTACTTTGATTGGAATAAACAATATCATTGTCTTGTCAGTGGCAAGACTGGTTCAGGTAAGACAACTTTGATGAAGTATTTAATTGCAATTGTATCGGGTACTGGAGAATGGGACATTACAGTTGTTGACCCCAAAAAATCTGAGCTATCAAGAATTGAGGAAACACCAGAAGTCACGGTTGCTTATGAGCAAGATGAAATGATTGAGTTGTTGAGAAAAGTAGTTGCTGATTTGAACAGTATGGAGTCGTACCATCGTGAACATTCTACTGAAAGTTTGGTACCTCATTTGATTGTGGTTGATGAGCTTGCAGCATGGAAGGAGATGGTGTCTAAGACAGAATCTGCTGAAATTGACGGATGTCTCAAGCAGATTGCTTTATTAGGCCGCGAACTGAATTTCCATTTGTTAGTTGGTATTCAACAAGCAAATGCGCGAAACATTTCGACTGAAATTCGCGAACAATTCAGTGAAAGGATTTTGCTAGGGAATAGTGAGTTGCGTGACAGAAAGTTCCTCTTTCCGGATATTCAGGATGGTGATTTGAAATTGGATTCCCAAAAGTTTGAAGGTCTTGTTGGGAAGGATGATGGTTCACCAGAAAGAATTGTTGCGCCATTCATTGGTATGGATTTGATTAAGTACATCAATCGGTGAGATTGTTTAGGTTCATTGTCATTACCGAAGCACTGAAGAGGAATAATTTATTATTCCCGTAGGTGCTTCGGTAATGACATAATAACAATCTCATAAAGGTATTTTTTTAATCAAATCTCTTTATTCATAACCACTTTAAGGGCCTGTTTATAAGTGGTTATGAATAAACATTAATCTTGAAAAGGTTATAGCGATAAGGAACCACTTATAAATTATTCAGAATGGAGATAAGGGAAATGAAGTCACTTAAATCGTCAGTTATGATGTACGGGACACAATTAGGCCGTTTGCCATTGGGTAGTGTGGATAATTTGGACCGTCGAACAAAATCTTTACTTGAATCGGATCATCTAAAACGATATGCAATGATTGTTCATGATAAAGATGTCAATGAAGATGGCGAAGACATTGAGCCGCATATTCACTTGGTCATGGAGTTTGATAGGCGAGTCAGTGTTGAGACAATTGCAAAGCGTCTGGAAGATGAACCACAACAGATTGAGATTATGACAAAGCGCGGAAACAGTGCAAAGACCGGAGCCGAAAATTCATTTATGTATTTGCTTCATCGAACAAAGAATTCAAGTGAAAAGTTTCAGTATGATCCGGATGAAGTTATTTCAAACTTTCATTTCAAAAAACTGGTTAGTCAACTAGAAATGAGAAAGAGTCCAGAGGATATTCTTGATGATTTTTCTAATGGAGATTTGAATAGAGAAGAAGCCTCGAAGGAATTGATGACTTTTGGAGCTAGGATATACTCTCGAGAGGTTGATAAGCTGGCTAAGATAGATAAGGGTCGACAAGAGATTGAACACAGCAAATGGCTGGAGGAGAAGAGAAAGTCACATGAGTCAATAAAGACTGTATGGTTATGGGGCCCCGCCGGTTTAGGAAAGACTAGATACGCTTTAGAGTATGCCAAAATGCAAAATATCCCTTATTTCAAGAGTGGCAGTTCAAACGACCCATTCGAGGGATATTCTGGTCAGAGAATTATGATACTGGATGAACTTCGACCAGAGAGTTTACCATATCAGGACTTACTTTCTATTTTAGACCCTATGAATTTTGATAAAAAAACCAGAGCGAGATACCATAACGCATTCATAATGGCGGATATCATCTTTATTACAACACCGTTTAACCCATTTAAGTTTTATCTAGATACCAAGACAGCAGGAGAAGATGATAGTTTTGAACAACTAAAACGCCGTTTAGGAACGATTATTGAATTTACTTCAAAACAAATTATTGAAGAAAAGATTGTAGGCTATGAGCTAGACAAGGTGAAATGGAAGATAATTTCAACGCATAAAAATAATCTAATGAATTCAAAGATTATTCCTGGATCAATTGATGTCGGGAAAGTGCTTAATTTTCTTGGTACAAAAAAGAAGGAAAACTAACATACTTTGACAAGCACAGTTAGTAATCCCTCGACAAAACGATTTTTCAGCTAGATTATCTCATAGCTGAGGGCTGGATTCAATAGAACACACAATTAAAGAAAGGAGCGTACTATTTATGGAAAAAGTCTTCACTAGTTATAATGATTTGGTGGCACTGGGATTTCCAAAAGAACAGGCACGACGCATTATCCGTATAGCAAAAACAACATTGGTAAGTCGAGGAATCGAGTTTTATAATGGAAAAAGAGTAGGACTAGTTCCTACCTCAGTAGTTTCTGAGATTCTTGACGCATCTCTTAATCAAGAGGAGCGTTAATGATGAAAAGAAAGTATCCTAATGTATATGTTGATAAAAATGGGAAGCCTTTCTACAATGTTCTCATAGGTAGAGATCAGAATGGTAAGCAAAAGTTTAAGAAAGGACGTCGTGATTCGAACGGAAAACCATTCAAAAGTGAGCGTGCTGCCTCACTGGAAGCTGCACGTATTAAGAGCGAGTATTTAGCAGCCAGTGGACGTGAAGTTTTTCGTCTAAATTACGCTACATTCTTAAGGGAAAAGTTTATGCCAGCATATAAGGGTGATGTAGAGAATAGTACCTATAAGAGTCACTTAGCGTTGTTTAGGTATGCCACTAAAAGATTTGGGAAAAAACTGTTGGAGGATATTTCTGCTAGTGACTGTGAAGAGTATCGAACTTGGTTATCGGGTAAGAGTGGATTTTCAAAAAGCTACGCTAGTATGTGCTATATTTCATTCAGGCAGACGTTAGATTATGCAGTCGAGATAGGATATCTTAAGATTAATAAGTCTAAACGCACAAAGTCGATATCTAAGGGGAAAGCCATTGTCAAATATTGGACCAAAAGCCAATTTGAACAGGTAATTTCGCAGATTTGCGTTTCGGATTTTCATGAACATCTTTGCTTTATTATGATTTGGCTTTACTTCATGACTGGTATTCGGGTAAGTGAAGGATTAGCATTGACATGGGATGATGTAGATTTGAATCACGATAAATTAAGGGTGCATCATACTCTTGATTACAAAAATAAATCTAATTTTACTGTCAAGCCATATACGAAGACGAGTAGTGGAATGCGAACGATTTCACTTGATAAGGATACTGTAAAGTATCTATCAGATTGGAAAAAAGTCCAAATGGAGCATGGGTTTAACAACTTCATTCTTTCTTATGATGGTATGCCGATGTCTCGAACAACAGTTAATGTAGTAGTTACTCGTTATGCAAAGCTGGCTGGAGTTCCTGTAATTCAACCTAAGGGATTGCGACACAGCCACGTGAGTTACTTGATCAATGAGATTAACGCGGATGTTTTAACCATTTCGAGAAGGTTGGGCCATTCAAGTCCAGATATTACATTGAAGTATTATGCTCACTTATGGGATAGAAATGATGATGGCCTAGCTGAAAAAATGACAGGAAACATTAGTTTTAAGTCCTCTATAACACCCAGCAGTGTCTTTAATGGTAATCAGCACTTGCTTAATGAATAGAAGATTTGTTTGCCAAATGTTTGCCAATCGCAATGGTGGGTCGTGTCGTTGTTGTCCCTGTAGGCTTTAGAAAGTTAGTTATTTATTGAGTGGGAATAATATAGTTAGAAAACTTGAAGACGTAATGTTGATTTGACAACGTTTCGGTTGTTATAAAAGGACTTAAATTGGTGGGGATTTACATGGTTCCCCACCAAAATCCCCACCAAAAAACACGACTACCTTAATTGGTAATCGTGTTTTTTGGTGGGAGTAACACTATTTTTTTGAGACTGTTAAAAGATCAATGAGCTTTTCGATTGTACTTAATGTGTCATCGTCTGTGATGAGATCGAGTTTACTTTGAATTCTTTCTCTTACATTGTCGCTATCGGTAAAAGAAAACATTTCTTCGTAATTAGTACCTAAAGCTTCGACGATTTTATTCAATGTATCGAGACGGATATTTGTCCTCGATTCTCTTTCAATTCGTGAGATTACGGAAGCATCAATGTTTGCCCGTTCCGCTAGCTGTTCTTGTGTCATTTTTTTTGCTTGGCGCAACTGAAGAATTCGAGAAGCAACCTGATGTCCTATATCTGAAGCCAATGTACTACCTCCTTCACCTAATACATACCAAGGTTAATTTATTAGCAAAAGAGGAAACAGGACTCTTTATCCTATTATTTGTGTAAAAATTGACTAATAGGCCTAATATGATAAAATCTAATTGAACTATTATTTCAATTAAATTATGATTTAGGAGTATCTTTAAATAGAGTAGGTGGTTAGTGATGGATCCCATTAATAGTAAAGCAAAGGATAATGATAACTTTACTTGGCCGATGGAAGGTGATGTACTGGCTGTATATATACATATGTATCGAACAAAAGGACTAAATTATAGTAGGCTTACAAAATATGCTCAACTCCAACTACCAAAGCATGTCTTAGAGCACGTGTGAGACAGGTAAAAGGCATAGATATGGATGATCCGGGTGTTAGATTGTCTAATGCTGCTGGAAATACGGTAATGGCACTGAAGCTTATGAAGGGTGTAAATAATCAGACCGCTTGGGCCGCGTTTATTAATACATTGTGGCCCTGATCAGTAATTGAATTATTTCGATTGCTGTATTTATATGACGGGTGGGACCTTGACCGGTCGTCAAGTCATGCAAACGGGTCCGCTAAAGGAACGTTGACCGGTCCCGAACGCCATACGGAAGTTAGCGAGCACTTTGTGCGCAATAATCATCTGACCCATGGAGATGAAGTTCGCTATGATATGACGGAGCCGAATAACCCGATTATTTTGAGTCATAACCGGCCAGAGAATCCGCAACCTAGCAAGTATCGTGATATTGAGGTCCCGGTTAAGCAACGGGATTACAAGCTGTATGCGGATACCACAGTGATGGGGGAACCGTTAATCAAGGTCTCACCTTTCAAGAAGTATGAGATTCCCGCCGCCTATGCCCATGCCGTCGATGTCAATGTGGGTGACATTGTGACGTTACGGTATAACACCATGGCCGGTGTCCCAAGTTTTCGGGTCGTCTGGTTAGACTTTGGTCATCGACGGATGAAACGTTAGAAAGGATGTGCTAATAAATGTCTCTTTGGGATAATTCCTAGTCAATAATGGGGGTCGCCACTAACATGGCCGACCATTGGGGGTAAACCCCCACACCCCATCTCTACCAAATGGCCTGGTGCTAGCGCACCTTGCCTGCTTGGGGGCTAAAACCGTCCCCAAGCCCCATCTAATTCATGTAAAATAAATAAGAACCCAGTCGTTACGTGCGGCCGGGTCAAAATCAAGGGAGTTTTCAAGATGAAAAAGATGAATCGTATTTTAGTTGCCATGATGATGGCGTTGACCATGGTTGGCGGTACCGTTGCCCCAGTTGTAACTGCTTCAGCGAAGAAGACCGGCTATAGCCGGATTTATAAAACCAAGACATGGCATCATGCCAAATATAAGGTCAAGAATAAAAAGGGTCGGACTTATAAGATGACCGGTAAGGCTAAAAATATCAAGCTGAAGACCAATCATTATTTGAAAAATTATAAGAAGAATAAGTGGGTCCGGACCAGCATTACCCAAATCAAACATAAGGGTAAGTGGATGGTTTATTACTACATGACCCCCATTACCAAGAAGAAGCATAAGGGTGGCTGGGTCAAATTGACTGATATGAAGCCCGTGAAGACTTATAAAGCGACGAAACATACTGATGCTGATTTTGATACATGGTATCGAACCTTGAGCAAGAAGGGGCGTGCTAATTACTCAAAGCGAGTAGACGGAGCTGCACTTGATGGTTTAGGTAACCCATCTCAATTTATGGAAACCAATAAGGCCTTTTTTAAATAAGTTAACATGATTTATTTATTTAACCTATTTCACTACATCCTTCTCAATAAAGAAATCATTGATTTCTTTATTGGGTCCGCGATTGGCCTACGCCAATCGCTTACATATTGGAGACATTCTGTCCCCACACCCCAATTAACCCATGTTTCAACCATCAATCTCAGTTAGAGATCCAGTTTCAGGCTTTATAGCTGATCTTATTCCCTTGAAAATCAGTCTGATGTGCGATATACTCACTTAGATAAAGGTGTAGCCAGGGATTATGTGAGGAGGTCTAGCTATGAAGCAAAAGATGAAGTCAAGTATTGCTTTGCATGCATCAAGGTATAATAAGGCGATTAGAGCTTCTGGTACGTTGAAAAATGCAAATCGATGGCGCAAGGCGTCTAATCGTGCTTTAGCCTCCAATAACGTACCAAAACAATTGAAGAATTCGTTTGTAACAATACATTCAGAGCAAAACGTGAGCCCAGAAGTTCAAAAAGAAATTGATGAGGTTGTTAATGGAACTGCAAAGTTAACAACTTCGTATACTGAGGAAGACTTTTTTAAGTCTTTAGGTATTTAGTCTAAATGGATCTTCAGCACACACCAAAGTTTGATAAACATCTGAATAAATATTTAGATGAAACGGATATTAATTTATTTAAGACAGCAGTTTCTTATTTGAAAAATAGTATGCCGTTGCCCGAATCATATGATGATCACCAATTAAGGTATCAGAAGAAGGGAATTCGAGATTTTCATCTTCAGAGTGACACAGTTGTTGTTTATTATTTGATAAGAGAGAAATCGATCACCTTTATCGATGTTGGGCCACATAGTCTACTTTTCAAAGTTAAAAAGGACTATTTGAGTTCATCAGTTAAGCGATTGTCCAATAGATATAAGAATAACTAATAAAAGGCTTACCAATAAGGTAAGTCTTTTATTATGAAAAGCCGCATTTGTATTTTTTCGATTAATTAGTATTATTGGGGTTAAAAATGGAGCCATGTCCCCGTATTTTATCGGGTTAAGAAACTATAATGGTACCTTATATACAAGCGAATAGGGTAAAAAGCTAAGGCCAACTCCACTCTGGAGTTGGGCGTTTGGATGGTGTCTTTTTTGTATTCAGTTTCATAAAATATCACGTCTATCTGACACCTGAGCTGACACCCAACAAATTTTCAACGAGTTTTACCCTATTCCTGACACCCAAGCCTGTAAAAAAGTAGGGGCTGGTTTAAATCACTGCTGGACACCCTTGATGGCGTTCATAGCACCCTCAGAGGTCTTGAAGAGCCAGTCAGTGGGCTTAGCCAGTGCATGACATCAGTCTCAGATAGCCATTCAAAACTTACCTTAACAGCAAAGTAGTGACGAAGTAGATGAGTGGGAAGAACTCCTATTAATAAATTAAGTTGTGAATGTCGATAAGACTGCGTTTAAAAGGACTACACTTTACCAAAATTGATTTAAAATTAACTAGTTCCCTACCAGAAACTCTGGAAGTGAGTGTTAAAAAAGACAGACGATATCGATCTTTATGTGGTCGATATTACCTGTCTTTTTATTTGTGAGGGATTTTCTTTAAAATACCTAGTTCAATGCAATTCGAAGATAGATTGAAAGTATTTTGTCGTAATGGTATGTTTGATTACACAGATTCTATTGACGTCGCATAGGCAAGGGGTCAATGGCATTTAATTATGTGCACGTCTTTCACTCTGGCGTAGCAACAAGGTTGATGTAGACAATGACACAATTCAAAGCGGCACGTAGAAAGGACGAAAATACATGAAAAATTTACAGGCAGGCGGCTTCCTCTTCGTCGGCGGTGCGATAATCATGACTACGACGCAGCTTGGTAAAGTGGTTCCGATGATAGGCGCAGCGTGTGCGTTACTCGGAGTGGGCATGCTGATCTATTACTTGTTTAGTGACGGCGGTAAATATTAGTTGTGCCGGGCACTGACAACGCAAAGGCAACATACGTCCTAGGTCTGTATTCTGCGATCATTTCGGTTCTAAGAAGTTGTGAGATATCAATCTGATTCTTGTATTTGCTTGCTAGTATTTACTAATTTGATAAAGGACTGCACCTAGCCAAAATTGATTTAAAATCAAGGAATTCCCCATCAAAATCCCCACCAGAAATTCTGGAAGCGGGTATTAAAAGAGACAGATGATATCGACTGTTATGATCGGTATTACCTGTCTTTTTGGGTATATTTAGAGTAGTTTAATGGTGGAGCTACAGATAACTGGTTCGTTATGTGTTAAGTGGGAGGCGTCAGTGGTGACTGAGTATCGTTATTTTTATCTTGTTAAGCCATTATGGGTTTTACTGGATGCTCAACAAGATGATAGTGAGCCCTTTCGGTTGGATGGCAATAAGTATGGAGAAATTGTCGATCAACGAAGATCTGCGACTGGTTTGCCAGAATGGGTCGTCATTCGGATTGTTCCTAATAATATTTACTGGGTAAAACGAAGTGAGCTTGAACCGAGAGTTAATTGGATGACGGCAGTGCAATATCAATTGGCTGTGAGCAAAAAGCAAATTTTAAAGTCAACTTGGTTGGACAGAGACGGAGCAAAATTTGAATTGAACCATTCACTTGAAGTCCATCAATGGGTTCCTCAAGTTGGTGATCCCGAAGCAAACCTAATTCCAGTATTCTTACCCAAGGGAACTGTTGGGAAAATCAAAAATCTTTCATGGGATTTTGAAGACTCTGAGGATAAGCAATACTGGATGATGGAAATTGAGACTACTAATGGCCGATGTTATGATGTCATGTATCCAGAACTCCTTGCAGCTTCGGTTGAATATCGGAGATAAAAAATAGTCCTTCTCAGAACTTAGAGAAGATCCAGCGTTTGTGAGCGTCAGTTCTTGAAAAAGTTGCGACTGAACTTCCTTAGGTCCGACGAAAAAGACAGCTACTAGCTAAAAAACGCTAGCAACTGCTTTTTTTCTTATGGTTACATTAGAATTTGACACGTGTGTTAAAATTAATTTACTAAAACAAATTTTAAAGCCATATCTACAAATTAATTTTCACCTACATACAAGTCTGTTTTTTATCTTGCAGCGGCGTTAAGCTAACTTTAACCAATTGGTTGAGGTTAGCTTATTTTTTTAGGAGTGACAGGCATATGGAAAAAGTAGTAGATCCGTTCTTGGATAGATTACAGCTATTGCAAGATTTGAAGTTTCTGATTGATCGCGATTCAGACCATCGTATTGATTACAGACGATTTCGTATTTTTGACATTAAGTTGGCGACAGGAGCGATTGATTTGGTGGCTGAGTATCAGAGCTATGCGAGTGAGCATACGCTATCTGAAATTGCCGCGTTAATCGTCCAGAAGTACCGCCTATAGTTTTAAGATTTTTAAGACACTTTCCGAGACGGTTTCACGCTGATCTTCTGGAAGGGACTTGAGATAAGCCAGCAATTCTAGCGTGTGGACGCCGGTTAACGTGTCATCAGTGAAGAAATCGCTGAGAGTTAGATTTAGAGCTGACGCGATAGCCTGTAGCTTTTTGAGACTAATGTTCTCGAGTTCTCCGCGTTCAATTCGCGAGATTAGGCTAACGGAGACGCCAGCCTTCTCAGCTAATTTTTCAATGGTCAAGTCTAAAGCTTGTCGTTTCTGATTCACCAGTTTACTTATTGAATTCTGCATGATTGGCTATTCTCCTATTGTGGCGTTAAGGCTAACCATAATAGAGTATTTACACCTTTAACAGAGAATAAAAGACTCTTTTTATCAAAAAAAGAGGAAAATAATACCGTTTTGTTGTACACTATGCTACGTAATCACTTATTTTAGGGTAAGTGGGTAATTATCAATTTGGGAGGCATTTTATGGGTAAAAAATTATTGGACATTCTTAAACAGCTATTTTTCGGATTGAATATACGGTTTTGGGTGACGCGTTACGCGATTGCCATTGGCGCCGCTGTTGCTTGGATTTATTTCTTAAAGAGTGAATCTTTTGAGGGGCATGTGCCGTTCTTCCTTTTCTTCCTGGGTATCCAAGCCGCAATCTTTTATCCGATCGCGAACGGCTTCCTGGTGATGTACGAGTGGGAACATGGCCGAAAAGCCAAGGGGATTTTTGACAACCTATCTGAGATGCAGGCAGCTGATTACAGGAAAGCGCAATTTCGCGCCGTTCGGTTGGTCAATACCGGGTTTAATGGTGATGAGCGTTCCTTTGGCGAGATGAAAAGTTCCGTTAAGAGTGATGCGGCGGGGATGAAGATGATGTTTAAAATTTTTGGCCACGCTATGCTGTGGTGCTTTGCTTTGTTCTTCGCCATCGTGGGGGCTACTCGTTACTTAGTTATCTTAGGACCGGAAAGCTATACATTTAATTATCGCGAAGATGGCACGTTCATCGATGATGCAAATACTGAGGATCAAAAGTTTTAGGAGACGAAACTTATGAAAAAGAAACTTTATTTAATGGTGATCGCGATTGCATTGGTCGTAACGGGGGCCAGCTTATTGGGGGCACCAGAAAATGCGTCCGCATCAGCCAAATGGCAGTTTGGAACGCCCAAAAAGGTTAGAGGGCTGTTTCGTACGAAAACGGTTAAACACCACTACAACCAACTCAACATTGCCCAAAACGTTGTGTACATCGAAGTTCGAAAACCCCACTGGGCTCCAGAAAAAAGTGGGAAAATCACTCTTCTGCTGATGTGGCGGGTGCCATCTCGCAAACTCAGCTCACATCTTTATCAAATCAAAAGCGTTAACGAGAAAGGAAAGCATGTTCGCTATTACATCAAAACCTTTAGTCATAATCGTTTGAAGATTTCGAAAACCACGGCATTTGCGCACAAACCTTACTATCACAGAGTTAAGAATTAGTCATTTGTTAAATAATGACAGCAACTTATTTTAGGAGGAAGCACCAATGAAACTTAACTGGATAAACAAAGCGACCACAATCCTACTAAGCAGCGTCCTAGTAGGGGGTGTCGTCACCACCACTGTTCCTATGTTCGCGACACAAGCCGATGCCTATAGCGCCTATAACAATGAAGATGAGCCAATTAGCTATCGAGTTTTTAAGGATGACGAGAACAGCGTTAAGCAGATTGTCAAAAAGGCTAGTCCTAAAGTAAAACAACAACTCAATGCCGCTTTCTTTAAGCGGATGGAGAAAAGTCCTGTCAATGCGTATGGTTACGGCGCTGACTTCTCAGAGGTCATGCATGTTCTGGGGACCCATGCGGTCAGTGAACTTGGTCGAAAAGGTCAGGTAACTTCAGTATTTAAACAGGACTATCGGGCAATGGTGGCTGTTTACGACCATTTTAAAGGGCGCTTAGACACTGAATACCAAAGTGTGGTCAATGATGATATTGATGCAGCCGATCAGCAAATCAGTAAAAATAACGTTGATCCGGACAGCATTAGTGATATTGCCGACTATTTCATTCAGTACTTTGAGACAAATATTCGGCCAGCTAAGGTCACTGGCATTCCCAAGGTTAAAAGCAAAATCACCAAGTTAACCGCGAAAAAGACGGCTTCTAAGAAATATGTCAAAGTCGCTGGGACTGTGAAATTAGGAAAGAAAGCGAACTACGCCCGGATCAAGACTTATAAGGGCACGCGTTATGCAAAACTGAAGGGGTCACACCGTTTCAACAAGAAAATTTATGCACCTAAGGCCAAGCGAGTCACCGCTACCGTTGGCTATTACACCCACGGTCATTTTTCGAAAGTAACGGCTGCCAAGACCGTACATGTTAAGTAACTTCGCTATTTCTACAATTCATGATTGAAATGCTGTAATAGCAGCGAGTCTCATTAAATATAACGGTTAACCGAGGGAGGTGAAATTTTATATGAGACGACTCATCGAGAGCCTAGTCATTGTGGCACTGGGCTTTCTCCTGGGCGTTGTCCCTAGTGGGGAGGTTCATGCGGCGACCACAGCGACGACGTCATCCGAATCCGTTGACACAACTGCCGATTCGTCGTCAACGACGGATAAGGTGAAGCCTAAACCCAAAGTGGTTTACCGAAAAATCTTTAAAAAGCGCACCGTTAACTACTACACCAAGATTGGGACGAACCGAAAACATAACTACAAGGTGTACCGGACGGGCGGGGCTAAGTCTTCGGCTAAAAACATGACGGCCATTTCGAACGGCCGGCATTACGCGAATAAGAAGGTTCACATTACGCGTGAGGAGAAGATGGCCGATGGCACTTGGTTGAAGTTTACTTATCATCACACGCGGACTGGTTGGATCCATCGCAATGGGACCGTCAAGACTTACCGGTGGCTCAACGTCCCGCTGATTGCACAACGCCCGCAACTGCCGACTGGCTGTGAAATCACGGCGACCACTATGATGTTGAAGTACGCTGGCGCCAAGGTCACTAAGATGTCGCTGGCTAGAGAGATGCCGCGGAGTTCCAACCCCAACAAGGGTTTCGTGGGCAGTCCCTACTCCAAGTCTGGCTGGTGGATTTATCCCAAAGGGTTAATGAAAACGGTCAAACGTCACGCCGGATCCGCTAAAAATATGACGGGGGCTTCGTTTAAGAAAATAAAAGCCCAGATCAACAAGGGTCATCCCGTTGTTGTTTGGGTGGCTGGCGTCGATGGCTTTGTGAATCATGCCGTCACGCTCTCTGGCTACAGTAAGACGCGCGCTTACTACAACGATCCGTGGACCAAACGGAAAACTAGCATGACCATAGCGAGCCTGCACAACCACCGGAAACACGATGCTTATCGGGCGTTGAGTTATTAACTCAGGATTCACTGAATAAATTTACAAAGGAGCAAAGCATAATGAAGAAACAATGGTTATCCACATTACTCGTTATCGCTGGTCTGACCAGCGTGGGCCTGACGACCTCTGCGCAGGCCAAGACCAAGTACTACACCACTAATCCCGGTATCATTCGGGTTAAGAAGACGGTGGCCTATTACAAGGACGCCACGCGAAAGCACCACGCGGCTACAGTACACAAGAATCACTACGTCAAGATCTCTAAGGCCATCACGGTCAAGGGGCACGCGCCCGTCTTAAAGACCAATACGGGCAAATACGTCACTGCCAACAAGGCATTCGTGGCCAAGACGAAGGGGTACCAAAATCCTAAAAAGTATTATCAAGTTAATTACAAAAAGATCAAGCCGTACGGGAAAGTTGGCTATACGGTTAAACGTGGCTACGAAGGGATCAAGACTTGGAAGATCATGCGGCGTTTGGGAACAGCCAATGGCTACAATAAGTATAACTACGCGACGTACAACGCCGTAAAGAATTTCCAACGCAAGCACCACTTAAAAGCCACTGGTAACGTCAACGAAAAGACTTGGGTCAAACTTGGATTTTCTAAGTCCAGCTGGAAGAGTATCGATTCATACGTGGCCCCACTAGGTGCTCACGCCTGGAACGGTCGCTCGGCTCACATCGAGGCCATGATCAAGCAGGCTTACAAGTATAAAGGGAATCCTTATCTGGTAGGTTCTTCTTCCAAACCGGCTTATGGGACGGACTGTTCCGGACTTGTCATGCAGGCCCTTTATGCGGGCGGGATTAATCCTAAGCCAATCAGTGCCATTCACCATGCTTATCCAGGGAACGAATGGAATTCACGTAACCTGTGGGCTAGCAAAAAGTTCCAACACGTTGCTTACAGTCACAAGAAGCGCGGCGACTTAGTCTTCTACTACCAACCAGGGACACATACGATTTGGCACGTGGCGATTTACTTAGGCAAGGGCAAGGTAATTGAAAGTTGGCCACCACGGATCATGGTTCAACCAATCAAGAACGGCCAACGGTCTAATGTTGCTGGGATTGCTCGGGTGTTTCATTAAATCTTAAATAGCTCATTTTTAACGTTTAGTCAACGGTATTGATGAAGAGAATGTGAAGAGGTCAATTCACTTTTGAATTGGTCTCTTTTGTTGAATAAGCGTGTATTTTACTGTGGAAGGAAGAGGAGAGAACGACTATGAAACGTTACGTCAAACGCTTGGCAAGTGCCGCTTTGTTGGGAATAGCAATTTTGTCATTGGCTGCTTGTGGAAAGTCAGGGCCTAATCAGGTCAATGAAAAGAAAGTTTCATTCATTAAGGATGCACAATCATCTAATCAGCGAATTTGGTACATGGCACAATCGGATTCGGAAAGTGACTACGAATTAAGTAAGGATACGCACATCACGCAAATTTTAGTGACCGGGAATGGTAAAGCAACTGTGTATAACATGCCGGATGATAATTTTAGTATGCGTGATATTGATAAAAAGAATGATAAGCAGATTATTGCTTTAGCGCAGAAGAAGGACAAAGAACACTACAAAGATTTCATAGATCCGAAAAATGATATTGGAGATACGGGAGGTTACATTCAAACTGTCATTAAACATGGTGAAGAAGAGTGTAAGTATTACAAAAAGCATCCAAACTACCTTGGTGGAAATAAAGATCCACAAGAAATTCTTCGCGAATATCGTAATGAGTTGAACTATCTGAAGGCTAATGAAGCGGCGATTCTAAAAGCCACACCAAAGTATGAAAAGCCAGCGCCAAAGCTGTTAAATGCTAAAGTCAAAACGGATAATTCTGGTAATGACGTCAATTTTGAAGATATTACACATCGACGTTTAGAATTAGAAAAAGATTCAGCAAAGCTTAAGCATTTAAAGTGGTTTTATAACGGAGTAGATGTACCCGTCTATTACAATTACACAATGACCAATGGCTTTAGTTTAATCTACGATAAGCCAGTCAAAATTCTAAGTGAGATGTATACCGGATATACAAATCCGGCGAATGATTCAGATGCGACTTTTTTGCTGACGAAAACTACAAATAAGGATACGGTTTCTGATTTTGATAAAGTTGGGACCAAGCATGTTAGCGAAGAGGAGTAGGCAAAAATACTATTTACCAGGATTTTGAATTCAAAACGGAGTTGATCAAGAAAAGATGGAGAATTCTCTATTTGAGAGCACCTGGCTTGGGATTCTCTTGTAATGGCAATTCATTAGCATAATATGCAATATAGCTTCATCAGAGCATTGGACTCTGGTGAAGCTTTTTTGAATTGAATAAGTTGAAAGTAATACGGAGTAAAGGTTTATACATTGAGGAGAATAGTTAGAAAATTAGACTTATCAAGTATTATGCCCAACAATTATTCACTGCTAAAAATCGTTCTACAAATCGCTAGTTTCCGGGAGATAATGGGGCATCCCAAAATCTTTATCCCGAGTAACGATTTATGACGTTGATTATTACTCACAACCTGTCTATAATGGGTAGTGACAAAGGAAAATAAAAGTGCTTATAAAAAGTCGAGTTTGGTTGCAAATCAAGAGGGGGACCAATCATGAGAACGCTTGAACGTAAGACACATTATAAGATGTACAAGTCACACCGGGGCTGGTTAGTCGCCGGTATCACGGTCACTAGTATGGCGGTGGGGATCATTGCGGGCCCCCAAGCGACACCAATGGCACATGCCGATGATAATGCACCGGTTGAGGAGTCTGGACAGCAGAATGCGGCCAGTGGGTCGAATCAAGTTAAATTGCAAACGCAGGCAACCTCGGGCGATACGAAGGATGCTATTGGGACGGATAATTCTTCAAGTTCGGGATCTGATGTGCAACCAGAACAATCTGCCGGAAACGTTGATAATGATGCTGGTAATAATGATTCCGGAGCTGATTCAACGAGTGGTGAGAAGAATTCTGGGCCAGCATCAGTGGTCGCTGAAGATGCACCGATTACATCAACACAGACTGGTGATGGGAGTAGTGTAGCTGGTGATTCTAATGATTTGGAAAAGTCTAATGATGTAGTAGCACCAGTTAAAAAAACGACAGTCACGACCGGGATCACAGTTCAGAACCCTGATGATTTGACGAATAAGGTTACTGGTCAACCAAAGTTTAACATTACCGATCTCAATCAGCTACAGTATACTTATGATCATACGGATTCTGCCGGACATAATACAGATTTAAGAGTTGTGGATGGCTATAATTATGCTTATCAAGTGCAAGGGGCGCAGCATTGGCTGGGTGAAACGTATGCAAACCAAATTGCACAAGATGCTAAGGGTGTTGACGCTGTTTCATCGGCTAGGTATAACACACAACTCATGTATATTGATGAATGGCTTCCGGATTATGGCTTGCAGTACTTTCTTTGGCAGAATAATTATGCTGGCACCTATGCGACCATTGCTGATTTTCGAAATAATTTTACAAAGGCAGAGTTAGGAACACTTACTTCCATTTATTCGAATGATAATTTACAAGCGGCAGCCGGCAATCAGCCGACAGTTTATTATCAAAGCATCATGGCTATGCGAACGTTGGAAGGTCTGCAAAATGCGGTTAATCTTCAGGTGTTGAGTATTTCGCCGAATCTAAATGTTAGTGAAGCGGTTTATAAAACTTATGAAAAGAACAGTAATCTCTGGGATATTCGGGCATTAAGTGGCCTGAAGAATCTACGTGAGGTTCAGTTACCAATGGCCTCTATTAATGATATTTCAGCTCTAGGAAATCACGAAAAGTTGACAGAGGTTGGTTTGATTGATAACCAGATAACGGATATTTCGCCTCTAGCAACGGATAAAAACCTATTGATTTCAAATGCTAACTTGACGAAACAACACGTATTGTTGGCGCCGATTAAAATTAGCGATAAGTTAGCTAAGGGAGCCAACATAACTGATAAGGGGATGTTAACCTACACAACGCCGTCTTTTATCATCAAGGATTTGGCTGCTAGCAATCTGCCAATTCACGGATTTGATAATGCTAGTGATTTGAGATATCCTTCCCTATATCCCTCCAGTGCTGATGCCGGTAATTTGAACAGTAATACGTTGGCTTGGTATAACTTATTGGGTGGTCCAGATTCAGCGTACGGTAGTTTATCCACCGCCTGGAGTGATACTAACAGTGACTTTTCTGGTTACATTATTCAACCATATGAATTGGCTGCCAATGTCAGCGATTTAAACGTCAACATTCAGCTCTTGCAAGCTAATGGACAACAGTTGAATTTGGCACCGGCTACCTTGATTTCTGGCGATGTTGGTTCAAGTGTGAATGTGCAAGAGAACCCGACTGTTGTGACTTTATTTAATCAACAATTCTCTAAGGGCTATACCTTCTCCGGGCTGATCCTAGATGGAACCGGGCTCTATTCCGATTACTTAGCCAACAATGGCAAGGCCAGTGCGCAAGCAAGTTGGGAAACGACCTTAACCGATGAGTCCAAGAACTGGACGATTCTGTTCTACAAAGACGTTATGCCGTGGAACCTTTCCGTGGTATATGGCACTAAAGACGCTGCGGGTGACTTTACGCCAATCACTAATGAGGATGGTACGCCAGTCACCGATAGTTACAATGGAACTTCTGATACACAGCTCGCGTTGAGTAGCTACCAAAAGGACTTCCCAGATTACGTCTATGTCGGTGCTGAGACCAGCGTAGACGGTAAGACCTGGACTGATATTAGCCAGAATACGGACATTCCATTTACCAATGCTAAGCAAGCTGTACGTCTGGTTTACGCCCAGGCTAAGCGCGCCACGGTTACGGTACAAGATGCCACGACCGGCAAGACTGTGCAAGTCTTAGATTACACCACGAATCCAGAGCTGCGGGGCGCTATTGGCACGACGAGTACCTTTGACTCTAGCAGCATCATCGATCCTGAAATTACCAAGGGGTACAAACTAGTCAGCGATACCACCAAGAACGCTGACGGGACCAGCGCCATTGTCTTTGCAAAGGATGCGACTAACCTCAACTTCACGATTAGCTTAGCGCACGCCTTTGAGACAACGACCAAAGCTGTGAACGAGACGATCACGTACCAAGATCAGCAACAAAAGTCAGTGGCTAAACCTGTGACGGCTACAATGACATTCGCCACAATTACGGATCAAGTGACGCAGGCAACCACGTTATACAGTCACCAAGGAGCGGCCTCTGCACCAACGCTAGATGTCACGGGTAAGCCAACGGATACGAGTTGGACGGCTTACCAGATTGGCGATCAGTTACAGTTCGATGCCGTGAAGAATCCGGCAGTAGCAGGGATGCACGTCGTTGCGACGACGGACCCGGCCAATGATTTGACCCAGACAACGTCACAGAATGTCGCACCAGATAGCGCCGACTTAGCAATCGTCGTGACGTACGCGGCCGATCCAACCACCGGTGGCGGTGGTGATAATGGCAACAATGGTGGCGGCGATGTGACGCCGCCAACAACAACGCCAGATCAGCCAGATGGCGGTGGTGACGGTGACCAGGTTGCCGATAAGAATAAGCCAAAGCAGCCGACTAAGACACCTGCCAAAGTGAACAAGGAACAAGGCCAGCAAGCAGCGACCGTTCAGGCGCCGACTAATGGCGGTCAGGGTGCTAAGGTTCAGCAGCTGACGGCAACGTCACAGTCAGGAAAGGCAACCGTTAAACCAGCCGCTGCCAAAGCTGAGACCCAGACATTACCACAGACGAATGACCAGACAACGAATCGTTTGGCTGTCATTGGTTTGGCCTTGTTGGGTGCAACGCTTGGTGTCTTAGGTTTGAAGAAGCGGGAACATTAAGCATTCAGCAGTATTAAGTGAGTTGAGAACACGATTTGAGCAGGGGAGTTTCGCTCGAATCGTGTTTTTATGTGCGACAATGATTTTCTAATCGAAGGGCAGTCGGTATTTGGGAACCTTCCCCAAACAAATCAGCCGACAGCCGTGGGTGAATTAGTGTATAATAAGAATATTCTAATGTTCTGAGTTTTTATGCAGGCGCATACCCGGTAAAAACCAGAAGTTATGCTTACAGGAGGCAATCATGGCAAAATCCACACATTTCTATGAATTATTCCAACCTGAACATTACAATGTCTACTTAGACATTAATCGGGCAACCAAGCAAATTACCGGGACATCCACGATTACGGGGGATGCCAAGGCGACGCAAATCGCCATTCACCAAAAGTACATGACGATCAATAGCGTTAAGGCGGACGGACAAGCTGTTCCGTTTACCTTCGATGATCAGAGCGAGGGGATTCACATCGACCTCGGAAAGACCGGGAAGACCACGGTCGCGATCGACTTCACAGCTCCACTGACTGATAGTATGATGGGCATTTATCCTTCCTACTATGAACTTAACGGTGAGAAGAAGCAGATCATCGGGACGCAGTTTGAAACCACGGCGGCACGCCAAGCCTTTCCGTGTGTCGATGAACCGGAAGCCAAAGCGACGTTTGACTTGGCCATCAAGTTCGACGAGCACGCTGGTGAAACTATCATCAGTAACATGCCCGAAGTGAAGACCGAAAATGGCGTGCACTATTTTGACACGACGGTACGGATGTCTTCTTACCTGATTGCCTTTGCCTTTGGGGAAATGCAAAGTAAGCTCACTAAGACGAAGAGTGGGGTCCAAGTCGGGGTGTTTGCGACTAAGGCCCACCAAGCTAAGGAACTCGACTTTGCCTTGGATATCGCTAAGCGTTCCATCGAATTCTACGAAGACTTCTACCAGACGCCATATCCACTGCCACATTCCTGGCAAATGGCTTTGCCTGACTTTTCAGCTGGGGCCATGGAAAACTGGGGACTGGTCACGTACCGGGAAGCTTACTTATTGATCGATCCTGATAACACGGCCTTCGACTTGAAGTTGCGGGTCGCAACCGTGGTGGCCCATGAATTAGCGCACCAATGGTTTGGTGATTTGGTCACGATGAAGTGGTGGGACGATCTCTGGTTGAACGAAAGTTTTGCCAACATGATGGAATACGTGGCTATCGACGCCATCGAACCAACTTGGGGCGCCTGGGATGCCTTTCAATCGGGCGATGTCCCTATGGCGCTGCAACGGGATGCCACGGATGGCGTCCAGTCCGTCCACGTTCAAGTTGAAGACCCAGCGGAAATTGACGCCTTATTTGATAGCGCGATTGTTTACGCTAAGGGTGCGCGGATGCTGGTCATGGTCCGGGCGTTGATTGGTGACGATGCCTTACGTTCCGGTCTGAAGGCCTACTTTGCCGCTCATAAATACGGTAACGCGCGTGGGGCCGATCTGTGGGCTGCACTCGGCCAAGCTTCCGGTCTTGACGTCGGTGCCATCATGAACTCTTGGTTGGAACAACCCGGTTACCCAGTCGTTACGGCCAAAGTCGTTGATGGTCGTTTGACTATCGCCCAACAGCAATTCTTCGTTGGTGATGGGCAGGACGCCGGACGGCAATGGCAGATTCCACTGAACAGCAATTACGATGCTGTGCCAACGCTACTGAAGGACCACAGCTTGGACTTAGGGGATTACCAATCCTTACGGCAAACGAGTGGGGAACCGTTCCGGCTAAACGTGGGGAATAACTCTCACTTTATCGTGCAATATGATGACACGCTGTTACGGGATATCTTAGCCAACGTCAATGCGTTGGATGAGATTTCACAGTTACAGTTGCTGCAAGACTTGCGCTTGTTAGCCGAAGGTCGGCGGATTTCCTACGCGACGGTAGTGCCATTGTTGACGCGCTTTGCAGACAGTAAGTACACCGTTGTGACGAGTGCCTTGTACACCGTAGCGGGCAATTTACGGAAATTTGTCACGCCAGATTCAGCTGAAGAAAAGCAAATTAAAGCCTACTACGACCAACTCAGTGCCCAACAGGTGGCGCGCTTGGGCTGGACACCACGGGCAACCGACAGTATCGACGATGAATTATCACGGCCAACGGTCCTGAGTGCAGCTCTCTTCGCCCACAATTCGGCGGCAGTGGCGGCTGCTCATGAGCAGTTTACCGCGCATCAAGCCGAACTCGCTAGCTTACCAGCGGCAACGCGCCCATTGATTTTGGCAAACGAGGTCAAGAACTATGGGAGCGCTGAGTTGTTCGACACGCTGTTAGCGGCTTACCGGCAGTCGACGGATGCCAGCTATAAGGCCGACCTATGCGCAGCCTTGACGAGTACCACGGATACGGCGCTGATCGCCAAGCTGATCACGGCCTTTGAAGACGCGGATACGGTTAAGCCCCAAGACTTACGGGCTTGGTTCCGCGGAGTTCTCGCCAACAGTAAAGGCGAACAAGCTGCTTGGGACTGGATTCGTAACGACTGGCAATGGCTGGAAGACACGGTCGGTGGCGACATGGAATTCACCACTTACATTACCGTGATTTCCCGGGTTTTCCGGACAGCAGAGCGACTGGCTGAATTCAAGGCCTTCTTCGAGCCCAAGATTAATACACCCGGGTTAACCCGAGAAATTAATATGGACACGAAGGTTATTGAGACCCGAGTCAACCTGATTAAAGATGAACAAGCTGCAGTGAACGAGGCTATTGCTCAAGTTGTGAAATAGTGTGAAATAAGCTGCTGGAACGTCAACGCAATCTTGCGGGGGCGTTCTTTTTTGTTGGAAAATAGTGGGGCGGTTAGTTTAGGCCATACTATTACTAATGTATTTTGACCGGATTTTGTTGCACTATTTTGGCAAGTCAGCGAATTTAAATGGTCGGCTGAGTCACCGATTGGCTGTGGTATACTAAATTTATTGTGCAATTGCTAAGTTTGCGAACGTCATGGTGGCTTACTGATTAAGGGCGGCCACGAGTTCGCGTGAAGGAAGGTTTCTCATGAACGCTATCATTGCCTATTTCCAGTCGATTAAAATCCGCGGGATAGGATGGATACTATTACTTTGCCTGTATTTATTTGCTAATCAGCCCATTTTAATCATCGTGTATCTTTACCTGGCGGCGGTGATGGTGCTGCGAACCTGGCTGGCCCAGTTTCCACATGCCGCGAAGGTGGGATTGACAGTGGCCTATGCCCTGTTGATGGTCATTCAAATCGTCTTTGTATCAGCGATCGTCTTTCCCTTACGCGGAGATTCAATCATGTATTTTGTGGCGAAACTCGTTGGCGTGGGGATGGTGGTGTTGCCGCTGTGGGTCGAGCGGTTCGTGACGACCAACAACCAAACCGTTTTTTATCTCCCCACGGTGGAAGAAGCGGCAACGGTGAGCTTCGATGAGTTACGGCAGAGTGCGGACACGCTCAGCGATCTCATGAGTGGGGTGGTAGCGGCCAGTGACAAGGTTTCCGTGGCAAACGTGAAGACGATTATTGATGATTTGCCGCGGCACAGTTCGGTTCATTACATCAATCACGGGACGCTGACACCAGCGTATTTTGAGGCGGTTGAAGCGACGTTGAACGATGAAAAGCTGTATCTGGCGGTATCTAATACCGGGAGCGCGGCGAGTGAAATGATTTCGGTGTTTACGCGTAAACAGTTTAATCACGTCTCCTTGGCCTTCGACCGGGATCTCGCGACGATTATTAGTTACAACGGAGGCGACAACGTTTATCCACCAGGCATGAATGCGGAGACGTTAGAGTTTTTCCACCAGAAGAAGGGCGCGTCAGTTTTGGTGTATAGTCTGCCGGTGACCGTTGACCAGAAGACTTTTGTGAGAAATAAAATTGCTGAAATCAATCGTGACGGGAGTGCCTATAACATGATTGGGCTGGTGTCCAAGCACTCGGCCAAGCCTAATATTATGTTTTGCTCGCAATTTGTCTATCAGATGCTGAAATTGGCTGGGATTGCCTACTTTGACATGAAGGCCGGTGAGGTCCGCCCCACGGACTTCATCGAGCAAGACTACTATAAGAAGTTAACCTTTGAATATGAACTGAAGTTCTAGGTCAGCGGTTATGACTTCCATCTGTGGCGATTAAAAATGGTAATGTAGATGATGCCTGCCGCCTTGCCGTTCGCCAAACTTTGGGCTGGATCGCTGTGGGGAGGACGGCTCGAGCCATAGAGCGGTCTCGAACCTCGCTTTGAGCCGAAAAACACGTCTCAAAGGCGCCATTTACCAAGAGGGTCACTTGGTAAATCCCACGGCTGAGCTCAAATTTGACTCACTCACGGCTACATTGAAGTTATCAACTACTGTTGTGTTGAACGACCACGTTTGCGCCAGATGGTTAAGCTAGTTTGTCTTTCAACGACTATCGTAACCGGAGGAGGGCAGAGGTGGAGCCAGCTGTGTCGACGGTGTTAGCCGATTCTCGGCTTACAGCGTGGGACGTGTTGGAAGACCGGTGACTTGCCGGGCTTCGAACCGAGC
>NZ_JAAXLK010000006.1:23312-44103 GCF_012641185.1 Levilactobacillus tujiorum
TTCCTCAGGCCGCAGGCGTTCCCCACAGCAGGCGGAATCTCTGCCAGCCGCAGGTGACTGGTTTAGACAAATTGTGAATCGGTCAGTATTTCCGTTCATACTGGGATAATATTTTGGTTTTTCGATTTTGAGAAGTGAAGACAAAAAGTGGCCCACCGGCAAAAGCTGGTGGGCCACTAAACGTATTGTATTAGTCGTTTAAGTTGTACCGTAATTTCATGTGTTCGGAACCGAACGTGACCATGTCGCCAAGTAGCTTGGTTTGCCGCTTGAAGGATTCGTCGGAAAGCTTTTCGTTAGCTTCCTTCAGAATAGTCGTGTCAGCACCGTCAATAATGGCAGCGTCGGTTTCGTGTTGAATCTGGCGGTAAGCGGACATTGCTTCCAGCGCAAACGTGTTCCGGAAGTCTTCGTAAAGACTGTAGTCCGTATCACCCAAGAGGGCCGTGGTGCAGCTCAACCAGTACATGTGGTTCATGTTGAAGGTACCATCGGCGTCCTTGTAGGCAGCTGGCGTATCGTCAACGTTGGCGTAGAATGGAACAACCGTGTTGAAAGTGTTGGCCCCAAAGGCTAACCAGTGAATCCCGGCGATGCTGTCAGGCACGTTGTTCCGAATTTGTAGGATGTGGACATCGTGGTTCCGGTTGATTCCGATCGGCCGGAACAAAGTCTTGTCGTCTTCTGAGCCGTGGCCGTAAACATCGTACTTGGTGTTTTCGTAATGGGAACTCAGCACAAATTTAACATCGTCAATCGAGATCTTCCGGTTGGCGTGGCAAATGAATGGCAAGTCTTGGTCTTGAGGATCGTGTTCAATTTCTGGATTGAAGTATTTCTGACCGAACCAAGCACGAGGATTGTTGTACACCGTATCCTTGATAGTTGCACTCCCGAAGATGTGGCGCAAATTGACTTGGTCGAAGTCAGGGTTCAAGTGGTACTTCGCAATCAGATCTTCCAAGTCAGCGGAAGCCAAGGTGTCTTCGGCACTGAAGTCGAAGTCGTCGATGTTCATCCGGTTAGGTGCAACCACGTAAGCATCGTCAGGAATCCGCTTAGCTGCCCAGTGGTGACCACCGATGGTTTCTAACCACCAGATTTCGTTATTGTCAGAGAAGGCAATGCCGTTAGGTTCGTAGGTTCCGAATTCTTCCAACAGGCTACCCAAACGTTTTACACCATCACGGGCACTGTGAATGTAAGGCAAGACCAAAGTTACCAAGTCTTCTTCACCGATTCCACCGGCAACGTAAGGGTCGATGCCTAAGACGCGGGAGTTAGTCGTGATCGTTTCCGTTGCGGACATTGCGATGTTTTCACTGTTGATCCCGGCTGCTGGCCAGATTCCATTGGTGAGAATCGAGTTAGGAATTGACGTGTAACGTAACGGGTTATCCGGTAAGCTGATCTTAACGCCACTGATGACGGCTTGGTAGTCGCGAGGTTGGTCAGCCGGGTTAACGACGACAAACCGTTCTGGGTCAAGGGCTTCGTGACCATCATCGTTTCGTGAAATGATGGTGGAACCGTCTAAGGACGCCTTTTTTCCTACTAAAATGGTGGTACATGAACCTTTAATTCTCTTCGTCATGAATACAGCACTCCTTTTAAGAAACATTATAGCATTGTCAGAGAGTGCATTGAAGTGGTTGGTCAAGCCGTACGCTGGGTGGTTAGAAATGGGGCTGAGTTGTCGATCACCAATTAGTCGTGACAGTCGCGCTTACCGCTTGGTTTGGCTTTCAATCAGTCGTTTGAGCTCAGCGTTTTGCTGCTTAATGGTGGTTAGTTCTTGGTGGAGCTGTTGATACTGGCTCGCTTCGCCACGGTGAGCAAAGTAGGTGGTGATGGTGCTGGTCAGGGCACCGATAAAGCCGATGCCGACTAACATCAATAGGGTGGCCGCCCATTTGCCAACCGTGGTTTGCGGCGCAACGTCGCCATACCCCACCGTGGAGGCAGTGGCGATGGCCCACCACAGCGCCTCCCCCCATGAGACGTGTTCGGCGTAGGAATATAAGGTGGCGCCCAAGATCAGAATGGTCAGGCTGGCCCAGACCAAGTAGATGAAGCCGTTGGTTTTCAGGAAAGTTCGTAGTGGTTGGTGGAGTCGCCCGATGAAGCCCACCAGCCGGACGAAACGAAAGAGGCGGGACAGTTGTAACAGGCGGGTAACCCGTGCGAGACGAAAGAAATTGAAGAAACTGGTCAATGGTAGAATAGCGATGAGATCGAAGATGTGGTGGCGGAAGAAGTCCCACTTGCGCGGTGCTCGCCAGAAGCGCACCCAGTAGTCGATCGTAAAGATCACCAAAAGACCATCGTCCATTACGGACCACGGCGTTTTAGTCAGGTCAATGAACCCAGCTAAGTCGAAAATGACCAGGGCGATTGACCACAGGGCTAGCACGATGACTAGTCCATGATAAAGTTTTAAATATCGCGTCATCATTAATCCCCCCAATCTGATGATTAGCTTAATGCTAGTATCTCACGATTGAGGGGATTCATTGTGTGGCACATCTTAGTACTGTTAGTAGCCTAACTTGGGAGCTGTTGCACGGAATACTAGTGGTTCTTTCCGCCTTACCGTTCGCCAAATTTGAGCTGGAGCGCTGTGGGGAGGACGGTTCGAGCCATAGTGCGGTCTCGAACCTCGCTTTGAGCCGAAAAAACCGCGTCTCAAAGGCGCCATTTACCAAGAGAAGCACTTGGTAAATCCCACGGCTGAGCTCAAATTTGACTCACTCACGGCTACGTAAAGGTTGCCGATTGATCCATGGCTTCAGGCTTAGTAGAACGAAGCGTCTAAACGTATGTCGGCCGACTTCACGTCTGACACAGCAGTTTCAGTCGACTCAGCTAATGACCAGTACGGTCGTTATCAATTAGACTAAAGACGTCGTGTAGTTGCGTTTTCCAACTATTGCCATGGTAGAACAACCAAAGCCGGAGAAGGTCAGGGATGGAGCCAGCCGTGAAAGTGGTGTTAGCTGGCGATTTTGAGCCAGCTTTACAGCACGGGCGATTTTGAAGACATTCTTCGTGGCTTCAAATCGAGCAAGAAGACTGGTGATTTTCCAGTCTGAAGCGTCCCCACAGCAGGCGGAATCCCTGGCAGCCGAAGGCGGATGGCTATATCAATCAGTATTGCCAAGGCAAAGCCGCTCTAGCTTTTGGTCACATAGCGACTGAAGACGCGAGCGTTGTGGTTGGCGCAGTCAAAGCGGGGGTGAGGAGGGCGACAATGTTTTGAATCGGGGTTGGTAACGTAAAGATCATGGTGGTGAGATCGGTTGTGCCCAAACGTTGGTTGATCATCAGTGCCATAGTATTGACGAGGCTAGGGGCGGCCATGCCATAGATATCGGCACCAACGAGTTGATTTTCCTGATTCAGCACGACCGTCATTTCAGCAGCTTGATCCGCTTGATCTGGCAGATTGAGTTGTTGACCATAAGGAATGCGGACGGTGTGGTAATTCAAATCGCCAGCAGCTTGTGCGGCGCTAATTCCAACGCGCGCGATGCGTGGTTGCGTGAACAAAATGTGCGGCGTGACCGGATAAGAGATGGCCACTGAGTTGCCCAGGATTTGTTCGGCGATGTAGGTCGCTTCGAAGGTAGTGGTAGCCGGGGAGTCAATCATGGATTGAACGGTGACGGTCCCACAAGCGAAGACGTTTTGACCGTTGGCCCGTAAATGGTCATCGACAATAATTCCGTGCGCGTTGGTGTGAATACCAGCATTTTCTAAGCCCATCAAGTCAACGTTAGGCCGGTAACTGGTTTCAGCCAAAACGTAGTCAGTGGCGATCGTTAAGCCACTATTGGTTGATACGCGATAGGCGTTAGCGTTGGGTTCGATACAGGTCACGGTTTCTCGGAAACGCACGTCAATGCCGCGGTTCTGGAGCGTAACTAGGAGCTTCGTCACGTAACGTGGGTCAAGTGACTGGGCGGCGCGGTTAGCCTGCGTCAAAATGGTGACGCGGGTTCCAAACTGATTGGCGAGAGAGGCAAGCTCAAGGGCACGGGGACCTGCCCCGATGATCGTCAGATGGTCGGGTAGCTGGTCCAGGTTGAGCAAGTCATGGCGACTGTGGAGAAATTCTTGGCCGGTGACTTTAGGCAGGGTAGCGTGTTGACCGGTATTCAAAATGATTTGTTTGGCCGTTATGACTTGGTGACCAATTCGAAGCATATGCGGGCCCATGAGAATCCCGGTGCCTTGAATGAATTGAATATCGTGGTGCTCAAAAAGTGTTGTCATTTTAGTAGTTAGGTCACGACTGAGCTGCTGCTTGTGGCTCTGGAAAGCTGACCAACTTTGAGCAGGGGTGGTCGGGAGCAACTCATCTTCGAGTTGGGACTGGTATGTGGCCGAGCTGAGCATGGCAACTGACTTACCGGCCCGACGTAAGGTTACGGCGGCCGACCAAGTGGCGTGACTATTTCCTACAAAGACAACATCGTATTGAATCATTAAATTAAAAACCTCTTTCTTAGCAAAACGTGCGAAACAAACAGTCGTGTGCGATTAATTGAACAAAATAAAAATGCTAGTGCAGCATTTTCTCCAAAGTGGCGATCAATATGTGATTCCGGGCAACGAGGTCCCGGTAATCATCGGGGTCTATCTCTTGCTGGCGAACGCAGATGCGAATCGATTCAAAAATCTCAGTCTTCCTCGATCTCCCAGTCTCGGTTAATTGGATAATCAACTGCCGGTGATCAGAGCTTACGACCTCACGGGTGAGCCACCCCTTACGTTCCATGCGCTTAAGCAAGGGGGTAAGGGTGTTACTACCGAAGTCTAGTTGCTCACCTAGAGAGTGGAGGGGCTGGCGATCCTCTTCCCACAGCGCCAAAAGTACCAAGTATTGCGGATAAGTCAGACCAAAAGGTTGCAGCGCCTGCTGATAAAACTTGATAAATAAGCGACTTGCGCGGTACATCGAGAAGCAAAGTTGGTTCGCCAGCGTCATGTCAATATCTTCCATGATTGGTCCTCCAATTAGATTGCGTACGATTTAATTTACTATAACCTGATATGTGTTAGCTGTCAACTATTTCAGGGTTATTTGTGAAAAAAGACTGTTCGCCAAGTCGTTCGGTTGTGTCGGCCGGCGTTTGCCAGTAGAATGGAAATATTGAAAAAAAGGGGTAAACAGTGATGGATTTAGCGGCAGCACAAGATATTTTGAAAACAACGTTCGGTTACGATGAATTTCGTCCCGGTCAACGAGCCGTCATTGAGCATGTGCTGGCTGGTCAGAACAGTCTGGCCATCATGCCGACGGGGGGCGGAAAGTCGCTGTGTTACCAAATACCAGCGTTATTATTTAACGGGATCACCGTGGTAGTGTCTCCTTTGATCTCCTTGATGAAGGATCAAGTGGATGCGCTCAATGACAGTGGGATTGCGGCCACCTTTATCAACAGTTCATTGGATTGGCCCGACATTCAGGAGCGACTGGCGGGCTTGCACGATGGGGCGTATAAATTACTCTATGTAGCCCCGGAACGGCTAGATTCGGCGGCCTTCCTGCAGGCGCTGGGTCAGCTGCCCATTGATTTGTTGGCGGTTGACGAAGCGCACTGTATTTCCCAGTGGGGGCATGACTTTCGACCGAGCTACCTGGCCTTGAGTACGGCCATCGAACAGTTGCCGACGCATCCCCAAGTTTTAGCGTTGACCGCAACCGCCACGGAACAGGTAGCGGCCGATATTTGTCAGCAGTTGCAAATTGATCCCCAGAATGAAGTGAACACGGGATTTGCTCGGGATAATCTGAACCTGACGGTGGTTAAGGATCAGGACACCGATCGGTTTATCTTGGATTATTTACAGGTCAATCAGGGTGAAACGGGAATTGTTTATGCCAGTACGCGTAAGGAAGTGATGCGGCTGACGACGCTGTTAACGCATCATCATGTGAAGGCTGCGGCATACCATGCCGGCTTAAGTGATGAGGAGCGTCGCCAGAATCAGGAGGACTTTCTCTACGATCGGATTCAGGTGATGGTGGCAACCAACGCTTTCGGTATGGGGATTGATAAGAGTAATGTGCGCTTCGTTATTCACGCGCAGGTGCCCGGCACCTTGGAAGCCTACTATCAAGAGGCCGGTCGGGCTGGTCGGGACGGCCTTCCCAGTGAAGCAATTCTCCTCTACCGGGCGCAGGACTTGCAGATTCAGCATTTCTTTATCGACCAGTCGGAACGTGACGAGGAAAATAAGCAGCGCGAATACCAGAAGTTACAGGTGATGAGCCAGTATGCCAATACCCAGGGGTGTTTACAGCAGTTTATCTTAGCGTACTTTGGAGAAGATTCGGCGCCCTGTGGCCGGTGCAGCAATTGCCGTGATGACCGGGAAGCCCAAGATATCACGGTAGCCGCGCAGAAAGTCTTGTCCTGCGTGGTGCGGTTACGCTCACGGTTTGGCAAGGGCATCGTGGCCCAAGTGTTGACGGGTGCGCACAATCAACGAATTCGAGATAATCATTTGGAAGAGTTGTCGACGTACGGGCTAATGACGGGGCACCGCCAGAAGAGTGTGGGGGAACTCATCGACTTTCTCACGGCGGCCGGCTACCTGCAGAGCGTCGGCGGTCAATACCCCACGTTGGCAGTGACCCAAGCGGGCGCCGACGTGTTAAAGGGCGAGACACAGGTTTTTCGTAAGATGGCGCGGCAGGCCAAGCGTTTGACGCCCGTGAATGATGAATTATTTGGCAAATTGCGCGAAGTCCGTCGCCAGTTGGCGGAAGAACAGCATGTGCCGCCATTTGTGATCTTTTCGGACCGGTCGCTCCACGCTATGTGTGAGGTCCTCCCCCAAGATGATGCCGCCTTTCTGACGGTCAAGGGCGTCGGACAGAGCAAACTCGCAAAATACGGTGAGCCCTTCATGGCGGTGATCCGGGCCGATCAAGCCGCTGCGGATTAGGCGGCTGAAAAATGGACAAATAGATAATCTCTGCCGCCTTGCCGTTCGCCAAATTTGAGCTGGAGCGCTGTGGGGAGGACGGCCTAAGCCACAGGGCGGTCTTAGGCCTCGCTTTGAGCCGAAAAATCACGTCTCAAAGTCGTCATTTACCAAGAAAGTCACTTGGTAAATCCCACGGCTGAGCTCAAATTTGACTCACTCACGGCTACGTGGAAGTCATCAATTACGGTTGGCTAATTGATGATTCACCAGTTGTTTAAGAAGTTTTCTACTTAACAACCATCGTAACCGGAGGAGGGCGGAGATGGAGCCAGCTGTGTCGACGGTGTTAGCCGATTTTCGGCTTACAGCGTGGGACGCGTTTGGAAACTGACGGTTTCTGTCAGGTTTCAAACCGAGCCGGAGGCGTTCCCCACAGCAGGTGGAATCTCTGCCAGCCGCAGGTGGCGGGTTTAGGCTATTTTTCAGACTAAAATCTTTGTCACTTTGACGTTAGTAATGAGTTTATTCCTTTCAACCTTTAGCTGGGACAGGTATAACCAGTAATTGGTCCTTTCAATCTTCAGTTAGCCCGCGATTTACGAGTCATCTTCCTTTGTGAAGCAGGGGCGATATGGTACTCTAAAGAGCGCTGTGTTGCTTATGCCTTGCAGAGGAGGTTCACCCATGTCTGACTCAGATTTTATTGAAATTGTGAATGACCGCGAGAACAATTTACAGAATATTAGCCTCAAGATTCCGAAGAATAAACTGACTGTGTTCACTGGTGTTTCTGGCTCCGGTAAGTCGTCGATTGTCTTTGATACGATTGCCCAAGAGGCGGGACGCCAGTTGAACAGTACATATGATAGTTTTACGCGTACCTTCTTGCCGAATTATCGGCGACCAGATGTGGATGACGTGCGGCACTTGTCGACCGCCATTGTGATTGACCAGAAGCCCTTGGGCGGAAATGCACGCTCAACGCTGGGAACGGTGAGCGATATTAGCCCGTTGTTGCGCATCTTGTTTTCCCGATTTGCCACCCCGCACTATGGGGACGCCAGCAACGCCTTCTCCTTCAACGATCCAGCGGGGATGTGTCCCACTTGTGAGGGGATTGGGAAGACCTACGTGGTGAAACGCGCGGCGATTCTGGATATGACGAAGTCGCTGAACGAGGGCGCCATTTTACTGCCGGGCTACGGTCCCCAGACGTTTCTCTTTCAGACTTTAAAGGCGACGGGGTGGTTTGACCTCGATCAGCCCGTGTGTGACTTTACCGCTGAAGAGCTAGACAAACTGTTGATGGGGAAGCAGGCAGTGCGGGTTGCGTACAAGGATTCCGTGTTTAACGTCAACTTTGAGGGGCTGGAACGGCTATTTTATCGGCAAAACCTCAAGACGGGAAAGGGGATCAGTGAGGGCGCCCGAAAGAAGATTGAAAAGTTTGCGACGATGCGGCCTTGTCCGGACTGCCAAGGGAAACGCTTTAATCCCCAAGTGTTGGCGGCGCGGATTAAGGGCTACAATCTCTACGACCTGACTGCGTTACAGCTGACCGATTTACAGCGTGTGCTGGCCCAGTTCGACGATCCGCGGATGGCTAATTTGGTGACGAGCATTCAAGACCGCGTGGCTGGTTTGGTGGACATCGGCCTCGATTATCTTAGTCTGACACGGGAGACGGCGACCTTATCGGGTGGGGAGTCGCAGCGCGTGAAGACGGTGAAATACTTAGCCAATAGCTTGACGAACCTGCTGTATATTCTGGACGAACCTAGTACGGGGCTCCATCCGCGTGATGTCCATCGGCTCAATGAATTACTGCTGAAGCTGCGGGACAAGGGAAATACGGTGCTGGTTGTCGAGCACGATCCCGATGTTATTCAGGTTGCGGACTACGTGGTTGACGTGGGGCCGCGCGCAGGGATTCATGGCGGACGCATCATGTTTACTGGGACGTATCCAGAATTATTACAAGCGCAAACGTTGACCGCGCAGTACCTACAGCGTCAGCTACCCATTAATCCAACGCCCCGCCAACCGACGACTTTTCTGACAACCCAACCCAGTCGACGGCATAACCTTAAGGATGCGGTCCTAAAGATTCCGACCGGTCTGTTTACCGTGGTCACGGGCGTAGCGGGTTCCGGTAAGAGTACACTGGTCGAGCAGGTCTTTGCGGCGGAACATCCGGAAGCCCGTCAGATTGACCAGCGTCCGCTCCATACGAATAGTCGCTCGAACCCGGCAACGTATATGGGCGTCCTGACAGCTATCCGTAAGCTGTTAGCCAGTGAGAATGCGGTCAGTGAAAGCCTGTTTAGTGCGAATTCCAAGGGCGCTTGTCCTAAATGTGGCGGAAAGGGTGTGCTAGAGCTCAACCTATCCTTTATGGAGAACGCCACGGTGACGTGTGACCTCTGTCATGGCGGGCGGTTTGATCCGCAGGTGCTGACATATCAGTTCAAGCAACGCAATATTGAAGAGATTATGGCGATGACGGTTGAAGAGGCGGTGGCCTTCTTCGCGGGAACGAAGGTAGCAACGGGTCTTGAGAGCCTGATGACAGTGGGCTTGGAATACTTGGCATTGGGACAGCCGTTAAGCACACTCTCTGGTGGGGAAGGGCAGCGACTGAAGATTGCGAAAGAATTGAGAAAACGCGGCAATCTTTATATTTTGGATGAACCGACCACCGGTCTACATCCTTCCGACATTATGATAATAGTCAAAATCATCAATGATTTAGTGGACAGCGGAAATACGGTCGTCGTGATTGAACATAACTTGGATGTTATACGTTGTGCGGATTGGTTGATTGATATTGGTCCGGATGGCGGGACTAACGGTGGCGAGATCCTTTACGCGGGACCGGTTGCGGGCGTGCGTCAAGCGCCACGATCGATCACGGGTCAGTATTTAAAAGCGTGACCAAATAAATTTTGCGGTTCACCAATAAGCGGGTGAACCGCTTTTTTTCGCTCTTTATTTATCCGGATGAATAAAGGTTTGCGGGGCCGGCAACGGATAAATCTATTGTAATCGCTTACACGGTGTGCTACCATTATCCTCATAAATTAACGATAAGGACTGACGACCAATGGCTAAATCAGAATTTCAAAAAATGATGGATCAAGAACTTTACGACGTGAACGATGAAAAATTGGTGCATGACCGGTTTGCCGCCCGGGATTTGTATGAATCTTTGGATAACATTCCGTTCCGGGATAAGGATCGTGTGACGGCATTAGTGAAGAAATTATTTGGGACGGTGGGGAAGAACGTTGAGATTCGGCCTCGCTTTGCTTGTGACTATGGGTATAACATCCACGTGGGCGATAACTTTTTTGCTAACTTCGATTGTATTCTCTTGGATACCTGTGAGATTACGATTGGGGATAACGTCTTGCTGGCCCCCCGCGTTCAAATTTATACGGCCGGACATCCCTTTAACATTGCCGATCGGACGTCTTGGCTGGGCAACGGCGCGCCGGTGACGATTGGCAATAATTGTTGGATTGGCGGCAACGCCGTGATTGTTCCCGGCGTGACGATTGGTAACAACGTGATTGTGGGTGGTGGTGCCGTCGTGACTAAGTCTTTTGGGGATAACGTGGTGCTTGCGGGTAATCCAGCACGTGTGATCAAGCGGCTCGATGCTGAAGGCAACGTCATCCCTACTGAAAAGTAGATTTATCCGAATAAAATAGACTTAAATTGGCAATTTTAGCAAAATTTGCTATGCTAGGTGTGACCAGACAAATTACGAATGAATTTGTAATTGCTGATTTGGGTGCGGTAAGGTTTGCGCAACTTGGCGAAACCGTTACCAACGGGAGTGCTACGGTGCAGTTTGGTTACAAACTATGGGAGAGTAAACATGGAAAATAAATACCAACGGGTCAAGGATTCCCTGAAAGAAGCGATTCTTTCTGGGAAGTATCCAATTGACGAAAAATTACCAACTGAGACAGAACTGATGGAACAGTTTAAAGTCTCACGCTATACCATCCGCCGGGCCGTGGGTGACCTGGAAACTGAACATTTCATTTACCGTATTCAAGGTGGGGGAATGTTCGTCCAGGATTGGCACAAAGATTGGGCAACGGAAAATGATAGTAAGATGATTGGGGTCATCACGACGCACATTGCCGACTACATTTTTCCGCAGATCATTTATGGCATGGATAAGGTGATTTCCGACGGCGGCTATTCACTGCTGTTGGGAAATACCCACAATAATCACGACAAGGAACGTAAGAACCTGATCAACATGTTGAATAGCAAAGTAGCGGGGTTGATTATTGAACCGACGCAAAGTGCTTTGCCCAATCCTAATATGGATCTGTATCAGGAAATTAAGGACGACCAGATTCCGGTTCTCTTCATTAACGCGGCATACCCCCAACTGGACTTTCCGTACGTCACGACGGATGACGTGGGCGCTGAGAAAAAGTTGATTGACCATCTGTTGCAGATGGGACATGAGAGTATCCTGGGGATTTTCCAGGTCGATGATATTCAGGGTGTTCACCGCATGAACGGATTTGTTCAGGCCTACCAGGAACATCCGGACATTTCATACAAGAGTAACCTGATTATGTATCAGTCGGGGGACGACTTCTCGCGTATTACCAGTCGGATTGCGTCGTACTTGAAAGATAATGAACGGCCAACGGCGATTGCGTGCTATAATGATCAATTGGCGATTCCCGTGATGGCGTTTGTTAAAGAGCAAGGGCTCCGGGTGCCGCAAGATATTTCGATTGTTGGATTTGATAATTATCAGATGTCTCAGTACATGAGTCCTGGGTTAACGACGCTCAACCATGAGAAAGAAATCATGGGGGAAGACGCGGGGCGGATGATGTTCCAGCTGTTGAATAAGCAACCGGTACAATCCATTACCTATGAACCAGAGCTGGTGATTCGCCAGTCGACAGGAGCACCTAAACCCTCACAGATAGGTTAGGATGAATTTCGAACCAACTGGCTAATTGATCAGCAGTTAGAATTGAAAAATGGATAAAACGAAAGCGTGCTGCCGGGTGAGCACGCTTTTTTTGTGGCTGCATAGTTGGCAAGGTCAGTACACAAAGCCGGGGAGAGATGCGACCAGAATGGCAAAGGGCGTCGGATCAGTGCAAGTGGCGGGGCGACAATTATCGAATGATTATCGGAATTGGTCCCGGTTTCCCCATCATTTGATTGGCGGAGCGCCTGAGTTGACACGAATTTAGAATTATTGGGACGAATTCGCAAAACGTAAAACGCTTAACCTGACAACCTTCGGAAACGCTTACAAATAATTTAAATCGATCAAACCCGCGTCGTGACAGCGATTTCAGTAAATATTAATACGCATATAAAAAATAAGTGTTGATTTATGCGTATAAATATAATACACTAAGTTTGTTCAGAAATGAAAACGCTTCACAGTAATTGCCGATATTTCCGATTGGCCGGCCGATCGAAAAAGGGTGATGGAAAAAGTGAGACCGCTTCATTTCTATCAATAGTTAAGTGGGAAAAGCCATTATTTGTTTTTTATCTTTACCCCTTTAAACTTAGGAGGAACGAAATTTGGAAGCGAAAGCGAAAAAGAAAGTCTCAAGTGGATTCATATTCTTCTTTGGATCATTTGGTGGAATTCTCTTCGGTTACGATATCGGTGTTATGACCGGTGCTTTGCCATTCTTGAAAACTGACTGGTCATTGACCAACGCGTCATTAATTGGTTGGGTAACTTCATCAGTTATGTTCGGTGCCATCTTCGGTGCTGCGATTGCCGGTCAATTGGCCGATAAGTTAGGTCGGCGGCGGATGATTCTGATGTCATCCTTAATCTTCGCCATTGGGTCAATCCTTTGTGGGTTCTCTCCTAACGGTGGGACTTACTACTTAATCGGGATGCGGATCTTCTTAGGGTTAGCCGTTGGTGCTGCCTCTGCCTTGGTCCCAGCCTACATGTCAGAAATGGCACCGGCACGGTTACGTGGTAGTTTGTCAGGGATTAACCAGACCATGATTGTTTCTGGGATGTTAATCTCTTACATCGTCGACTTCGTATTGAAGGATTTACCTGGCAACTTGTCATGGCGTTTAATGTTAGGTTTGGCTTCTGTGCCAGCCTTCATCCTCTTCGCCGGTGTTCTCCGTTTGCCAGAATCACCTCGGTTCTTAATCAAGTCTGGTCGGTTAGACGAAGCACGGACGGTTCTTTCATACGTTCGTAAGCCTGACGAAGTTGAACCAGAAGTTAAGTCAATTCAAGAAACTGCTCAAACTGAAGAAAACAACTTGGAAAAGACCTCATGGGCAACGTTGTTTAACGGTAAGTACCGTTACTTAGTGATCGCCGGTGTTGGGGTCGCTGCCTTCCAGCAATTCCAAGGTGCCAACGCGATCTTCTACTACATTCCACTGATCGTTGAAAAGGCTACTGGGAACGCCGCAAGTTCCGCTCTGATGTGGCCAATCATCCAAGGTGTTCTGTTAGTTCTTGGGTCATTACTCTACATCTGGATTGCTGAAAAATTCAATCGTCGGACGTTGTTAACTATGGGTGGTACGATCATGGCATTGTCCTTCCTGTTACCAGCCATCATTAACAAGTTAGTTCCTAACGCAAGTCCAATGATGATCGTTGTCTTCTTATCTATCTACGTTGCATTCTACTCATTTACTTGGGCACCACTTACCTGGGTTCTGGTTGGTGAAATCTTCCCACTGGCTATCCGGGGCCGTGCATCTGGTTTGGCATCATCATTCAACTGGATCGGTTCATGGGCTGTTGGTTTAATCTTCCCAATTATGACGGCTGCAATGTCACAAGAAGCTGTGTTCGCTGTCTTCGGTATCATCTGTGTCTTGGGTGTTCTGTTCATCCGCTTCTGTGTTCCAGAAACGCGTGGTCACACTCTTGAAGAAATCGAAGCACAAGGTACGAACCGTGGTCACAAAGAAGCTACAAATAACAACTAGTAATTCTCGATTTAAAACTATTGGGAGGTAAGTTAAATGAACTTAGTTGAAACGACTCGCGCTATCGAAGCCGGTGAGGTTTCCTTAGGGATCGAGTTAGGTTCAACCCGGATTAAAGCGGTATTGGTCACTGATGACTTCAATACCATCGCCTCAGGCAGTTATGTTTGGGAAAACCGCTTTGAAGACGGTGTCTGGACATACCCGATCGACGAAGTTTGGACTGGGATTCAACAAAGCTACACGCAAATGGCTGCTGATGTTCAAAGCAAGTACCACAGTGCTTTGACTAAGATTAGTGCCGTTGGGGTTAGTGCCATGATGCATGGTTACTTAGCCTTTGATAAGAGTGGCGAATTGTTGGTACCTTTCCGGACTTGGCGGAATAACATCACGGAGCAATCCGCAGATGAATTAACCAAGTTATTCAATTTCAATATTCCACAACGTTGGAGTATTGCACATCTGTACCAAGCTATCTTGAACGGTGAAGACCACGTTCGCAACGTGAACTTCATTACGTCCTTAGCTGGTTATGTAACTTGGAAATTATCTGGCGAAAAGGTCTTGGGTGTTGGGGATGCTTCTGGTGTCTTCCCAATCGATGACAAGACGGGTTCTTACGACAAGGAAATGCTGAAGAAGTTCAGTAACCTTGATAACGTTAAGCAATACCCTTGGGACATCGAAGATATCTTGCCTGACATCTTACCAGCTGGTAAAGTTGCCGGTCATTTGACGGCTGAAGGTGCTAAGTTGCTGGATGCCAACGGTAACTTGGAAGCCGGTAGTGTGATGGCACCTCCTGAAGGGGATGCTGGTACCGGGATGGTTGGTACGAACAGTGTGCGGAAGCGGACTGGGAATATCTCCGTTGGGACTTCATCGTTCTCCATGAACGTGTTAGACAAGCCTTTGACTAAGGTTTACCGCGATATTGATATCGTGATGACGCCAGATGGCTCACCAGTAGCCATGGTCCACATTAACAACTGTTCTTCAGATATTAATGCATGGGCGAGCGTCTTCAACGAATTTGCACAACGTCTCGGTGTTGAACTGAAGCCAGACCGTTTGTACGAAACGCTCTTCTTGGAAGCTGCCAAGGCTGATCCAGATGCCGGTGGTTTGGTGAACTACAGTTATCAATCTGGTGAAAACATCACCAAGATTAAGGCTGGCCGGCCATTATTTGCCCGGACACCAAACAGCAAGTTTAGCTTACCTAACTTCATGCAAACGCAGTTATACGCTGCCTTTGCACCACTGAAGATCGGAATGGATATCTTGATTAATCAAGAACACGTTCATACCGATGTGATGATTGCCCAAGGTGGGTTGTTCCGGACACCAGTCATTGGTCAACAAGTCTTGGCCAATGCGTTGAACGTCCCAATCACTGTTATGAGTACTGCCGGCGAAGGTGGTCCATGGGGGATGGCGGTCTTAGCTATCTATGCTAAGCGCGATACCGATGAATCATTGGAAGACTTCTTGGATCAAGAAGTGTTCACGAACCCAGAATCCATGACGCTGAGTCCAGAACCTGAAGGGGTTGCTGGTTACCAGAAGTTCATCGAAAAGTATCAAGCTGGCTTGCCGGTGGAAGCTGCCGCTGGCGATGCAATTAGCGACTAAGAGAGGAAGTTAATTGAATGTTAGAGGAATTAAAGCAAGAGGTTTACGAAGCCAACATGCAACTGCCAAAACTTGGCCTGGTTACCTTTACTTGGGGTAACGTTTCCGGGATTGACCGGGAAAAGGGTCTGTTCGTCATCAAGCCTTCTGGGGTTGACTACGACAAGTTAAAGCCTAGCGACTTGGTCGTAGTAAACTTAAAGGGTGAAGTGGTTGAAGGGGACATGAACCCTTCCAGCGACACCCCAACGCATACAGTACTTTACAATGCCTTTCCAAATATTGGTGGGATTGTGCACACGCACTCTCCATGGGCTGTCTCCTTTGCTGGGGCTAACCAAGATGTTCCAGCCATGAACACGACCCACGCCGACACGTTCTATGGTGATGTTCCAGCGGCCGATGCTTTGACCAAGGAAGAGATCGAAGAAGATTACGAAGGCAATACGGGTAAAACCATTGTCAAGACCTTCAAGGAACGTGGTTTGGATTACGAAGCAATTCCAGCTGCTTTGGTTAGCCAACATGGCCCATTTGCTTGGGGTCCTACGGCAGCTAAGGCTGTGTACAACGCCAAGGTCTTGGAAGTTGTTGCAGAAGAGGATTACCACTCCATGCAATTGACCCACAAGAATTTGGAATTGCCTCAATACCTGTTGGATAAGCACTATTACCGTAAGCACGGTAAGAACGCTTATTATGGGCAAAACAATGCCAAGTCGCAGAGTCATGCGGCGCGTGAATAATTTGGGTTCAATGCTTTAATAACAATCAATTATATAGAAGGAGTGCTTAAATTATGTTATCAGTTCCTGATTATGAATTTTGGTTTGTTACCGGTAGTCAACATCTCTATGGTGAAGAACAATTAAAGTCCGTTGCCAAGGATGCACAAGACATCGCTGACAAGTTAAACGCCAGCGGCAAATTACCATACAAGGTTGTCTTCAAGGATGTTATGACGACTGCCGAAAGCATCACTAACTTCATGAAGGAAGTTAACTACAACGATAAGGTTGCCGGGGTTATTACCTGGATGCACACGTTCTCTCCAGCCAAGAACTGGATCCGTGGGACTGAATTGTTGCAAAAGCCATTACTTCACTTGGCTACGCAATACTTAAACAACATCCCATACGCTGACATTGACTTTGATTACATGAACTTAAACCAAAGTGCGCATGGTGACCGTGAATATGCTTACATCAATGCACGTTTGAAGAAGAACAACAAGATCGTTTACGGCTACTGGGGCGACGAAGCAGTTCAAGACAAGATTGCTGCTTGGGAAGATGTTGCAGTTGCTTACAACGAAAGCTTCAAGGTTAAGGTTGCTCGTTTCGGAGACACCATGCGTAACGTTGCCGTTACTGAAGGTGACAAGGTACAAGCACAAATCCAAATGGGCTGGACTGTTGACTACTACGGTATCGGTGACTTAGTTGAAGAAATCAACAAGGTTAAGGATGCTGACATCGACAAGGAATACGCTGACTTGGAAAGCAAGTACACCATGGTTCAAGGTGACAACGATGCTGACAAGTACAAGCACTCAGTTCGTGTTCAATTGAAGCAATACCTTGGAATCAAGAGCTTCTTGGAAAAGGGTGGCTACACTGCCTTCACCACGAACTTCGAAGACCTCTGGGGTATGGAACAACTCCCTGGCTTAGCTGCACAATTATTAATTCGTGATGGCTATGGCTTCGGTGCTGAAGGTGACTGGAAGACCGCTGCTCTTGGCCGTGTCATGAAGATTATGTCCCACGGTAAGAAGACGGCCTTCATGGAAGACTACACACTTGACTTACGTAAGGGCCACGAAGCTATTCTTGGTTCTCACATGCTGGAAGTTGACCCAACGATCGCTTCCGACAAGCCTCGTGTTGAAGTTCACCCATTGGATATCGGTGGTAAGGCTGACCCTGCACGTCTGGTCTTCACTGGTTCAGAAGGTGACGCTATTGACGTTACGGTTTCCGACTTCCGTGATGGCTTCAAGATGATCAGCTACGCTGTAGACGCTCACAAGCCAGAAGCTGAAACGCCTAACTTGCCAGTTGCTAAGCAACTTTGGACGCCAAAGGTTGGTCTTGAAAAGGGTGCCTTAGCTTGGATGCAAGCCGGTGGTGGTCACCACACCATGCTCTCATTTGCTCTGACTGAAGAACAAATGGAAGACTTTGCTACTATGGTTAACATGAACAAGGCATTCATCAAATAGTCATTAATGACTGCAAAAATGGTTGGGGTTGCCGAGAGCAGCTCCGGCCATTTTTATTTAGGGTCAGCTGAGAGCTTGAACGGAAGCTTCAGCAACGTCATGAGGCGTTGGTTGCGCACTGAAGTGGTCGGTTTACTCAACGCTGGCCTTATGTCGAGCTTAAGGGAGGAACAGGGAATGGCAAAATCAGAAAAAGAAAAGATGATCACGGGCGAGTTGTTCGCCGTCTACGATGATGAATTGGTTGCTGAACGGGCGGCAGCGCGTAAGCAAGTCGAGGCCATCAACGCATTAGGCGAGAGCGATCCAGAGCAGAGTCAGCGACTGGTGAAGAAGTTATTTGGTGCTACAGGTAAGGACGTCAGTGTCCATGCCAGCTTCAAATGTGACTACGGATACAATATCTATGTTGGTGAAGATTTCTTTGCTAACTATGATTGTGTCATGTTGGACGTGGGACCCATTCATATTGGGAAGCACTGCTTGCTGGGACCTAAAGTTCAGATTTATTCGGTTAACCATCCGGCTGATCCTAAGTTGCGTCGTAATGGCGCCATGGGTATCGGGAAGCCAGTCACGTTTGGTGATGATGTCTGGGTCGGCGGTGGCGCCATTATCTGTCCTGGTGTAACGCTAGGCAATAATGTTATCGTCGGTGCGGGTAGTGTTGTGACGAAATCATTCGGTGATAATGTGGTGGTTGCTGGTAACCCAGCACGAGTCGTGAAGCATTTAGATTAAGCTGACTATAGCAAGTTTGACGATGAAAAGATAGTCAACTGACACAATTCTCCATGATATGGTTCATCAGAACGCTTCCATCCTTAAAGGGTGGGGGGTTCTGATGGACCATTTTTTTGGCAATAAAACGATAATTTTTTAAATTTTTTTTGAAGCAAACGGTTACTTTCATGGTGCGGTTTGTCTCCGAAAATCGGCTGAAAAGTTATCCGCATAATAAAAACGCTTATTGATTTATCCGTACAACTGTTTTAGAATACTTATATCGCGTTTGTGAAAACGTTTTACCCAAATGACAGCAAGTCCGATTTTGCAAGCGTTAGCGCGATGATCGCAATTTATTAGACCAATTAACATTAACGGTCACTTTGGCATAAGTTATCTGTAGAGACACTGGGAGGTATTTTAGTGAAAGGCAACAAGAAAATTTCAAGCGGTTACATCTATTTCTTTGGTTCCTTCGGGGGCATCTTATTTGGTTATGATATTGGTGTCATGACGGGGGCACTGCCCTTTCTGGAAACGGATTGGAGTTTAACCAACGCCACGCTGATTGGTTGGATCACGTCAGCTGTCATGTTCGGGGCTATCTTCGGTGGTGCGCTCTCCGGTCAATTGTCAGATAAGTTGGGCCGTCGGAAGATGATTCTGATCTCGGCGTTAATCTTTGCCCTAGGCTCATTGTTGTCGGCAGTCGTGCCTAACTTTGGCGAGTACTACTTAATTGGCGTCCGGATCTTCTTGGGCTTGGCCGTAGGGGCCGCATCAGCATTAGTCCCGGCCTACATGTCCGAAATGTCGCCAGCACGCTTACGGGGACGTTTAACGGGGATTAACCAGACCATGATTGTGTCCGGGATGTTAATCTCCTATGTCGTGGACTTCCTTTTGAAAGGGCTGCCAGAATCCTTTGCTTGGCGGTTGATGTTAGGTTCCGCCGCAATTCCCGCAATCATTCTCTTCGTCGGGGTCTTGCGTTTGCCTGAATCACCACGCTTCTTGATCAAAAATGGCCAACTAGACGCCGCCCGGACGGTTCTGAGCTACATCCGGCCCGCTGATGAAATTGAACCTGAAATGGCCACTATTCAAAGCACGGCGAAAACCGAAAGCGCTGCCGCTAAGAATACGTCGTGGTCCACGTTACTTTCCGGAAAATACCGGTATTTGGTCATTGCTGGGGTGGGTGTCGCCGCTTTCCAACAGTTCCAAGGGGCCAATGCTATCTTCTACTACATTCCATTAATCGTTGAACAGGCAACTGGGAGTGCTGCCAGCAACGCGTTGATGTGGCCGATTATTCAAGGTATTATCTTAGTTATCGGGTCGTTAGTCTTCCTATGGATTGCGGATAAATTCAACCGTCGGACGTTGTTAATTTTGGGTGGTGCCGTTATGGGCTTATCCTTCTTGTTACCGGCGTTCTTGAACGTGACGCATCTGAATAGTAATCCCATGTTGATCGTAGTCTTCCTGTCCATCTATGTGGCCTTTTACGCCTTCACTTGGGCACCGCTGACCTGGGTCTTGATCGGTGAAATCTTCCCATTAGCCGTTCGTGGTCGAGCTTCAGGTGTGGCCTCATCCTTTAACTGGATTGGGTCATTTGCTGTGGGCCTGCTGTTTCCAGTGATGACGGCGGCTATGTCACAAGAGGCCGTGTTCGCAATCTTTGGAATTATCTGCTTATTGGGCGTTGCTTTCGTCCGGTTCTGCGTGCCAGAAACGAAGGGCCGTACGCTGGAAGAAATCGAACAACAAGGGACGCGCGTTAAGTCAACTGAATCTTTAGAAGCATCCAGCGACTATACAGAATAGCCAAAGGTTGAAGCTTAAAAAAGGCTCTATAAAGGCCGTGGTATGACGCTTTTGAAAAATAGACAAACAGATAATTTCTGCCGCCTTGCCGTTCGCCAAATTTGAGCTGGATCGCTGTGGGGAGGACGGCCTAAGCCATAGAGCGGTCTTAGGCCTCGCTTTGACCCGAAGAACACGTGTCAAAGTCGCCATTTACCAAGAAAACCATTTGGTAAATCCCACGGCTGAGCTCAAATTTAGCTCACTCTCGGCTACACAGATATTGTCCTCTATATTTGCTAAGTACTGATGTATCAAGCGGTTAAACCAATTTGCTAATCAAAGGCTAACATAACCGGAGGAGGGCAGAGGTGGAGCCAGCTGTGTCGACGGTGTTAGCCGATTCTCGGCTTACAGCGTGGGACGTGTTGGAAGACCGGTGACTTGCCGGGCTTCGAACCGAGC
>NZ_JAAXLK010000006.1:44160-131647 GCF_012641185.1 Levilactobacillus tujiorum
CTTCTCAGGCCGCAGGCGGTCCCCACAGCAGGCGGAATCTCTGCCAGCCGCAGGTACGGGTTTAGACTACTTTGTCATTTCAGCGTTGGTAATGATTTTAGTCCTTTCAACCTTTAGCAGAATAGAAAAAACGGTGTCAGTTGTGGGAAATCTCCCAGACTGACACCGTTTTTAGACACTCGATTAGTATGGTTAAATGAAGCAGACCCAGCTCCCCATGCCGAGTAAGCCGACAGCTAAAACCGTGAAGATGAGTAGTAGGACTTTAGCGTCGTGGTCACCCGTCTTGTTAGTTCGTGGAAATAACTTAAAGACAATAAAGACTAATAAGGCAATTCCTGATAGTAGAATCAGCAAGCCAGTTAGTAGATTATGTGACATCATCATGAATTTCTCCCCCTTTGATAGTTTCTATTATACCGACTTATTCGGGAAAAGGGTGAAATAACTCCCGCCATTTCAGCGGCTATGTTAAAATAAACCCTGATTGAGAGATTTTTAAGCATAAAGAATTTTTTAAAAGATGACTGGAATGATTAGCCGATAAGGGGTGACGAGAATGATTGATAAACTTGAAGTAAGCGCCAGCGCACTATGGCTGACCCCTAAGGAGCAAGGGGTGGTCCGGATTGGCTTTGCCGACGATGGACGAGAACTGTTGGGTCCAGTGAAGAAGATCTCCTGGCAAGTGACGACGGGGCGGGTTCATCTGGGAACGCCATTCTTAGTGGTCAGTGGTGCTGATGAGGAGCTAACCTTACATTTTCCGTTTGCCGGACGAATTGTTCGAATTAACGAGGAATTGGTTAATCATCCAGAATGGTTAAATAATCGAAACGACGACCTTGATTGGATGGTCGACCTAATTGATGAATAGGAGAGTACAGCAGGCATGAGATTGACTTGGCAAGTAACGACACCGGTGACGAGCCTCAAACGATTCTTGACGCAACAGGGCATTAGTCACCGGGTCTTTAGTGATCTTAAACAACACGGGACGATCTTCGTTAACGAGCAGGTCGTCACGCCTGCGGTTACTTTACAGGTAGGGGATGTGGTCGCCGTGGAATTGCCGGCAGAAGTGGCTGATCCGGCAGTTGCCACGAGCACGACCCCGTTGACTGTTTTATTTGAAAATCGCGACTGGCTAGTGGTTGATAAATCAGCGGGACTAAACGTCGTGCCCGGGCCGGCTAACCGGACGGATACGTTGGTAAATCGGATCAAGGGTCACTGGGCCGAGATTCAAGCGGAGAACCAAGTGCCCCACATTTTGACGCGCTTAGATCGCTTCACCAGCGGCGTCGTGTGGGTGGCGCGGCATCGGTTAGCCAATAGTCTGGCTAGTCAATTGCAGGCACATCACCAGGTCGATAAACGTTACCTGGCAGTCGTCAGCGGTCAGCTCACGCGAGATCATGACGTGATTGACGAGCCGTTAGCGAGTGATCCGACCGGTTATAATCAAATGGTGTCGCCAGCAGGAAAGCCAGCGCGGACGGAGTATTGGGTCCGCGCTCGTTTTGACCAAGCAACGGTGGTCGAGGTGAAGCTTCATACGGGCCGCACCCACCAGATTCGGGCCCATTTTGCTTATTTAGACCATCCACTCGTGGGAGATGAGTTGTATGGGGGACCACAGCTGGGGGGCATGACGCGACAAGCTCTGCATGCGCATACGCTAGCTTTTATGGACCCCTTTACTCAGGAGCAGCGGACGTTTGAGAGTACGCTTCCCGCGGATTGGCAGCAGTTGATAGCACAGTTGAGGAGTGAATAGGAATGGCAGACGAACAGGGACTCCACTGTCTAGTTGATGGGGAGCCGGTCACTTTAGAAGGGAGCCTCCAGCTCTCGGAATTAGAGGTGGGGTTAAGAAATCGAATTAAGCGGGATTATCCCCAAAGCAAAGCGGATGATTATATCTGTGGTCATCACCTGTTAAAATACCGCTTAGAGCACGTGGATGCCCTCATCAACGCCGATATGAAGCAGACCAAGAAGATTAATCAGAAGCTCACTAAGGCGTTGCAAAGCGATGATTACGATATTATTGACGTGAACGACACGTTGAAGGAAAGCTTGACGTTTGGACAGAAGGTCTCAGATGACGTCGCCCGTTTTGGGGGATCCTGGGGGTTTATCTTCGTTTTCTTATTTGTGTTGATTGGCTGGATGATTGTGAACGGTCTTCACTTATTCGGCGTAGACTTTGACAATTACCCCTTCATTCTGTTAAATTTAGTGTTAAGCTGTGTGGCGGCGATTCAAGCACCCATCATTATGATGAGTCAGAACCGTTCTGCCGATCGTGATCGGATGATGGCCGAAAACGACTATCACGTGAACCTAAAGTCGGAGCATGAATTACGCCTACTCCACGCCAAGGTCGATCATTTAGCACAGAACCAGGTCCCCCATACCATGGAGATCGCCCGATTTCAGTTAGAAATTTTAGGTGAAATTCGACAAGAACTAGCTGAGCTACGGGCCCACGATGCGGCTACCGGCTCAGCAGAACGAAGGGAGTCTCACCATGAGAACATGGATCACAGCTAGCGTCCTCTTTGTCGTTGGCTTGATTTTTGGCAAGCGTGCTGCCGTTAAGTGGGCACATTAGGTTAAATAGACGGCAGACCATCGTGGCATGGCAAATCCGTTGACAAAGTTTCCGTCCTCCGTTAGGCTAGTTAATGAACTAGAAATGGAGGATTTTTTTGTGATAATTCGCGAAGCTCAACCAGCGGACGCGCCCCAGATAGCGCCGTTGATGAACTTGATTTACGATGAGATGGAACTGACTGACTTGGAAGACGTTCCCGAGCCTGACTTATTGCAGGCCATTACGGCGGCATACCGCACACGGACATACCTGTCTGGCGCGGCAACCACGGTAGTGGCCGAGGCCAATGGCCAAGTCGTGGGGGTAGCGTTCGGCTATCCTGGGGAACGAGAAGATATTGTTGATGATGTCTTTGCGCAAATCACCGCTAAAAGTGACGCCTTTGATGCGCCGCTCGAGGCTGAGTCGGAAACGACCAAGGGTGAGTGGTACTTGGATTCGCTGGCAGTGTCGCCAGATCACCAAGGAAAGGGGATCGGCCACCAACTGTTGCAGGCGCTACCGTACTACGCTCGGCGGGATCACCAGGCCGTCATTGGTCTGAACGTTGACCTTGAAAACCCAGCTGCAATGCGATTATATGAACGCATGGGCTATGAGGTTTCTGGGAAACAAATGATTGGTGATCATCACTATTATCACATGCAACTTGAGATTGGCCAACGTGCCAAAGTTGCAAACTAAATAAATGATGAAGAAGACCAGGGCGGTTGCCTTGGTCTTTTTAAATTGGCCGCACTCTGGCTGTCAGGGATTCTACCTGCTGTGGGGACACTTCAGACTGGTAGGCTACCGGTCTTCTCGCTCGTTTTGAAGCCACGAAGCTACCGTGTATACAAATTCGCCCGTGCTGTAAAACTGACGATGATAGGCATTATCTCGGTCGCCTCAGGACGCCGTGTCAGCCCTGAGTGAGTCAAATTTGAGCTCAGCCGTGGGATTTACCAAGTGATTTTCTTGGTAAATGGCGTCTTTGAGACGTGATTTTCCGGCTCAAAGCGAGGTTCGAGACCGTTCTATGGCTCGAGCCGTCCTCCCCACAGCGTTCCAGCTCAAAGTTTGACGAACGGTAAGGCGAAAGGACTACTAGGTTGCCCGGGTTTGACTCTATTGTTGTGATGACAGTGGCGAAAGAAGTAGAAATTCATTTCTCAGTTGAACACTGGTATAATGTGAACTACGCGTGCAATCCATCGTACAGAAGTGGCACGAATAAGTCGTGCGGATAAGGATTTAAGGAGGAAGTTGACCGATGAAGGATAATTTACAACTGGGCGACGCTGAATTTGGCAAGATGATGTTAGTGTTGAAGCAGCCCGTGACGCAAGCTAATCATAAGGAGTTCAAGTTCCTAGACGGCAGTGAGGTTGGGGAAATGCAGGAGATTGCTTCAGGAATCTGGGCAATGCCGGCGTACATGCAACCAGATGATGATTTTACGATGTTTTTCCTAACGACGCAGATTGAATCTGGCGAAACTGTGATGGCATTTGCCACGGGTGAGACGGCCGACGGAAACTTTCGGTTGAGCCAACCGCTAGTGACCGGAGCTGGGCTGAACTTGTTGAATGAACACCAACCCAATCGGGCTAAACGGGTTTTAAAATTCTTGAATGATATTTCTAAAGCAGACGAGGGTAACTGGCGAATGGTTGAGTAGTCGCCTGATCGGTGGTGTCAGCTTGGCTGGCACTGGCCGTGGTTGTGGGGATTAATCACTGACCCTATGGGCGCAATTAAGCTTGACAGGAGCTACGGCCACCCCGTATACTTGTTAAAATTTAGTTCCTTTAACATCGTCCCGTGAGGCGGTGAAGGGTTCGACTTCCGGCGATAGCTGGGTGAACTGGGCGAGCACGCTTCCTCACGGGACGGGCGCGCCTTTTTTTAACCATTTTGAACTGGAGGTCATGTGAGATGAAAGCACCGTCGCGTTACCGTAATCCTGATGCTTTGATTGATATTTGGGAACGTCCCAGCTGGGGTCAGTGGTTTGGACTATCCTTGCAGCACTTATTTTCGATGTTTGGGTCGACTGTTTTAGTCCCCATCTTGGTGGGGTTAAATCCTGGAATTGCATTGTTTAGTTCTGGGGTGGGAACCCTAATGTATATTTTGATCACACGGGGCAAAATACCGGCCTACATGGGCTCGAGCTTCTCCTTTATCGTCCCCATGGTTGCGTTGATGAAGACCACGGGCTATCCTGGAATCGCGCAAGGGACGATGGCCGTGGGATTGGTCTATCTAATTGTAGCCGTTGTGGTTGCGTTAGCGGGGTCGGATTGGATTAACCGTGTGTTGCCGCCAATCGTAGTGGGACCAATGATTATGGTGATTGGCCTATCGCTAGCGGGAAGTGCCGCACAGAAAGCCACGGTGGACAGCCAAGGAACCTATCACTGGCAATTCTTCCTGGTGGCGATGGTGACGTTGTTACTCACGGTCGCCTTCAATCTCTACTTAAAAGGGTTCTTGGCATTAATTCCGATCTTATTGGGGATTGTGTTTGGTTATCTGGTAGCGGCCTTGGCTGGGCTGGTCAACTTTAAGCCAGTCTTGACGGCAGCGTGGTTTCAGTTGCCTAACTTTGAAATTCCCGGGGTGAGTTACCCGTTACATTTTTACTGGGGAGCGGTGCTGAGCCTCGCACCCATTGCGTTTGTCACCATGACGGAGCACATCGGGCACATTACAGTGCTGAATGAACTGACCCACCGGAACTTCTTTGAGGATCCCGGCTTGCATCACACCTTGGCTGGGGATGGGTTGGCCTCGATTGTTGCCAGTCTCGTCGGTGGCCCACCCGTGACGTCTTACGGAGAAAACGTGGGCGTGCTGGCGATCACGCGAGTGCACAGTGTTTATGTGCTGATTGGTGCGGCCGTCTTTGCCGTGATCTTCAGCTTTGTGGGCAAATTGAGTGCGCTGATTGAGAGTATTCCTAACCCCGTGATCGGCGGGATCAGCTTCCTATTATTCGGGGTGATTGCCTCAAGTGGCATGCGGATTTTGATCGAGAAACGGGTGGACTTTAACAAGCGGCGCAACCTGATGATTGCTTCAGCTATTCTGGTGATCGGTATCGGTAATGCTTACTTGAAGCTCGGCCAATACGAGTTCTCTGGTCTGGCAGTAGCCGCGGTACTGGGCATTACGCTGAACCTCATTTTGCCTAAGGATCTTTAAAACATCTCAACTTAAATGACGTCGCAAAAAAGGGCTTGGAATTTCTCCAAGTCCTTTGACTTTAAGTAATATGATTTAACCAATACTAAAATAGCGCAGTACGGCCATCGCCATGATGCCAACCACTACCACCATCAGTAGGCTTTTAGTGAAGATCCCGGCGATGGTTGCGGGGATGGCCGCGAGACAATTTGCCACGTTAAGGGTGGCTAGGTGGCCGGGATTGGCGACGAAGAGACTCTGACAACACAGCGCCGTCATGATCGTGATGGGCACAAACGTCAAAAAGTTAATGAGCCAGTCGGGCATGGTGACTTGTTTGACGAAGGCAAAGGGTAAGACGCGGGATGCTAGTGTGATGATTCCACACCCCAGAATGGTCCAAAGTTCAGTTAAACTCATCGACATTTCTTCATCTCCATTCCAAACAGACAGCCGGCAACCGTCGCGACCAGCAGCGCAAAATTCTGACTCATGAGGCCAATCATAAAGTAATAGACGATGGCCACAAAGATCATGACCATGAGTTGTAGCGAGAGCCCCAAGTGCCGGTCACTAATCAACTGAAGGTAAACGAGACCGATGAACATCGCAGTCAGCGCAAAGTCGAAACCAAATTGATTAGGATTGGTAATCATCCCGCCGAGAATGGCCCCAACGATGGTGGCTACACCCCAGACCAGGTAAGCGATCAGGTTGGCCGCGGACTGCCAAGCAAAGCTGAGTTTGCCTTGGGTGCGGTTCTGCTTGTTCATGGCTAACGCAAAGGTCTCATCCGTCACCAGGGAGCCAATCAGGAGATTTTTAACGAGGGATTCGTGTCGAAAGTACTGGGCCAGACTGGTGCTCATCAGGATCATCCGCGAGTTGACTAAGAATGTAGAAATAAAAATACCAGATAAGGGATCGTGTAATAAGAGCATACTCGTAATAATAAATTGGGCGGAACCGGCGTAAACAATAAAGGACATCCCGGCCACGACTAGGAGGCTGAGGTGACTGGTGTGCGCGACAATTCCGAATGCTAGGCCAACGCCAATGTAACCAAAAACAGTTGGTAACACATCACGGACGCCAGTCTTGAAGGTAAGTGATGGACCCATAGACAGACTTCCTCTCATGAAAAATTAATTAAGATAAGTTCCAGTTTATCGCTATCTGTGGAGAAGGTAAACCGGTAATTTAATTGGTGAGTAGTGACACGGATAATCGTCGAAATGGTTAGTCGATTTCAAAGTTATCGGGCCCTAAAATTAGTTGGAAAAGTACCTAATTAATTTAAAACAATTGCCGGTATGGTGGGGCTAATCGGCTGTTTATTTGGTATAGTCCGATTTGCAATCTAAATGTAAAGTTCTTGTGAAAATTACTTGGCAGAAAAGGGTTGCTTTTTGAAGACAGCGGTTGTATGATACTCTCATTAACAACGAAGAAAGCGGGGTAAAGATGATGAAGATGAACTTGACTGAACTGGCAAAGGCAGCCAATGTTGATGCCAGTCGAATCGATGAATACGTTAAGCATGGTCTGTTAGGAACCGACCATTCGGCAACGGAATTCGATGATTCGGATATCTACTGGATCGACATGATTCAGTGTTTTCAGGACAACGGAACGTCTTTAGACGACTTATCCGGATTAATGCCACGATGCCGGAAGGGCCAATCTCGACTCATGCAAGTTTAGTAACAAATAAGTAAATTAGTATCAGATAGCGCCGTGCGGTTTAGCCGCAGGCGCTATTTTTTTGTCCTTAGTTAAAGGATGGAAGTTTATCTACCAACAGTGGGGCTATAGATAGGCAACCTAGTGGTTCCATCCGCCTTACCGGTCGGCAGATATGGGCTGGATCGGTGCGAACACAACTTGAAGCCTCGAAAGTACCGAGTCTACAAGCTTGGTTTTCTACTAAGCTAGTAAGAAGGTCGCTTACTAACTAAGTAGAACGACGCGCCTGAGCCCATATCTGCCGACCTCACGGCTGATACAGTGTTTCAGTCAACTCAGATAATGACTAGAACAGTCGTTATCAGTTGAACTGACAATGAGTGCCGACACTTCTCAGCAATTGTTGTGATAAACCACAACCAGAGCCGGAGGAGGCCAGGGGTGGAGCCGGCCGTGAAAGTGGTGTTGACTGGCGATTTTTTCAGCCAGCTTACAGCACGGGCGACTTTGGAGACGCGGTTTTTTCGCGGCTTCAAATCGAGCGAGAAGACTGGTGCACTTCCAGTCTGAAGCGTCCCCCACAGCAGGCGGAATCCCTGGCGGCCGGAGTGCGGTCAATCAACGCTAAATTAATGGGCGAATACAATACCAGCACTGGATAAGATAGATAGTTCATTGTTAATTTTCGGTCCAAATCGCAGTTACTTAGGCGGTGATTCGTCAAGAAAAGCCGTGTCCCTAAAGCTTTAGGAGACACGGCTCATCTGTCACAGTTATTCAGCTTTGATTTGTTTGATCAATTGTTGCATCGCTTTCGCTTGGTAAGCGGCCGCGGCTTGCTGCGTAACTTTCTTCTGTTCTGCTGCGGACATGGTTGGGTTCTTCATCATAGCAGCCATGACTTGCTGCTTCACGTAAGCGGTCGCGGCAGTTTTCTGCTTGGCTTGGTAAGCCTTGGAACTGGCCCGCTTTTGTAACTGCTTAGCCTGAGTCGCACTCAACACGGTCCAATTCTTGTTGAGATAAATAGTATTGGTTTCCTTGACGTATTTATGACCGTTGCCGGAAAGGCCAAACCAGAAACGATACAGCTTATTCTTATATTCCCGATGAACCTTTTTAGTGACAATTCGGTTATCACCAGTCGTCCGTTTGATCACATTTTTAGTGGTGACCTTGGCTGCGGTATGGCTAGTCTTCTTAGCGTTAGCGCTGGTCTTGTAGACGTAAACCTGGTGTTTATTCGCGCTCCCGATGGGCTGGTAGATCATCATCGGCAATTGCTTAGAAGGCGATGCCGAGTAGATCTTTTGCGTAGAGGTCGTGGTGACGTTGTGCAAGCCGTAGTGGTCGTGATCATTCTTCACCATGAAGAAAATACTGGTGAGTAGGCCGATAATGGCCAGAGCGGTGAGACTGTTGGCCAGTACCCGGTTGGATAGGTACACGTAGAAAACGAAAGCCAAGATCACACAAATGATTAAGGTAATGACAATCACTTTGCGGCACCTCCTTTGATAGAATCTTCATCCGCCATGTGAATAGAGTGGGAACCCTTTAATTGGAAGGCAACCAGTAAGGCAACCACACTGAAGCCGATGGCAATCCAGAAGGCAGCGTGATAACCGTTAAGCGTGGCGTTGATGGCCCGTTCGGCATAGCTCAAGGGATTCGTCGTTAAGACGTGCTTGGCGGGCATGCTGTTCTTAGTAACGTTAGTCAAGACACTGACCATGATGGCCGTTCCCACGGAACTGGCGACTTGCCGTTGCGTGTTGTTCACGGCAGTACCATGCGAGATCATGTTCATTGGCAAAGCGTTCATCCCGGCAGTCGTGGCGGGCATCATGACCATGGCAATTCCGAACATCCGAATGGCGTAGAGAATGACAATGTAGAGTGTCGACGTGTCCTTGGTAATCCAGACAAACGGTAACGTCCCGATGGTTAATAGAAACATCCCCATGGTAGCGAGGCGCTTGGCCCCAAACCGGTCGAAGGCGCGACCAGTAATGGGACTCATAATCCCCATCATGAGGGCCCCAGCTAACAGCGTTAGTCCGGAATGGAAGGCCGACATCCCTTTAACCATTTGAAGGTAGAGGGGAATGACCATTTCAACGCCGACCATGGCCATGTTAACCACGGAACTCAAAATGGCTGCAACAGTAAATTGCTTGGATTTGTAAACGCGGAAATTCAAGAACGGATCGTCCATCACGAGTTGCCGCCAAATGAATAGGCCAACGAAGACGAAACCAATGATTAACGTCGCGATAACTTTAACGCTGCCCCAGCCGTCGTCCCCAACGGAGGAGAAGCCGTACAGCATACTCCCAAAACCGATGGTGGAGAGAATCGCAGACAGGACATCTAACGGTTCCTCACGCGTTTCCAGAACACTACGCATGATCCAGAAGCTAGCGATAATCACGATGGCAACGATCGGAATGATCATGCCAAAAAGATCACGCCAAGTCCAGTTGTCGATGACCCACCCAGAGAGGGTTGGGCCAATCGCTGGTGCGAGGCCAATAACGATCCCGGCGAGCCCCATGGCAGTTCCCCGTTTGTTAGCGGGGAAGATGGTGAGCATCATGGTTTGTAGGAGCGGCATGGAAACGCCAACTCCGACCGCTTGGATCAACCGACCGGCCAGTAACATTGGAAAGTTAACGGCGGCCCAGCAGGTGATGGTTCCGATGAGGAAAGTGGTCATCGCACTGATGTACAGCACCTTGGAGCTGATGGTGTTCAACAGCCAGGCACTGATCGGAATCATAATTCCGTTGACTAACAGAAATCCAGTCGTCAACCATTGAACAGTTGACGTGGAAACATCGAAGGCCTTCATTAAGGTTGGAAAGGCCGTACTTAAAATCGTTTGGTTTAACACGGTACAGAAAGTCCCGATTAATAGGAGCACAACCAGCAGGTTCCGGTTATAGGGCTTGCCGTTTGTGTCGACTGTTGCATTTCCCAAAGTAATTCCCTCTTTTTTCTAAAATTAATTCTGAAGTTACTATACGCAGAATGAACTATTTTGTCAACTAGCTTGACAACGATTTTAGATTATATATACTAGTTGGAGAAAAGTGAACAACGATTTTAGATTAGTTCACAAAAATCACAAACGCTTACATTGTACTTAAACGGGCATTTTGAAATTTATGAAAGTGGGTGACAAATTTTGAATCAGGATGAAACGGAGTTAATTAAAAAGTTTCCAGTTGATCATCTGGTCCTGGGCATTGGGGATGTTGCCGAAGCAACGGGCGTTTCGCAAAGCCAGCTGCGTTATTGGGAACGTAAGGGGTACATTCACAGCCAAGTGGTTGAAGATGGCAAGAATCGCAAATTTAGCTATAAAACGCTGCTCAGGGTGCAAGAGATTAAAACGCTCCAGGATGATGGGCTGACATTAGTGGCGGCCGTCAAACAAGCTCAGCGTCGAGATGACCTGTTCGATAGCCTCCGATCCTTCATAGATGGGCGCTTCAAACGGGTTTGTTTCGATGATGAGACCCACATTCGGATTAATCTAGGACAGTTCGACCCGGACCCCACACAAGAATTAATTGCGGAACGAGTCGCAGATACCTGGCATTTTCGCTTAGTCCCAGCGGATAAATAGGCGTCTTTCATTGTTTCTCAACGACAACAATGGTAATCTGAAGGCACGGGAGGTTCTTTATGTCCTGGGCAGAAAAAACTTTCGATACCAATCGATCTTCTGGCTGGATTGGTGGTCAATCATGTTGTTGACGTGTTGTGAAACCAGGCGAATAACCATGAGTAATAGCGCGTTTATCTCGCGCATGGACTATGCTAGCATAAGTTAGCGTAAGCAATCGTGAAACCTAAACGACGTGTTTTTTGGAAAATTAAATCGGTTTTTGATTTTTCTCTCGCCTAGGGCGGCTCCCGGTACGGCTAGTCAAGTTTAGAAAGTTCTTGACTGGTCGTTTTTTTATTGCCTGCGATTGGGGTAATGGACCTGATTGGTGGTTGAGAACGGTGAGAAGCCTGTGAGAAAATGAAAGAAAAATGAAACTGATCATTTGCAATGAAAGCTATCATACCGGCATTTTCATTTGTTTAAAATTACACAGAAGAAAAAAGTTGGTCAAGATGGTTGTATTTCGTCGTCAGCGTGTTAATATAACAAAATCGCTTTAAACAAAAACATGAAGGATGGTGTTATACATGCTGTTACGACAAGCTACTATGGCGGACTTACCACAAATTGAATCGATCATTCGTGATGGCCGTGAATTGTTGGCGGCCCAAGCAATTGATCAATGGCAAGGCGCTTACCCCAACACTGCGGTCTTAGTTGATGACATTCACCAAGGGTGGACGGTTGTGCTGGAAGAAGACAATGAAATCTTAGGAACTGCCGCGATTATTCCGGGCACGGACCCAACGTACAAAGAGATTGAAGGTCAGTGGCTGACCAAACAGGCGCCTTACTTGGCGATTCATCGTGTAGCAGTATCCAGCCATCATCATGGTCGGGGACTGGCCGGTGAATTGTTCAAGCGGCTCTTTGAACAGATTGATCAGGCAGCGGACATCGAAAGTATCCGCATTGATACGCACCCGCAAAATATGGCGATGCAACATGTGATCAAGAAGAACGGTTTCACCGAGACCGGGATGATTGATCTGGCCGCAGTCGACATGCCAGGCGTGAAAGACTTTGCTTACGAACGCTTGACGGCCAATGCGCGGGCAGAACACGTGGTTCATTCCATGACGGCTAAGTAAGTCGGCCGGTTCATCGTTTGTGGTCACGGCTAAATTAACGATATATAATAGTAGGATTGATTCCGGTTACATGCCAGAATCAATCCTTTTTTGCTGCAATCGCTAGTCCATTGGCGGCACGGATTAGTAAAAAAGATCAGGTTACCCGAAGACTGGCTTTTCATTCCCCCTAAACTCTGCGATAATGAAGGGAGAACCCACGGGGGGCGATTGAGGTTGGAAAAAAGTCAACTGTCTGGTGGTCGTTTCTTTGCGGTCACCGTGTTAAATGTTGTAATTACAGTTTTTGAATTCATCGGCGGGTTGCTCTCAGGAAGTCTTTCACTTCTGTCCGACGCCTTTCATAATTTTGGTGATGCGTTGTCAATTGTGCTGAGCTACGCGGCACACCGCATTGGCGGCCGGCAACAGACGCGGACGAATACGTATGGTTACCGGCGTGCGGAAATCTTGGCGGCTTTGCTGAATGCGTTAGTATTGGTCGTGGTCTGTGTCATCTTGGCAGTTGAGGCCGTGCGGCGGTTATGGCATCCGGAACACGTGCAAGGGACCGTGATGCTGGGAGTAGCCGTGATCAGTTTTATCGCTAATCTAGTGTCGACAATCTTGTTAAATCACGGCGCTAAGCATAATCTAAATATTCGGGCAACGTATCTGCATTTATTGAGTGATGCCTTAGCCTCGGTTGGGGTGATTCTCGGGGCGCTTATGATTACATTTTGGCAAATTGAGTGGGTCGATCCCGTGATTACCATTTTAGTGGGGAGCTATATTGCATGGGAGTCCTGGCCCATTATCAAGCAGACCTTGGGCATCTTGATGGAAGCTTCGCCGGACCTAGACTACGATGCGATTGCCCACGATATCGAGCAGTTGCCCGAGGTTGAGGGGGTCCACCATCTGCATGCTTGGCAAATTGATGAGAACAATATTATTTTCTCGGTTCACGTGAATATGGACAATTTACCCTTGGATCGAATCGAACCAATTTATCGACAGATTGAAACATTGCTCTGTCGGAAGTATAATGTAAACCATGTAACGATTCAGGCGGAGTGTCATCGGGGAGAACACGAGTCCTTATTTTATGATCAGAATGATTGGCGCCATGAGTAGGGCTAGTCGCTCGATAAAAGTATGTTGGAACATAATTTAGATGAGGTGAACAGTGATGACTCCGATGAAGGAGGATTATTTAAAAATCATTTTTGAGCTGGGCGGTAAGCAGAAGAAGGTTTCAAATAAGCAAATTGCCATTAGCTTGAATATTGCTGCTGGATCGGTGACCGAAATGGTCAATAAGATGACAGCAGAAGGTTTGGCCGAACACACGCCTTATGCGGGTATTTCATTAACCAGCAAAGGGATCCGTCTGGCCGAAGATTTGGTGCGTAAACACCGAATCTGGGAAGACTTTTTGGTTGAAAAGTTGGGATATGCGTTGCCCGATGTTCATCAGGAAGCTGAGGTGCTGGAGCATGTGACCAGCCCTAAGTTAATCAACGCCCTCGACGATATGTTGGGTCACCCAACGCATTGTCCCCATGGTGGGGTTATTCCGGACCGGTATGGCCATTACCACGAAGACAGTCATACGGTGCTCAACGACGCGAAGGACGGGTCGGTCGTCACGGTTGACCGGTTCATCGACAATCGCGATCTGTTGACGTACTTGGGCGATCTTAAGCTCGACATTGGCGATCAGCTACGGGTGATCAAGCATGATCCGTTCGAGGGACCGGTTACGGTTCAGAACCTGACCGATGACGTAGAATTAATTGTGAGTTATAAAGCGGCTCACTACATCTTTATTAAGTAAGCGGGTCGACTGTAGAACGGATAGTTACACTAAGAAGATCGGGACGAGAAGTCACCGATCTTTTTTGCGTGGTCTCCTAGCCGGTGCGCTAATTTGTTAATTATTTGCGTGATTGGTTAAGTTGCGGTGTCCGCCGTCTCATGACTGTCGTATAATAAATGAAAAACCGGCGGGAGGAACGTAGATGAGCAGCCAGAAGAAACGGGATCAGTTAATTTTACATACGGCATTGACTGCTGGCCGAATTATGATTGAGAATGGGTCAGAAGTAGAACGCGTTGAAGATACGATGGAGCGGATTGCCCACAATGCGGGGGCTAAGACGAGCCAATTGTTTGTCATGATCACCGGTATTCTGATGGCGATCAACGGGGAAGTGGGCGCTCAGATTGAGCCAGTCAAGCGGCGCACCTTTGATTTGGAAAAAATCTCGGTGGTGAATGACCTGTCGCGCCAATTTGCTGACCATAAGATTACCCTGCAGCAGTTCGCCAGTCGGTTAGATCAGTTGGATAAGTCCAAAAAATATTTTCCTTTCTGGCTCCAGTTGTTAGCGGCAGCCATGGTTAGTGGCCCCCTGGAAGTGGTCTTTCGGCATAACTTACCAGACTTCTGGATCACCTGTGTCGTGGGTGCCCTCGGCTGGCTCGTCTTTTACCTGTTAAACAAATTCATTCAAATTCGCTTTCTCTCCGAGTTTGCCGCGGCGGCTACGATTGGGGTGTTAGCGATCTGGTCGGTTCACCTGGGGCTTGGCAATAGCGTCGATGATATCATCATTGGGAGTGTCATGCCGCTAGTTCCCGGGGTGCCCATCACCAATTCCGTTCGTGATATTTTAGCCGGCAATTTGGTGAGTGGACCAGCCCGTGGTGTGGAAGCGTTAGTGAGTGCTGCTGCCATCGGATTTGGCATCGCCATGGTTTTACAATTTCTTTAGGGAGGGTACCACAATGACAGTGACTGAGTTTTTCATTGAAGCGACGGGGAACTACGTGGCGACGATTGCCTTTGGTATCCTGCTAAATATTCCGCGACGAGCCTTGAATTTTGCGGGTTGGATCGGTGTCTTGGGTTACTTCGTCTATAAATTTTTGGTGATCTGGGGCGGCGGCTACGTGATTGGTAATATGGCGGGCGCACTTGTGATCGGAGTCGCTTCCTTACAGGCTGCCAGAATGAAGAAGATGCCCATGATTCTATTCAACATTCCGGCGTTGGTGCCGTTAGTGCCGGGGGGCCAAGCCTATCAAATGATTAAGTATTTTGCGTTGGGCCAGAACTCAACGGCCTTTGTCTTCCTGATTCAAGTGGTGATGATTTCGGGCGCGATTGCCTTTGGTTTCTTGCTATCCGAGTTGGTTAATCGGGTACGGCGGCGGGTTTGGCGTCACCGGGCTTAAAGTTTAGGTTAAGGAAACCGGATAATCTTACGCCGAGTCTAGCAATCTAGCGATGGGGTGGTATACTCATTGCTAGGGGTTTCTTAGAATCGGGTATGACGAAAGGAATTTTTATCATGATGTTATTTAATCGAGATCGGGATCGGCCGTGGAAGTTCACGCTAACCACGGTGCTTTTCCTGATTGTGGCCTATTTTGTTAAGGTCCAAAATGCTTACGTTGATTTTTTGGATTCGTCAATCGTTGACGTGATTCAAAAGAATCAACCGGAGTGGAAGACGCTCGTCTATCGGGGAGTGACCAGCCTAGCAGAGCCAAAGTTAGCTATTATTTGGGCATTAGTGATTGCCTTTTTCCTGTGGGGCTTCAAATTTAAGATTCCTGCGCTCTGGTGTTTGGCAACCTTAGCAGGGGGCGATGTGATTGCGGCTTTGGTCAAGAAAGTGATCGCACGGCCCCGGCCGTCAGCACATCTGGCAATTGATGATGGGTTTAGCTTCCCGAGTGGTCACGTCTTTGGGACGTTTCTCATCATTGCGATGATCTGGGTTATTCTGTTACCAATGATTGCCAGTGCTTGGAAAGCGTGGTTACTCAGAATCATCCTGATTGTCTGGATGTTACTGGTCATGATTTCACGGGTGTACCTGAATGCCCATTTCCCAACCGATACGCTTGGTGCAGTTCTGTTAGCCTACCTGTGGTTGCAGGCGGCTGAAGGGCTTTACATTAGATTTGCACCGATGATGCAGAGCTGGCCTTTACTGAAAAAGTCTGAAGTTTAATCATTAGAGATCAAAAAGACATGGCGCTTGAGCACCATGTCTTTTTTGGTAGGTCATGATTAAGTTGGAACCTGATTAGTCGGTTAATTCGTTTAGCCATTCATCAGCGAGGTCGACCCAGTGAGCCACGTGAGGGAGATCGGTTCCAGGTTTCCAGGCGGTGATGTGGTTAGCCAAAGCTAAGCCGTGAGGGCCATGGTGGAAGATATGTAGATCAGTATCCACGTGATGGGCGAGAGAGGCCTGGGCATAACTCAGCGCGTTTTGAACGGGAACTAGCGGGTCAGCGGCCGTTGCCCAGATAAAACTCGGGGCGTTGTGCGCGTTGACCAGTTGATCAGCGGCAATCGTCTGGGGGTCATCGGTCCACTTTTGCAAGACGGCTTGATCCGTAGGAAAACCGAGTTCAGGTGAAATGACGGGGTACCCTAAGATAATCGCGTGGGGCTGAACCTGTTCCGGTGTCGTCCCCGCCAGTTGGTTCAGGTGGGCGTCATGCCAGAGATCATTGAATAGGGCAACGATATGGCCGCCGACCGAGAAGCCCGCCACCGTAATCTTAGCTGGGTCCACTTGCCAGTCCGCCGCATGTTGACGAATGGCCGCGACGCTTTGAGCGAGTTCAACGACTGGTGCAGGGAGCAGGGGTGTTTTTTCACCCACAAAGCTATAGCGCAGGAAGAATGCCTGATAACCGCGGGCGGACCAGGCCAAGGCCAAGTCTTCTGCCTGTTGTTCGGGGATGTGGGTGTACGATCCGCCGGGCACAATGATCATGGCCGGATAGGTTGTGTCGTCCCCCTGGCGAAGATAGCCCTGCAAGTAGGCTGCGGAATCGGGGGCTAGTGACTGCGTGATAATTTTCATGATGACTCCTCCTCGTATTATCTAAGTCGTGTTAAGATAGGCTTATCGTGTTAAATGCACGGTGCACATGTCTTTATTGTAACGCAGTTGTGGAAAAAACCTAGTGAGGAGGAGTGATCAGGATGACGGTGATTTTAAAAACCACGCGCTTAGATTTACGGCCGTTGACGGATAGTGACTACCCAGCTTATAAGCGGTTGATCACAAATCCAGTGATTGCGCAACCAACTGGGTTAATGGGCAATCCAGATGATCAGCAGGTGCAGCGCTGGTATCGTGCTGATCGCCAGACCCCGATTTCTTTCGGCATCGTGTGGCATCGAACCAATGTCCTGATTGGCGTTGTTGTCTTTTATGATTGGTTTGATGAGACGGGGATGCTGGACGAGTCCGGTTTAGAATTAGGTGACTTCCTAGATCCAGACTACTGGGGTCAGGGGATTATGGCGGAAGCCCTGCAGGCGTGCTTCGCGGAGTTGAGCAAAGCAAATTGGCCGGTACAAACCATTTGGGCGAATTGTCTCGTCAGCAACGAAAGATCCTGCCGATTATTAGAAAAATTATCTTTCCAAACAATCGGTGATCAACTAATGGCCGTGACAGGTAGTGGACAAACGTTGCAACGACAAGCATTATTGCGGCTTGACCTGAGTGCCTGGCAAAATAATTGACACTAATCGAAATTTAATCTTGCAATTTTCAGAATTGATGAGTATACTTCAATGTATCGAATAGAAGAGGCGCAATCAACATGAGTCGCTTTCCCGAGGTGGGTATCACCGACGACGGAAAGTTAAAGGGGCGATTGCCGAAATTCTCGCGTGACTACCTAGCGCGGGGGTTGGGTCCTGGTTCAACAGATCAGGGACTGTCGCAGCCAAATATCGGTTGCGGGGCGCTTTCAACGATATTGACTTGGAATTATGAATTTTCCAATCTCTTTCGCAAAGCTTTTCTGCGAAGGAGATTTTTTAATTCACTGGGTCGTTTCGAGGAAGTCCTTCTATAAAAAGAAGGAGGAAACATTATGGAACAAAGCATGACAAACGCAACAACTAGCGAGGCCTCTGATCAGGTTAAGCGGGGACTCAAGACGCGACACGTTTCAATGATCGCGTTAGGTGGCTGTATTGGGACAGGATTATTCGTCGCAAGTGGCTCGGCTATTTCGACTGCCGGACCTGGTGGTGCATTAGTTGCGTATATTGCCATGGGTTTGATGGTTTACTTCCTGATGACCAGTTTAGGGGAAATGGCGACGAACATGCCAATTTCGGGTTCGTTCGCTGCTTACTCAGCGAAGTACGTTGACCCAGCTTTAGGATTTGCGATGGGCTGGAACTACTGGTTTAACTGGGCGATTACGGTTGCCGTTGATATTTCGACCGCTGCCTTGGTCATGAAGTTCTGGTTACCCGGTGTTCCCGGTTGGATCTGGAGTGCCGTCGCCTTACTTCTCGTCTTCACGATCAATGCTTTCTCCGTCCAGGCTTTCGGTGAAACGGAATTCTGGATGTCACTGATCAAGGTGGTCACCATCTTCGTCTTCCTAGCAGTTGGTCTGATGACCATCGTAGGGATCATGGGTGGTCACGCCACTGGTTTGGAAAACTTCACGTACAAGCAGGCCCCATTTGTTGGTGGGTTCCCGGCAATCCTGAGTGTGTTCGTGGTCGCTGGATTCTCATTCCAAGGGACCGAATTAGTTGGGATTACGGCCGGTGAATCTCAAGATCCTTCTCACAGTGTTCCTAAGGCAATCAATTCAGTTTTCTGGCGGATTATTTTGTTCTACATTTTAGCCATTTTTGTTATCGCCGCTGTCTTACCTTACACGAGTCATGATTTGTTAGGATCTTCTGCAAGTGATATTGCCATCAGTCCATTCACGTTGGTCTTCAAGCGGGCAGGTTTAGCCGCTGCTGCCAGCGTCATGAACGCCGTTATCTTGACGGCCGTGATTTCCGCAGCCAACTCCGGGATGTACGCTTCTACTCGGATGCTCTTCTCCCTGTCAAAGGAAGGCTACGCACCTAAGCTGTTTGAACGGACTGGTAAGAATGGGATTCCTTACCCTGCCTTATTTGCAACGACGATCATCGCGGCTTTGACTTTCATCAGTAGTATTGCTGGGCCAAAGATCTACATGTGGTTGGTTGCTGCTAGTGGGTTGACTGGGTTCATTGCTTGGTTCGGGATTGCTTTATCACACTTACGGTTCCGGCGCGCATTTACCTTACAAGGACACAAGCTCTCTGAATTAAAGTACCATGCAAAGTGGTTCCCATTAGGACCAATCTTGGCCTTAGTTCTCTGTATTGCAGTGATTGTTGGACAAGATCCACAATCATTCTTTACCGGTAACTGGGAACAAGTGCTGGTCACTTATATGAGTGTTCCACTGGTCTTAGTCCTCTACATCGGGTACAAGATCAAGAAGCACACGAAGCTGATTCCATTGAAGGATGTCGACGTTGCCCCCGTACACCGGGATGGAACGTTGAAGGAAGCTGCTAAGGCAACGAGTGATACGACCAACGATTAACGTGAAATTGTGTGGGCAATTTTAAATAAATAAAAGATTTCAAACGACGATTGGTGCGGGTGAATACCGGCCAGTCGCCGTTTTGTATTTAGCAAGGGGACAGAACCCGATAATTGCTGAACAGGAAATTTCCCACGACATGTTGTCTTTTACGAATAGGGTTGGTACAATATGTAGTGTTGAAATTTTTACCGGATGAAAACGATTTCCGGAATTGGACGTAAATCAAAGGAGAGATAGCATGCTTGTACTATCAGGAACAATTGGGGCCGGCAAGACGAGTCTAACTAACTTATTAGCCGAACACTTACAGAAACCAGCTTTTTATGAATCGGTGGACGACAACAAAATCTTGCCACTATTTTACCAAAACCCGCAAAAGTATGCTTTCTTACTACAAATCTACTTTTTAAACAAGCGTTTGGATAGTATCAAGGCGGCCAACGCTGATGATGAGAGTGTTCTGGATCGTTCAATTTTTGAAGATTCCTTACTGTTCCACTTAAACGCAGACTTAGGACGGGCCACGAGCACGGAAGTTGATATTTACGACTCCTTGCTGGCCAACATGATGCAAGAATTGCCAGATGCCGTTCACAAGAAGAATCCAGATCTGCTGATTCACATCAACATTTCCTTTGATACGATGTTAGAACGGATTAAGAAGCGGGGTCGGTCATACGAACAGATCGATCACGATCCAAGTTTGTTTGAATACTATAAGGAACTAGATCAGCGGTACGTGAACTGGTACAACAATTATGACAAATCACCTAAGATGCAAATTGACGGTGACAAGCTGGACTTCGTGGAAGATCCCAGTGCTCGTCAACAAGTGTTACAGATGATTGATGAGAAGATTGCTTCACTTTAATCTAATGAAATAAATGAGAGAAAGCACTGACGGCGGTTGGTGCTTTTTGTTTAGTGTGCGACGACTGTGGGCCGGTAGGGATGCGTGAGTCGACATTCAATGAAATTAGGCGATTGTCATAACCGGTAAAATGCGGTATGATAAGCTTATTCAAAACACGAGGTGCCTATCCAGTAGACGGCCAGAGAAGCGGGGAAAGCTGCAAACCGCAACGTCGAAAATTCCAGCACTAACTAAAGTGGGCGGGTAATGCCGCACGGTGCAGACCGTTATCATGTTCAAGGGTATGGCTGAAGATTGCAGTCATGAACTTGGGTGGTACCGCGAAGGTCTTCGTCCCATGTGACGGAGGCCCTTTTTGTATCATCCGGCCAATTGAAGGGAGTAAGTAGATGTTAGATTTAAAGTTAATTCGGCAAGAACCTGATTTTATCAAAGAAAAGTTAGCAACGCGGGGTGTTGATCCCGCCGATATCGACAGTCTGTTGGACTTGGATGCCCAACGGCGTGAATTGATCGTTAAGAGTGAAACGATGAAGGCACAACGCAACACGGTGTCCGATGAAATTTCTCAACTCAAGCGTAACAAGCAGGATGCCAACGACAAGATCACAGAAATGCGGCAAGTCAGTGCCGACATCAAAAAGATTGATGCGGATCTGGATACGTTAAAGGCACAGGTACAAGATGCAGCGGCCCACTTACCTAATATTCCTAACGACAACGTTCCGGTTGGGTTAACGGAAGATGGGAGCGTAGAAATCCGTAAGTGGGGCGAGAAGCCTAACATGGACTTCACCCCTAAGGCACATTACGAATTAGGTGAAAACTTAGGAATTCTCGACTTCGAAGCAGGGGCCAAGGTTTCTGGTAGCCGTTACCTCTACTACTTAGGTTTAGGTGCACGGTTGGAACGGGCCGTCTACAACTTCTTCCTGGATGAGAACACCAAGGCGGGCTTCAAAGAAGTGCTGCCGCCTTACATCGTGAACGATGATTCTATGTATGGGACGGGTCAATTCCCTAAGTTTAAGCAAGACGTTTATCAATTGCGGGATGAAGATATGACGTTGATCCCCACGGCGGAAGTACCATTGGTCAACTACTACCGTGACGAAGTGATTCCTGAAGAAGACCTGCCAGTTTGGTTCACGGCGCTGACACCAGCCTTCCGCTCCGAAGCAGGGAGTGCGGGCCGTGATACCCGGGGACTGATTCGCTTGCACCAATTTAACAAGGTAGAAATGGTTAAGTTCTGTAAGCCAGAGAACTCATGGGATGAACTCGAAGCCCTCACCAAGCATGCTGAGAGCCTCTTACAGAAGCTAGGACTGGCTTACCATGTGATTACGTTGACGACGAGTGACATGAGTTTTACGGCCGCAATGACGCATGATTTGGAAGTCTGGTTCCCAGAACAAAACATGTACCGTGAAATTTCCAGTTGTTCAAACACGACTGACTTCCAAGCACGGCGGGCCCACATTCAATATCGCGATGAGAACGGTAAGCTACAATACGTTCACGCACTGAATGGGTCTGGCTTAGCAGTTGGCCGGACAGTCGCCGCAATTCTGGAAAACTACCAAAATGCCGACGGTTCCGTGACCGTGCCAGACGTACTGGTACCATACATGGGTGGCGTCACTAAGATTACTAAATAATTGAAATACGACAACAGGTTCAAGCTGGTTGGTTAATCGGCTTGAACCTGTTTTTTTGCTATTTAAAGGCATACATGTCCTAATAACAGCGGTGACGATAGAATTAGGCAACTTTGGTGGTCTCAGCGCCTTATCGTTCGTCAAGCTTTGAGCTGGATCGCTGTGGGGAGGACGGCTCGAGCCACAGAGCGGTCTCGAGCCTCGCTTTGAGCCGAAAAAAAGCGTCTCAAAGGCGCCATTTACCAAGAAAGTCACTTGGTAAATCCCACGGCTGAGCTCAAATTTGACTCACTCACGGCTGATACAGTGTCCTGAGGCGACTGAGATAAGGACTATCATCGTCGTTACTAATTGGATTAAAAACACTAGTAGCCACAATTCCAAGCCGTTGTTATGGTAAAACACAATCAAAGCCAGCGGAGGTCAGGAATGGAGCGAGCGGGAAGACTGGGGTTCTGCAGTCGGAAGCGTCCCCACAGCAGGCAGAATCCCTGACAGCCGGAGTGCTGCCAGTTCGCTCTAAGTTAATGGCGCAAACATTTTCCCTTACTGGAATGTTATGGGCAAGTCGGATCCTTGCTTGCAGACTTCAGGCAAATTGCTTAAAAATACGCGCTCGTGAGGTATAAAACCGATAAATGAATAAAAATATTGGGTATTTTTGCAATTTGTTATTGACTAGGGGTGGGTGGTTCGTATAGAATAGTTTCTGTTGGTTATTTCCGTTACGGGTAATCGAAACCGATAACGGCGGCAACCAGCGCAGGTTAATGGAATTAAGTTAAGCCAAATATTTGCAAGAAAATGCAAAAAAAGAGTAGCTTTTTTCCAGAGAGTGCGATACAATGTTATTTGTTGTTAAGCGAGTAGTTATTCAGCTAACGAATATTTATTCAAAATAATTCGAAATTGTTGTTGACAAGCTTCGCTGAACATGGTAAATTATAATAGTTGTTTCGAGCAAGGGCGTCCTGCTTGCTTCGGAAAATATGGAGGATTAGCTCAGTTGGGAGAGCGTCTGCCTTACAAGCAGAGGGTCACAGGTTCGAGCCCTGTATCCTCCATCGGAACTCATGGTTCCTGGCGTTAGTTCGCCAACGTTGCAGGTGTGGCGGAACTGGCAGACGCGCTAGATTTAGGTTCTAGTGTCTTATGACGTGGGGGTTCGAGTCCCTTCACCTGCATTAACCGAATATTGCAAAATATTTTTAAAAAAAGTATTTTGCCGACTTAGCTCAGTTGGCAGAGCATCTCACTAGTAATGAGGAGGTCGGAGGTTCGAATCCTCTAGTCGGCATGGTTACAAATTTAATAGCCAATTTGCGGAAGTAGTTCAGTGGTAGAACATCACCTTGCCATGGTGGGGGTCGCGGGTTCAAATCCCGTCTTCCGCTTTTGCCCTTTTGCCGGGGTGGCGGAATTGGCAGACGCACAGGACTTAAAATCCTGCGGTCAGTGATGACCGTACCGGTTCGATCCCGGTCCTCGGCATTTAACTTAATAATAATTATGCACCCATAGCGCAATTGGATAGAGTGTCTGACTACGAATCAGAAGGTTGTAGGTTCGACTCCTACTGGGTGCATTTTTGTTGCTTATGAGTCTTATAGGCAATTTTCGGGAAGTAGCTCAGCTTGGTAGAGCACCTGGTTTGGGACCAGGGGGTCGCAGGTTCGAATCCTGTCTTCCCGATTTGACTGACAAGATTTGTGGGTCAGTGAGCTTTCCTCGGGAAGTAGCTCAGCTTGGTAGAGCACCACGTTCGGGACGTGGGGGTCGCAAGTTCAAATCTTGTCTTCCCGATTTTTTTATTCCCGAATACATATAATAGTAGTAAACGGCAGTTTCCGTACAGATTGTTTGGAAGCATGCCGTTTTTTTGTTACCATATAATACTAGAACTTCCAGAAAATGCCACGAGCTGGTGAACCCCGTGCGAGGCCCACCGGTAGTTCGTTGGTAAAATCTGCAAACTTCTCGGGTATCTGCGGTCTAATCCGTTGCATTTTCGCAGGAAATTCGTATAATATTAGTCAACATTAGTCAAGAACACTGCATTGAAGGGGGGACGATAATGGAGAATCAAAATATTTCGGATATTATTGAATCTTACCTGAAGCAGATTCTGGCTGAATCCCAGCAGGTGGAGATCCGCCGAGCGGAAATTGCTAGTCAGTTTAATGTCGTACCGTCGCAGATTAATTACGTGATTAAGACCCGCTTTACGATTCAGGATGGCTACGTGGTCCAGAGTAAACGTGGCGGGGGTGGCTATATTCGAATCGAAAAGGTTAAGTTACTCGATAACTTAGACTTTATTGATTCGCTCGTGGCTGCGGTCGGTGATCAAATCTCACGCCACGATAGTTTATCCGTCGTTCGGAGCCTCTTTGAAGCTGGCGCGATCAATCGCAGTGAAGCCAATATCATTCTCGCAGCGATCAATAAAGATGCGATCAATACGGGTGATCGGCAAGTCGATGAACAAATTCGTGCGCAGATTCTGATTTCAATTTTGAATCACCTACGTTATGAAAGCTAAGAAAGTGAGGAGCTGCAATGGATAATTTATTTACACCCAGCGCTAAGAGTGTTCTGGTCTTGGCACAGGAACAAGCAAAGTACTTTAAGCACCAAGCAGTGGGGACAGAACACTTGCTGCTGGCCCTCACCATTGAAAAAAATGGCATTGCTAACAAAGTTTTACAACAATTCTCAGTGACGGATGATGATGTCCGCGAAGAGATTGAACGATTTACGGGTTATGGCACCTTAGCCAATACTGACAAAGATAGTTATTTGCCATACTCACCAAAGGCAAAATCAATGTTAGCCCTGGCTGGTGACGAGGCGAAGCGTTTAGGGGCCACCAAGATTGGGACGGAACATCTCTTACTGGCTTTGCTGAGCGACGAAACCATTCTGTCGTCGCGGATTTTGAAGAACCTCAACGTCCAGTTAACGGATGCTCATAAGGTTGTGTTGCGGAAGCTCGGGATTACCGATACACCTAAGCGTCGGAATGACAGCCGTAATCGGCGGACAGCCCAAGCGGGAACCCCAACCTTGGATTCCTTGGCTCGTGATTTGACGGCCTCTGCTAAAGAAGGTCGGATGGACCCAACGGTGGGCCGTGAAAAAGAAGTCAAGCGAGTGATTCAAATTCTCAGTCGTCGGACCAAGAACAATCCGGTTCTGATTGGTGAACCAGGTGTTGGGAAGACCGCGATTGCGGAAGGCTTAGCCCAACGGATCATTGCTGGTGACGTGCCAGAAGACATGCAGAATAAGCGGCTGATGATGCTCGACATGGGCTCATTGGTAGCGGGCACGAAGTATCGTGGTGAATTCGAAGACCGTTTGAAGAAGGTCATCGAAGAAATCTACAACGATGGTCAAGTTATTCTGTTTATTGATGAGTTGCACACGCTGATCGGTGCCGGTGGCGCTGAAGGGGCGATTGATGCTTCGAACATCTTAAAGCCTGCCTTGGCCCGTGGCGAGTTACAGACCATTGGGGCAACGACGTTAGACGAATACCAGAAATATATTGAATCTGACGCTGCGTTGGAACGGCGGTTTGCAACGGTTCAGGTCAATGAACCAACTTCCGCCGAAGCCTTGGAAATCTTGAAGGGATTGCGGTCACGTTACGAGGATCACCATCACGTGAACATTACGGATGATGCCCTCGAACAGGCGGTTAAGCTCTCAACGCGGTACATTAGCGATCGTTTCTTGCCCGATAAAGCCATTGACTTGATGGATGAAGCGGCAGCTAAGGTACGGATTGATCAGATGGACAAGCCAACACCTGCTAGCAAGCAGGCGAAGGAATTAGAGAAGCTCTCGGCTGATAAGGAAGCCGCAATTGAACGGCAAGACTTCGAACAAGCCGCTAAGTTACGGACAGAAGAGATGGCACTCCGGCAGAAGGTGGAAGCACGGGCTGCTAAAGCGGCTGCGGCGACAACGACTGACCGGCAGTACGCGACGGATGTTACCGGCGAAGATGTGGCCGATGTGGTTGCTGAGTGGACGGGGGTTCCCGTTACCCAGCTTAAGCAAACGGATGCGGATCGACTGGTGAACTTGGAGAAGATTCTCCATAAGCGTGTGATCGGCCAATCGGAGGCGGTTTCCGCGGTTGCGCGGGCCATTCGGCGGGCACGGTCTGGGTTGAAAGATCCTAACCGGCCAATCGGATCGTTTATGTTCTTGGGGCCGACTGGTGTTGGGAAGACTGAACTAGCTAAGGCACTGGCTGAAGCGATGTTTGGCTCCGAAGACAACATGATTCGGGTCGACATGAGTGAGTACATGGAAAAGTACTCAACGAGTCGGTTGATCGGGTCGGCGCCAGGATACGTGGGCTACGACGAAGGTGGCCAATTGACCGAAAAAGTTCGGCAAAAGCCATACTCCGTGGTCTTGTTTGATGAAGTGGAAAAGGCGCATCCGGATGTGTTCAACATTCTCTTGCAGGTCCTGGACGATGGCTATCTGACCGATTCTAAAGGACGTAAGGTGGACTTCAGAAATACGATTCTGATCATGACGTCTAACTTAGGGGCAACGAAGCTGCGGGATGAAAAGACTGTTGGGTTTGGTGCCGAAGATATGGCGAATGATTACCGGGCAATGTCACAAACGATCCGGGAAACGTTGAAGCAATCCTTCCGGCCAGAATTCTTGAACCGGATTGATGAAACGGTGATCTTCCACTCCTTGAAGAAGGATGAATTACACGAAATTGTGAAGTTGATGGCCAAACACATCGTTGACCGGGTAGCTGAACAAGACATTAAGCTTAAGATTACGCCGGCAGCCATTGAAGTGGTTGCTAAGGCCGGCTTTGATCCAGAGTATGGTGCACGGCCAATTCGGCGGGCATTGCAGACTCAGGTTGAAGACAAGTTGAGTGAAGCTCTGCTCAACGGTGAGGTTAAGACGCATGACCAAGTCACTATTGGGGCGACACGCGGTGAAATCACGATTAACGTGAAGGCACCACGTAACACTAAAAAGCCAACCGTAGTGGGCTAACTTAAACTAAATTTGGTAGTGGTGTTCCTAGTTAGGGGCATCGCTACTTTTTTGATTGGGTCACTAAAGGGATGGGGACTAGCGTACTTACCTCATCCCTGGATTTCGTACCACTAAGCTGGCTTAAGTCGGTCGCTCCCCGGTTTTGAAGGTATTTTGCAGGAGAACAGTCGAAAACCAGCTACTTAGAGTTTTCGGCTCAATTAATATCGATTGTGATAATTGTTATCTCGGCTGTCTCGGAACACTGTGTGAGCCGAGAGGTCAGCAGATATGGGCTCAGGCGCGTCGTTCTACTTAGCCAGTAAGTGGTCTTCTTACTGACTTAGTAGAAAACCAAGCTTGTAGACTCGGCACTTTCGAGGCTTCAAGTTGTGTTCGCACCGATCCAGCCCATATCTGCTGACCGGTAAGGCGAAGAAACGTCGTACTGCTACCGAGACAGGCGCCATCGGGATTTCGGAACTTGTGACTTTTAGTCAGCTTAACCATTATTTAAACCAGTTGATCTAGCTGGTGATAAATGACTGTGGTACACTTAGTCTGATCATATCGTTTATCTGGCAACTAATAGACGATCTTGTGGCTAAATTAAAGATCAGCCAATGACAATAAACTAACTTCACCACAGAAAGGAAGATGGCCGACTCATGAAGAGAGAAGAGCAACTGACCCACACCCACGCGGCAATTCTAGCGGCAGCCCGGGCTCAATTTCTAGCGCAAGGCTACCAAGCAACGTCAACGCGTGAAATTGCAAAACAAGTTGGCATTACACAGCCAGCTTTGTACCATCATTTTAGCGATAAGGAGGTCATCTTTCTTGAAGTCATCAAGACGGTTGGTGAGGAGATCAAGAAGGGGATCACGGCCGTGGTTGACCAGATTCAACCTGACGCGGACCCCGTTGAAGCCCTGACGGCGGTCACGGAAGTCTTGACGGCTGCGCATCCCCGAGACGTTTTTACGGTGATTCATGGGAGCTTTAAGTTCCTGAAGCCGGAGAATAAGCGGCAGTTGGGTGCGATCTTTATGGGTGACTATCTGGTGCCGTTAACCCAGTTCTTCGATACCGGGGTAGTGACGCTGCAGGATGGCGTAAAAGCACAGGATGCCGCTTCGTTTTATCTGACGAGTCTGAGCCCACTGTTTAATACGTTCCATCACGTGGGGCCCGCTGACGCCTCGCAGCATGAACAGACGTTGACCCTGATTCGGTTGATCTTATTTGGGGTTGCCACGGAGAAGTAACACTTCTTTATTGACAATTGCCCAAGATACTAGTACTATATCATTTGTATGCAACTGTGAACTGAAATTGAGCGCACCGATCTATTGTCCGGTAGCGTCCATTATAAGAAGCCAAAAGCAAACTGTGGGTTTGTTTTTGGATTTTTTTTGCCAAAAAACCGGCTGATTACGCAATTGTAATTAAAATGTAACATTTCGGCTTTTGACCAGTCCACAGAATAAATAGGAGAGGTGAACAACTTGGCAGGACACTTAGTGAAATACGGGAAACACCGTACTCGCCGTAGCTATTCGCGGATCAAGGAAGTCCTTGATCTCCCTAACTTAATCGAGATTCAAACCAATTCCTACAACTGGTTCCTCGATGAAGGTTTACGGGATATGTTCGACGACATCATGCCAATCGAAGATTTTCAAGGAAACCTTTCGTTAGAGTTTGTTGATTATCAATTACTGGAACCCAAATACACGGTCGATGAAGCACGGGAGCATGATGCCAATTATTCAGCACCATTGCACGTGACCTTACGCTTAACCAACCATGAAACGGGTGAAATCAAATCACAAGACGTCTTCTTCGGTGACTTCCCATTAATGACGGCCCAAGGGACCTTCATCATTAACGGGGCAGAACGGGTTATTGTTTCTCAATTAGTCCGCTCACCAGGCGTTTACTTCAATGAAGATACTGATAAGAACGGTCGGACTGTCTTTGGTGCTACGGTCATCCCTAACCGGGGGGCTTGGCTCGAGTTCGAAACCGACGCTAAGAACATTTCCTACGTGCGGATTGACCGGACGCGGAAGATTCCAATGACCGAATTGGTTCGGGCATTAGGTTTCGGTTCTGACGATGAAATCTTGGATATCTTGGGTGATAACGAGAGTCTTTCTAACACGTTGGAAAAGGATATTCATAAGAATACCGATGATTCCCGTGTAGAAGAATCCTTAAAGGATATCTACGAACGTCTACGTCCAGGTGAACCTAAGACGGCTGACTCTTCACGGAGCTTGCTGACGGCACGGTTCTTTGATCCTAAGCGTTACGACATGGCACCTGTTGGTCGTTACAAGACCAACAAGAAGCTCAGTTTGAAGACGCGTTTGCTCGGCTTAACCTTAGCTGAAACGTTAGCTGATCCAGATACTGGTGAAGTTATCGCGCAAAAGGGAACGGTTGTCGACAAGGACGTTATGAAGACCTTGGCACCATACCTGGATCAAGACGATTTTAAGATGGTCACGTTCCAACCTTCTGATGAAGCGGTTGTTACGGAACCATTGAAGTTACAGATCATCAAGGTTCAATCCCCAGAAGATCCAGAACAAGAAGTGCCAGTGATTGGTAACGGCAATATTGATATCAAGTTGAAGCACATTCGCCCAGCTGACATCATTGCTTCCATGAACTACTTCTTCGATCTGCAAATTGGGATTGGTAGTACTGATGATATCGACCACTTGGGTAACCGGCGGATTCGTTCCGTGGGTGAATTGTTGCAAAACCAATTCCGGATCGGGTTATCCCGGATGGAACGGGTTGTGCGTGAACGGATGTCTATTCAAGACGCTGCAACTGTCACGCCACAACAATTGATTAACATTCGGCCAGTGGTTGCTTCCATTAAGGAATTCTTCGGGTCATCTCAATTGTCACAATTCATGGATCAGACCAACCCATTGGGCGAATTAACCCATAAGCGTCGTCTGTCTGCCCTTGGACCTGGTGGTTTGACGCGTGACCGTGCCGGATATGAAGTCCGGGATGTTCACTACACCCACTACGGCCGGATGTGCCCAATTGAAACGCCTGAAGGACCTAACATTGGTTTGATTAACAGTCTTTCCAGTTATGCCCGCGTTAACAAGTATGGGTTCATTGAAACGCCATACCGTCGTGTGTCATGGGATACGCACATGGTTACCGACAAGATCGATTACCTGACTGCCGACGAAGAAGATAACTACGTCGTTGCCCAAGCCAACACGCCATTAAACGATGACGGTTCCTTCGCAACGGATACCATCATGGCCCGTGACGAAGATAATAACATTGAAACTAGTGCTGACAAGATTGACTACATGGACGTTTCGCCTAAGCAAGTAGTTGCCGTGGCCACTGCATGTATTCCTTTCTTGGAAAACGATGACTCCAACCGTGCCCTGATGGGGGCCAACATGCAACGGCAAGCCGTACCTTTACTGGATCCTCACGCACCATTAGTTGGGACTGGTATTGAATACAAGGCTGCGCATGACTCCGGTGTTGCTTTAATCAGTCAACACGAAGGAACGGTTGAATATGTCGATGCTCGTGAGATTCGCGTTCGTCGCGCTGACGATGCCCTCGACACTTACAAGTTAATGAAGTTCCGCCGGTCAAACGGTGGTAAGAACTACAACCAACGGCCAATCGTTAAGGTCGGCGATCATGTCGATAACGACGAAATTCTGGCTGATGGTCCTTCCATGGAAAATGGGGAACTTGCTTTAGGGCAAAACCCATTGGTTGCCTTCATGACTTGGCAAGGGTACAACTTCGAAGATGCCATCGGGATCAACGAACGGTTGGTTCGCGATGACGTTTACACGTCAATTCATATTGAAGAGTATGAATCAGAAGCACGTGATACGAAGCTTGGACCTGAAGAAATGACCCGTGAAATCCCTAACGTTGGGGAAGATGCCTTGAAGAACTTGGACGAAGACGGAATTATCCGTGTTGGTGCCGAAGTTCAAGACGGTGACATCTTAGTTGGTAAGGTAACGCCTAAGGGTGTGACGGAATTATCAGCTGAAGAACGGTTACTCCATGCGATCTTTGGTGAAAAGGCCCGCGAAGTTCGGGATACTTCACTCAAGGTGCCACATGGTGGTGGCGGGATTATCCAGGATGTTAAGATCTTTACTCGTGAAAACGGGGATGAATTATCACCTGGTGTCAACATGATGGTTCGTGTCTACATCGCACAAAAGCGGAAGATTCAAGTTGGGGACAAGATGTCTGGTCGTCATGGTAACAAGGGGACGGTTTCCGTTGTGATCCCTGAAGAAGATATGCCATACATGCCAGATGGTACCCCAATCGACATCATGTTGAGTCCAATGGGTGTGCCTTCTCGGATGAACATCGGACAAGTGCTCGAATTGCATTTGGGAATGGCTGCTCGTAAGTTGGGCATCCACGTGGCTACGCCAGTCTTCGATGGTGCTCGTGATACTGATATTGCGGATGCTTTGAAGGAAGCTGGTATGGCTGCTGACGCCAAGACGGTCTTATACGATGGCCGGACTGGTGAACCATTTGACAAGCGGGTTGCCGTTGGTGTCATGAACTACCTGAAGTTGGCCCACATGGTCGACGATAAGATGCACGCCCGTTCCATCGGACCTTACTCTCTGGTTACGCAACAACCACTTGGTGGGAAAGCGCAATTTGGTGGTCAGCGGTTTGGTGAAATGGAAGTTTGGGCCTTGGAAGCTTACGGTGCCGCTTATACGTTGCAAGAAATCTTGACGTACAAGTCTGATGACGTCGTTGGTCGGGTTAAGACTTACGAAGCCATCGTCAAGGGCGATCCAATTCCAAAGCCTGGTGTCCCTGAATCATTCCGTGTTCTGGTTAAGGAATTACAATCCTTAGGTCTAGACATGAAGGTCTTAAACGGGAACAACGAAGAAATCGAACTCCGTGATATGGACGACGATGACGATGATGTTGTGAACGTTGATGCTTTGAGCAAGTACGCGCAACAGCAAGAAGAGCAACGCAAGGCGCAAGCTCAGACTGAGAATGCTAAGCCAACACCAGAAACTACGAAAAACGAAAGTCAACCGAACACACAAGACTAATTAATAAGGGAGGTCGCTTCTTTGGTCGATGTCAATAAGTTCGAAAGCATGCAGATCGGGCTGGCTTCACCTGATAAGATCCGTAGCTGGTCTTACGGGGAAGTTAAGAAGCCTGAAACCATCAACTACCGGACATTAAAGCCTGAAAAAGACGGGCTATTCGACGAGCGGATTTTTGGCCCTACTAAGGACTGGGAATGTGCCTGTGGGAAATACAAGCGAATCCGTTACAAGGGTGTCGTTTGTGACCGTTGTGGGGTTGAAGTTACCCGTTCTAAGGTTCGTCGTGAACGGATGGGCCATATTGAATTGGCTGCACCGGTTACGCACATCTGGTACTTCAAGGGGATCCCAAGTCGGATGGGCTTGGTCCTCGATATGAGTCCTCGTGCCCTAGAAGAAATCATCTACTTTGCATCCTACGTCGTCTTAGATCCAGGTAACACGCCTTTGGAAAAGAAACAACTCCTTTCCGAACGTGACTACCGTGACAAGCTTGTAGAATACGGTAGCAAAGCCTTTAAGGCTGAAATGGGTGCCGAAGCCATCAAGAAGTTGTTGATGGCCGTAGACCTAGATAAAGAAGTTAAGGAATTAAAGGAAGAATTGAAGGAAGCTACTGGCCAAAAGCGGACGCGTGCCGTTCGTCGTTTGGACATCTTGGAAGCCTTCGTGACATCCGGTAACCGTCCTGAATGGATGGTAATGGATGCTATTCCGGTTATTCCACCTGACTTACGACCAATGGTGCAACTCGAAGGTGGGCGTTTCGCAACGTCTGACTTGAACGACTTGTACCGGCGGGTAATCAACCGGAACAGCCGATTGAAGCGTTTGTTAGACTTAAATGCACCTGGAATCATCGTTCAAAACGAAAAGCGGATGTTACAAGAAGCCGTTGATGCTTTGATCGATAACGGTCGTCGTGGCCGTCCAGTTGCTGGCCCTGGTAACCGGCCATTGAAGTCTCTTTCACACATGTTGAAGGGGAAGCAAGGTCGGTTCCGTCAAAACTTGTTAGGGAAGCGGGTTGACTACTCAGGTCGTTCCGTTATTGACGTTGGTCCTTCCCTCAAGTTCAACCAAATGGGTCTGCCAGTGCCAATGGCTTTGGAATTATTCCGGCCATTTATCATGAAGGAACTGGTTGCCCGGGGCTTAGCTTCTAACATTAAGAACGCTAAGCGGCAAATCGACCGTGAAGATGACGATGTCTTCAACGTGCTTGAAGATGTTATCAAGGAACACCCTGTTCTGTTGAACCGGGCCCCTACGCTTCACCGTTTAGGTATTCAAGCATTCGAACCTGTCTTGGTTAGTGGCAAAGCGATGCGGTTGCACCCATTGGCTTGTGAAGCTTACAACGCCGATTTCGATGGGGACCAAATGGCCATTCACGTGCCATTATCTGACGAAGCACAAGCGGAAGCCCGTTTGCTGATGCTCGCTGCTCACCATATCCTGGCTCCTGCCAGTGGTAAGCCAGTGGTTGCACCTTCTCAAGATATGGTTATCGGGAACTACTACCTGACCATGGAAGAAGATAACCGTGAAGGGGAAGGCATGATCTTTACCGACCTCAACGAAGCGGTCTTAGCTTACCGGAATGGTTTGGTCCATTGGCACAGTCGGGTTGGGGTGCAAGTTTCCTCAATGCCTGATAAGCCATTTACCGATGAACAACGTAGCAAGGTGATGGTAACGACTGTTGGGAAGTTAATCTTCAACAACATCTTACCTAAGTCATTCCCATACTTGAATGAACCAACCAGCACGAACTTGAATGGATCCGTACCTGATAAGTACTTCTTAGCACCAGGTGAGGACATTCATGATTACCTTCAAAATGCTGAATTAATTGGACCATTTAATAAGGGCTTCTTGTCCGACATTATCGCGGCCGTTTACCAACAATACAAGGTGACTGAAACCTCTAAGTTGTTGGACCGGATCAAGGATTTGGGTTACGACGAATCCACGAAGTCTGGTTTAACGGTTGGGATGGTCGACGTTACCGATCTGAAGGAAAAGCCAGAAATTATCGATGCTGCCCACAAACAGGTGTCAACGGTAACTAAGCAATTCCGTCGTGGGTTGATTACGGACCACGAACGTTATGAACGAGTTATTCAGATCTGGAACGATGCCAAGGATGACATTCAAAATGCCTTGATTCACAGTTTCGATCAACAGAACCCTATCTTTATGATGAGTGATTCTGGTGCTCGTGGGAACATTTCTAACTTTACGCAGCTTGCCGGTATGCGGGGCTTGATGGCCGCTCCTAGTGGTGACATCATGGAGCTGCCTATCACGTCTAACTTCCGTGAAGGCCTGTCAGTGATGGAAATGTTCATTTCGACCCACGGTGCTCGTAAAGGGATGACCGATACGGCCCTGAAGACTGCCAACTCAGGTTACCTGACTCGGCGGTTGGTCGATGTTGCACAAGACGTTATCATTCGGGAAAAGGATTGTGGGACTGACCGTGGTTTGAAGATTCGGGCCATCACTGATGGTAACGAAATGATCGAACCATTGTATGACCGGATCTTAGGGCGTTACACCCAAAAGACCGTTTATGATCCAAAGACTGGGGACGTCATTGTTCCTAAGAACCAAATGATCGTCGAAGACACCGCACAAAAGATTGTGGATGCTGGTGTTGAAGAAGTTACCATCCGTTCCGCCTTTACTTGCAACACTGAACATGGTGTCTGCGAACATTGTTATGGTCGGAACATGGCTACTGGTGACGAAGTTGAAGTTGGGGAAGCTGTCGGAACGGTTGCCGCTCAATCAATCGGTGAACCAGGGACGCAGCTGACCATGCGGAACTTCCATACCGGTGGTGTGGCTGGTAACGAAGATATCACCCAAGGGCTTCCTCGTGTTCAAGAATTGTTTGAATCTCGGAACCCTAAAGGTAAAGCTGAGATCACCGAAGTTACTGGGACGGTTGAATCAATCGAAGAAAACCCAGCAGAACGGACGAAGGAAGTTACCATTAAGGGTGAAGCTGATACGCGGAGCTACACGTTACCAATCACGGCCCGGATGCGAGTTGCTGAAGGCGACTTTATCCACCGTGGTTCAGCACTGAACTATGGGTCTGTCGATCCTAAGGAATTGCTGCGAGTACGTGATGTCTTATCAACTGAAACTTACATCTTGGGTGAAGTCCAACGCGTTTACCGGATGCAAGGTGTGGCTATCAGTGATAAGCACGTTGAAATCATGGTTCGTCAGATGTTACGTAAAGTTCGGATCATGGATCCGGGTGATACCGACGTTCTGCCTGGTACCTTGATGGATATTCAAGACTTCCGTCGTGCTAACTACCAGACGTTGATCTCTGGTGGGATCGCGGCCACCGCTCGTCCAGTTATCTTGGGGATTACCAAGGCTGCCTTGGAAACGAACAGTTTCTTGTCAGCTGCTTCCTTCCAGGAAACGACACGAGTTCTGACCGATGCCGCTATTCGGGGCAAGAACGATCCATTAGTTGGTTTGAAGGAAAACGTTATTATTGGGAAGATCATTCCTGCCGGGACTGGGATGCCAGATTACCGTCAGATCAAGCCCAAGGAAGTTGGCGGTTCGTCAACTGAAGGCGTCTACTCCATCAGCGATTTGGAAAAGCAAATGCAAGAAGACTCTCAAGCTTAGTCGTCACTAAGTTGAGTCGTCAAAGGGATTCACCAGCGATGGTGAGTCCCTTTTTTGCGTTTACTGAGGCGTTACCCAAGAAGACGTCAGAATCACCGTTACGAGCCAGTGACCAGTGGCAGCAGTCGTCAGATACGGGAGAAATGGGAGCCGGTCAGTAGTGCGGGCCCGGCTGATGGCGAGTAGACAAGCTATGATTAACCATTGGGCGGTGATCGTGACGCCCCAGAGCAAGCCGGCGCTGACTAACATTTCCAGATCACCGTCGCCAATCGTGGGTGAGTGCCAGTGCGGCCATAGGCGGTGAATGAGAAATAGCAGCCCGAGACCAATGCCCCAGACCATAGATGGTTGCCCAACCAGCGCTAAACCAGCGGTCACCCAGGTGACCCAGCCGGGGAAGGTGAGTGTCTGCGCATCACAGAGGGCAGCAAAGCCCCAGAGAATTAGCCAGAGTGTGACGCGCAGACTAAAATTGTCGCTAATGGTCGTGGCGACGAGGCCGCCGATTATTTCGACTAAGAGGGCCGTGAAGGGAATGGGGGCGTGACAGAAATGACAGCGACCACGCAACAGTAAGTAGCTCAGTATTGGAACAAGTTGCCAAACCTTTAGTGGCTGCTGACAGCTGTCGCAGTGCGAAGCGGGGGACCAGTAGGACGCCTGCTGAGCGTACCGCCAGGCCAGCGCCACGATTAAGGAACCCAAACAACTTCCGTAGACAAACAGTATTACGGTTACCATATCCATCACCTCTAAAGATTAACTCCGGGAAAAATGGCCGAATGTTTGTCGGATTTTGGGAAAACCCTCATTGACATGGGATTAGTGGCGTGGTATTCTATTAAAGGTGCTTTTCGCAGACAGGTCTCGGGTATTCACTACCAGACATGCTGACTGACGGCGGGAGGGACACTTCAATTGAACCCGCGTCTGAGTGGCTTTTTTCTTTAAGAAAAAATGAACCACCTGGATGTGTGGACTAAACTCAAGAATAAGAAAGGAGGACTATTTAGATGCCTACTATCAACCAATTGGTGCGTAAAGGTCGTAAATCTAAAAGTTCTAAGTCAGATGCCCCAGCTTTAAACTACGGGTATAACAGTTTCAAAAAAGCTCAAGTTAAGAATCCAGCTCCTCAAAAGCGTGGGGTTGCAACGCGTGTCGGTACCATGACACCAAAGAAGCCTAACTCAGCTTTACGGAAATATGCACGTGTGCGGTTGTCCAACTTAATTGAAGTGACTGCTTACATTCCTGGTATCGGTCATAACCTTCAAGAACATAGTGTTGTCTTAATTCGTGGTGGCCGGGTAAAGGATTTACCTGGGGTTCGTTACCACATTATCCGTGGTGCGCTTGATACTGCCGGTGTTACTGACCGTCGTCAAGGCCGTTCCAAGTACGGTACTAAGAAGCCTAAGGGCTAAGACAAACTAATAGACTGACTTGCACGGTTGCCGTCAAGCAGTCCGAAACAACATTCGAGGAGGATATTAACAATGCCTAGAAAAGGAAACGTACAAAAGCGTGAAGTCCTTCCTGATCCAATTTACAACTCAAAGTTGGTTACTCGTTTGATTAACCACACGATGATGGATGGGAAACGTGGTACTTCTACTAAAATCATTTATGGTGCCTTCGACATCATTAAGAACGAAACTGGTAACGATCCAGTTGAAGTCTTCGAAGAAGCAATGAAGAACGTTATGCCAGTCTTGGAAGTTAAGGCTCGGCGTGTTGGTGGGTCAAACTACCAAGTTCCAATCGAAGTTCGTCCAGATCGTCGGACCACTTTAGGTCTTCGCTGGATGGTTCAATACTCCCGTCTTCGTGGTGAACACACGATGGTTGAACGCTTAGCGCGTGAAATCATGGACGCTGCCAACAACACGGGTGCAGCTGTTAAGAAGCGTGAAGATACGCACCGGATGGCTGACGCTAACCGTGCCTTCGCACATTACCGTTGGTAGAAAGCAGCTATTACACTGCATTGCCAACAGTGTGATAAAATGTTGGAGCGAGGTGTTTTTAACACTTTCGTCTCTGGCTTAAGGGATTATTCCTTTAATCGAGAGGTGGCTACTTAATCAGTGTGATGATAGTAGCCACCTTTTGGCACAATCAACCTATGATCAAATTGAGAGGAGTTACACATTAATCATGGCTAATACTCGTGAATTTCCGCTTGAGAAGACTCGTAACATTGGTATCATGGCCCACATCGATGCCGGTAAGACGACGACTACTGAGCGTATCCTGTATTATACTGGTAAGATCCACAAAATTGGTGAAACCCACGATGGTGCTTCACAAATGGACTGGATGGAACAAGAACAAGAACGGGGTATTACGATTACTTCCGCCGCTACGACTGCGGAATGGAAAGAACACCGGATCAACATCATCGATACTCCAGGACACGTGGACTTCACTGTTGAAGTTGAACGTTCACTGCGGGTCCTTGATGGTGCCATCGCTGTCTTAGATGGTCAAGCCGGGGTTGAACCTCAGACCGAAACGGTTTGGCGTCAAGCCTCTGACTTCGATGTTCCCCGTATCGTTTTCGTTAACAAGATGGATAAGCTGGGAGCCGACTTTGACTTCTCAGTTAACTCCCTCCACGAACGTCTTCAAGCTAATGCCGTTGCTCTGCAAATGGCTATCGGTGCCGAAGATGACTTCGCCGGTGTTGTTGACTTAATCGAAATGAAGGCCTACATCTACGATAAAGATGAATTAGGTTCTTCATGGGATACGGTTGAAATTCCTGATGACTTGAAGGAAGAAGCCCAAAAGCGTCATGAAGGCATCATCGAAAGCGTTGCTGACGTTGATGATGAAATCATGGAAAAGTACCTTGAAGGTGAAGAAATCACCAAAGAGGAATTAAAGGCTGCTATCCGTCGGGCAACGTTACGTTTGGACATGTTCCCTGTCTTTGCTGGTTCTGCCTTCAAGGATAAGGGTGTTCAGATGTTAATGGACGCCGTTATCGACTACTTGCCATCACCATTGGACGTTAAGCCATACAACGCTACGGTTCCTGATACTGACGAAGCCGTAACGTTGCGCGCTAACGATGACGATCCATTTGCTGCCTTAGCATTTAAGGTTGCTACCGATCCATTCGTTGGTCGTTTGACTTACATCCGGGTTTACTCTGGTACTTTGGAAGCTGGTTCTTACGTACTTAACTCTACGAAGGACAAGCGTGAACGTGTTGGTCGTTTGCTGCAAATGCACTCTAACCACCGTCAAGAAATCCCAGAAGTCTTCTCCGGTGATATCGCTGGTGCCATTGGTTTGAAGAACACCACGACTGGTGACTCTTTGACTGATCCTGATCACCCATTACACTTGGAATCAATGAACTTCCCAGATCCAGTTATCCAGGTTGCCGTTGAACCTAAGACGAAGGCTGACCAAGACAAGATGAACAACGCCTTACAAAAGCTTTCTGAAGAAGATCCTACTTTCAAGGCTGAAACTAACCCTGAAACTGGTGAAACTCTGATCGCCGGAATGGGTGAACTTCACTTGGACATCATCATTGACCGGATGAAGCGTGAATTTAAGGTTGAAGCAAACATTGGTGCTCCTCAAGTTGCCTACCGTGAAGCCTTCACGAAGCCAACTAAGGTCCAAGGTAAGTTTGTTCGTCAATCTGGTGGTAAAGGTCAATATGGTGACGTTTGGATCGAATTTACCCCTAACGAACGTGGTAAGGGTTACGAATTCGAAGACGCCATCGTCGGTGGGGTTGTTCCTCGTGAATTTATCCCTTCAGTTGACCAAGGTCTGCAAGAAGCCATGGCAAACGGTGTCTTAGCCGGTTACCCATTGGTTGATGTTAAGGCCAAGTTATACGATGGTAGTTACCACGAAGTCGATTCTAGTGAAGCAGCCTTCAAGGTTGCCGCTTCCTTGGCTTTACGGAACGCTGTTAAGTCTGCTGGTCCAGTTATCTTGGAACCTATCATGAAGGTTGATATCTTGGTACCAGAAGAATACATGGGTGATATCATGGGTCAAGTTACCGCACGTCGTGGTAAGGTCGATGGTATGGAAGCTCGTGGGAATGCACAAATGATTCACTCCTTCGTTCCATTAGCCGAAATGTTCGGTTATGCAACGACGTTACGTTCTGCATCTCAAGGTCGTGGTACCTTCACCATGACGTTTGATCACTACGAACCAACGCCAAAGAGTGTTCAAGCTGACATTATCAAGAAGAATGGCGGTACTCCAGTCGAAGACTAGAGGCTAGCTGTTTATAAAAATGAAACGTCCTGCCAATTGGTGGGGCGTTTTTTTTTATAGAATTGAGGCAACAATGACATCAAGGGATTACCTGACGGAACGTGGTGCGTTATAATAACCATTGTGTGTTTAAAAGATATGGGAGAGTGAGCTATGGAAGAATTGTTTGAGAAGGCGCCAATCCCTAAGGCGTATTTCAAGTTGGCACTGCCAGTTGTACTGAGCATGGTAGCCAGCATGATTTATAACCTAGCGGATACGTTCTTTGTCTCGCAAACGCAAAATACGAATCTGGTCGCGGGGGTTGCCCTGTGTACACCACTCTTTTCATTTTTGATTGCGATTGGCGACATTTTTGGTTTGGGTGGAAGTTCGTTGATTTCACGCTTGTTAGGCGAGAAAGCCTATAAGGTGGGGAGTCGGGTTAGTAGCTTCTGCTTGTATGGCGCAGTAGTGTTGGGCTTGCTGACGACCGTGGTCTTGCTGGCTTTTAGTCGGCCAATTCTACATATGTTGGGTGCGACGGAGGCGACGTATCCTTATGCAGCACAGTTCTATCGCATCATGGCGGTGGGAGCAATGCCAATCATTGTGTCGATCGTCCCTGGAAACTTGATCAGAACGGAAGGATTTGCGTTACAGTCGATGATTGGGACAATGATCGGTACGGTGATTACGATCATTTTGGACCCCATACTGATCTTCCCATTAGGAATGGGGGCTGCCGGGGCTGCTTTGGCGACGGTAATCGGCTATACAGTCTCTGCATTGCTGCTGGTCTATCTGACGAAAAAGTATTGTCGGGTCATCTCGATTGATGTCAAATTGAGCCGAATTGAGGCTAACTTGATTCGGCAGGTCTTGTTTATTGGGATTCCGGGATCGATTACTAATCTGATGCAAGCATTTGGGACGGCCGTCTTGAATCGCTATTTGGTCGAATATGGGGCAACGCGAGTAGCCGCGATGGGCATCGTGTTAAAGGTGTATATGATCATTATGTTGGTGATGGTTGGCTTTGCCTTTGGCGCGCAGCCGCTGGTCGGGTATACCTTCGGTGCGAAGAATATGGCCCGCTTCAAGAAAATTCTGCATTTTGACTTGTTGGTTGAGGTGGGATATGCACTGGTTCTGGCCATAGTACTGATGATTTTTGCGCCGCAGATTATTGGGTTATTTCTGCATAACCCAGCAGTCATCACCGCAGGAACGGAGATGCTACGAGTGTTCCTAAGCACGACGCCATTTGTAGGTGCGGTACTCGTCTATACGACGGTCTTTCAGAGTACTGGTAAAGCGAGTGGTGCCTTCATCATGTCGATCGCTCGACAAGGCGTGGTCTTCTACCTGATGATTCTACTGGGATCATGGTTGTGGGGATACTTAGGTGTTATCTGGGCGCAACCACTGGCGGATATTATCACGTGCCTGTTAGGGTGGCTGTTAGCGAGAGGACTATTTAATAGGAAGAGTTAGGCTGACTTTTGTGCAAAGTGGTGCTAACAAGCCCAGTATTTCGCGGTTAGTGCCGATTTCGCAAGTGAACGAGGACAGCGCGGGTTAAGCGCTTGGTCAGGCAATAAATAATATCGTGAAAATTTGATCTGCATCAAATTGGTCAGCGATTTCACAAAAAAGTTTGACTAATTGTGCGAAAACCCTTGTCAGCCGGCGTTTTATTTAGTATGATAGTCAAGTGCTGAAATTCTGGCGGTGCAATCACGCTCCCCAGGGGAAGCTCAAAAGTTTAGCGATGATGTGGGATATTGCGACACACCCGGCCGCTTTGCCATGAGGGTGTGGCGGGAATTTCCACGGAGTTAGTCTTATTTTTAAAATAGACGAAGGAGGGAACACAATGGCAAAACAAAAAATTCGGATTCGGTTAAAGGCATACGAACATCGTATCCTTGACCAATCAGCGGACAAGATCGTTGAAACGGCTAAGAGAACTGGTGCCACTATTTCTGGTCCAATTCCATTACCAACTGAACGGACGATCTACACCGTCTTACGTTCACCACATAAGTTTAAGGACTCACGTGAACAATTCGAAATGCGGACGCACAAGCGTTTGATCGATATCGTTAACCCAACGCCAAAGACAGTTGACTCATTAATGAAGCTCGACTTGCCTAGTGGTGTGGACATCGAAATCAAGTTATAATTTCCAAAATAATACAATATAATCGGAGGTGTACTCATGACCACAAAAGGAATCTTAGGGAAAAAGGTCGGGATGACGCAAGTCTTCACTGATGCTGGCGAATTAATCCCCGTTACTGTTGTCGAAGCAACCCCAAACGTAGTGTTGCAAGTTAAGACGATGGAAAACGACGGTTACGATGCCATTCAACTTGGTTACCAAGACAAGCGTGAAGTACTCAGCAACAAGCCCGAACAAGGTCATGTAGCAAAAGCAAACACGACTCCTAAGCGCTTCATTCGTGAATTCAGAGATGTTGAGCTGGGAGATTACAAGGTAGCAGACGAAGTTAAAGTTGATACCTTCCAAGCGGGAGACATCGTGGATGTCACTGGTGTCACTAAAGGTCATGGATACCAAGGTAACATTCATAAAGATGGTCAAAGCCGTGGCCCTATGGCCCATGGTTCTCGTTACCACCGTCGTCCAGGTTCTCTGGGTGCTATCATCAACCGGGTATTCCCTGGCATGAAGCTTCCAGGTCGGATGGGTAACAAGCAAGTTACTATCCAAAACCTTGAAATCGTTAAGGCTGACGTTGATAACAACGTTCTGTTGATTAAGGGCAATGTGCCTGGTGCCAACAAGTCACTCGTTACTGTTAAGAGTGCTGTTCGCCCACCACGTCCTAAGCATTCAGATAAATAATTAGGAAGGGAGGATAATTAAATGACAAGCGTAGCATTATACAAACAAGATGGTAGCCAAAACGGCGACGTTACTTTGAACGCTGATATCTTCGGCATCGAACCTAACGACAGCGTCGTATTCGACACAATCCTGATGCAACGGGCATCCATGCGCCAGGGAACTCACGCCGTAAAGAACCGGAGTGCTGTTCGTGGTGGTGGTAAGAAGCCATGGCGTCAAAAGGGTACTGGTCGGGCACGTCAAGGTTCAATCCGTTCACCACAATGGGTTGGTGGTGGTGTCGTATTTGGCCCTACCCCTCGCTCTTACAGTTACCGCCTTCCTAAGAAGGTTAGCCGTTTAGCATTAAAGTCTGTTCTTTCTCAAAAGGTTCTCGACGAAAGTTTCGTTGTTGTTGATGGTTTAGCCTTCGACGCACCTAAGACGAAAGAATTTGCTTCAGTGCTTGCTGGTTTGAATGTCACGACTAAGACGTTAGTTGTCCTTGAAGACGACAACGTTACTGCTGCTTTAGCAGCCCGCAACTTAGCCAACGTTAAGGTTATTCCTGCCAAGAGCTTGAATGTCCTCGACATTGCTGATGCTGATAAGTTAGTGATCACGCAACCAGCTCTTTCTCAAGTAGAGGAGGTGCTCGCATAATGGAAGCACGTGACATTATTTTACGCCCAGTTGTTACTGAAGCCTCAATGGCAACTATGGACGACAAGCGTTACACGTTCGACGTTGATGTACGAGCAACCAAGACTCAAGTCAAGCATGCCATTGAAGACATCTTTGACGTTAAGGTTGTTAAGGTCAACATCATGAACTTAAAGGGTAAGAAGAAGCGTCAAGGACGTTACGAAGGCTACACTAAGAAGCGTCGTAAGGCCATTGTCAGCTTATCTGCCGACTCAAAAGAAATCAAGTTATTCAACGAAGAATAAAATCTCAGATATAGGAGGGAAATAACGTGGCGATTAAGAAATACAAACCAACAAGCAATGGTCGTCGTAATATGACGAGCTTGGTTTACAAAGACGTCATCACTAAGACGACTCCTGAAAAGTCATTGCTTGATTCACAAAGTCACACTGCCGGCCGTAACAACGCTGGTCGTATGACTGTCCGTCATCGTGGCGGTGGTAACAAGCGCCAATACCGGATCATCGACTTCAAGCGTATTAAGGATGATGTTCCAGCAACTGTTAAGGCAATCGAATACGATCCTAACCGGACTGCTAACATTGCTTTATTAGTTTACGCTGACGGTGTTAAGTCTTACATTATTGCGCCTAAGGGCTTAAAGGTTGGCGACAAGGTTCAATCTGGTCCAGAGGCTGATATCAAGGTTGGGAACACGTTGCCATTGGCAAACATCCCATTTGGTACTGTTATTCACAACATCGAATTGAAGCCTGGTAAGGGTGGCCAATTGGTCCGTTCTGCTGGTACTTCAGCTCAATTGTTAGGTAAAGCTAACGATGACAAGTACGTGTTAGTTCGGTTATCATCTGGTGAAGTTCGGATGGTTCTGAAGGTTAACCGTGCAACGATCGGTGCCGTAGGTAACGAAGAACATGAATTAGTTAACGTTGGTAAAGCCGGCCGTACTCGTTGGGCTGGTCAACGTCCTCACGTTCGTGGTTCTGTTATGAACCCTAACGATCACCCACATGGTGGTGGTGAAGGTAAGGCACCTGTTGGTTTACCATCTCCTCTTTCTCCATGGGGTAAGAAGACTGTTGGTAAGAAGACGCGTTCTAAGAAGAACAAGAGCAACAAGTTCATCGTACGTCGTCGTAAAGGTTCCAAGATGTAATTTTCCGGTTATCCGGATGTCAAGAGACCTGGTGATCATCGCATTTAGCGATGCGCCACAAGTAGAGGAGGTTTCATAATGGGTCGTAGTTTGAAAAAAGGACCTTTCGCCGATGCGCACTTATTGAAGAAGATTGATGCGCAGAAGGATCAAGACAAGAAAGCTGTCATCAAGACCTGGTCCCGTCGGTCTACTATTTTCCCTAGCTTTATTGGTTATACCATTGCTGTTTATGATGGACGGAAGCATGTCCCAGTTTACATTCAAGAAGATATGGTAGGCCACAAGCTTGGCGAATTCGTACCAACCCGGACTTTCCGTGGTCATGGTGGCGACGATAAAACAACTCGTTGATAAGGAGGATTAACTAATGGCTGAACAAGTTACATCAGCGCAAGCGACTGCTAAGACGGTTCGGATTGCTGCTCGCAAAGTCCGCCTTGTCATCGATCTTATCCGCGGCAAGAGCGTCGCTGAAGCGATCGCGATTTTAAAGTTCACACCGCGTGGAGCATCACCGGTAGTGGCAAAGGTATTGAACTCAGCAATTGCTAACGCAGAAAACAATTTTGACTTAGATCGTCAAGATTTAGTTGTTAGCGAAGCCTATGTGAACGAAGGACCAACCCTCAAGCGGTTCCGTCCTCGTGCCAAAGGCTCTGCTTCACCAATCAACAAACGTACGAGTCACATTACGGTTGTTGTATCTGAAAAAGAGGAGGGATAACGCGTGGGTCAAAAAGTAAATCCAACTGGATTACGGGTCGGTATCATTCGCGACTGGGAAGCAAAGTGGTATGCTGAAAAGGATTTCGCTGCTTACCTGAAGGAAGACCTTCAAATCCGTAAATTTATCGAAAAGCGTCTCGTTGACGCATCTGTATCAACTGTTGAGATTGAACGGGCTGCAAACCGCGTCAACATCTCAATTCACACTGCCAAGCCAGGTATGGTTATTGGTAAGGGTGGTTCAGAAGTCGAAAATCTCCGTAAGGAATTGAACGACTTAACTGGCAAGCGTGTCCACATCAACATCGTGGAAATCAAGAAGCCAGATCTGGACGCCAAATTGGTTGGCGAAAACATCGCCCGTCAATTGGAAGGTCGTGTTGCATTCCGTCGCGCTATGCGTGGAACGATGCAACGGACTATGCGTTCTGGCGCCAAGGGTGTTAAGACGCAAGTATCAGGCCGTTTAAACGGTGCTGACATGTCCCGTGTCGAAAGCTATGCTGAAGGTACGGTTCCTCTGCACACGTTACGTGCTGATATTGATTATGCTTGGGTGGAAGCACACACCACTTACGGTTCTTTAGGTGTTAAGACCTGGATCTACCGTGGCGAAATTCTGCCTGAAAAGAAACAAACTAACGGACAAGGAGGGAAATAGCATGCTGGTACCTAAGCGAGTAAAGTTCCGTCGTGTTCACCGTGGTAAGCTTCGTGGCGAATCCAAGGGTGGCAAGAGCGTTGCTTTCGGCGACTACGGTTTGCAAGCGTTGGATTCCAAGTGGATCACCAACCGTCAAATCGAAGCGGCCCGTGTTGCAATTACGCGTTACATGAAGCGTGGTGGGAAAGTTTGGATTAAGATTTTCCCTCACAAATCCTACACCAGTAAAGGTGTTGGGGTCCGGATGGGTAATGGTAAAGGTACGCCTGATGGCTGGGTAGCCCCAGTTAAGCGTGGCAAGGTAATGTTTGAAGTCGGTGGTGTTTCTGAAGAAACAGCCCGCGAAGCATTACGTCTTGCAGCCATGAAACTTCCCGTTCGCACTAAGGTTTTAACCCGAGAGGAAGTAGGTGGCGAATCTAATGAAGACTAAAGAAATCAACGAATTAACCACTGCTGAAATGCTCGATAAAGAAAAGAGCTACAAGGACGAATTATTCAACTTGCGTTTCCAATTAGCTACTGGTCAATTGGAAAACACTGCACGGTTGAAGCAGGTTCGCAAGAACATTGCGCGGATTAAGACCGCTCTTCGTCAACAAGAACTGAACAAGTAGAATACGATAAGAAGGAGGTCACTAATACATGAGTGATGCACGTAATAACCGCAAGGTTTACCGTGGTCGTGTCGTTTCCGACAAAATGGATAAGACGATCACTGTCGTTGTAGAAACGACGAAGACGGATGCAAGATATGGTAAGCGTGTCAAGTACTCCAAGAAGTACAAGGCACATGACGAAAACAACGAAGCACAAACTGGCGACATTGTTGAAATCATGGAAACTCGTCCATTATCTGCTACCAAGCGGTTCCGCTTAGTCGACATTGTTGAAAAAGCAGTAATCATTTAGGTGTCGTTTTTATCGTATTCTGAACTAGATCTGAAGGGAGGACACTAGCTGTGATCCAACAAGAAAGTCGCTTAAAGGTTGCCGATAATTCTGGCGCCCGGGAAATCCTGACTATCAAGGTTCTGGGTGGCTCAAAACGTCGCTACGCCGGAATCGGTGATATCATCGTTGCTACTGTCAAACAAGCAACACCAGGTGGCGTTGTCAAAAAAGGTGATGTGGTCAAGGCTGTTATCGTTCGTACGAAGTCTCGTGTACGTCGTAATGACGGTTCTTACATTGGTTTTGATGAGAATGCTGCTGTGCTGATTAAAGACGACAAGAGCCCACAAGGGACTCGGATCTTTGGACCAGTTGCACGTGAACTGCGTGACAACGACTTCATGAAGATTATCTCATTAGCACCCGAAGTACTGTAATTAAGAATCGCGTTAAACAAGGAGGTGCCCACAGGAATGCTTATTAAAACTGGTGACAAGGTCCGCGTGATCGCTGGCAAGGACAAAGGCAAGGAAGGTACTGTTTCCAAAGTCTTCAATGCTAAGAACCGCGTGATCGTTAAAGGCGTCAATATGATTAAGAAGCACCAAAAAGCTTCTCAAACTAATCCCCAAGGCGGAATTATTGATATTGAAGCACCAATTCACGCATCCAACGTTATGCTTATTGATCCTTCGAACAACGAACCAACCCGGCTTGGCGTTCGTGTTGAAGATGGTCACAAAGTCCGGTTCGCTAAGAAGTCCGGCGAAACCATCGACAAATAATCACTGAAAGGAGGAACATCATTTCATGTCAGCTCGTTTAAAAGAAAAGTACGTTAATGAAATTACACCATCAATGGTGGAAAAATTCAGCTACAGTTCTGTTATGCAAACGCCGAAGATCGAAAAGATCGTATTGAACATGGGTGTTGGTGATGCTGTTTCCAACGCTAAAAACTTGGACGAAGCCGTTGAAGAACTTGGTTTGATTTCTGGTCAAAAGCCATTGGTTACTAAGGCCAAGAAGTCAATCGCAACCTTCCGTCTTCGTGAAGGCATGTCAATCGGTGCTAAGGTTACCCTCCGTGGTGACCGGATGTACGAATTTCTGGATAAGTTGATCAACGTGTCATTGCCACGTGTTCGTGACTTCCATGGTGTTAGTTCCCGTGCCTTTGATGGTCGTGGTAACTACACTTTGGGGATCAAGGAACAATTGATCTTCCCAGAAATCAACTTTGATAACGTTAACCGTGTTCGTGGTTTGGACATCGTTATCGTTACGACGGCTAACACTGATGAAGAGTCACGCGAAATGTTGACTCAATTCGGTATGCCGTTTGCACACTAATTAAGGAGGTTCACACAAATTGGCTAAGAAATCACAAATTGCTAAGAACAAGCGTCCTGCGAAGTTCTCTACACAAGAATATACTCGTTGCGAACGTTGTGGACGTCCACACTCTGTTTATCAAAAGTTCCACCTTTGCCGTATCTGCCTACGCGAACTTGCCCACAAGGGTCAAATTCCTGGTATGAAGAAGGCTAGTTGGTAAAACGAATTTTAAACAAAGGGAGGGTAAACGTTAATGTCCATGACTGATCCTATTGCAGACTTCTTGACGCGGATCCGTAACGCCAACATGGTGCGTCACGAATCACTCGAAGTACCTGCATCTAAAATTAAACGCGACATCGCTGAAATCCTGAAGCGCGAAGGGTTCATCCGTAACGTCGAATACATCGATGATGACAAGCAAGGCATCATCCGCGTATTCCTGAAGTACGGTAAGGATAACCAACGTGTCATCAGTGGTTTGAAGCGTATTTCTAAGCCCGGCTTACGTTCATACGTTAAGGCCGACGCTGTACCAAAGGTTTTAAACGGTTTAGGTATCGCTATTATCTCCACCTCTGAAGGGGTAGTTACTGATAAAGAAGCGCGTGCTAAGAAAATCGGTGGCGAAGTTCTCGCCTACGTTTGGTAAAACTTTTAAAAAGATAGGAGGTGCCTTACAGTGAGTCGTATTGGTTATAAAACGGTCAACGTCCCAGCTGGCGTTGAAGTTAAGCGCGATGGTGATCAAGTGACTGTCAAAGGTCCTAAGGGTTCTTTAACCCGGACGTTCTCAGACATCATCACCATGAAGATTAGTGACGGTGCGGTTGATTTCGACCGTCCTGACAACAACAACAAGACCCGTGCTCTTCACGGTACTCAGCGAGCTAACTTGAACAACATGGTTGAAGGTGTTGTTAATGGTTTCGCTAAGACCTTGAAGTTGGTCGGTGTTGGTTACCGTGTTCAAGCTAAGGGTAAGACTTTGGTATTGAGCGTTGGTTACTCCAACCCTGTTGAAATGGCTATTCCAGAAGATTTAGAGGTTAAGGTTCCTGATAACACAACCATCAACATCTCTGGGATCAGCAAGCAAGAAGTCGGTGACTTTGCTGCCGAAGTTCGTGCTGTTCGTTCACCAGAACCTTACAAAGGTAAGGGTATCCGTTACGAAAACGAATACGTTCGGATTCGTGAAGGTAAGACTGGTAAGTAACAGTAACGCAGCTTAATTGCTGATAATTCTACAAAGAGGTGACTATTTTGATTACAAAACCAGATAAGAATAAGACACGTCAAAAGCGTCATATGCGTGTTCGTAACAAAATTTCTGGAACTGCAGAACGCCCACGCTTAAACGTTTTCCGCTCTAACAAAAACATCTACGCTCAAGTCATTGATGACGTAGCGGGTGTCACGCTTGTTAGTGCCTCAACGTTAGACAGCGAAGTGAGTGGTGACAACAAGACCGACCAAGCTAAGGCTGTTGGTGTTTTAGTTGCTAAGCGTGCTGTCGAAAAGAAGATTAGCAACGTCGTGTTTGATCGTGGCGGTTACTTATACCACGGCCGTGTTCAAGCATTGGCAGAAGCTGCTCGTGAAAACGGGCTAGAATTTTAACAGTAAGGAGGAATAACCACACATGGCAAAATTTATTGATCCCGACAAGTTAGAACTTGAAGATAACGTTGTTGCTATCAACCGGATCACCAAAGTTGTTAAAGGTGGCCGTCGTCTTCGGTTCTCAGCACTTGTAATTGTCGGCGATAAGAACGGTCACGTTGGCTTTGGTACTGGTAAAGCTCAAGAAGTTCCAGAAGCTATTCGTAAGGCTGTTGAAGCCGCTCGTAAGAACTTGATCGAAGTTCCAATCGTGGGAACGACCATTCCTCACGAAGCACTTGGTCTTTACGGTGGGGGTAAGATCTTACTTAAGCCTGCTGCTGAAGGTTCTGGAGTTACTGCTGGTGGTGCCGTACGTTCCGTCATGGAATTAGCCGGTGTTGCTGACGTTACTTCCAAGCGTCTTGGCTCTAACACGCCAGTTAACGCAGTTCGTGCCACTTTTGCTGGCCTTGCTGAGTTGAAGCGTGCTGAAGAAGTTGCCGCTCTCCGTGGTGTCTCTCTTCAACACTTAGCTGAATAAGGAGGGGTATTAAAATGGCTCAATTAAAAGTTACTTTAATTCATAGTGCTGCACATCGCCTCCCTAAACAGCGGAAGATCGTGGAATCGCTCGGTTTGAACCGTGTTAACAGCACTGTTGTGAAACCTGACAACGAAGCCACTCGCGGTGCGCTTTTCCAAATCGCACATTTAATTAAGGTTGAAGAAGTTAAGTAGTACTCATTTCATTTTATAAGGAGGTGCGCAATAGCATGAAGTTGAACGAATTAAAACCTGCTGAAGGCTCACGGAAGGTTCGTAACCGGGTCGGTCGTGGTGATTCATCTGGTAACGGTAAGACTGCTGGGCGTGGCCAAAAGGGTCAAAAGGCTCGTAGCAAGACTCGTTTGGGTTTTGAAGGTGGCCAAATGCCACTGTACCGTCGGATTCCAAAGCGTGGGTTTACCAACATTAACCGTAAGGAATTTGCTGTCGTAAACTTATCCGCTTTGAACGTCTTTGATGATGGTGCTGAAGTTACTCCAGCTGCCTTAGTCGAAGCCGGCATCGTGAAGAACGAAAAGGCCGGTGTCAAGATCTTAGGTAACGGCGAAGTAACGAAGAAGTTAACGGTTAAAGCCGCTAAGTTCTCCAAGTCAGCTGCCGAAGCTATCGAAGCTGCTGGTGGTAAGACTGAGGTGATTTAATGCTCTCAAGCTTAAAAAACGCGTTTAAGATTAAAGATATTCGTAAAAAGATTCTCTTTACTCTTCTGGTTTTGATTGTCTTTCGGTTGGGTACCTATATTACTGTCCCCGGCATTAACGCGAAGGCACTTCAAAGCGTTGCGTCTTCTGGGTTAGTTAGTATTCTAGATACCTTCAGTGGTGGTGGGTTAACCAACTATTCCATCTTCGCGATGGGGGTTTCACCTTACATCACTGCACAAATCGTTATTCAATTGCTACAGATGGACATCGTTCCACGCTTTGTTGAATGGAGTAAACAAGGGGACGTTGGTCGACGGAAGTTAAACCAAGCTACGCGTTACTTAGCGATTGCTTTGGCCTTTGTCCAGTCGATCGGGATCACTGCCGGTTTCAGTGCGTTAAGCTCAATGAAGCTGGTGCAAAATCCTAGTGTGGCAACATACTTATCAATTGGGTTAATCCTGACTGGTGGGACCATGTTGACCACTTGGATGGGTGATATGATCACCGATCGTGGATTAGGTAACGGGATTTCAATGATTATCTTTGCGGGTATCATTGCTCGGACGCCTACTTCTGTTCACAAACTTTACCGTAATTACTTCGTTGACATTGCTAACGGTGACCTGTGGAAGAGTGTACTCTTTGTCTTAGGTTTAGTGGTCTTGGTTCTGTTGATTATCACGTTTACGACGTGGGTTCAACAAGCCGAACGACGGGTTCCTATGCAATACACACGGCGGGTATCTGGTTCGCCAGATAGCAGTTATCTTCCTTTAAAGGTTAACGTCGCTGGGGTTATTCCAGTTATCTTCGCAAGTTCGTTTATTGCCACGCCACAGACTATTCTGATGGCTTTCCAAAACACGCACTCGCAAGATGCTTGGTACCAGACTATGACCAACCTTTTCAACATGCAAACCGTTGATGGTGCCATTCTGTACACCGTTCTGATCATTGTGTTCACGTTCTTCTATGCGTTCGTTCAAGTTAACCCAGAAAAGTTGTCTGAGAACCTGCAAAAGCAGGGGAGCTACATTCCTGGTGTTTGGCCTGGTCACGAAACGCAGTCATACGTTTCCAGTTTGTTGATGCGACTCAGCACTGTTGGGTCACTCTTCCTTGGATTCATTTCCTTAATTCCGTTGTTAGCCCAAAATCTTTGGGACTTAGATGAGTCTATTGGTTTAGGTGGTACCAGCCTCTTAATCGTCGTTGGTGTGGCCATCGAAACCATGCGACAGGTTGACGGATTGATGATGAAGCGCGAATACGTCGGCTTTATTCAAGGGTCACCAGATGATCCGCAAGGTCCAGAACCAGCTTAATGAGTTTCCAGCGGGTGTGTTGATCTAATTGGCACACCTGCTTGTGTATTTCAGGCTAATAATTTTGAAATAAGGAGAACGAACATGACAGCAATGAATTTAATCCTCATGGGCCTACCGGGTGCCGGTAAGGGAACCCAAGCTCAAAAGATTATCGACGAGTTCCATCTACCGCATATTTCTACGGGAGATATCTTCCGTGAAGCGATGAAGAACGAAACCGAAATGGGCTTGGCAGCTAAGAAGTTCATCGATAAAGGTGAATTGGTACCGGATGAAGTCACAAATGGCATCGTTCGTGATCGCTTAGCTCAAGATGATACTAAGGTTGGGTTCATGCTTGATGGTTTCCCTCGTTCGTTAGTTCAAGCCGAAGCTTTAGATAGCTTTGGTCCTGAATTGAACCGGACCATCAACGCTGTGATCAACATTCACGTTGAACCCGATGTCTTAGTTGAACGCCTTTCCGGTCGGTACATCTGCCGGACTTGTGGCGCAACCTATCACAAGCTTTACAACAACCCTAAGGTTGAAGGGACTTGTGATGTGTGTGGCGGCCATGATTTCTATCAACGTGAAGATGATAAGCCTGAAACGGTGAAGAATCGTCTGGCGGTTAACCTGAAGGCTAACACGCCATTGGTCGATTACTACACCAAGAAGGGGTTACTCTTCACCGTAGATGGTGACCGGGCTATCGATGATGTTTATGCTGACATTGAAAAGATCTTGAAGAACCTATAGGTTTTACTAAGTTCTTGCTAAGTTGTGGGAATTATGGTAGACTTATTCAGGTTTAGCCTGTAAATGGCGTGCTATCGCGATTCACAGGTGCTAGGTGGGAGCAAAATCCTTGTTCCCGCTGCTTTTACGTGTATTTTACACGCAATTAAAAGGGAGGTACTTTCGTGGCGAAAAGCGATGTCATCGAAGTCGAAGGTAAAGTTACCGAAACATTACCTAACGCAATGTTTCGGGTCGAATTAGAAAACGGTCATGAGATTCTCGCTCACGTTTCCGGAAAGATTCGGATGCATTACATCCGGATTCTGCCTGGTGATCGAGTAACTGTTGAAATGTCACCGTATGACTTGTCTAAAGGCCGGATTACTTATCGTTTCAAGTAACCACCTGGACAGATGTAGGAGGGATATTCATGAAAGTAAGACCATCAGTTAAGCCAATGTGCGAACACTGCAAGGTTATCAAGCGTAAGGGTCGAGTAATGGTTATTTGCTCAGCCAACCCTAAGCACAAACAACGCCAGGGTAAGTAATTCAATTTATAGGAGGTGCACATTAAATGCCACGTATTGCTGGAGTGGATTTACCACGTGATAAGCGAATCGCTTATGGTTTGACTTACATTTTTGGAATCGGGATCAACACCGCACACAAGATTGTTGCGGATGCTGGTGTCCCAGAAGACGTTCGGGTTCGCGATTTGACACCTGATCAAGAAGATAAGGTACGTGCCGAAGTCGACAAGTACAAGGTTGAAGGTGACTTACGTCGTGAAGTTAGCCTGAACATCAAGAACTTGCAAGAAATCGGTTCTTACCGTGGTATGCGTCACCGTCGCGGTTTACCTGTTCGCGGCCAACACACCAAGAACAATGCCCGCACTCGGAAGGGTAAAGCCGTTTCGATTGCCGGTAAGAAGAAGTAAAGGAGGGTAAACACTTTATGGCTACTAGAAAAACTAGTCGCAAGCGTCGGGTCAAAAAGAACATTGAATCCGGTGTTGCACACATTCATGCTACGTTTAACAACACATTGGTTATGATCACTGACGTTCAAGGGAACGCTATTGCTTGGTCATCTGCTGGTGCCTTAGGTTTCAAGGGTAGTCGGAAGTCAACGCCATTTGCTGCACAAATGGCCGCTGAAGCCGCTGCTAAGTCATCACAAGAACACGGTGTTAAGTCCGTTGAAGTTGCTGTCAAGGGTCCAGGTTCTGGACGTGAAGCTGCTATCCGGGCTATCCAAGCTGCTGGTATCGAAGTTACGGCTATCCGTGACGTTACGCCAGTGCCTCATAATGGGACTCGTCCTCCAAAGCGCCGTCGGGTTTAACGTGAGCGTTTCATTAATGAGGGCAACCTTCATGATGGGATTGACTTATAGGAGCTCAACGCGGTTTGAAAGGGGTAAACGATAAGAATGATTGAATTTGAAAAGCCTAACATTCATAAAATTGATGAGAGTAGCAACTACGGTAAGTTTGTTGTTGAACCGTTGGAACGTGGTTACGGGACAACGTTAGGGAACTCCTTACGTCGGATCTTACTTTCATCATTACCTGGTGCAGCTGTTACCAGCATTCAAATCGACGGGGTTTTACATGAGTTTTCAACGGTCGAAGGCGTTGTTGAAGATGTCACGCAGATCATCTTAAATGTTAAGAAGATTGCGCTGAAGCTTAACGGCTCCGACGATCAAGAGGAAGCTATGGAAATCAACGTTAAGGGACCAGCCCAAATCACTGCCGGTGATATTGTTGCGGGTGCTGACGTTGATGTCTTAAACCCAGATCTGTACATTGCTACGGTTGCCGATGGGGCAACGTTCCATATGCGGATGACTGCAGATAAGGGCCGTGGCTATGTTTCTGCTGACGAGCACAAAGCTCAGAATACGGAAATGCCAATTGGTGTTTTAGCTGTTGATTCCATTTACACCCCAATCGAACGGGTTAACTACCAAGTAGAGAATGCACGGGTTGGCCAACGGGCTGACTATGATAAATTGACCCTGGATGTTTGGACAAACGGTTCAATTAATCCAAGCGAAGCCATTTCATTGGCTGCTAAGATCTTAACCGAACATCTGGCTATGTTTGTCGACTTGACCGACGAAGCTAAGAATGCGGAAATCATGGTTGAAAAAGAAGAAACGCATAAGGAAAAGATGCTTGAGATGACCATCGAAGAGCTCGACTTATCCGTTCGTTCTTACAACTGCTTGAAGCGTGCTGGTATCAACACGGTCCAAGAATTGACTAATAAGACTGAAGCAGACATGATGAAGGTTCGTAACTTGGGTCGCAAGTCCCTTGAAGAAGTTAAAGCTAAGTTAGCTGACTTAGGTTTGTCACTTCGGAAGGAAGACTAATTTTAGACACTCAAAGGAGGGTTTCTGGTTATGAGTTACCGTAAATTACAACGGACTAGTTCTCAACGTCGCGCATTGTTACGTGATTTGACTACCAGTTTGATTTTAAACGGTCGCATCGAAACGACTGAAGCACGCGCTAAAGAAGTTCGTAAGACGGCTGACCAAATGATTACCTTGGGTAAGCAAGGCGACTTGCACGCCCGGCGCCAAGCTGCTGCGTTCATCCGTAACGTGGTTGCTGATGTTAAGGAAGACGGCGATGATGTTGTCGTTACCAGCGCATTGCAAAAGGTATTCAGCGAATTAGCACCTAAGTACGCTGATCGTAACGGTGGTTACACGCGTATCTTAAAGACGATGCCTCGTCGCGGTGATGGTGCCGCTATGGCTGTCTTGGAATTCGTTGACTAATTTTAGTTAATGGTTTCAGGGTGTGATCACGACCCTAAACGTGATACCAATATGCTTTAAATTAATCACTAGAACTATGTGGTATAGAGCGCTACGATGATGGGGAATTCTTTCCGAGTCTAGCTTGAATGGGGGCGAAAGCCTCAGCGCCGCTAGTTTGTTAGTGATTTTTTTATACCCTTTTTTAGGAAAAGACGGAAATCTTCGTGGTTGTTCTTGCCATGGTTATTTTGGGTAATGGTGATGGGACGGCTTAGACGTCTTAAATTCTGAACAATTATCAGCAAATCTTAGGCACACCTCTTCGGTCTGCTGCGAATATTTGGTATAATTAGCGGTGACTTTTTTCGAAGGAGAATCAACAGCACGGATGGCAAATATCATTGAAGTTAAACATCTGACTTACCGTTATCAAGAAAACGATCAGCGTCCCGCCCTAGATGACGTGTCTTTCGACGTGCATGCTGGGGAATGGCTGGCGATTGTCGGGCATAACGGGAGTGGTAAATCGACGTTAGCGAAGTCTTTAGACGGGTTATTGCCGTTTACCACCGGTGAAGTCGCCGTGGCGGGAATTAAACTGACGCCGGCAACCGTTTGGCAGGTGCGTGAGAAGATCGGTATGATTTTCCAGAACCCTGATAACCAGTTTGTGGGCGCAACGGTTGCGGATGACGTGGCTTTTGGCTTAGAGAACCGGCAGATTCCGCGTGATGAGATGTTGCCGCGTGTTCAGGCGGCGATTGAGCAGGTTGGGATGGCTGAGTTTGCGCATCGTGAGCCCAGTTCTTTGTCTGGCGGTCAAAAGCAGCGCGTGGCTTTAGCGGGCATCATTGCCATTGCGCCGGATGTTTTGATTCTCGATGAAGCAACGAGTATGCTGGACCCTCAGGGACGGCGCGACATGCTGGACTTGGTCCGTCAGTTGCGAGTAGAAAAGCAGCTGACAGTCATCTCGATTACGCATGACATTGATGAAGCCGCTGGCGCCGATCGCGTCTTAGTGGTTGATGATGGTCAGCTGGTGGATGAGGCCGATCCGGCCACGATCTTTGCGCAAGGCGAACGGTTGATTGAGTTAGGGTTGGACTTACCCTTTACGGCAAAATTAAAAGCGGCGTTGCGGCGACGAGGGATCGAAACGCCGGCAACGTATCAAACGGCGGCGGAAATGGAGGAGTGGCTGTGGCAATCACTTTCGAACACGTAAGTTATACGTATCAGGCGGGCACACCTATGGCGACCTCAGCCGTTTCGGATGTGTCTTTTAGCGTGCCGGACCACAGTTATTTGGCGGTGATCGGGCATACGGGGAGCGGCAAGTCGACGCTGATCCAACAGCTCAACGCACTCCTGAAGCCCACGAGCGGGCAGATTACGGTCGATAACTTCACGATTACTCCGAAGACGACCAACGCGGACCTCAAACCTTTACGGCAACACGTTGGCATGGTGTTTCAATTTCCTGAGAGCCAATTGTTTGAAGAAACCGTCCGCCAAGATATTGCGTTCGGACCCCGGAACTTTGGTATGGGCGAAGCAGATGCAAATAAATTGGCCGATGCAATGCTACAGACGGTGGGTCTTGATGCGCGTTACGCCGAACGGTCGCCGTTTGAATTGTCGGGTGGTCAGATGCGCCGCGTGGCAATCGCGGGGGTCTTAGCGATGCGGCCTAAAGTTCTAATTTTAGATGAGCCGACTGCAGGGTTAGATCCCCAGGGCCGCCAAGAGATGATGGCGTTATTTGACCGTCTTCATCGTGAGCAGGGGCTGAGTATCGTGCTGGTCACGCATCAAATGGAAGATGTCGCCCAGTACGCGGAGCAGGTGGCGGTCATGCACGCTGGCCAATTGGTTAAGTTTGGCACGCCGCACGAGGTGTTTAGCGATGCAGATTGGTTACGGGCCAATCAGTTGGATATGCCGCGGGCCGCGCAGTTTGCGCAACGGCTCGCCAAGCGGGGTGTCACCTGGCAACAGTTACCTTTGACGGCTGATCAATTAGCCGACCAGTTGGCCGCGCGCTGGCCGCGGGAGGGGGACGCCCATGTCTAATTTTATTTTTGGCCGTTACCTGCCGTTGGAATCAGTCGTCCATCGATTGGATCCGCGGAACAAACTGCTCTTAAGTTTTTGCTACATCATTCTGGTGTTCATGGCCAATAATTTAGTGAGCTATGCGCTGATTATTAGCTTTACAGTAGGGGCAATTCTGGCATCGAAGATCAGTCTAGGCTTTTTCCTTAAGGGAATTCGGCCGCTGTTGTGGTTGATTGTGTTCACCGTTGTCCTACAACTTTTGTTTAGTCCGGCGGGCGGGCACGTGTACTTTCACTGGGCCTTCGTAAACATTACCCAGTTTGGACTGATCAACTCCGGCTACATCTTCATTCGTTTCCTGCTGATTATTATGATGTCGACGCTATTGACCTTGTCGACGCAACCGTTGGATATTGCGACGGGGCTAGCCTCTTTGATGAAGCCGCTGCGTTGGATCAAGGTACCGGTGGATACGCTAGCCATGATGTTGTCGATCGCGTTACGGTTTGTGCCCACGCTAATGGATGAGGCAAATAAGATTATGAATGCCCAGCGCGCACGGGGCGTGGATTTCGGTGAAGGTGGCTTATTAAAGCAGGCTAAATCACTGATCCCGCTGATGGTCCCTCTCTTCATGAGTGCCTTTAATCGGGCGGAAGACTTATCCATCGCCATGGAAGCGCGGGGCTATCAAGATAGCGAACACCGCAGTCAGTATCGTATTTTAACTTGGCAACGACGGGATACGATAACCTGGATTATTTTTGTAGTGGTTTTGGCCGCTATTTTAGCAACTCGTCGTTGGTAGGAGGAAACATGCAACGTTATAAAGTAACTTTTATGTATGATGGGACTAATTTTGCCGGGTTTCAGCGGCAGCCGAATAAACGGACCGTTGAGAGTGTGTTGACTCAGGTCGTGAACAAGATGGCTAAACGACCGGATCCAGCGATTGTAATTTATGGTTCCGGACGGACTGACGCTGGGGTCCATGCATTGGCGCAGGTGGCGCACTTTGACTTTCCCTTCATCATTCCTGCGGAGAACATGCGCAAGGGCTTAAATAGCATGTTACCGATGGATATGGAGGTCCTGAAGGTCGAGGAGGTCGCCAGTACCTTCCATGCGCGGTATGATGTTTCGGGGAAACGGTATCTGTATCGGATGGATCTTGGTGAATTCCGGAATCCCTTTAAACGCAATTATACGGGGCACTGGAAGTTTCCAGTGGATTTAGGTAAGATTAATCAGGCTCTCGGCGATCTGGTCGGAGAACACGATTTTACCAGTTTCGTGGCCTCTGGCGCGCAGACCCGGACCTTCGTACGGACAATTTACGAGGCAACGTGCCACATTGATCAGGCCAACAACGAGTTGGTCTTTGAATTTTATGGCAATGGCTTCATGTATAATCAAGTCCGGATTATGGTCGGGGTGTTAGTTGAGATCGGGGCAGGGACTCGACCGGTTCATGACATTCTCCGTCTATACGAGGTAAAGGATCGCCGGCAGGCCAGAAGAACCGTTCCTGCCGCGGGGTTATACTTAAAACATGTCTATTATCAAGGTGAAGATCCGGCGCATCCCACTAAATTACCACAACATCAGCGGTAATTTTTGGCTAAGGGGCTAAACAATCATTGACTTTATGGTGAAGTTTTTGTATTATGGTTGTTGGTATTGTTTGCCCCACGATAAGCCCCGGAAAGTTTACTTGGTGTCAGACAAACACAGATTTATGGAGGAATTTAACGTGCGTACAACTTATATGGCAAAACCCAACGATGTTGACCGCAAATGGTACATCGTCGACGCAACTGATGTTAGCTTAGGTCGTCTTGCTTCAGTCGTTGCTTCTGTATTACGTGGTAAGAACAAGCCAACGTTCACCCCTAACGTGGACACTGGTGATAACGTAATCGTCATCAACGCTGAAAAAGTCGCTTTAACTGGCCGTAAGGCAGCCGACAAGATTTACTACCACCACACTGGTTTCGCTGGTGGTTTGAAGTCACGGACTGCTGGTAACTTCCGGGATCAAAACCCAGAAAAACTGATCGAAACTTCTGTTCAAGGTATGCTCCCTAAGAACTCCTTAGGTCACCACATGGCATTGAAGCTTCACGTGTACGCTGGTGCAGACCACAAGCACGAAGCACAAAAGCCAGAAGTATTAGACATTACTAACCTAATCTAAGGAGGAAACCAAATTGGCACAAGTTCAATATCGCGGCACTGGCCGTCGTAAAAACTCCTCTGCACGTGTACGTTTAGTACCCGGCTCAGGTAAGATTGTTATGAACAACAAGGCAATCGAAGACTACATTCCATTCGCAAGTATTCGTGAAGTTGTTTTACAACCATTCAACGTTACGGAAACGCTCGGTAACTACGATGCATTAGTTACTGTTCGTGGTGGCGGTTTCTCCGGCCAAGCCGGCGCAACTCGTCATGGGATCGCTCGGGCATTGCTCGAAGTTGACCCAGATTTCCGTGGCCCATTGAAGCGTGCGGGTCTCTTGACTCGTGACGCCCGGATGAAGGAACGGAAGAAGCCAGGTCTGAAGAAGGCGCGTAAGGCTTCACAATTCTCAAAGCGTTAATATTTCGATATTTTCGATTTGGAAATCCTCACCAATTTTGGTGGGGATTTTTTGTTTGGGATAAAATCATAAATTATGTATTAGGTAATGATTGATGTCTTGTTTGTAACAATTCAGTCAGCAACTTGAAATTATTGTGTTAGAATAACCGTGTAATGTTAATTATTTCACTTTACTAATCTATATGATTTTTCAGATTACTTGTTTCTATTCAAGAATTTATGGAGGTCAGAGTATGGCAAATCTATCAGGTAAAACAGCATTAGTTACTGGTGGCACAAGTGGAATTGGCACTGCTATTGTGGAAAATTTTATCAACAGTGGTGCTAAGGTCGTGTTCACTGGTCGTAACGTTGAGGCTGGTCAAAAGATTCAAAAACGGTTAGGTAAAAATTCTTATTTTATTAAGCAGGACGTATCTGAAGTTGAAACCTGGCCTAAGGTTGTTAATGAAGGTGAGGAGCATTTTTCAGCCTCATTTGATATCTTAGTAAATAATGCCGGAATTGCAATTCAAAACTCTATTGAGGACATGTCAATTGCTGACTATGATAAAGTTGTCAAGATTAACCAATATAGTGTATTTTATGGGATGAAATATACGTTGCCTTCACTTAAAAAGAATGGCAATGGATCAATTATCAATATTTCTTCGGTCGCTGGGATGGCCGGTTTTGCAGATTTAAGTGGCTATGTATCAAGTAAGTGGGCTGTACGTGGTATGAGTAAGGGTGCCGCACTGGAATTTTCAAAATATGGGGTTCGTGTAAACTCTGTCCATCCTGGTGTTATTAAAACGCCAATTCTAGATACTACCAGTGAAGAATCATTAAAGGCAACTGAATCTGCAATTCCTATGGGACGTGTAGGTCGTCCCGATGAATTAGCGAATATGGTTAATTTTCTAGCATCTGATGATGCCAGTTATGCAACGGGACAGGAGTTTGTCGTTGATGGAGGATTAACGACGCCATAGGATATTGAATCGTAACTGACCGTCTACGATTGGTGGCAAATTCGCGATATGATAACCTCATCAAACAAATTGATGAGGTTTTTATTATGGAAAGAGTAAGATATCGTTCAAGTCCGAATGACGCGTGGGGCTGTTGGGCCAACGGCTACATCGTTGACGCCGTTCTAAAGGCGGAGTTTAGCGATGGTCATTTGAGAATTGTGATAGAAAAAAGTGGCGGTCACCGTAAAATGATCGCCACTTTTGTTAAAACTATGCTGATAAATTGATTCGTTTTAAATCGTGTTTTCTCCTGGAGTCCAAGTATCTTTTCGTTCGAAAGGTTCAGCAGTTTGCTTAGAAATAAAGCTGTAATATGAAATAGTTTGTTCCCATTTATTGGGATCACCAAAGGATAACTTTTTTAAGTTACGGTTGTCATATGTGAAAGCATATAATGTCTTTTGTTTGATGTCATAGCCTGCTGTGTACTGTGTCCAAGCTACGGTTGTATTGTTGTTTTGTGGTACTCGAAGGGAACCCTTAGGTGTATTGACCGTAGTTAGGATTTGAAAGAGTTGGTTGAGTGTTTCATGATCGTTTACCGAAACAGACATTAGTTTTGAAATAGCTGCTCGTAGGAAACGTGATTCTGGTTTATAGTCACTGGAAATACCTACCAGCCCACTAGTGACTTCATCTAATGCGATTTGTTCAATCGGCTCATTGAGATCGTAGGAGTAGGTCCTGTTCGTTGTACGTTCTAGCCAAGCTTTCAATGTTGATAAATGCCAGTCAAACGTTGGTGCATTAGTGAAGACGCCAACCGGATTTTCGAAAATTCGGAAGCCATTTTCAACGGAAGGCTCGACTACTATTGATCGTCCAGTCTCATCTTGGAAAACACAGTGTTGGGGGACTGACATTGACATCATTGATCCAGGTGAGTTAGTAATACCGATATCTTGGTTTAAATGCAGCTTAATTTCATCTAGACTTTTATATTGCGTCAAGATCCATGTACATAGTTCTTCTCCCCGAATAGCTATTTTTCCGGATTCCACAATTTTTTGAGTAGGCACATAGCGGTAAAAATGGTCGAAGTAAAAAGAGCCTCCGCAGATTCCAAAATCATTAATACCATCCAGGATAACCGGAGATTGGTGAATGTCGTTTGCCCAAACGATACCCATGACATTTGAACGTGTTTTAAACGGCGTGAATGTTGATTTGAATTCGTAGTTTTTAGGGATCTTAACACCTGAATATTCAAAATGTTGTTCGAAGTCTTGGGTACGTGCCCAATAGGGATTTCCTTGTTTGCTAATTAGTTCGATACCTGTGCATGCCATTTCTTTATTCACCATCCTTAGATTGTAACTGCGAGTCGTTTATTTTCGGCCTGCAAGTGTTTCAATATCGACATCTTTTTTGGCTGAGGGAATCATTGCAATTCCAGCTCCGATGAGAGCAACGAGTGCACCAAGAATTGTTACAAAATAAATCTGAGTTCCGAATTGTGGTAGTAACCAATCAATAAGTAGTGATCCAATTAATTGACCGGCCGTTGATGCTAACCCCAGTAGAAGTAAGCCGAGGCCGCGAACTAGTAAGGCCATCAGAGCAATTGAAAGCAAGCCCAAAGGCCCACCAAGAAACATCCACCAGTGATCGGGAAAGATAAAAGTTAGTTGTCCCATCATGAGTCGCACGACTAATGCTAGACCAAGAACGCAGAATCCAATGATAAAGTTCCATGTGATAGATACTAGCATAGAGCCTGTTTCTTCGGCAACGGCAGAGTTACCTGCTGGTTGCCAACCTGCTAGTAATCCGGCTAGAAAGGGTAGAATGGCGAGTGCAATGACTTTTGGAGCCGACCAATTTGGTAAGACAACTAAGATTGTTGCAGCAATTGCCAAGATGGCACCTAAGATACGAGCAAAGCTAAGCGGTTGCTTAACCGCCACGCCAATGCCTAGACGGTCACAAATTAACCCAGAAATTACCATACCAGATATTAAAGTTGTTTGAAAAGTTGCGACACCAAGTACAGATGCTGAAGCCCCTTCGGAGAAGACAACCATGGCTCCACAGCAACCAGCAAGCCAATTCCACCATGGAATTTTATGCGACTTAATTTTCTTAGGGATCGATGCAAATTGAGATCTAGTTGAATGGCGTGCCAGAATAATAATGGCCATAACAACGAGTCCAGAACCAAACGAAACGACAGCGGAGGCGTTCCCGTCCTTCATGAGTTTACCAACTTGACCATTAACAGCAGATTGCATAGGTGAAAGCATCCCAGCGAGTATTGTACAGAGAACCAGTAATGGGATAACAACAGTTTTTTCGGCTTTATTAGTATGCATTTTTATTATCTCCTAACATGTATAGTCATTAGCAATTTAAAGAGACCGTTTAACAGCGTTGTGGCTAATGATTTTCGTTAGCTAACCAATTAATGCATCTTGAGAAGAATTCACCGTAATTTTTCCAGTCCATAAATTGCTGGGATGCCCAATGTGGGGCAATGTCCGTTGCATAGGCTAGAGAACGGCCCTTGCCATATGTTCCTGTGACCAGCAGGGGCGAGTGATCGACCGTTATTAACGTTTGGGCGTCTTCTTTAGCTTGAAGTTTTTGATACCCAAGAATAACGGGGAAATCTCCTAAGTCATCGGTAATAGCATTTGTGTCGGTGATGGTTGGGTGGAGTCCCTGGGGTGCTTCCACGCGGTCATCGTATGGCAGGATATTTACGGGGAGAATATCCTCGATTGGACTATTGTGATAATGGGCTTTTCCTTCATATCCGGCGAATGAGAGGTAACCGCCAGCCATGAATAATGCGCCACCATCTGCAACCCAGTCCTTTAGTAAGGCTAATCTGTTAATTGAAGGGTTGCCGTTAGCAAAGACGTCATTCGAAAGGTTGAAAGAGTTACTTCCGATATCTGATAGGATGACGACATCATATTGATCGAGGTCTTGCCGACTCCATGGAAAGTATTCAGGAACATCGTGAGCTCGAATGTGGTGAACGTCATGTCCAAGTTTTTTCAAACTGTCAAGTAACTCCGTGCAGCCAATTTCCAATTTAGAACTAGTAAATGAGTCGTATCCTTTATATTCAGTGGTTGAAACAATCCAAGATTCGCCAGCTAAAAGTACCTTTGCCATAGTATTTTTCCTCCGATATTCTTTAGTAGTGCAGTGAGCTATAATTTGATGAGATGTAAAATAAAATGTGAAATGTTGACGAATAAGAATGCTTATTTGTCGTATGCTAAACCGGTTTATCATTTCAAGGTGAATGATAGCACAGAGTTTTGAAAATGTAAACGCTACCATTCGAAAAAAGCCAGTATTCAATATTGATGTAGTGAAAATATACTTAAAGAAAACGGCTAATTTAGGTGCTTTATTTGCATGTGATGGATGCTAAAACTTTTTTAGAAAAATTTGGTTACAGAAGTTTTTCAGAGTGATGAATACGTTTCGTGTGTAACCGCTTAAAAGAGTATAATCGTTATTATTAGGAAAGGGAGGAAACGACCAGTGAAACTTACGATGCGGAAAATTGCGGAGATGGTTGGCGTATCTGTAACGACGGTTTCCTTAGTTTTGAACGATAAAAATGTCAGAATTACCAAGGATAAGAAGCGACAGATCAAGGAAGTTGCGAGAAAGTATAACTACGTGCCTAATTCGTCGGCTGTTTCCTTGGCGAAGAATCAATCGAATACGATTGGTGTAGTGGTTCCAAATATCAATAATCCCTTTTACTCTGCACTGATTAAAGCAATCAGTGATGATTTAGCAGAGATCGGATATTATGCTTTAACTATTAATACAGATGATAATCATAAAAATGAATCTAAACAGATTGCACAATTGGTTAATCGAGGCGTGGACGGTATCTTATTGGTTCCGACTAATGATTTGTACGCGCAAGGGCAAGATGTGGCTGATGACTTTCTCAAACATATTCAAATCCCGTTTGTACTTGTAAATGCTGACAGTGAGCTGGCTATCAATCAGGTTAACTTAGATAGTTTTGAAGGGGGCTACTTGGCAACCCAGGCTCTAGTAGATAATAGTCATCGTCATATTGCAATCGTGACTGGGAATAAAGGATATGTGAACGCGGAAAATCGATTGAACGGATATAAGCAGGCACTTGGGGATAACGGCATTCCATTTGATGATGGCCTGGTATTTAGATCTGATTACGATGTCAACGGTGGTTACGATATCATTGAAAAGATTGAAAAAAATCCTAAGATAACGGCTATTTTTTTCTGTAACGATTTGATGCTTTATGGGGCAATTAAACGTACTAACGAACAAAAAAAGAACTTATTTGACCTGTACTCTGTAGTTGGGTATGATGATTCTTACTTTAATGAAGTACTTAATCCTACGATTACGTCAATTCGGCAAGATGTTGCCGAGCTAGGGCGCCGATCTGTTCAAATTTTACGCCGACAACTTGAAGGGAAAAAGCGACCTATAAATGAAAAGTTGCAGGTCAGTTTGATAAAACGACAGTCCATTAAGTCGCTGAGTTGAAAAAACACCAACTAGGAAAGCTCGTTGTTATTACGAGATTCCTTTGTTAGACTATCCTTGCTATAAAAGACAGCTGAACTATTTCCGGGCTACAATGTTGTCACTTTATATAGAACTAGATTTTGTATTGTAAAGGATGATTAGTTGTATCAGGGGTCCTCAATTTGGGTGTTGTTTTCCCTCGAGGGTTGTCTTAGACTGGGGGAATGGACAACTGATACGAGGTAAGGGATAATCATGGAAAAGATTAGACATTCGAAGTTTTACGATTTATTTTTAAATACCTTATCGAAGAAAATGGTCATGGGTTTTATTTTAATCATTGCGATAGGGACGTTAATGCTGAGTCTACCGGTGGCCACTTATGGCCGGCCGGTGGCGTTCATTAACGCGCTGTTCACGGCGACGTCAGCAACCTGTATCACCGGGCTAACCGTCGTGAACACTGCGGATACCTGGACCCCGTTTGGTCAAGTCGCCATTATGGTGATGACGGAAATTGGGGCGCTGGGGTATATGACGTTTGCGGTGTTGTTGTTCAACGTGATGCGGCGGCATTTAAACCTCTCAACCCAACTGATGGTCAAGGAATCACTAAATCTCGAGCACCTGCATGATACCAAGAGTGTGATGCAGTACGTCATTATTCTATCGGCGTTATTTCAGGCAGCGGGGATGGCCCTGTTTGCCTTTGACTTCATTCCACGGTATGGCTGGTCACGCGGCCTTTACGTGTCACTCTTTCATTCAGTGATGTCGTTTTGTAATGCCGGGTTCGATATTTTTGGCAATAGTCTGATGGGCTTTCGCGATGATTCGTACATGCTGCTGGTGACGACGCTACTGATTGTTGCCGGGGGATTAGGGTTCTTAGTCTGGCGTGACCTGCTGCTCTTTCACGAGCGGAAACGCCTGACGTTAAATTCTAAACTGACCTTGGTGACGACCCTTTCCTTATTTGTGATTGGGTTCGTGATTCTGTTGGTGACAGAAGGCGACCTGAGCATCCTACCCAAGGGGACGACGTGGTTCAATCGGACCATTAACACCCTCTTCCTCAGTGTGACGCCGCGAACGGCCGGGTTAGTCTCATTGCCAACGGAGTCCTTGCGCCCAGGAAGTATCTTTCTGATTATGATTCTGATGTTTATCGGTGGGACGCCTGGGTCGACTGCCGGGGGGATTAAGACGACGACGTTTGGCGTGCTGATGATTCAAAGCATTGCCCAGCTACGGGGAAAGAAAGATGCCGAATTTGCCCACCGGCGGTTCAGTCAAGCAAACGTGAGCCGGGCGCTGCTGCTGATTTTCATGGCAAGTGTCGTTATTGCCTTGGCCACTCTGGTCTTGACGCAAACGGAAAAGATTCCGCGCAACTTTGGTCTGGAATACATCGTCTTTGAAGTGCTCTCGGCCTTCGGCACCGTGGGCCTGAGCTTGGGCCTAACCCCACATCTGACCGTGATTGGCAAAGTTGTGATTATGCTGTTAATGTTCATCGGCCGAGTGGGAATCTTTACCACGCTATACACGTTGTCACGGCGGCAGGTTAAGAAGAACTTGATTCGTTATCCGGAAGAAAATATCTTAATTGGTTAAGGGAGTCTGAACGATGAAGAAGAGTTTTGCAGTATTAGGTCTCGGCCGTTTCGGTCAAAGCGTGGTGGAAACGCTGGCTGAGACGCATCAGGATGTGTTGGCTGTTGATGTGCAAGAGACCCCCGTTAATGAAATGACCGAGATTGCCACGCAAACGTTGATCGCTGATACGCGGGATGAAGAGGTCTTGCGTGAGCTGAACATTGATACGTTTGACTACGTGATTGTGGGAATTGGCAATAACATGGAAGCCAGTATTCTGACGACCATGTTGGCGAAAGAGCTCGGCGCGGAGAAGGTTATTGCTAAAGCAGAAACGAGTGATCACGGCCGCGTGCTGAAACGAGTCGGCGCCGATCAAGTGATCTTCCCGGAACGTGACATGGGTCACAGCATTGTCCGCAAGCTCTTGTCGAACCACATTCTGAATTTTATTGATTTGAGCGATAAGTATACGCTGGCTGAAGTGGTGATTACCGATCCGACCTTTGTGAACCAGAATCTGATTGATTTGAACTTGAGGAAACGGTTCGATCTAACCATTATTGCCATTCAGCACGGGCAGAAGATCAATATCTCACCGCAGCCGACCGACATGGTCCAGCTCCACGATGTGTTGACGGTGGTTGGTCCGATCGAGCACGTTGAGGCCTTAGACGAAGCTCTCAAAAAATAAGTCATCCGTAAAGCACCCAGACTAATGGGTGCTTTATATAACTTCAGCAGAAAACCTTTGATTTCAATCAAAGGATGAATGCGAAAGCTTAACCTTTTCTAAAACGTACGTTCCCCTGATTAAGAGTGGATAAGTGCTATACTTAATCCAATCTTTAGGGGAGGTGCAACATGACTGTTCTAGGTCGAACGTTGAAGTTGAGACTCTATCCGAATACTATCCAGGCCCAGCAACTCTTGGCAATGAGCCATGAATATCAATGTTTGGCAAATTTGACCAGTCAGTGGGTCTTCGATCATGATTTTCCTTTGAGTCCATTGAAAATCAATCATGCCCTGTATCAATTGTTTCGACAAACTTCACCTTTGAATAGCCAGATGATTCAATCTGTTTTTCGAACCGTCGTCGCCCGTTACAAAACAGTCTTAGCACAAATGAAACAGCACCCTTACCGCTATCAAGATGAATACGGGAAATGGGTGCAAATGCCAAAAGATCTAACCTGGCTGTTCAAGCCCATTCATTTCTCACGACCACAAGCTGACTTAGTCCGAAACAGCAACTATTCTTTCGTGAATGATTCAACCGAGGTTTCACTTACAACGTTGGAGAAAAGGATCAAAATGAGTTTTACGATTAAAGGCTTTGAGCAATACTTCCAGAGCGGCTGGAAGTTAGGAACTGCCAGACTGGTTCATTCTCAAGGCAAATGGGCGCTCCACATTGGGATTACGAAGGAAGTGGCCGATTTTACTGTAGGACAGCAAACTCAGGTAGTAGGGATCGACCGTGGCCTGCGCTTTTTAGCAACGGCCTATGATCACATGGGAAAGACGCTGTTCTTCAGTGGTCAGAAAATCTTGCTTAAACGTAAGAAGTTCTTGGAGAATCGCCGTCACTTACAAAGTAAAGGGACTAAATCAGCTAAGAAGAAGTTAAAGCAACTGGCCCAACGAGAGAACCGCTGGATGGCTGACATAAATCATCAGGTATCTAAGACACTCGTGACAGCCTATGGACCACATACGCTCTTCGTTTTAGAAGACTTGACTAACGTAACGTTCAATACGGATGACTTGCCTAAATCGTTACGGAATAGTCATCGGTCCTGGTCCTTCTTCCAGCTTGAATCGTTTTTGACATACAAAGCACAAGCAATACAAAGTACCATTGTGAAAGTGAGTCCAGCGTACACTTCACAGCGTTGCCCCAAGTGTGGATTGATTGAAAGAGCTAATCGGCATCATGAAACCCATGAATATCACTGTCGTCAGTGCCAGTATCGGTCTAATGATGATCGGTTAGGGGCCATGAATATTGCGCTACTAGGACAGAAATGGTTGAGTGGAGTCAGAAATCCCAAAATTAAGAAAATAACAACTACCGGGTAAACCTGGTAGTTAAACGGGTATCTGTCAATTACCCGACGATGTTGCCACTACGAGTAGGAGTCTCAATTGGGATGATAGACTACTGTGTCATCAGACACGTGAGCGACAAGCCTCCGAATTTATTCGGAGGTAATTGACTTGTCTCGTCATTAGATAGCTGATGGGGTAGATACGATTCTGATTGAATTTCGGCGAGGTGCTTGTTATGGTTAGACCACTAGAAGTTAACTGATAAAGGGGACGACGTGTTCATGAAAGTTAAACGGATGGTCAATTGGCTGCGGGTTCAGAGTCATGCTCAGATGGGGATGTACGGTGCGGAAGAATTAACGCAGTGGAAGGTAATGGCGCTGCTTTACTACATTCAAGGCACGTACTTAGCGTTGTATCAGGTACCGGCGTTTAAAGATGATATCATTCTCGGAAAAAACGGGCCGGTAATTGCGGCCATTCATGATAAATATCATAATCGGATTCGTATCGTGGGTAAGATTGGTCGGAAGGCTTGGGCTGATGATCAGCATATCGAGGATGAGCATCCACAGTTGTTAGATGTCTTGCACGCAGTATGGCAGGCGTTTGGTGATATGTCGACCGTTGAATTACGCCAGCAGTTGCTGCAAGAAGCACCTTGCCAAGAGACGCCCGTTGGACAAGTGATTGATCCAGCGCGGATGACCGCCTATTTCCAGACGGACATCGTGGCGCTGCCCGAGGAGCTGACAGTGGACCCGGTGGTGGACGCAGCCCATTAGCCGAGGATATCTTTTAAGCATTAAGTACTTTATCCAGTGTGTGCAAATACGGTTGTTTCTGATGAGTAGGCTTGTTATGATGGGGCTAGGCGAAACGAGTAAGCGGAGTTGACAGGAAGGCTTTCTAAGGAGGGTCCGAAGTGAACAACGATATCGATCAAATGGTCAATTGGTTTCGAGTCAAGAGCGCGCAACAGATGCAGGTGTTCGATGCGGATGAATTGAGCCGGAGTAAGATGACACAGTTACTCTATTACGTTCAGGGCATCTGCGTGGTCGTTTACGGGATTAATGCTTTTTCTGACGAACTCGTCGCTGGTGAGCATGGCGTGCTGATTCCGGCGGTTGAGGCACGTTATGCCGGCCAGACCGGTATTGTGGGTCATCTCTCGGCTGAAGATCGTGCTGATTATGACTACTTAGCGAGCATACCGCAGTTTCGAGCCATTCTGGACTGCGTGTGGCAAACCTTTGGCAACCTGTCCGCCATTGAATTGATGGAGCGGGTGCAGTGCGATCAACCCTGGGCTGAGACGATGCCGGGAGAAGTGATCGACATGCATGTGATGGAAGATTATTTTAAGGATAAAGTGATTGCCCGAATTAAAACAGATTAAAGATTATAAACCAGAAAAATACCCTTCAGCAGTACCGGATACAAGTTTCCGTGATTGCTGAAGGGTATTCTTATCGGGTCGATTAAAGTAAGTGGATGTTTGCAGCTTCACATTGGTCGATCATGGCTTGGGGCCAGATTGACGTTTGAACTTCACCGACATGGGCTTTGCCGAGGAGCAGCATGCACAGCCGAGATTGGCCGATCCCACCACCGATGGTGAAAGGCAGCTCGCCGTTCATGATCATTTGGTGGTAGGGAAGGCTGAGCCGGTCTTCAGCGTGGGCAATCTTTAATTGCTTTTGCATGGAGGCGGCGTCAACGCGGACACCCATGCTGGAAATTTCGATGGCTTGCTGAAGGGGTTCGTACCAGAACATGATGTCCCCGTTTAATTCCCAGTCATCGTAGTCGGGGGCCCGGCCGTCGTGACGTTTGCCACTCTTCAAAGCGCCACCGATCTTCATCAGAAAGACGCATCCCAGCTTCTTGCTAATGGCGTTCTCGCGTTCCCGCGGCGTCATTTCAGGGTACATGTCTTCTAGTTCTTGGGTAGTGATGAAATGGATTTCGTCTGGTAAGTGGTGGACGGCTTGTGGGAATTTGTACCAAACTTCGTGTTCCATGTGCTTGATGACCTTGAAGATGGTCCGTACGGTGGCCTTCAGGGTCTCTTCAGTGCGTTCGTCCTTAGCGATAATCTTTTCCCAGTCCCATTGGTCAACGTAGGCGGAGTGAAAGTTATCGAGATCTTCGTCCTTACGAATAGCGTTCATGTTGGTGTAGAGGCCTTCGTGCATCTTAAAACCGTTCTTCTTCAAGGCGACCCGCTTCCACTTGGCAAGTGAGTGGACGATTTCAATCGTGGCATCGCCCATGTCAGCCATCGTAAAGGAGACCGGCTTCTCAGTACCGTTCAGGTTATCGTTCAGCCCAGTTGATTTTTCCACGAACATCGGGGCAGTCAGCCGGGAGAGGTTGAGTTGCTTCCCAAATTCTTCCTGGAAGGTTTCCCGGATAAAGCGGATTGCTTCTTGAGTTTCCTTGATAGATAGCTTTGGATCGTATGATTTTGGAATAATTAAATGCATAAGCCATTCTCCTTTGGGTTTAATTCAGATAAAATAAAAAAGCTTTTCCATTCCTTGTATTATCAAGGGACGAAAAAGCTTTCGCGGTACCACCCAAGTTGCCCACTCTAGAAATAGGCCAGCTCAATTAGAGTACAAACATACTCTACCGATGGTAACGTACCGGTTGACGGCTAACCCTACTGCGATCAAGTCGTTTCAGGAAGCAACTAAGAAAGTGTTATTCCGAATAGTCAAACACTGATTGGGTTTACACTAGTTCCCAACTCACTGACAGGCTGACCAGACGTACTCGTCTTTCCTCCGTTTTTTATCTTATGGCATTAATCCTAGCACCTTTTTGAGATTTGTAAACAATAAAATTAAAATCTCGCGAGAAATCTTATTATAAATGGACGGTAAAACGTAGATTAAAAGCGGGTCGGTGTGGGTTCTAACTTTTTTATTCGGTTAGCCAGTCATAATTTAACTAAATGACGAGCTTGGAGACCACTAGTTGGCGACAAAGTGCCATGGAATACGCTTTCAGCGGCATTTTCAGCTTGACTTTCAGTCTAAACGAAATTAGAATATAATAATTAGTCTTATCAAAATCTCATTATATGGATGAAGGGAGGCGTCACAATGAGTAAACATTCACGACAGCTATTTATTAAAAAGCAGGTGCAGACCGATTTATATAAGAAAACGGGGTTGGAGAAGACCTTAACCGCGTTTAGTCTGACCACGATGGGAATTGGCGCGATCGTGGGATCCGGGATCTTCATTACGCCCGGTCTGATTGCGGCCAACTATACGGGGCCTAGTGTCATGCTATCTTACGTGATTGCCGTGGTCGTCTGTGCGATGGCCGCGCTGTGTTATTCGGAATTCTCGTCGACGATTCCACTTGCTGGGAGCGCCTATACCTACGTATACGCCGTGTTTGGCGAGTTTGTGGCGTGGATTTTGGGCTGGGCGTTGATTTCAGAATATCTTTTCGCCGTGTCGTCCGTTGCGGTGAGCTGGTCGTCATACTTTCAGAACTTATTGGCGGGCTTTGGCGTAAAGTTACCACCGTTCTTACAAGCGGCGCCGGGAACGGCCGGTGTCAAAGGCGGGGGGATTGACCTCGTGGCGTTATTGATTACCATGTTGGTGGCAGCATTACTGTCCAAGGGGATTCGTGAGTCTGCCCGAATCAATAACATTATGGTGGTAGTTAAAATTCTGGTGATTTTGTTATTTATTGCGATTGCTATCTTTTATGTTAAACCAGCCAATTACCGACCATTTATGCCGCATGGGGCTCACGGTGTCTTCAAGGGTGCCGCGGTAGCCTTCTACGCCTACATTGGATTCGATGCCGTGTCGACAGCCAGTGAAGAAGTGAAGAATCCTAAACGTAATATGCCGATTGGGATCATTTCGTCATTGCTGGTTGCGGCCGTCCTGTATATTGGGTTGTCAGCTGTCCTGGTTGGGGTGGTGCACTACACCAAGTTAGGTGTTGCCGATCCCGTTGCGTTTGCATTGAACCTGATCCATCAGGATTGGGCAGCCGGCGTGATTTCCTTTGGGGCGATCGTGGGGATGACGACGGTGTTGATCGTGATGTCCTATGGGGGAACGCGGCTGTTGTTTGCGATCAGTCGTGATGGCCTGTTGCCAGCTCAGCTGAAGAAATTACATCCGAAGACGCACGTTCCGGTGGCTAACACCTGGATCTTTGGGGTAGTGGCGAGTGTCTTTGCGGCGTTTATTCCAATTGACAAGATTGCAGAGCTAGTGAACATTGGGACTTTGTCGGCGTTTGCCATGGTATCGTTAGGAATCGTCTTCTTGCGCCACGATGAGCGGTTTAAGGATATGGACACGTCGTTTAAGGTGCCGTGGTATCCATTTTTACCGGTTGCATCGTTTCTGGCGTGTGTGTACTTAATGACCCAGTTACAGCCGTTTACGTGGGAAGCATTTGGTATCTGGGTGGTCCTCGGACTGATTGTTTACGTCAGCTACGGCTATCACCACAGTCGGGTGCGGCTGGAAGCTCAAGCATAGTTGAATACGATGAAAGATCGTTAACATCGAAGCGTTGCTGCAGAGACGGCAACGCTTCGTTTTTTATTAAGAATGTTATCAACTTAGGAAGCGTTAAGAAAAGACCCCTATAATAGACGAGTCAGTTCATGCGAGAATAATTTAACCCCCTCCGGTGTGTTAACGGGGGGATAGAAGGGTGGCAAATACTGAATGATAGAACCACGACACAGACCAAGAAAAAAGCGGCATCCCATCCGCAATATCATCATTGTCCTGATCCTAGCTTTATTGGCTGGGGGGACGGCGTATGGCATGCACAAATATGAGAGTTTAAAGAATACGGTGAAGTCTTCCTATAAGGCTTCGGGCGCGAAGAAGTTACGGAATGTCAATGCACAGCTTTCGGGGAAGAAACCCATCTCAATCTTATTGATGGGGACGGATACGGGAGCGTTGGGCCGGACGTTTGCGGGCCGGACCGATAGCATGATGGTGGTGACGATCAATCCGAAGACGGATAAAACCACGATTACCAGCTTGCCGCGGGATACGGCGGTGACTATTCCGGGATATGAAGATTACGGTATCTCGAAGATCAATGCGGCTTACGCATACGGTCAGTCGAAGACGGCGATCACCACGGTGCAACAGATGCTAAATGTGCCGATTGATTTCTATGCCATCATTAACATGGGGGGGATGGAGAAGATCATTGATGAGGTTGGCGGTGTATCTGTGACTCCAACCCTGAGTTTTAGTTATGGTGGTTATTCCTTCAAGAAGGGCGTTAAGACCCATATGAATGGGAAGAAGGCCTTAGCTTATGCTCGGATGCGAGACGATGATCCCCAGGGAGATTACGGTCGGCAGACGCGCCAACGGAAGGTAATTATGGCGCTGTTGGCGAAGTCGGGCTCGGTCAGCACCTTGTTGAATGAAGATTTTATTCGTTCACTGACCAAGCAAACGCAGACGGATTTGACGTTCAGCGACTTGACGGCATTGGCGACGAACTACCTGTCCGCTACCAAGCATATTAAGACGACCCACATGCAAGGAACGAGTGAAACCATTAATGGGCAGAGTATGGAAGTTGCCTCAAAATCCGAACTACAACGCGTGACGAATTATATTCGAAATGGATTGGGGCTGGCCTACAAAAAAACTGGGACGATTGCGGATATGAGCACGTCCAATGGAGCAAGCAGTACGGATAGTAGTGGAAATACCGGTGATACTGGGAATGCTAATGGTTCTCAGGGTGGACCAGGGAACCCGGGAAATTAATAAAAGCCTCTTTTGCAAAATTGATTGCAGAAGAGGTTTTTTGTTTATCGTTTGAAAGGCGAACAAAAAAGCGCTTTATTCGGATTATGTGACAGAAAAACCGTAATGAGAATGTATTAATAGTAAGTAATGTATTATAGTATAATAATGTAGTTACATATCACTATTCTATGTGTAATCAAATGGCCATTGCCGTATGTTGTTGATATTAATTAATTGTAGTGATAACATTTCTTTTGTTGTCGTTTTTTAATAACTTAGTAAGTTCGAGAAACAAACTGTGATGTTGGAGGAGAATATGGAGTCAGAACAGACAATAAGCTTGATGCAGATTGTGGGTATCTTGCGGAAACATATTAAAATGATTGGCATTACGACGGTGGTAGTTTTTATAGCGGCCGTTTTTGTGACGTTCTTTGTCATGACACCGAAGTATGAAGCAACAACAGAGATTCTGGTTAACCGTAAGTTATCACCAGAGAATCAGGGGGCACAACTCCAACAGGTTCAAGCGGATGTTCAAATGATTAGTACATATAAGGATATTATTACGAGCCCGACGGTTTTAACGACGGTAAACAAGGCGGTTAGTGATTATCCGGGGTATCCGGGATCAATGGCTGCGGTTAAGGACGCGCTTAGTATCAGCAATCAGACAAATTCACAGGTCTTTTCTGTAACGGCAACATCAACGGACGCGAGGACAGCAGCAGTTATAGCTAATGAGACGGCTAAGGTTTTCAAAAAACGGGTTGTTAAGATGATGAGCATCAATAATGTCTCGATTGTTTCTCGGGCAATCCCCAGCGAACATGCAGTGAGTCCTAGAAAAACGTTGAATTTGTTGGTCGGTTTAGTTGCCGGAGTATTGTTGGGAATCATGTTGGCGTTCGTTCGTGAAATCACTGACCGGACAGTAACGACTGAGGCGTTTTTGACGGACGATTTGGGGCTAACAAGCCTGGGTGTGATCAGTGAAATTGATCAAGCCGATGTGAAAAAACGAATTGGCCACGTCCATCATTCAGAATCCAGTGTGTTGATTACTGATGGGCAAGGTGACGTTGAGACACGAAAACGTCGAAGAAGGGTATAGGTGATGACGATGGCATGGTTTAAAAAGCGTAAGAAGCTAGATGATACGAGTTTAAAGTATGGCGTTGGCCTGGTTACCTTTACCGATCCCACAGGACAGATTTCGGAACAGTTTAAGACTGTGCGGACGAACATCCAATTTTCTTCAGTAGGGAAAGATTTGTCGTCAGTTCTATTTACGTCTTCTGAGCCTTCTGAAGGAAAATCAACTGTCAGCAACAACATGGCGGTTACTTGGGCGGATCAAGGGACCAAGGTTGTTTTAGTGGACGCAGATTTACGGCGGCCGACCGTGCATAAGTCGTTTAGTGTTCATAATCGAGCGGGCCTGACAAACTATTTGTCACAAGCAATGGACTTGGATGAAGTAATCCAACCAACCATTGTGGAAAATTTAGACGTCATCACCAGTGGCCCCGTGCCACCTAATCCAGCAGAATTGTTGGGAAGTGACCGCGTTCAACTGCTTATGAATGAATTGAACGAAAAGTATGACTTGATTATTTTCGATGCTCCGCCAGTGAACACCGTGACTGATTCCCAGCTGCTGGCTGCGCGGACTGATGGCACGATCCTAGTCGTGCCACAAGGTATTGCGGATAAGAATGGTGTCCGGCGCGCTAAGCAGCTGTTGGAGACTGTTCATGCCAATATTCTGGGGGCCGTGATGAACCGAGTGACGGCGCAGAAGTCTGAAGGGTATTACGGTGGTAGCTATTATGGTGGTAACTACGGTGGTTATTATGGAGCTGATGGTAAGTAATGGGGTTAATTGATCTACATTGTCACATTCTACCCGGAGTCGACGATGGTTCGAAAGATATGGAAATGTCCTTGAAGATGGCGCGAGTGGCAGTCAAGCAAGGGATCTCACACATTTTAGTGACACCACATCATATGGATGGTATGTATCTGAATCATAAGCAGGATGTAATTGCTAAGACGGCAGACTTTCAGGCGGCTTTGGATGAAGCGAAGATTCCGCTAACGGTATTTCCTGGCCAGGAGGTTCACTTGACTGGGGATCTGTTGAAGGCATTGGATGCGGATGACATCTTGTTTATGGATGAAGGTGGGCGGTATCTGTTACTGGAGCTACCGCACAGTGGGATTCCAGAGTATACCGAAAATATGATTTTTGAATTACAAACGCGAGGAATTACACCAGTGATTGCTCATCCAGAAAGAAATCATGGGTTTCAAAAGAACCCGGATCGTCTGTATGATTTTGTTGAAATGGGCTGTCTAACCCAACTTACCAGTAGCAGCTATCTCGGAATCTTTGGGGATAGTGTTAAGAATTTAACAGCAAAGATTATTAACGCTAACTTGGGGTTTGCTTTTTCGTCTGATGCTCACAACTTTAAAGGACGTCGCTTCTTGATGGATGCTGCGTTTAATAAGTTGGTCGAGCAAGCTGGGGAGCAAAGCGCGCGGATGTTTAATGAAAATGCTAAAGCGATTATTAATGGGGATGATATCGTGGTGACGCCGGAAATAAAGCGAATTTCGGCGTTGAAGAAGAAACGGAGGTTCTGGTTGTTCTAATGGAATATAGCAATGAAAAGCTTAAATCCCTAGCGGTGGATGTTCAGCATGAACAGCACCGATACATATACCGAGTTGATAAGCGAGTTTTTGATTTTGTAGCAAGCTTGATTGGTTTAGTTATATTGTCACCGGTTTTTCTAATTGTAGCGACAGCTATTAAATTAGAGGATCCTGTTGGCCCAGTTTTTTACTCACAGGTGCGATTAGGCAAGCAACAGCGAAAATTTAAAATGTATAAGTTTCGATCAATGGTTGTTGACGCCGATAAGAAACTGAAGAAGTTATTAAAGCTTAATGATGTTGACGGCGCAATGTTCAAGATGAAGGAAGATCCACGTGTGACGAGTGTGGGTCGTTTTATTCGTAAATATAGTCTGGATGAATTACCTCAATTAGTAAATGTATTATTGGGTCAGATGAGTTTGGTTGGCCCGCGGCCACCTCTGCCACGTGAAGTTGCGGAATATACGGAATTTGATAAGCAACGGTTGGCAGTTAAGCCTGGATGTACTGGGTTGTGGCAAGTGACATTACGTAATGAAGCTGATTTCGAAGAGATGGTACGATTGGATTTGGAGTACATTGATCGTCGTGGCTTCTGGTTCGACTTGTATGTATTAATTCAAACAGTTGCTGTGTTCTTTAAGCCCAATGGTGCGTATTAATTGAGTCGTAAAATTACGGCTGCAATTGTATTAGGATGAGAGGTTTTTATGCGTATTTCTGTTGTTGTACCAATTTATAATGTTGAGAAGTACTTAGAAGAGGCAGTTATTAGTCTATTAAATCAGACATTAACAGATATTGAAATAATACTCGTTGATGATGGTTCTACTGACGGGTCTGGGGAGATGGCCGATAAAGTTAGTGAACGGGATAGTCGAATTAAGGTCATTCATAAGGATAATGGAGGGGCACCTTCTGCTCGAAATTTGGGAATGTCTGTTGCAGAAGGAAAATATATTTACTTTATGGATCCAGATGATGTAGTAAAGCCTAAAATGTTGGAAGATATGTTTATTAAGGCAGAAAAAGATAACGCCCAGATGATTATTTCTGGATTTACTAACCGATATTTTGAAAATGGGCGTAGTTTTAAAACTGTCGTTAAGCCCAAAGAAGAAACATATGCGACGAAGGGAAGTTTTCGGGAGTGTGCCTACAAGTACTTTAATGATACATTGATTGCTGTTCCGTGGAACAAGTTATATTTAGTTAGTTATTTGAAAGCACATGATTTGAAATTCCCAAATGTTAAGTGGGATGATCTCCACTTTAACATGGAAGTGATAAGAGATATCAGCAGAGTCTCGGTTGTTGATAACACAGATTATCAATTTCTCCGTTCTAGACCTGGATCAGAAACGACTACAGTTTTTAATAAGAACCTCATAGATATTAGAAAGCAGCAGTTTGAACATATTTTGGATGTTTACTCATATTGGCAGAATGTGGCTGAAGAATCTTGGGGAGCTATCTATTATTATTATGCTAGTAGATTAGTGCAGTGTATTCAGGAGTTGGAATCATCTCCTAATTTGAGCTGGTCAGAGAAGAAAAGAATCACAAAAAAAATAATAAGCGATGGTTTATCGAGGCAAGCAATTTCATCTGCAATAAGTTCATCGAAGCTTATGAGTCTGTGTTTTGTTCCAATGAGATTGCAATTGGTTAATCTAACGATGGTAATGGGGAGCTTTATTTCTTTTTTTAAGAATAATATGTCTGGCTTGTTCTATCAGTTAAAGCTAGGTGTAATGCGATCAAAAGAGGAGTAGTTTATGAAAAATAAACTAAAAAATTCTATGATTTTATCCCATTTATATGTGGAAATAATTACAATTTTGATGTGGACACTTAATAGGATTATACCGTTCAAAAAGAATCGGTTAGTTTTTGCTTCATTCTCTGGACGTCAATTTAGCGATAGCCCTCGGGCGGTTTATGAATCGATTAAAGAGTCTGATCTTTATCATGAAGTAAAATGTGTGTGGGCTTTCGAAGACCCAAGTAAGTTTCCCGAAGTGACAGATCAGAAAGTTGCCATTAATAGTTTTCACTTTTTTTTGATATTAGCCACTTCCCGGTTCTGGATTGCAAATTCAAGTATTGAAAGAATGGTGCCATATAAACCTAATGGAGTCTATTACATTAATACATGGCATGGATTTCCTTGGAAGGTTTTGGGCGATAAAGAACCAAGTATAGACTTCTTAATGAAAAATTGGTATAAAAAAGTTAATTTCGATATGCTAACTGCTAGTGGTTTCAGGGATAAGATGATTTTTGAATCTGTTTTTCCGAATACCCCTTCGCAGAATATTTATTCCACAGGATTGCCGAGAAATGATGAAATTACGAGATTCTTAAGGTTAAATAATGAAGATAGAAAACGTGTGACGAATGCAATAAAACGAAGGTTGCATTTGAGTAATGATAAATCAGTGATACTCTATGCACCAACGTTTAGGGATGGTTTTTGTAATCAAAAAAGTTATTTGAGGTTTAACGCAGTTCAATGGAAGAAAGTACTTTCAAGGTTTGAAATTCTTAGTAGGGCGCACTATAACGTTCAAGATGATTTAGTTGATTCTGATAGTGTAGTCGATGTTTCTAATTATTCTGATCTTGTTGATCTTTTTTTTATTGCTGACGTATTGATTACAGATTATTCAAGTATTATGTTTGATTTTGCCATAATGGAAAAACCAATTTTTCTATATACGGGTGATTTTGAAGATTATACGCGGACGAGGGGGGTATATTTTTCAAGGGAAGTACTAGGATTACCCTTTACAGATGAAGAGTCGGGTATAGTCGAAGGTATAAACGACCTTGAAAATTATAATCTTGATAGTTTAAAGTGCTTTAATCGTCAAGTTAACGTGAGAAATTCAACATCTACAAAAATTATTTTGGGTAAAGTTGAACGTATAGTTCATAGTGGAACAATATCTTAGATCTTCAAAAGGTGTACATGTATCGGTTGGCTAAGTTTTGTTTGGGGGGAAAGATCATGCAAAAGAGAATTTTGATTATTAGTACGAATCGTCTTCGGAGAAATGGCATGTCAACTGTCATTATGAATTATTATAGGTTCATGAAACACGATGGATTGAAGTTCGATTTTGCCATTAACAATCACATCGATGCAGACTATAGGGACGAAATTTTAGCAAGGGGCGACCAAGTTTACTTGTTTAAGTCAAGAAAGTCAGTACCAATGATGTATATATTCAGATTGCGTAGGCTCATAAAGAAAAATAAGTATGATGTGGTACACATACATGGTAATAGTGGAACCATACTTCTTGAGCAGTTAGCGGCTCGTAGGATGAATGCAAAAGTCATTGTTCATGCACATGGGGTTCAAACCAATCATCCACTTATTCATAAATTGACACATAAGTTTTTGATTTCTAATTGTGATGTTGCGTTAGCAGCAAGTCAGTCAGCTGGAGAGTTTATGTTTGGTCAAGATAAGCAATTTCAAGTAATACCTAATGGAATCAGGTTTGATAGATTTAGTTTTAACTTAGAAGACAGAAAATTATTTAGGAATAAACTGGATTTGAATGAAAATACTAAAATGATTTTATGTGTGGGTGCATTTACAAAAGAAAAAAATCAAGCTTTCCTTATAAGACTGTTTCACAGATTAGTTCGGATAGATGCTAATTATCGGTTGGTTTTTATTGGACAAGGAGATCTGATGAATGATTGTAAGAAGCTTACTATGGATTTAGGCATTGAGCGGTTGGTTTTCTTTTTGGGAAAAAGAGATAGTGTATCCGAATGGTATTCGGCTGCTGACATTTTTGCACTCCCATCTTTGCATGAGTCTTTTGGAATCGTGGCGCTCGAGGCTCAGGCAAATGGCCTTCCTTGTGTACTATCTGATAAGTTACCATATGAGGTTAAACTAGATAATCAAGTGAAATTTGCTTCAGTAGATTGTCCGTCAAGTCAGGAGACTTGGGTTCAAGATATTTTAAAATCAGGTAGAGTGACGGTAACTAAAAATGATTTTTATTGCTGGGGTCGAAGAGGGTACGATATTGTACGTATTGCAAGTAAGGTGAGGGATATATATATATCATGACAGAAAAAACAAAAATCGATTTAATAGCTGCAAATTTGTCAGGGCATGGGGGAACTGAGACTGTAATAAAGTATGTTCTGAATGATATAAGCATTGGAGAAGAAGTTAACTTCGATGTATTTTTAACAGGTAAAGCCAGTAATGCGAAGTGGTTAAAATCTGCTTCGAATTTAGGATCAATAGAAGTATTACATAGTAATAATAAAGTATTGAAGTTATTGGGATCTCTTTGGCATTACATGTGGTCAAAAGCAGACGTGGTTTTGGCACTCGGAACAGGTCAAATTGTTTTAGCATATATTATCAGAAAAATTTTTAGGAAGAAGTATAAATTAGTTTCGTGGATACATTTTTCAATCTTAGGTATTAGCTTTATTAATCCAAGATTTTTAAAATATGCAGATTATCATTTGGCTATTAGTTCTGAAATTGAGGAACAATTAGTGCAATTAGGCATTAATAGAAATAGGATTAGTATTATCTATAATCCGGTTGTTAAACAGGAACGGCAGATCAAGAGGAAAAAAGATGGAGTTATCAAACTTATTTATGTTGGCAGAGTTGATCTTGTTGGTCAGAAAAATCTTAAAGAGATGCTGGACGGATTGAGTCAATATGAGGAAAGTTGGCACTTGGATATTTTTGGTACTGGTGAAACTGAGAGAGTTTCTAAGTACGCGGAAACTCTACGGATGCAGGAAAAGATTACTTTCCATGGTTGGGTAGACAATGTGTGGGGACAGTTGAAGGAAGTTGATGCACTGTTGTTAACGTCTACTTTTGAAGGGCTTCCTATGGTTCTAACAGAAGCTGTTAGTCGAGGAATTCCATGTGTGGCCGCGGATTGTCCAGTAGGACCGCGGGACATTATTAAAAATGGTGTTAATGGTTGTTTATATCAATGCGGTGATCTCGAAGGCTTTCTCAAGGCATTGAACTCGGTTGTTAGAAATCCAGATTATAAAAGCATCCCTATGAGTATCGACAATTTATACGGTGATAGGTATAACAAGAGATTCGTGAATGCACTGAATAGCTGGACGCACTGAAAGGATATTGACTGTGAAGAGTATAGATTTTGTGATTCCGTGGGTTGATGGGAGTGATTTGCAGTGGTTAGAGAAGAAAGAGCTGACAAGAAAAAGTAATTTAAAAGTTAAGCAGGAAGATCTTCTTGACGATGCCGATACGGAAAACAGATACAGAGATTACGGGGCATTGAAATATTTATTAAGATCTATTGATAAATTTGCCCCTTGGGTAAATCACATATTTTTAGTTACCGATCATCAGAAGCCGGATTGGTTAAATGTTAAAGGTAAGATTAGAATTATTGATCATTCGGAAATTATTGAGCATCAGTACTTACCAACGTTCAACTCAAATGCGATTGAACTGAATGCCCATAAGATACCAGGATTAAGTGAGAACTTTGTGTTATTCAATGATGATTTTTTGTTGAATGCTCCAGTACAACCAGAGGACTTTTTTAGAGACGATCATCCGGTTGATGCTGCTATATTTCATCCGATTTTCCCGGAGTCTGATTTTGATAGAATTAAGCTTAATTGTGTAATGGTAATAAATCAGCATTTTAAAAAAAGGGAAGTTGAAAGAAAAAACTTCTTAAAAATATTCAATATTAAGTATAAAAAGATGTTGATACACAACATGCTAGCTTTTCCTTATTCAAGAATTATGGGATTTTACGATTTTCATCTTCCAATTGCATACACAAAAGAGGAATTTAGAACAGTCTGGCAAGAAGAGCCGAGCTTATTGAGAGAAACTGTATCTCATAAATTTAGGAGTAATACTGATATTAGTCACTGGGTGATAAGGTATTGGCGTTTGATGACGGGGGATTTTGTTACTCAAAGCTTGCCGTTTGGAAAATATTTCAATATGGGGCAAGTACATTCATGGTCAACAGCGCTTAGTTCAAAAGTGTATAAAGCTGTCTGCATCAATGATATTGATGATTTAACTAATGCGACAAATCTGCAAGATGTTTTTGATAAAAAGCTTGAAGAAAAATTCCCAGATGCTAGTAGCTGGGAGTTGTGACGGAGAGTGTAGACTCGGTGAAAAGGCATGGTAGAGTGAGTGAACTTCAATTCAGGTCCAGAAGTTTAATGAAAGAGTAGGTACATGGTTTTGAAGAAATTCATAGTCAACGTAACAGAGGGACAAAAAAATACAGCTGGCGACAAAGCAAAAAAGGATATTACACGTATTTTATTTGATCAAAATTATCAAAAAATTGAAATTAAAATTTTTGATAATAAAATAAAAAAGCTTTTTTTGACACATAAGGAAATTAAAGAGGTTTTAAGGCCTGTAGCGGCTGGTGATCTAATCGTAGTACAATATCCATTGTATAGCTTACTTGAGCTAGAAACATTTTTGAGAATTTGCAAGTTCAGGAGAATTAAATTGGTTGGTATTGTTCATGATGTTGAGAGCCTCAGATTGTTGAAAGAAAATCGAGTTAGAAGTATTCGTGAGACAGCTATTTTTAATAAGTTTGACTGTCTAATTGTTCATAATGAAATCATGAAAGAGAAGTTGCATCAAATCGGTGTTAAAACAAATATGGTTTCTTTAGGGATTTTTGATTACTTGAATGATAATAAGATGGTAAATACTGGTTTAGATAAAGAATTGATTTTTGCTGGTAATTTAGAAAAAGCTTCATTTATGGATAAGTGGACGCTAAATCTGAAAATTAAGTTATTTGGAATTAATCCTAGCAAAAAATATACAGCTTTAGTTACGTACTTAGGTGTAAAATCTCCAGACGAGTTGCCAAGGTTTCTGAGTGGAAGCTTTGGATTGGTTTGGGATGGATCAGAGCTAATAACTAATTCGGGAGTATTTGGTGAATACACAAGGTATAATAACCCTCATAAGGTATCACTCTATCTAAGTTGTGGTTTGCCAGTGGTGGTTTGGAAGCAGGCAGCAATTTCAGCTTTTGTTAAAGAGTATCAGGTTGGTTTAAGTGTCGATTCTTTGGAAGACCTGCCGGGGGTTCTTCAGAGTATTTCTGAAGAGGAGTATGGCACAATGTGTCGTAATGTGAAAAAGATAGGGAAAATGATTCGAGATGGTGAGTTTACAAAGCGTGCAGTGGACATGGCTATTGATTCTTTATGTTAAAAAAGAGGTAGAGTTTTGAAGGTTAAATGGTTAGATATTTATTTGGCAACAATTGCACTTGCCTTAGCGGCGCTTATAGTAACAAGTCGGTCCAGTGTAGCATTAACGAGTGGCTTTTTTGGTATGGGTGCTAAGGCTTTTGAAGCCCTACTGATAATTGTGCCAATCGTGGTGGGAAGTTTAAGACCCATTAGTTTAAGAACACTACTAGCATATTCTTTACTATTTTTGCTTGCGATTATAACCTGGATTGAAAGTAAGGATATGGCCATTTTTCAAATAATTTGTCTGGCTTTTGGATTACGCAAAATTGACTTTCAAAAGATCGCAGTAACTTTTTTTTCTGGTTTAAGTTTGGGAACGATAGTTATTTTCCTTGGAGCAATTTTTGGGAAGTTTAATTCTGTTATCACAACAAGAACTACAGGGGATGCAAATAATTTAATAAAAACGTCCCTCGGTTTTTTGCTTCCCAATACAGCTGGATTAGTGCTGTTAGCAATGCTGATCACTGCATTGTACATTTTTAATTTTAGTGGGAAATTTAGGCGACAATTGTGTCTATTTATTTGTACGCTGCCAATTTTATATTTAATTTATAGGACCGGTGCACGTACTAGTTTGATACTGGCAATAATTACTTATACAGTTTGGGTACTTTTATCGAGAAGGAAAATTGCGGAATTCATGTTAAATCATATGGTTACAGTCGTTGTTTCAATAGCCGTTGGTGTGTTTATTTTCTCGTATGGAACCGCACTATTTTATGAGAATTCTTCTAGTGATTGGCTTTTAAATTTGGATAGGTTAACTACCGGTCGTTTGTCATTAAGTTCTCGGGCTTTGAGTGAGTATGGAACAACATTAGTAGGTCAACATGTTACGAGCAATGTTGTCGGATTAGGTGGATTACAGAGTTATTTTTGGATTGACAATTCGTACATAAGAATTTTAGTTAACGAAGGAATTGTATGGGGTGGAATCCTGTTGTGGGGAATATATATAGCCACTAAAAGGGCAAAGTTAGCGGGAAATGTCATGTTCGTAATGCCGATGATTGTGATGCTAATATTAGGTTACAGTGAATCTAGCCTTTTGTATTTTTGGTTTGATTTCATGCTATTTTCTATAGATGCTTCTTTTCCACAAAAGTAGGTTTGTTTTGAAAATTTGTGTAAGCTGGAAACTATTTTTTAGTATTTCAATCAATTGCTTATTGGTTAATTTATTATTGTGGTGAGTCAATTAAAAAATATTTAGTTATTTGCTATGGAGGTAAATATTGAAAAAAAGAAGAGAATCTAATATTGAGTTATTGCGGATAATTAGCATGTTTCTAATTGTACTCGGGCACTTCGCATTTCATACAACTTGGTCTTTTAAAACATCTAAATGGGCAATAGAATCATCGGTCAATACGTTATGGATAGGTGGTAAATTAGGGGTCGATTTATTTGTGTTGATTTCAGGATACTTTTTAGTTAAGTCACGATTTAAAAAACGTTCACTGATTCGGATTTGGGTAGAGGCATATGCTTATACCGTCGTCTTATACTTGTTAACCATACTATTTGGGATTAATCAATTTGGATTGAAAAGACTAGGGTCCGTCTGAAAACTACTTAAGTAAGATGCAAATTGAGGCAATGTAAACCGTAGCCAGATAAACATGAGCGAGCTTATCATAACGCGTTGCAATCCTACGAAAGTT
>NZ_JAAXLK010000060.1 GCF_012641185.1 Levilactobacillus tujiorum
ATTCTTTGTCCAACCGCAAGTCAACGCTGAAACACAAAAATTAGCTGGATACGAACTACTATTACGGTCATCTTGCCATGATTACTGGGTAACGCCCACTGATTTTACCGCGGTACCAATGGACCAGCAGGTATTGTTATCCTATCAAGAGATCACGAGCATTTTAAAAGATCATCGCGACAATCCCGAAATTTCATTGAATTTAAACCGTGAACAATTTACGGATC
>NZ_JAAXLK010000061.1 GCF_012641185.1 Levilactobacillus tujiorum
CTGGATAGTATTCGGATAGAGTCTCAACTTCAACGTTCGACCTAGAACAGTCATGTTGCACCTCCCCTAAAGATTGGATTAAGTATAGCACTTATCCACTCTTAATCAGGGGAACGTACGTTTTAGAAAAGGTTAAGCTTTCGCATTCATCCTTTGATTGAAATCAAAGGTTTTCTGCTGAAGTTATATAAAGCACCCATTAGTCTGGGTGCTTTACGGATGACTTA
>NZ_JAAXLK010000062.1 GCF_012641185.1 Levilactobacillus tujiorum
ATCAATTATTTTCCTTTAATTATTAAGATAATTAAACCGAGAAACAACTGCGTATTTTTGAGTTTTTTAATTAGTTTATATCGCTAATACTCAATTAATCAATGATTACGACGTAATCATTAGGTTAAGTTATGAAGGGCGCATGGTGGATGCCTTGGTACTAGGAGCCGATGAAGGACGGGACTAACACCGATATGCTTCGGGGAGCTGTACGTAAGCTTTGATCC
>NZ_JAAXLK010000063.1 GCF_012641185.1 Levilactobacillus tujiorum
ACGCAGTTGTTTCTCGGTTTAATTATCTTAATAATTAAAGGAAAATAATTGATAATATCTAGTTTTCAAAGAACAAGTTTGAGGGTAGACCCCTCAAAACTGACCATTGTTTCAACAAAGTATGTGTAGCCTCCGTATATTCCTTAGAAAGGAGGTGATCCAGCCGCAGGTTCTCCTACGGCTACCTTGTTACGACTTCACCCTAATCATCTGTCCCACCTTAGACG
>NZ_JAAXLK010000064.1 GCF_012641185.1 Levilactobacillus tujiorum
TAGCGATATAAACTAATTAAAAAACTCAAAAATACGCAGTTGTTTCTCGGTTTAATTATCTTAATAATTAAAGGAAAATAATTGATAATATCTAGTTTTCAAAGAACAAATTCATTGGCACTTTCGTACCAATGGAGAATAGCGGGATCGAACCGCTGACCCCCTGCTTGCAAAGCAGGTGCTCTCCCATCTGAGCTAATTCCCCAAAATGATGACCTTGCGGTCAA
>NZ_JAAXLK010000065.1 GCF_012641185.1 Levilactobacillus tujiorum
AGGTGCTAATACCGTATAACAACAAAAACCGCATGGTTTTTGTTTGAAAGGTGGTTTCGGCTATCACTTCTGGATGGACCCGCGGCGTATTAGTTAGTTGGTGAGGTAAAGGCCCACCAAGGCAATGATACGTAGCCGACCTGAGAGGGTAATCGGCCACATTGGGACTGAGACACGGCCCAAACTCCTACGGGAGGCAGCAGTAGGGAATCTTCCACAATGGACGA
>NZ_JAAXLK010000066.1 GCF_012641185.1 Levilactobacillus tujiorum
TAGCGATATAAACTAATTAAAAAACTCAAAAATACGCAGTTGTTTCTCGGTTTAATTATCTTAATAATTAAAGGAAAATAATTGATAATATCTAGTTTTCAAAGAACAAATTCCTTGGCACTTTCGTACCAATGGAGAATAGCGGGATCGAACCGCTGACCCCCTGCTTGCAAAGCAGGTGCTCTCCCATCTGAGCTAATTCCCCAAAATGATGACCTTGCGGTCAA
>NZ_JAAXLK010000067.1 GCF_012641185.1 Levilactobacillus tujiorum
CCAACAAGGAGTCTGGTGGTAATTACCGCGCCAAGAATGGTCGCTACTATGGCAAGTATCAATTAACCCGCTCATATCTGAAGGGCGATTACAGTAAAGCCAATCAGGAGAGAACGGCCGATAAGTATGCCCACAGCCGTTATGGCAGTTGGGTTCGAGCCAAGCATCATTGGTTAGCTTGTGGCTGGTTCTAAATAAATGATAAATACTGGTGTCACCGTTGGTTA
>NZ_JAAXLK010000068.1 GCF_012641185.1 Levilactobacillus tujiorum
CGCCGTGAGGCGTGGAGCGGACCAGTACTAATCGGTCGAGGACTTAACCAAGTTGAAAACGTGGTTGTTTCCGCGGAAGATAATTGAATAATATCTAGTTTTGAGGGAAGAAGTTCTCTTATAGTGTGGTGGCGATAGCCTAAAGGATACACCCGTTCCCATGCCGAACACGGAAGTTAAGCTTTAGCACGCCGATAGTAGTTGGGGGATCGCCCCCTGCGAGGATA
>NZ_JAAXLK010000069.1 GCF_012641185.1 Levilactobacillus tujiorum
CAGGTTGATATTCCTGTACTAGTTAATCATGTTTGAACGATGGAGGGACGCAGGAGGCTATGGTGTGCACACGATTGGAAATGTGTGTTCAAGCGTCAAGTCTGGTGATGAGTCAAATGCTTATCGCTAAGGACAAGGCGTGACGAGGACCGAATTTTAGTAGGGAAGCGCCAGATGTCACACTGCCGAGAAAAGCTTCTAGTTAGTGATTAATTACCCGTACCGCA
>NZ_JAAXLK010000007.1 GCF_012641185.1 Levilactobacillus tujiorum
CCGAACACGGAAGTTAAGCTTTAGCACGCCGATAGTAGTTGGGGGATCGCCCCCTGCGAGGATAGGACGTTGCCACGCGAACGAAAGAACCCAGTGATTGGGTTCTTTTTTTATTGTCATTATTTCGATAATCGGCGATAATGATAGTATGCCGCTTTAGCTCAGAAGGTAGAGCGTTTCCATGGTAAGGAAGAGGTCGTTGGTTCAAATCCAATAAGCGGCTTATCACGAATCTGAATGATTTTGAATGACCTGGTAGGGCTAGCACTCTCCAGGTTTTTTGTTAGAGAATTGGAACGTTGGAAAGCGAGTGTAACGTGTTAAGCATAAAAAGCGAAAACTGGTGGGACAAAATCGGTTACTTATAAATACGCTTGTTTTATAAACGCCGGTAAATCAAAGTTTACTTGTGAATTAATCACTACTAGTAGGTAGTGGTTTATTTTATGATTGCGCTTTCAAATTTTAGTTCTCTTCTTGTAGTTAATTTGATAGTATATTGACTATCGATAGATACAACAGACAGGATAAGAAATCTGGAGGAGAAGAGATGACCCTGAACGTAAGAACGAGCCTTTGGTTTACAGCAGCTGCTGCATTGGTTGGAACAGGAGTTTTTTCAGAACGCCCAGCGCTAGCCCAAGCCAACGCATTGAGAACAGAACAAGCGCCAGCTAAAGCGGTAACTTCAAGTGTAGAGAGTCAATCTGTTGCTGACCAAGGGACTAGAAATGGAGCAGAAGCGTCGTCTGTAGAAGATCCAGTGGTAGATCAAACTGGTGAAACGCCTGATACAAACGGTGGAACAAATGCTAGTGTTCCTGGTGCTGAGGGCGATGGTGCTACTGATGATACTGGATCTGACGGTTCCGATAGCAGTACTGGTGATTCTGATTCTGGAAGTAATAACGGTGACTCTGATTTTGAAGGGTCGGGTAGTGATGCAGACAATTCAGACTCAGAAGGATCATATAGTAACACGGGTGATTCAGATGCTGAAGGTTCTGACGGTAACACCAGTGACTCCGACGGCTCCGACAGTGGTCTGGGGACTGGCTTAGACGATGCCGGTAGTGATAGTAGCACAAGCGATGCCGATACCGGTTCGGAAGCTGGTTCAACCAATCCTGGTACGCAGCCAGACGGTAACACCGTTACAACCGATGATGAGGATCCTGATACGACCGGAACGGTAGGCACGGTTTCAGCCGGACATACATCAGGTCAAGATGCTGAAATTGAAAATGATTACTTTGCTGGCGGAAGTTATGCAGATCTCCAAGATCAAGGCGTGACACGGCCGTTGGAAATGGATACTTCAGCTGATGAGGATCCTGACAGCGTGAATGACTTGCCACAAACCAACGAAAAACAATCTAAGATTTCTTGGCTGGGCGCTTTATTAGGTGCCGTCGTTCTTGGGATGGGACGGCTGTTCCGCAAACGTAACGACTAGATAGTCAAAGAAGTGCCGACTTGGTGAAAAAAGTGAAACAATTTGAAGCAATATTCGATGGGACAAAGATTAGTTATGCTGATCTGACGGAAAACGGTTTTCTTTTTAAACACAACCTGGTATGATATAAAACGTTGATAAGCAGACCATTGTTATGGTCAAAGAGTAGTGTGTAATCTGACTAGGGCAACACGAGAATAACGTACCGGCGAGGGGAAAAGTGGTCATGACAAAGCTCAATTGTTGAGTTAATATCACGTTTAGCCGGTATATATAAATAGTTGGGTTGCTGGGGAGCAGCTCAGCTACTCAAAAAGGAACTCTGACAATGCTGTCAGAGTTCCTTTTTAGCTTGCGATTATTTATGTTGTAAGTGACCCCATGCCCGATCCAGTGCGAGGGTGTAGGGATCGAAGCCAATCTGCTGCAGATGAGCGTGAGCCTCTGCACGCGTGAAAAAGGCCACCCGTTGCAACTCAGCGTGCTGAATGGTAAATTGATCGGCCGTGCGGGTCGTTTGAAAAGCAAACCACGCACTTATCCAATGAGAGTGCGGGGCAATTAAATAGTTATCGGCGGCTTTAACGGGAACCTGCCAACCAATCTCCTCTAACATTTCCCGGTGCATAGCGGTCTCAATGTTTTCGCCAGCTTGAACTGAGCCACCAACTGATGAATCCCAGTAACTCGGGAAATACAGCTTGTCTGGCGAACGTTGCTGTAGCAGCACTTGGCCGGCAGCGTTGAAGATAAATGCGTTGACGACCAAGTGATATTCACCGGGAGCTAAGGTCTCCTCACGGCGGCGGGTACCAATACACTGAAGCTGTCGATTGTAAATCTGCCATTTCTCTAGTAAGCGGTCTGCAGGCATGTGGGCGTCCCCCTCGAGATTTCTACCCTAAGCGTACCACTAAAAGATAACTTGATAAATCAATAATGGGATCAGTCTTCATCGTAACGGGTGATTTCAAACTGATGGTTTTCGTACTTAGCCATATAAACGTCGCGAATATTTTTAATGCCGTGTTGGGCCAATTGGGCGAGTAACCAGTCTTCGTCGTGGTCCATGAGCTCTAGGACGTCTTGATCAATCTGACCGTCGACGATAATGGGATAGCGAATGGAACCGTCGCCCTGCCGGAGCACCGTGAGACTCCCATTCTGTTCAACGATAGCGCGTTTCACGTCGTCAAGCTGATAGACGCCGGCCGTTCGTAGTTTAAAATCAATTTCTTTAGCAGAGAGGTTGGCCTTTAGGCAATTGTGCACCAATAATTTGCCGTTACGAACAATCGTGATGGGGCCACCATCAATAAATTTGCCGATCACCCGAATATGAATTTTGAGATAACGGGTGACTAGAATCAGGAGCGACCAGATCAACAGCACGAGGACAAACTGCAGGAGGGTGACCGCTGAATTGTAGATCACACCGCCGACAATCCCCCCTAAGACGTAGTTCTGGACTTGATCAATCGCCGACGTGGGTGCTAAATTCCCCTTACCGGAGAAGTTAATCAGAACGGTCATAAATAGGAAACCAACGACTAATTTAATAAAAACATCTGAATAGATAAACATAGGCTACTCCTTTACCAGCTTGACCTGCGGACTCTCCAACGTCACTGCTTCCAAAACAAATGTCGCACCATCCGAGCTGTAAACGAGACGGTAGTAGCCCTTAGGGGACTTTACTAAAAGATCACTGCCGATAGAAGTGGCGTTGATACTGATTTTAGCCGGCTTAACTTTTAATTGCTTAGCGACTTGCTGGATGGTCGCGGTGATTTCTCCCGTTTGTTTAGAGGAAGACTGAAGTGAGACGAGGCTATTAATCTGTAGTCCAAGGACCAGAAATAATACGGTTGCCGTGATGATACTTAAATCCTTATATTTAACGTTCCACTGATGCCGGAGATAGTAGACGAATAGTCCGATAAAGACGATTAATAACGCAATTAATACGCCAATCCGCACGTATTGCCAAGAGCTATGCTGCGTGGTGAGATAGCTGTAAGTATAGAAAGTCATGGTGTTCCCCCTTTAGCTGTTACTAGAAGTTATTTTAGCACAAAATAATTGATTGCCGTTGGTTAGGCCAATAAGCAAATTAGACGGGAAAATTGGGGTTCCGTGCTAAAATTAACCTTAGGATTGATGATTGGAACGGCTATGCAAGACGAATTGACGATTAAGTGACTCACTCAATTGGACAGTGAGTGTTTTAGGCCGATAATCATAGGACTTTCAAGAAGGGAAGGTTCAAATAGATGCAAGAATTCGATATTGTAGTGATTGGTGGTGGCCCGGGCGGCTTAGCTGCTGCGTATGGCCTGCACGCACGGGGACTGAACGTTGCGGTGGTTGAAAAGGATCTTTGGGGTGGAACCTGTCCCAACCGGGGCTGTGATCCCAAGAAGATCTTAATGGCTGCCGTGGAGACTCAGGGGCACGCTGAAGCTTTGCAAGAACACGGCTTGACCAGTGTGCCACAGATTGACTGGCCAGCATTGATGGCGACTAAACGCGCCTATACGGAGCAAATCCCTGGCGGCACGCACGATGGGCTAGCAGCCGCTAAGATTGCGACCTTCCATGGCACGGCGACGTTTAACGATGATGGAACCTTGACGGTGGGCCAAGATCAATTGAATTCTGCCAACTGGATTATTGCGACTGGTCAAGCGCCACGGATTCCCGCAATTGATGGTGCTGAATGGCTCAATACCAGTAATGAATTCCTGGATTTAGACCACTTGCCGGCTGATATTACGCTGATGGGTGCTGGCTACGTCGGCGTTGAATTGGCGGCGATTGCCAACGCTGCGGGCAGCCAAGTCCATTTGGTTCATCACAGCGATCGACCGCTGCGGGCTTTTGATGGTGATCTGGTCAAAGACCTCTTGCGCCGATTAAAGGCGGAGGGCGTCGATGTGCAGTTAAATACGGAGATCACCACGGTTGCCCCAGCCGATGACCAGTTTAAGGTCACGACGGCCGATGGCAATAGCTGGACGACCGGGATGGTCTTTGCGACGGCTGGGCGCCAACCAGTTGTTGCTGATCTGCACCTTGACCGCGTCAACGTGGCCACGACCGCTCACGGGATTACAGTGAACGGAAATCTGCAGACGACCAATCCCCATATCTTTGCGCTAGGGGATGTTGTTGACCGACCGCAGCCAAAGTTAACGCCGGTGGCCGGTTTTGAAGGCCGGTATTTGACGGAAACGCTGACGACTTGTGATTCACCAGCGATTGAGTATCCGGTGATCCCATCAGTCGTTTATGGGAAGACGCAGCTGGCCCAGTTGGGGGTAACCACGACAGAAGCGGCTCAGCATCCGGAGCAGTACCAGGTCAATGACTTGGATTTGACCGGCTGGTATAGTTATCGGCGGATTCAAGATCCACACGCTCGGATTAAAGTGGTCGTTGACCAGGCGACTAAGCGGATCGTCGGTGCCGCGGTCTTGAGCAGTGAGGCCGAACAAGTGATTAATTATCTGGACTTTGTGATTATGCATCGGATGAGCAGTGCCGATATTAGTCAGATGATTACGGCTTATCCAACTCTAGCTTCAGATTTGACGTACTTTAATTAGAAGAACAGCTGGCCTTATTTGCTGAGCAATGCGGCCAATTAAAAATACCACCCCGCGGGATGGTATTTTTAGTCGATTCGTTCAAAAACTTCACAGCAGCACGGAATTTCTTCGGTAAACGATTGCCCTTCTTGCTGGTAGGCCGCCTGAAAAAAAGCGCGATGTTCCCGCCGCCAACTGGCTAATGTGCGATCATCTTCGCCCTCATGGTAGGCGTGCTCAGCACTGACCTGATTAAATGGAATGGTTTCGACGACTTTAGTTTGGGTCACACAGATGGGTTGATCGTGACCATCGAGAATAACGTTGTATTCGCCAACAAAAGGAAGCGGTTCGTCGGGACCGTATAGGTCGACGGCAGAGGTGGTTGCGGTCTTGATTCCCCGCGCAATGAGATGGGCCAAGATCGTGGCATTTTCATCAGTGCCGCCCATGGCATAAGTATCATGGTGGTTGGTCTTAATCTCGGGGTGACGGTTTTTGAAATCCTGCCAAAAAGTTTCAATCTCCATGCTTGAAAACCTCCTTAAAGTTACGGTCTAGTTTACGGCTAGATTTGGGGGAGAACAAGTCCATAATATCTAGCGTGGTTAAATAGATATAATAGGCCTAAGATAAACGCGGTGCGCAGCTCAAAGTGGTTGGTATTCAGCGGCACAATTTAACGACCCGCTTTGTCCTCACTAACGGCCAGTTTAGTACGGCTAACAAAAAAATTGGTGATCGCACTGAATGATGACTGGCCTCACAAAATAGAAAGATGAAGAATGCTGAGGCCAGAGAGTCTCGGCATTTTTTATATCGTTGATGAAAGGCATGTGGTGGAAGCCACTTAACTAACCATCACCGCTCAAAAGTCCTACCAATCATTACGGAAATCGGGGCGTTATGATACACCTAAAAGATTGGAGGGAGTGGCTGATGAAGAGACGATGGGTAAAGTGGGGGATGCTGAGCTTGGTGGCGTTAGGGTTGAGCCTAGTTGGTCAGACTAACGCTAACGCAGCCGCTCCCTATACGCTGCAACCGTTACGGGTGACCGCCAATATCTTACGGGATGGCGATGCCGACGTGACGGAAACCATGACGTATCATTTTAATCAGGACGAAGCTGGGGTGTATAACACCGTGGGTCGCAAGGAACTGCAAAAAGTCCAGTTAAAAGGGGTCACGCTCCGCTTAAATCATGGTCCGGAGGTAATGGTCCGAGCTGCGGATAATCGGGCGCCACGAACTTACCAGTTGACGACGACCCAGCGGATGCTCAAAGTGAAGGTCCAGCAACGCGTTGTCGTGGGGGATCAGTTGCGCGTGACCTACCACTATCGGCTGCGCGGCCTGGTCAAGAATTATCGGGATACCGCTGAGTTAAATTGGCAGATTGTCAACGATCAGTGGGCGGTTCCGTTGCAAAAGGTGCGGCTCAGGGTGCAATTGCCAGCGCACCACGTCACTGGCCTTCAAGCGTGGACTCACGGATCAACGTTGGGCGTCACCCAAGTGAATAGTCAGGCGGGACGGGTAACGATGACCATTGCGACGAATCCCGCCAACAGCGCCATTAGTAGTCGGATGTTATTTCCAACGTGGGTCACAGCAACCAATCCTAACCGGAGTCGTCAGCCGCGTAAGCAACTGGTGCAACGGCAAGAGGCCAAATTGGCGGCAGCTAGCCAAGCGCAGCAACGACAGCGGAAAATGCGTCAATTCATTGGTTATTGGGGAATTGCGGCCGTGATCGTGGTGTTGCTGGTGAGCGCGGGGTGGTGGCTAAACCGGCACCCCGCGAATCGGTACCAGCAGCCGGAACCGTTGCACCATTTCTTTGAGTTGCCGCAAGTGTCACCGGGATTGGCCGAGTCTTTGGCGGATATGCGGTGGCCAAGTACGGATGCGCTCACGGGAGATATTATGGCTGCGGCGAGTCGACATGAGATTACGATTGTTCCGGAGGCGGCGACGGTACGAATCACCAAGATGGGAGCGGTGACAAATGCTTTTCTGCAGCACGCCTTTACCGAATTAGGGCAGCACGATAGCTTCACAATGGCTGAATTAGAGGCGTTCAGTCAGACAGACGAGCACGGTGCCGTCGGACAATGGTTTCAAGAATGGCAAGACGGGATCAATGCGGCGGCTAAGGACTATCAGGACGCCACGAATATCACCTATCATCAACGGCTGTGGTGGGCAGCTTTGGGGTTGACCGGGGCGGTGGCCGTTTGGCTGCTCTTTGCGCTCGTGATTAGTCAGACGTTGTTGCTCAAAACGTTAGTGCTGAGTGGATTACTATTGGGATTAATTTGGGGCTACCTCTGGCGGCACACTAAGGTGACCTATTACAATGCGCGGGGATTACAAGCGGCGAATGAGTTGCGCGGATTTCGGCAGATGCTTAAAGATATTGGTCATTTCAATACGGCTAAACTGGGTGATTTGATACTATGGGAACAGATTTTGCCTTACGCCACGGCGTTTGGACTGACCAAGCAGGCGACGGATCAGTTGGTGATTGATTTTGGTCAGAACCAGGTCAATACAGCCTTAGCGGCGGCCTATCCGCTCTATTTTGGCGGCCACTTCAATCAACCGTTGGCGGGGATGATTGGCGTCGGCGTTACCAGTTCCGTGATGGCGAGTGCGCCAGCCAACGCCAGTGTCGCTGGTCATTCGGGCAGCTTCATTGGCGGCGGCTCTGGTGGCGTCGGTGGATTTGGTGGTGGCGTATTTTGAGAGTTACGATGAATTTAAGAAGCGCCCGTAGTCGACAGGCCACGGGCGCTTCTATTAGAACTATTGATGATAGCGTGATTTTATAAGACTGCGTTTAAGATGAGAAGAGCCAGACCTGCTTGTAAGATAAAGATTGAAATTGCTTCAAATTCTTTATAAAGTTTGGCAAAGAAAATGCCACTTAGCGTAATTAGCGCTGATAAGACAAAGGTAAAACCAAGCAATTCCCATAAAATAAGTAAAATGTGACTAGGTACTTCGATAATTGTACAAACACCGACAGCAATTAGTACGTAAAAATCAAAAAGTCCGATATGAAATAATCTGTTAAGTGTAGGATGTAAAATTCTTGACAAGTTCCCCAACTTCTTTCCTGGTAGAGTAATGATTGATAGTGTCCCTCGCTTCCTGATGATTAGAAAACCATTAGAAACCCCCGTAAATAGAATTATATACTTTTCTGGAGATGAGGCAATAGAATTGTTGTGCTACTAAATATTAATATGGCAGTAATAGTTGCCGAAATCTTCACTAGAAAATCGTTGAACTGAATCATGAGAATATAATTAGTACGAATTTCTTGTTGTGATAGTTAAAATTGGAAAATTAGCTTTCTAAGGCCAATCAATGCCAGTAATGTTTTGAAGGTGACGTAAGCGTAGATTAATTCCATTTGGATTGGGATGATTGTATGCTAGTGCGGACATTTTTTGCGATTTAGTTTAAGGTGATTGATTATCCAGTATATCGGGAAGCTTTATTAATGACAATTTTGAGAGTTAACTAAATACGCACCCGTCCATGCTTAACATGAGCGGATGCGTATTGCTTACTAATAGGTGTAATAAAAGCTATTAAAAACTAACATTATGGCCGACGGTTCTTGAACATCTCGATGCCGGGCTGGATGGTAAACGCGATCCCAAAGATTAGGCTACCTATCAACAATCGGGGGCTCGTGAGGGCATGGTAAAAGGAGCGTTGCTGCGTGGACAAGTCTAGGAAGGCCATCATAAAGTAGAAAAAAAGGGCCTGTTTGATCATGATTGAGAACAATTCCTTCAACGTGGGAAGGCTGGCAAGTTTTTTTAGGCCAATTAAGAATAGCGATTCTTTCACGTAGAGGGTACTAATCAGGATGGTTACGATAAAATTAGTGAGCAAAATGAGTTGAATCAAGTTAGACTTGCTCATCCACGGCGTGAGGATCGCGAAGAGCAGACTGGTACAGAGCAAGTACACGTATAAATAAAGAAAGGCATTCGCGCCTACCTGATTGGCTTCCTGAAGGAGGGGGGATGCCAATCCCGTTTTAATATGAAAGAGATGTTTGATCCAGATAGCGAAGGGTGTATTTTGCATGATTATCAATCTCCCATAGTCGGTTGTATGACTAGCTGATAAGGTCACTATAGGGCGGTAATTCCCAAAAAAGAAGAGGGACGAGAGGTTTAGGATAGTCACCGAACAAGGGCAAAGGTCAGTCTTGATTCAGTAAAATCAAGCTATGAAAAAGGACGCATGAGAATTCCTCAGTTGCGGGAAATTTCTCATGCGTCCTGATTTTTTGCGTGTGGCAAAGGGGTAAGCTACTTCTCACTCCCGTCCAACCTAAGTGGTCCTTTTTCTGCTAGTTGAGACTCTTCACGATCGCGGGATCGTAAACGAGCCTTTGAACGTGAGTCGTGATTTTAGCGATGCGGGGGAAACCACTGAAGCCGTTCTGTTCGTGGCCGTGGGTCATGATCACAAGAATGTAGCGTTCGCCGTTCGGCAAAGTTACAATGGCAGCATCGTTATTCGTATCGGCCAGAAAACCGACTTTGTCAGCCACGACCGTTCCCTTTTGCGTCGCCGCAGCCCCAGCCGGAATCCCCGTACGATAGACTTGGGTGCGCATCAGGGCCAGTAATTGCTGTTGGTCCTTAGCGTGGCGGAAGGGTCCTTTCTGCGTCGCCAGATCCTTCAAGACACGCGTGAGGCTATCGGCGGTCGTGACGGCGGCCTCGCCACTGATGAAGGCCGGTGAGTAGTAGTGCTGGCTGGTCAAAAAGTTATCCAAGGTAACGGGGCCGTAAGTGTCGATGGTGTCTTCGGCGAAATCGTTGGCGCTGTTGACGATCATCCGGTGGAAGCCCGCTTCCGCAGTCGGCGTCCAGGTGTACAGACCAGCTGCGTGTTGCTGGAACAGATAGGCCGCTATGTAAAGCTTATAGGTACTGGCAGAGATCACCGGCGTGTGGGCATTGGCCGAAGTTGCGAGCGTGCCAGCCTGGTAGAAACGCCGCGCAGTGGGGGACTTGGCGGCAGTGCTCCCGGCCACCGGTCCGAGGTTGTAAAAGCTAACGCTGGTCGTCCCGTCAGCCGATATTTTTTGGAAATAGTGGTGCAGTTGCCGTTTGACGTGGCGTTGGCGTGTGGCCACCTGTTTAGCCGTCGCTGGCTGTGCTGCATCTGAGTTCAGTCCGGCACGTTTGCGGTGGGCTTGCACCGTGAGTAGGCTGGCAAGGGCCAGACAAAAGATGAGTAGTCCGGCGAGAACATGCCGGTTGTGCAGGAGCTTAATCAGCCGACTGATGTGAATCTTATGGTGTGGTGGACGATAGGCGTGTTTCATTGAAGCATCTCACTTCATTTCCGAATTTGAGTTAGTTAAGTCAACTTGTAATTGCAATCGTAGTCAAATTGTAACACTAATTGTTGGGCCTTAATACCACCTCTTCTTCAATTAATTAACATTAGATATATTTTCTAAGATTCGGAGTTCTAAATTGACTGGACTTGCCCGGACCGAGACATTATCAGACGGGAAAATCCCCCTTTTGTGTTGTCAGTAAATGGCGTATGATAGAGCTTAATTGATTTTTCATAAGGAGGACTGCGCGTGGCTTTTTTAGGAACGTTATGTTTAATTCTGGTGTTGACCACGTTGGCCGGCAACTTTGCCAACCGGCTGGGAGTCCCCGCTGTGATCGGGGAACTTCTGATTGGTATCTTGATCGGTCCCGCTATTTTAGATTGGGTTCAACTGAATAGTCTCGTTAATTTATTTGCTGATATTGGGGTCGTCATCCTCATGTTTCTTGGCGGTTTGGAGAGCAACCTTGACCTGTTGATGAAGTACCTGCGGCCGGCGATTGTCGTGGCTACGCTGGGAGTCATCTTGCCCATCACGTTGATGGGGTTGGCTTCCTGGTGGTGGGGGTTCAGTGCCCTGGAGTCCCTCTTTATTGGCGTGATTTTTTCGGCGACCTCCGTGTCTATCTCGGTGGCGGTGCTGAAGGAATTCCATGCACTTTCAACCCGGGAAGGGGCCACCATCTTGGGGGCAGCGGTTGCCGATGACATTATCGGCGTGATTCTGTTGTCGTTGATGATTAGTTTATTGGCAAGCCAAGGCATTAAAGCGGCGGGTAGCCAACCCAACTTAGCCGTGGTGCTGATTGAACAAGTCGCTTTCTTTGGCGGTACGTATATTTTAGTGAAATGGGTGGCGCCATACCTCATGCATCTGAGTGAGCGCTTAGTCATGGCTTCCAGTGTCACCATCATGTCCATGGTCATCTGTCTGGGTATGGCCTGGATAGCGGATATCGTGGGTCTCAGTGGGGCCATCGGGGCCTTCTTTGCCGGTATCGCCGTGGCGCACACGCCTTACCGCGCCGTTTTAGCCGATCACGTGGAACCGCTAGGAAATTCGATCTTCATTCCCGTATTCTTTGTGAGTGTTGGGCTCAATATGACACTGGATCATATGGCAGAAAATATGGGGATTATTGTGATTTTGACCATTCTAGCTTGCCTAACCAAGTTCTTAGGTTGTGGCCTGGGAGCTCACTGGTGTGGCTTCGATAAGATTAGTAGTAGTGTCATCGGCACGGGGATGATTGCCCGCGGGGAGATGGGATTAATCACGGCACAGATTGGTCACCAAGCGGGGTTGCTGGGAAATGCGAGTTACTCGGCGATGATCTTGGTGATTGTCCTGGCCACCGTGCTGGCACCGTTATTGCTGAAACAAGCGTTGAAGCGGATGCCCAAGGCAGTCACGGCAAATGCGGAATAGCTGTTAGACCGGCGATAAGCGGTAGTCAACCCGTGTTGCCGCTCCAAAGTCAGTTGCTTTCTGCGGCGGGTGCGCGTATGGTCAAGTAGGCATACCAGTCACCCTGACATTTTAGAGGAGGAAGTACCTATGACAAAACCCTATTTCTTGATTGGCTTGGCGGCGTTGACCTTGGGATTAGCGGCGACGGATCTGACGTCGGCGCAGGCCGCTACCTGGCATAGTGGAACACCCAAGGCGCTGCGACATACCTGGTTCTATAACGGCCGGGGGAATAATAAGGCTTATATTACATACAGCAAGACCAAGAGCACGGGGAATCTCTTTGGCCTTGATGCCACCAGTAAACGCTACTATCGCCTACCCGGTTACGGCCTGAAAAAATTGCGTTATCAAGCACTGGGTCACGGTGTTTATCGGCTGTCTGGCGTACAGTATTCGCCGAAGGGCAGTCGGGTTCAGTTCGATGGTCAGCGGATGACGTACAAGATTAAGCTGCAGAAGAAGCACATTCACTTCTACAAGGGCTACGCTAATTATGGGCGTAAGACGACCTTCCCCACGATGAAGACGCCAGCTATTTTTTAGGTTGATAGGAATCTGATACCGACCATATAGGTCTAGCAACATCCGTAGCATTAAAACTGGGCAACTTGGTGGTCCTTGCGCCTTACCGGTCAGCAGATATGGGCTGGAACGGTGCGAACGCAACTTGAAGCCTCGAAAGTACCGAGTCTCCAAGCTTGGTTTTCTGCTAAGTCAGTAAGAAGATCACTTACTGGCTAAGTAGGACGACGCGCCTGAGCCCATATCTGCCGACCTCACGGCTGACACAGTGTGTCTTAGGCGACTGAGGGATCACGACTGCTATAGTCGTGATTCATTGAACCGAAAATACTAAGTGGCCACGCTTTCAAACTATCTGTTTTGGCAGAACACAATCAGAGCCGGAGGAGGACAGGGATGGAGCCGGCCGTGAAAGTGGTGTTAGCTGGCGATTCTTTCCGCCAGCTTTACAGCACGGGCGACTTTGAAGACACGTGGGTTTCATGGCTTCAAATCGAGCGAGAAGACTGGTGTTCTTCCAGTCTGAAGCGTCCCCACAGCAGGCGGAATCCCTGGCAACCGGAGTGCGGCCAATTTAACCTAATTTAACGGTGTGAATTGAGCAGAATCATTAAAGAATCCCATCGGAGCTAACGTTTTGGTTAGGTCCGGTGGGATTTTTGACTGGTGTTTTGTTTTGGAAAAAGTGACAGCCGCTGTTGGGGTCATGGCTGGGCCAAGTGGTGGGCGTAGGCGGTCGTTGCTGCGCAGAGGATAATGACGCCGATCATCAGGGACATCAGGAACCACTTGGCCTGAACGGAGCCGACTAGGAGACTGACGACACCAATGGCCAGAAGCAGACGCGCACCTAAGATATTCGTCTTCTCCCAGATCTCAGTGGAATTCTTAGTCCACGGCAGCCGAATACCGTAGAGACCGTTGGGCCGAATGTAGGGCATGGGGACGCCTAACAAGGAGAAAGCGATACCTAAGCCCGCTTGCGAATTGTCGAGGTAAGCGGTGTCCAGTGCCTGAGGAAACAGGAGCAGGATGAGGACGTAAAGACAGAAGACGACCTGACAATCGAGGCTGATTTGTAATAATCGCGGCGCTTCAAGATGAGACTTCAACACGTAGGGCAGGTCCAGAATAATAGCGTAGGCAAATGAAAATAAAAGTAAGACCCACAGTGTTCGCAATGGCTGAATGGGGCCTAATGTCACGCGGAAAACTTGGATGAGCCAACTCAGAATTAGCAACAGCCCGTTAGCCCATTTAAAATAGCTTAGTTTTGATTGAAAGTATTTTGGTAGTAACATCACATTCACTCCAAATCACAGTTGATTTTGGTGATTAGAGTAAAACGCGTACTGGGCTAGCGACAATTAAACGTAATGGTTTGGTTAAGTAAAGGGGCTGAACCGAGCGCGTTGATGGCACTAGCCTAAGGGCGCTAGCCAAGTCAGCCAACTGCTGGGGATCTGGGTCGTGATGACCCACCAGATTAATAAGCCAACGAGCAGGGCAACGCTATACAGAACGGTAAAAATACGTTGGTGGCGCGTCAATTGTTGCCAGCCTAGCTGATAGTATTTCCACAAGAAAATAGGAACGGCGAAAAAAGTGACGAGAGCGAGAAGGCCTAGCCCAAGCCAAACGAGATCATCTGGGTGGAAGACATCGTGCAGGGCCACCCCGATGCTGCCAGAGAAAACGAGCAGTAGCGGTATGCCTAAAAGTAAGAATGTGAACAAGCCTTCAATGAAAAGCATGAACTTGGATGGGCTGGGTATCATTAGAAAATGCCTCCTTGGTGGGCCTTACTGTTCAAGGGATAGAATGGTTAAGCCATCTTTTCTGTATTGCTAATTCTTAGTATACACTTTTTGAGATATTGACCTTCATAACTGTGGCTGAAAACCAAAAAAAGCGGGGCCAACCAGAATGACTGGTCGGTTCCGCTTAACGGTTATTATCAAATTGAAAATGGCTTAGCTTTGAAATTCATGTTCAATCGTTAAATCTGCTTGGGGGATGTTGCCCGAAGCAATCAGTGGCGAGACGGCACCAATGCTCAGCAGGGTCAGGTGGTGCATGGCCCGTGACGCAATGGTGTAGAGGGTCCCAGTCAGTTGCTCATTGGGATAGTTTTCCGCCGAGACGTTGTAGGCAATGACGCTGTCGAATTCCAATCCCTTGGCTAAGTAGATGGGCAGAACCACGATGCCCTTCGGCAAGGAGCGGTCGGTGTCCGTCAGTCGCGTCAGGTCGAATTGACCGTGTAGCTCTTGGTAGACGTGCTTAGCCTCGGCCGTGCTCTTGGTGAGAATGGCCACGGTCCCATTGGTTGCCAGTTCCGTTGTCAATTCGTTAGCCAAGGCCTTGAATGCGGCTGCTTCGTCGTAGCGAATGACTACCCGCGGCAAGTCGCCGGGACGGTTGAAGGCTTCGATCTGGTCGCCATCGGGTAAGAGCGCCTTGGCAAAGGTCGTGATGGGGTAAGTTGACCGATAGGAGCGGCGCAACGTAATCAGACGGGAACGTTTAACGTTTAACGCTGCGTCTAATTTCTTCAGGATGGATTCCGGCGACTCAACGGCCTTGAAGAGGGCCTGTTCGCTATCCCCTAACAGCGTGAGCTTGGCCCGAGGAAAGGCATGCTGCAGGTAAATGAGTTGCGCCATGGAGTAGTCCTGCATTTCATCGACGAAGAGGTGTTGCATCCGGTGGTTGGCCCCGCCACCGATGAGCAAGTCACGCAAATAGAGCAGTGGTGCCGCGTCGGTTAAAGCGAGTCGGTGAAATTCGATGTCGTGTTGGTAGGCGGCGATGGTCGTTTGCCATTCTGCCGGCGAGATGGTTGCAGGCAGGGGGCAGTGGTTGAGAAACGCCGTGTATTGGCTATAGGCATCTAGAAAGTAGCCGTTGTAAATGGCGTCGTCAACTGACCGGAGTCGCTTACGAACAATCTGCTTGGCGATGAAGTTGATCTCATCATCGAGCTGTTCAAATTCACCGAGATGGTTCGCCCCCAACCAATTGTGATAGTCTTCATCGTTGAGTTGGTCGATTTCATCGCGAACCCAGTCGGCCTTGGCTTCTTCAGCCACCCGGTGTTTCAGTCGTTTTTCCAGCTCATTCTTGGTGCGAAGAAAACGATCAGCCGGTGCCGCCGCAGTAGGAAATTGCGCATAGATATCACGGATTTCTTCCTTGCTGAAGAAGACGCGGCCATCAAAACGAATGTCGGTAAATTTGAGATCGCTAGCAGAGCAAGCCTGACAGTAGTTGCGAATCGCGGTCATCATCGCCGCACTCTCGCGAAAGTCGCGGAGATGGTGGTTAACGGGCTGTTGTTGATCGGCTTCGTAGCGTTCAAATTGCGTCTGGACGTTCAGTCCTTGGAAGCGTTGGGTGAGAAATTCTGCCAGGGTTACCTGCCGCATATTTCGTTCCCCCAGGCTAGGGAGCACGTCGCTGATGTAGTGACTGAAGAGGCGGTTGGGCGAGAAGAGGACGATCTGGTCAGCTTCCAGATCCCGCCGACTGTGGTAAAGCAGAAAGGCAATCCGTTGGAGAATGGCCGAGGTCTTACCGGAGCCAGCCACTCCCTGAACCACGAGCAGGTCACTCTTGGTATCGCGGATGATATCGTTCTGTTCACGCTGAATGGTGGCGACGATATTTTGCATGGTGGCGTCGTTTTGCTCACCCAGGGCGTGCTGAAGCATCTCATCACCAACGGTCTCGTTGGTATCGAACATGTTTTCAATCTGCCCGTTCTGGATTAAAAATTGTCGTTTCTTTAAGAGCTCGGTCTCTTGCTCGCCGGCAGGGGTGTTGTACGCAACCTTTCCCAGCACACCGTTGTAGTAAATACTGGAGATGGGCGCCCGCCAGTCGTAGACCAGAAAGTTTTGGTCCTCGTCGACAAACGAAGCGGTCCCAATATAAAGGGATTCGGGCGTGTCATCGTCCGGATCTTGGATGTCGATTCGGCCAAAATAGGGTGATTTCTGTAATTCTTTGAAGGTATCAATTTGGTCCTGAATAATGTTTTGATTTTCCGTTAGCCGGGAGACCAATGCCCGTTGCTGTTGCAGTTCGGCACTGGTTTCAATTCGGTCATCGACTTCAAACCAGTTGACCGAGGTGTTTTCACTGTAGTTCTTTAACACGTTGCGTAATTCTTGATGCGCAGCGGTGTAGTCGGCAGTGGTCTTCGCGATTCGTTCGCCAATCTGGTCAGCCACGCGGTCAACGCGCTGTTGTTCCTGTGCTTGTTCGCTGGTGGTCAAAATGACCGCCTCCTTTGGATAGGCTAAATTGCTTAACAAGTCTAGTCATTTTTCGGCCCGCTGTCAATCAATCCGGCCGAGATGTCGCTGGGAACAATGCCCCAGATGAGCGGGATACTCATGAGGGGTAAGGTGGGGGGCTAAAAATGTAGAAAAATGATTATTTCTACCATAAAGATCTTTGTCCGACAAGACAGTTTACTTTCTAGTGGAAAACCTCTAAAATAAGAACATGGATATACGATGATAGTAGGCCGATTCTAGAGAGAAACCGCCCGTGCTGAAACGGTTTTGGTGCCCAAGTGGGTCGTATACAAACATTCAATCGATAATTAATTATCGCGGGGTCCCGTTAACGACAAGAGTGGCGATCATAGTGGTCGCAATTTAGGTGGTACCGCGCAGTTAGCGTCCTATTGGGGTTGAACTCCAATGGGGCGCTTTTTCAGAAAGGAAGAACATTGATGACTAAAAAACACGTTATATTAACAGGTGACCGACCAACTGGTAAATTGCATATTGGACATTACGTTGGGTCGTTGAAGAACCGGGTGGCTTTACAGAATACCGGCGACTACGAGACGTACATTATGATTGCGGATATGCAGGCGCTGACGGACAACGCCCGTGATCCAGAGAAGATTCGACACAGTCTGCTCCAAGTGGCCTTGGACTACTTGGCCGTGGGAATTGATCCTGCCAAGTCGACGATTCTGGTTCAGTCGCAGATTCCAGCCTTAAACGAACTGACGATGGCCTACTTGAACTTGGTCAGCGTATCACGGTTGAACCGTAACCCGACCGTTAAGTCAGAAATCAAACAAAAGGCGTTTGGTGAAAGTGTGCCTGCTGGGTTCTTCATTTACCCAGTCAGTCAAGCCGCTGATATCACGGCGTTTAAGGCGGACACGGTGCCTGTCGGTGAAGACCAAGAACCGATGTTGGAACAAACTCGGGAGATTGTTCGGAGTTTTAACAATATCTATCAACAGGAAATTCTGGTCGAACCAGAGGGCTACTTCCCACCTAAGGGTCAAGGTCGGATTCCAGGATTAGACGGCAATGCCAAGATGAGTAAATCCTTGGATAACGCTATTTACTTGGGCGACAGTGCCGATGCCGTGCAGAAGAAAGTGATGTCGATGTACACCGATCCAGAGCACGTTCACATCGAAGATCCGGGCCATATTGAAGGCAACACGGTCTTTACCTACCTTGATATTTTTGCGGATGATACAGCGCACGTCGCAGAATTGAAAGCACAATACCAGCACGGTGGGCTCGGTGATGTTAAAATTAAGCGGTACTTAAACGAGGTCCTTCAGGCTAAATTACAACCAATTCGCGAACGTCGCGAACAGTACGCAGCCAACGAGGATGCCGTTTACGATATCTTAAAGCAAGGTAGTGAAAAAGCTAATCAGGTAGCGGCCCAAACGTTGCATGAAGTTCGGCACGCTATCGGAATCGACTACTTCGGATAGACTGGAACGGGGGAGAATCTATGCAAAACTTAGCCATTGTTGATCTGGGATCAAATTCGGTGCGGATGGCCGTCAATGAGTTACATGAGGACGGCACCTATCGTGAGGTCAATCGGGTTAAAGTGGATAGTCGCTTGTCAGAGGGGATGGGCCCCGAGAAGATTCTTCAACCTAAGGCTATGGACCGAACGATCAGTGCACTCAAATCATTTCGACCGTACTATGAGCAATTACCCAATCTAGTCGTGCGGGGAATTGCGACGGCGGCAGTCCGCCAAGCGCGCAATCGCGATGAGTTTTTAGAGCGGGTCGCCGCGGCGACGGATATTGACTTAGAGGTCCTTTCTGGCGATCAGGAAGCCTATTATGACTATCTCGGTGCCGTGAACCGTCTGAAAGTAAGGGATTGCTTGTTGCTGGATACCGGTGGTGCAAGTTGTGAGTTGGTTCACGTTAAGGATGGCCGCGATGCTAATCTCATCAGTGTGCCGTTTGGCGCGGTGAACTTATCGGAACAATTTCGGCTGGATGACCGCGTGCGGGCGGTCGATCTGTTCTCGGCGCAAGTCTTTTTACGCGAGCGTTTGCGGGATATTTGGTGGTTAAATGACGCCAAACACTTGCCGCTGGTTCTGCTTGGTGGGGCGAATCGCACACTGGCCCGGATGAATCGGCAACAGCAAAAGATCCTCCACGTCGAGAATATCCACGGCTACCGGCTGACGACGGAACAGGTCATGAAGACCTTCGAACGCCTATTACGGGTACCGTTGGCCGAACGTAAACGTATCTCCGGGCTAGAATTAGACCGGGCCGATATTATTATCGGTGGGATGTTACCATTGGTAACGCTTCTTCAGATGTTGGATTCCGACCGCGTCGTTTTTTCTGAGAGCGGCGTGCGTGAAGGCATTATTTCCGAATATCTCAGTCAACGCTAGGGGGGAATGTCTTATGGCCCAAACACCATTTTACCGGTTGCCCTATGGGGCCCGGCGCGACTTGTTGGCACAAGAAAGTCATTTAACGATTCAGCAATTAGCTAAAATTGCCGCCAGACAGCGGACCGCTGATGCAGACTTGATTGAAAATTATTTGACGACGTATGGGTTGCCCGAGGGGGTGGCCGTCCATCTCCGCGTTAACGGCAAAACGATGGCTGTACCCATGGTGACTGAAGAACCCTCAGTGATCGCCGCTGCGAGTAACGGCGGGCGTCTCCTGACAAGCGAACAAGGCATCACGACGACGGTCGAACGCCGCGAAGTGATGGGCCAGATCGTGTTGAGTCACGTCCCCGATCGTACGGGCGTTAAGGCCTGGTTAACGGCGCATCAAGATGAGATCTTGAAGGTGGCCAATGCAGTCCATCCGTCCTTGTTGGGGCACGGTGGTGGTGCCCGATCGTTGCGGATTCGGTGCATTCCGCCACACTGGATGTCGTTGGATCTGTTCATCGACGTCGGTGAGGCGATGGGCGCTAACCTGGTGAACACGATCTGTGAGGCCGTGGCTAATTATTTGAAGGAACACCTCACGGTTAACGTGTTGATGAGCATCCTCAGCAATTACGCCACGCATAGTCTGGTGACCGCTGATGTAGCGGTGCCAGTTGACCAATTGGCAACCAAAACAATCGATGGCCGGACGGTCGCGCAACGCATTTGCGATGCTAGCGACTTTGCCGAGCACGATCCGTATCGCGCGGTGACCCACAATAAGGGGATTATGAACGGCGTCGATGCCGTCGTGCTGGCAATGGGCAACGATTGGCGGGCCGTGGAAAGCGGGGCGCACGCGTATGCTAGCCGTCACGGCAGCTACCAGAGCCTAAGCCACTGGTGGCTCAAAGATGATGAGTTACACGGTGAGTTGACGTTACCGCTGGCCTTGGGCTTTGTGGGTGGCGCAACGCGGGTCTTTCCGCTAGTCGTCATTAACCAACAGATTGCGCAAATTACCTCGGCGCGCGAGCTGATGGGGGTTACGGCGGCCGTCGGGCTGGCTCAGAATTTAGCCGCCTTGCGGGCACTGGTCACGGAAGGCATTCAACACGGCCACATGCAATTACAATTAAAATCACTCGCACTATCCGTGGGCGCCACCCCGGGGGAAGTCCCGGCGGTCGTGGGTCGTCTACGTGGTGTGACCCAACCGACTACGGCGCAGGCGAAAGCCGCCTTGTTGGCCGTACGTGAAGTAAATTTAAAGAAATAGGTGACAGATGACATGCTGAAAGCAAAAGATGTGCAACTAAACGAGGCGGTCCAGGGGCTTTTGAACCAGGTCAACGCCATTTATCCCGGTAAAGTCGAAGTCCAATTCATCGGTGAACTTCAAGCTGGCTACGTGCGGCATGACCAAGCCCAACAGATGCAAATGGGCAAGGACATTGCTATCCAAGTGGCTGACTTGACGGCGCCTAACTATACGGCTTCGCATGAACTTCTCCACTTGTTGATGATTCTTTCCGGGTTCCCTCAGGTCTTCTTCTCATTGACCACGGGACAACCCAAGTTAGATGAACAGCTAATGATCATGGGAACGGAACTCTATGATATCGTGAGTCACTTCGTCGTGGTCAGCGAACAGAAAAAGCATGGCCTGATTACCCCAGAAATTGAGGACCTATATCTCGCCGGTGTTAAGGCGACGATTAAGCCAGAACCCGATCCAGTTGACGACGAGATGACGCTGCGGACCTTGACGTTGTTGGATGCCTTAGTCTTCTTCGGGCTAGACAACGAGAAGGTCATGGCAGATTTCGAGCGGGATTATCCGATCAGCTTGGCCGCTGCGAAGAAGCTCTACGCCGTGATTACGGCTAAGCCCGTTGACTCACCGTTTACGCTGCGGCGGAACGTCGTGAAGTTGTTTAAGGCCTTTGACGAACAACTCGAAGCTTGGCAGTTGCCCGGCCTACACAACACGGAGTTCACCACGTTGACCAGTGTTATGTCGAAACGCCAACTGGGCTTGAAGGTACGGCAGGTCTTTGAACTGTATCATTCAGATATGCACGAAAAGAACAGTCAACGGCGGGCTTACGTCGGGTTTAACCGGACAGATGAGCAGAACGCCTTCGTGCTCCCTTCACCAGCACCGAAGGATGACACGCCAGATTACTTCACTAAGATTTACGATCTGACGGTGCAAGAACTCTTTGACCAACTCAAGATGCCTTACATCCTGCGGTAGTTGGCGGGGGTTCTGTAAAGCCGGACGCGGTTGTGCGTCCTGAAAAAATGTAACGATCGTCACAAGAAAGGATGATGGGGATGGAAGCGAGCTTACAAGCAACCTTTGATCAAGCTCAGCACATTGTATTCTTAACCGGAGCCGGGGTGTCGACACCCTCGGGGATTCCGGATTACCGGTCGAAAAACGGCTTGTATACCGGGCATCGGAATGCCGAATACTATCTGAGTCACAGCTGTTTGGTGCAGGAACCGGAAGTCTTTTATGACTACGTGAAGCAGAACCTGTACTATCCAGATGCCAAACCCAATGTCATTCACGAGAAACAAGCGGCCCTGACCCGTGAGAATCGGGCCACGGTCATTACCCAAAACATTGATAATCTCTATAATGTTGCGGATACCCGCCACCTAGTGGAGTTTCACGGCAACCTCTATCAGGTGTATTGCCAAGTTTGCGGCACGAAAGTAGATTGGCACGATTATTTGAAATCACCGTATCACGAAGCGGACGGTGGTTGGTTACGGCCGGATGTCGTCCTTTACGACGAAGGGCTCAATACGACCAACGTTCAACGAGCCGTGGGGGCGATGAGCCAGGCGGATCTAGTGGTGATTGTCGGCACGTCGATGCGGGTTTACCCGTTCGCTGGATTGCTAGACTACCGTAATCAACAGGCGAAGGTCGTCGTGGTCAATCAAGAAAAGTTAAATCTAGGCTTCGATTACGACATGGTTCAAGCTGATGCCACTGAATTTTTTGCCGCGTTGCGGGTCTGAGGTGAGATGATGAGTCATCGAGAAGTCATTGCGCAATTGAAAAAAGTCGTATTGCGACTGCGATGGTTGAATATTTTGCAGTTGGTGCCCGATACGTTGTTGGTCTACAGTATCATTCAGCTGGCGTTTAGCGGTCAGTTGGTGACACTCTTTAATGCGACCTTTAATCGGCGTGAGGCGATCTTGGTGACGGTCATGTTTGCCCTAATTGATATCTGTGTGACGGGTATCCGTTATAATGACCGCGTGGCTGGCAAACGATTGATTAGCCAGCTGACGGGGCAATTGACAGCACCAGAAGTGAATTTGATTAAACGATTTGAGAACTTGAAGTAAGAGGTGAGAACGTGATTACGATTGGGCTGACAACGTGGACGGAGCATCCGGCGTTAATCGGCGGTGAGGACCGCCCCGTGACGCTGAATGAGTATGCGGGGAACTTGCCAGTAGTGGAGTTGGATACGCCATTTTATGGCATTCCCCGTCAGACGACGGTTGCTAAGTGGCAGGCGGCAGTGCCAGAGGGCTTTCAGTATATTCTGAAAGCCAATCAGGTGATGACCCAACACGATCAGCGGCAAACGCCAGCCACGACTGAAGAGCGGACGGCGGCCTTTGATCAATTCAAGGAAGCGATAGCGCCACTTGTCCAACATCGTCAGTTGCAAACGGTCCTCTTTCAGTTTCCGCCTTACTTCAATCGGACGACGGCGAATATTCAGTATCTGCGGGATATTCGGGTTCAAATGGGACGACTGCCCGTGGCGGTTGAGTTTCGGAGTCCCAGCTGGTTTGACGATGCGGGGATGACGACGGACGTCATGGCGTATCTGGCCTCATTGAAATTTACGAACGTGACCACCGATGAGCCCCACAACCTGAACGATGGGATTCCATTGGTTGAGACCGTGACGACCCCGGACCTAGCAATGGTTCGCTTGCATGGTCGCAACACCCAGGGCTGGTTCAATCAGGGGGCAGATTGGCGGAAGACCCGTACGCTGTATAAATACAGCGAAGAAGAGCTGCAGGAGATTGCGGCGATGGTTCAGCGGTTGGCCGCACAAGCGACGAATGTTTGCGTGATCTTTAACAATAATTCAGGTAGAGATGCCGCCCCGAACGCCTTACGGCTGCAACAGATTCTGGGCTTGCAGTGGGATAATCTAGCGCCGCAACAATTGGATCTGTTTTAAGTGACACGGCCACGGTTGCGTGGGTGGACCGGCCGCGCGTCAGACGGCAATATTTGTCGCATTAAAATCCCCGGGAACCGCTATGGCTCAACCGGGGTTTATGCTATACTGGATTAGAATTTAAACTGAAAATTAACCTGAAAATAATGGAACAATTTAGAGCGAGGGAAGGCTTTTATTTTATGGCAGACAAACCAACTTTTTACATTACAACGCCGATCTACTACCCATCCGGGCGGTTACACATCGGTAATTCATACACCACGATTGCGTGTGACACGGTGGCCCGTTACAAGCGGAGCAACGGGTACGACGTCTTTTTCCTAACCGGGACTGACGAACACGGTCTCAAGATCGAAGATAAGGCCAAGGCACAAGGCCAGTCACCACAAGAGTACGTTGATGGCATGGCTGATGGCATCAAGCAACTCTGGAAGACGTTGGAAATTTCCAACGACAAGTTTATTCGGACGACCGATAAAGAACACGTTGCGGCGGTTCAAGAAGTCTTCGAGCGCCTCTTAAAGCAAGGGGACATCTACTTAGGCGAATACGAAGGTTGGTATTCCGAAGATGATGAGGAATACTTCACCGAAACGCAGCTGGCGGAAGTCTACCATGATGACAACGGTAAGGTCATTGGTGGGAAGGCCCCTTCTGGTCACGAAGTTTCCCTAGTTAAGGAACAGTCATACTTCTTTAAGATGAGTAAGTATGCGGACTGGTTGCTAGACTTCTACCACAGTCACCCCCACTTCATTCAACCGGAATCCCGGATGACCGAAATGATCAATAACTTCATCAAGCCAGGGCTGGAAGACTTAGCCGTTTCCCGGACGACCTTTACTTGGGGTGTGCCCGTGAAGAGCGACCCTAAGCACGTGGTCTACGTGTGGATTGATGCGCTGTTGAACTATATCACGGCGCTGGGTTACACGAGCGACGATGAAAGCTTGTTCAAGAAGTTCTGGCCAGCTAACGTGCAAATGGTTGGGAAAGAAATTGTCCGTTTCCACTCCATCTATTGGCCAATTGTGCTCCACGCGTTGGGCCTCGAAATGCCGGACGAATTATTTGCCCACGGCTGGTTGTTGATGCGCGACGGTAAGATGTCCAAGTCGAAGGGGAACGTTATTTACCCTGAAACCTTGGTTGATCGTTACGGCCTCGATGCCCTGCGGTACTACCTGATGCGCGCCATGCCTTATGGTAACGATGGGACCTTTACGCCTGAAGACTTCGTTGATCGGTTGAACTATGATTTGGCGAATGACCTGGGGAACTTGTTGAACCGGACCATTGCCATGATTAACAAGTATGAAGCGGGCAAGTTGCCTGAATTCAATGCTGGTGTGACGGCATTTGACGCCGATTTGGAAGCCACTTCTGAAACGGTGATTGCGCACTACCACGATCTGATGGATCAAATGCACTTTGCGGATGCCTTGTCTGAAATCTGGAAGTTAGTCTCCCGGACCAACAAGTACATCGACGAAACGGAACCTTGGAAATTAGCCAAGGACGACAGTAAAGCAACTGAACTAGCAGCTGTTATGGCACACTTGGCAGCCAGCTTGCGGGTGATCGCCACACTGATTAGTCCAGTGATGACGCATGCGCCTAAGGAAATCTTTACGCAATTAGGGTTGGACCCGGCCACGCTTGATATGGTCGACTTAAAGTTGGCTGATTTACCAGCTGGTAAACAGGTCGTTGCTAAGGGAACGCCAATCTTCCCACGGATTGATGTGAAGGAAGAAGTTGACTTCATCCAAGGCCAGATGACGAAGTCTGAAAAGACGAAGGGTCGGGCCGCCATGGCTGCTAAGGCGCAAGCCCAACAGGAAGCGGCACAGGCCGAACCAGCAACTGATTTGACGCTGAATAAGCCCGAAATCCGTTTTGATAAGTTTGAAAAGATCGAATTACGGGTGGCTGAAGTGAAGGCCGTCGATCATGTTGAGGGTGCCGACAAGTTGCTGAAGTTCCAGTTGGATGCTGGCGATCAAGGCAACCGGCAGATTCTGTCCGGAATTGCCCAATGGTATCCAGAACCACAGTCATTGGTAGGTAAGAAGGTTGTCATTGTCGCTAACTTGAAGCCACGGAAGATGCGTGGTCAAGTGAGCCAAGGGATGTTGCTGTCCGCAGAACATGCTGGCAAGGTCCAATTAATTACAGTACCAAACGAACTGGTTAACGGTTCTTCAGTAGAATAAAGCGTACTAGGAACGTGGGCGGCGGGTCGATGAGACGCCAACCCACGTTTTCTTAACTCTAACGGAAAAAGAGTGTGGAATCAGGCGGTTAGCTGGCGAGTATTAACGTCGCTAGATTGAAAATCCTGATTCTGGATTTTTAGTCTAGCGGGGTTAAACGCAACCAGCTGCCTGATGGAACACATTTCGGCTATGTCGTCTCAAAGGCGCCATTGACCAAGAAAAACACTTGGTAAATCCCGCGGCTGAGTCCAAATTTGGTTCACTCACGGCTGACGCAGTGTTCTGGGGCGTGGCTGGCACAGTCGTATCCATAGGCTGTGCGCGAGGAAACTCAAGTTATCCACTTAAGCACTTATCCACCGGTGCATAATAAAATGATTGGTCGTGCCCTAGGGTGGATAAGTGGGTGCGAACGGTGACTAAGTGGATAAGACAGTTGATAATTCACTGAATTGTGGGTGAAATTGTTGATAAGGTCTGCGATAATGGCGGTAGATCACCGAGACTGGCTTTTTAGGTCCTTTTTGCTGTGGATAGTGACTGAATAGAAAAAGTTGTCCACATGGGGATAACTTTTTCTTGCGGATAGTCACGGGACAGCAAGCACAGCAGCCCACGTTTTATTTAGTGTCGTAGAAATAAGGAGGATCATGATGAAAATCTTTGATTCACATACTCATTTAAACAGCGCAGAATTTATTAAAGAAGTGCCACGGTACCTCAAACAAGCCGCGGACTTGGGCGTGGTTAAAATGGTCAATATCGGGTCCAACACGCAGTTGAACGCCGATGCCATTAAGTTAGCCCACCAATATCCCCAACTGTATGCGGCAGTTGGTTGGCATCCAGAAGATGCGAAGAACTACGATGCCGCTGCTGAAAAGGTCCTGGAGGAGCAGTTAGCTGACGAGCAAGTCGTTGCGCTGGGCGAGATTGGGCTGGACTATCATTGGGATAGTTCGCCACAGGATGTGCAACGCCGGGTGTTTGCCCGTCAATTGGCGATCGCTAAAGAAGTCGGTAAACCCGTCGCCATCCACAACCGCGACGCCTTCGAAGATACGTACCGGATTCTCAAGGAAGGCGGCGTCAGCGAGGTTGGTGGCGTGATGCACAGTTTCAACGGCGATCCGGAGTGGCTTAAGAAATTTTTGGATTTGGGCATGCACATTTCATATTCGGGCGTCGCTAGCTTCAAGAACGCTCATGAAGTTCATGATGCCGTTCGGGCAACCCCGCTGGACGTGATGATGGTTGAGACGGATGCGCCTTACCTGACACCGGAACCACATCGTGGCGAGCAGAATCAACCTGGCTTCACCCGGTATACGGTTGAGGCGATTGCTAAGGAGCGGTCGACGACGCCGGAAGAGATTGCGGCTGCCACCTACCACAACGCAGAGGAGTTTTATCAGATTAATGAAAAAGATTAAAGAGGTCCTCGTGGTCGAGGGCAAAGATGATACCAAGGCGATTAACCGCGCCGTTAACGCGGATACTATTGAGACCCGGGGCTCGGCGATTGATGAGGACACGCTGGCCTTGATTGAAAAGTTGGCCGATCAACGGGGCGTGATTATTTTCACCGATCCAGACTTCTCGGGCGAGAAAATTCGCAAGATTGTCGCGGAAGCTGTGCCAAACGCCAAACACGCCTTCTTGCCTAAGGCGCAGGGACGGCCGGACAAGGCGGGCGGCTCACTAGGTGTTGAGCACGCCACGCCAGCGGCCATTCGGGCGGCCTTGGATCACGTGTATACGGAAGCACCGGCGGCACCAACGCTGATTACCCATGAGGACTTGATAGTTGCCGGCTTGATTGGTGGTCCCGGGGCCAAGGAACGGCGCGAGCAACTCGGTGAGCTCCTGCAGATTGGTTACGTCAATGGTAAGCAATTGGAAAAACGCCTGCGGATGTTCGGGATTCAACCCGCGGATTTTGCCGCGGCTTTGCAACAGATTCGTCAAAAGGAGGATTCCCATGAAAAATAGTGTACCTGAAATCGGATCGCCAGCCAGAACCAAAGCCATCCTGACGCGCTACAAGTTAGTCGCCAAGAAGAGCTTGGGCCAGAACTTCCTGTCAGACCTGAATATTTTGCGGAACATTGTGGCCGCAGGTGACGTGACGGAAAATGATAACGTCATTGAAATTGGTCCGGGGATTGGAGCGCTGACGGAGCAGATTGCGAAGCGCGCACGTAAAGTGGTGGCTTTCGAAATTGACGAAAATCTGTTGCCAGTGCTGGACGAGACGTTAATGGATTACGATAATATCAAGGTGATTAACCAAGATATTCTGAAGGCGAATTTGCCGGCCGTCATCAAGGATGAATTTGAGCCGGGCCATCCCGTTAAAATTGTCGCTAACTTGCCATACTACATTACCACGCCGATCCTAATGGGCGTGCTGCAGAGTGGGGTCGATTTTGACGAGATTGTGGTGATGATGCAGAGTGAAGTCGCAGATCGCTTGGTTGCCAAGCCGGGCGAGAAGGCTTACGGTTCGTTATCAGTCGTCATGCAGTACCGGGCCCACGTGGAGGTTGCCTTTGACGTGCCGCGGACGGCATTTATTCCACAGCCTAACGTTGATTCGGCGATTATCCGCCTGTCCCCACGAGAACCACTACCGGTAAAACCGTACGAAGACCAAGCCCTTTTTCGATTTGTTAAGGGCTGCTTCGCTCATCGCCGGAAGACACTGTGGAACAATCTGCAAGGGATCTTCGGCAAGCAGCCGGAAGTGCGGGAACGGATTGAAACCGTCTTAAATGATGTTGAAATCTCTCGGCAGCTGCGACCAGAACGCTTAACTTTAATAAATTTTATCGAATTAACCAACGCTTTTCACAATGAAGGACTTATGTAACCCTTTTCAATCGCGGATTCTTGCGGATTAAAGGCTAGTGTGGTATAATTTGCGTTTTTTGTGAAACCATGGTATCATGTTTCACAGAGGTGAAGTGCATGCCAACAAGTTTAGCGAACATTAAGAATAAACTGGACGATCGCATTGGCGAAAAGTTAATGGTGATCGCACAGGCCGGGCGTAAGAAGACGACAGAGCGGCATGGAATTCTTCGGGAAACCTATCCAGCTGTTTTCGTTGTGGATTTGGACCAGGACGAGAATTCGTTTGAACGGGTTTCATACAGCTATACCGACATTTTAACGAAAAACATCGAAGTTGACTTTGATGAATAAATAATTGGGCCAATCTGGCCTTTTTATTTTATCTTAAATTACATAAAAGGATTCGCCAGACCTTGTCAATTAAGAGTTGATAAGGGTTTGGAGAACCCTTTTTATTTTCAGCACAACCATAGTATAATAGGCTTAATCAGATTCACGAGAACGGTAGGCAGTGACCTATCTGGAATTAAGGTGAGTTCATGCAACTGATTGAAAAGGCGCCTGCTAAGATAAATCTTGGACTTGACACCCCTTACCATCACCAGGATGGTGCGGAAGAGTGGAACATGGTCATGACGTCCGTGGACTTAGCGGACTATGTTGAAATTCAAACGTTAACGAAGCACAAACGCATCCGAGTGGCCTCGGACAGTGGCTTTTTGCCGAACGATCAGCGCAACTTAGCTTATCAGGCTGCGCATTTACTCCAAACCAAGTTTAACGTGGGTGAGGGGGTCAATATTCGTATTAAAAAGAATATTCCAGTGGCCGCCGGATTAGGTGGCGGCTCGTCCGATGCAGCCGCCGTTTTGCGGGGACTGAATCAATTGTGGCAACTGGGTCTAACGTGGCAAGAGCTGGCGGAATTGGGGCTACAGATTGATTCTGACGTCCCGTACTGTGTCTACGGCCGGACGGCGCACGTGCGGGGACGAGGAGAACGGATTACCCCCTTGTCGAAGTTGCCGGCGGCTTGGGTGGTATTGGCTAAGCCCAAGGTGAGCGTCTCAACGCCCAGCATTTTACAGCAGATTCGTTACGATGAATTGGCCCATCCCGATATCGATGGCTTGCTGCGTGCAGTCCGTGATCAGGACATTGAAGAGATGTGTGCGGTGATGGGCAACGTGTTGGAACCCCTGACCGCGCACCGCTATCCAGAGATTACCCAGCTGAAGCAGCAACTCATGCGGTTTGGGGCCGACGCGGCACAAATGAGTGGGACGGGGCCGACCGTCTTCGGCTTGTGTAGTAAACAGTCGCGTGCTCAACGCGTCTTTAATGGGATGAAGGGCTTCTGTCGGGAAGTGTATTTAGTGCGGCCATTGCCGTAGTCAGTGAAGAAGGTAAACGATGAGTAAAACACAGGAGATTTTTCAAGCCATTCAGGATGATCCGCAGAATGCGGCGTTCACGCAACAGGGGATTCAGCCGCTATATCACGTGGATGAAAATGCTGAGATTCTGTTGGTGAGTCAGGCGCCGAGCCGCAGTGCACAAGCGTCGATGACCTTTTGGGATGATGCGAGTGGCAATCGGTTGCGGGATTGGATGGGGGTCACCAAGGACCAGTTTTATCATTCAGGGAAGTTAGCGGTGTTGCCGCTAGACTTTTATTACCCGGGAAAACACGTCCATGGCGGTGATCTACCACCACGTAAGGGCTTTGCGGATAAATGGCATGCGCCATTGCTGGACTTGATGCCCAAGATTAAACTGACTTTGCTGATTGGCCAGTATGCGCAGAAGTATTATTTGCCTAAACGAGAAAAGACATTGACGGCGACCGTTGAACATTACGCGGACTACTTACCGGATTATTTCCCGTTGGTGCATCCGTCCCCGTTGAATTACGGTTGGATGAACCAGCATCCATGGTTTAAGGAAGACGTGGTGCCGGAGTTACAGGCGCGAGTTCACCAGATTATCAAGTAAAGGGGGTCACCTGCAGCTGGTAGAGATTTCGCCTGCTATGGGGACCACCTGCGGCCTGAGAAGCGGTCCTCCGGCTCGGTTTGAAACCTGACAAGGAAGCGTCAGTTTCCAAACGCGTCCCACGCTGTAAGCCGAGAATCGGCTAACACCGTCGACATAGCTGACTCCACCTCTGCCAGCCTCCAGTTAAGCTAGTCTTTGAATGACAAATCGGTTTAAATATCTGGAGTGTTGGTGTTTAACCAGTGATAGTTGATAACTTCCGTGTAGCCGTGAGTGAGCCAAATTTGAGCTCAGCCGTGGGATTTACCAAGTGGTTCTCTTGGTAAATGGCGGCTTTAAGACGTGTTCTTCGGCTTAAAGCGAGGCTAGAGACCGTCCTTTGGCTCTAGCCGTCCTCCCCACAGCATTCCAGCTCAAATTTGGCGAACGGTAAGGCGGCTGGTTTCCACATACCAAAAGAAGATGAAAATAGCGCGTTAAGTCAGCTGAAACGTTGATTTAACGCGCTTTTTGTATAACTAAATTTGTAAGACGTCTGGCTGGTATTGTCGTTGAAAAACCGGCATGATAGCTAGGTGAGGTGAACAGTGTGGAAAATGAAAGACGGCGGGTTAGTCCGCAATTGGTAGCGGAAATGCAGGCGGCATTGAACTTGCCGATGACTCAGGCGAGTTTGATTCGTTTATTGTATGGGCAGACACTAGTGGCTAATTTGGACCATGGAGGGGAACCTTCACTGCGAGCAACAGCCGACAATAAAAATCCCTACACAACCAACGACTCGCAGTTCGCTGGTAATGCAGGGATTTCCGATAACGTTTAAAATTTAATGATCATTACAGAGTGATGGTCGTGTTGTCGCCAGTTAAAGTGGCTTTAGTGACCGCGCCGTTCTCATGAACGAATACGGTTGCTGTGCCAGTCAAACCAGTAGTGCTGACCTTCAGTTCGTTACCATGACGGTCGACAGTAACCTTGCCGGCGTCGTGGCCCTTTTGATCAACAACGGTCGTGCTGGTCGTGCCTTCATGCATATCGTACAGATGGATATCCAAATCCTTGGTGAAGTCATAATCAGCGTGAACGGCCTTAGGATTCCGTAACAGGATCGTGTTGTCACGAGCCAAGACAGGCAGGCTTAATTCGTCGTAGTTTAGACTCAACCACTTGCCGTCTTTGATATCATAGAATTCGTTGTCGTCAATGATGCTGGTCCACTTGCCAGCAGGCAGGTAGAGGTTGACGTGGCCTTCGTGGTTGAAGACAGGGGCAACTAACAGCCGACTCCCGAACATGTATTGGTTGTCCAGTGAGTGGGTGGTCAAATCATCCTGGAATTCGAACCACATTGGCCGCATTAATGGGTTACCGTAGGCAGTGTCATGTGCTGCTTGGGTGTACAGGTAAGGCATCAGTGACAGTTTCAAGTTAACAAACTTCCGGCTGTTTTCTACGGCTTCATCATCGAAGTTCCATGGCACCCGGTAAACATTGCTGCCGTGGTAACGACTGTGTGAGGATAACAGGCCGAATTGCGTCCAACGTTTGTACAGATCTGGCGTTGGTGTATCGGGACCATCCTCGAAACCACCAATATCGTGGCTCCAGAAGGCAAACCCAGAACTCAGGAAGGACAGGCCACCGTGTAAGGTGTCAGACATGTTCTTGAAGGTTGACAAGGCGTCGCCACCCCAGTGAACAGGGAACTTTTGTGAACCGACAGTTGCGGAGCGAGCGAAGACCACAGCTTCATCCTTGCCCTTATTTTCAGCAATCGTGTCGAAGACAGCTTCGTTGTATTGCAACGTGTAGTAGTTGTGTTCGCGCTTAGGATCGGAGCCATCAAAGAAGACGGCATCGTCAACGGGAATCCGTTCACCGAAGTCAGTCTTGAAGCAATCCACACCCATATCGAGTAAGGCTTGCAGTTTGCCCTTGTACCACTTAACGGCGGCAGGGTTGGTGAAGTCGACAAAGGCGTTGCCGGCTTGCCAGAGGTCCCATTGCCAGATGTTGCCATCTTCGCGCTTGACGAAGTAGCCATTCTTCTTGCCTTCTTCAAACATCTTCCCCTTTTGGGCGATGTATGGATTAATCCAGACACAGACCTTGATACCGCGGTCATGAATCTTCTTAATCAGACCTTCTGGATCTGGGAATTCGTCGCGATCCCATTCCATGTTGGACCATTCGAAGCCCTTTTGCCAGAAGCAGTCGAAATGGAAGACATCTAGTGGAATGTGATGTTCTTTCATGCCGTCGATAAACTTCAAGACGGTTTCTTCACTGTAATCCGTGGTGAAGGAAGTCGTCAGCCACAGCCCGAAGGACCAAGCAGGTGGCAATTGCATTTGACCAGTTAACTCGGCGTAACGGTGCAGAATTTCTTGTGGGGTAGGGCCGTAGATCACGTAGTACTGTAAGGATTGACCTTCGGTACTAAATTGAACCCGGTCAACGTTTTCAGAAGTAATTTCAAAGTCAACGGGTTGTGGTTGGTCAACGAAGACCCCATAGCCAGCGTCCGTTAAGTAGAATGGAATGTTCTTGTAAGATTGTTCGGAAGCTGTCCCACCATCTTGGTTATCGATGCGGACTTCTTGACCGTTCTTAATGAAGTTACCGAAGCGTTCACCTAAGCCATAGACTTTGTCGTCAACGCCCACGTTGAGTTGTTCACGCATGTAGTCTTTGTTGGTTGACTTATCGTGAATCACACCTTGCGCCTTATCCAACGACTGGGTTAGTAAATGATCGTTGTGTAAAAAGTCTAATTGGAAGGCCTGCTTGAATGGAATGCGGGCAGTTAATTCACCTGACTTAAAGGTTAATTCCTTATCGCCAGTGGTGATCGCAACGTTTGGTTTTTGATCATTGATGTGGTAAGAAGGCCCCTTGGTATCTTGATCAAAGTGGGTGAGCTTAACCCCAATCACACCTTCAATAGGTGAGGTTAGGTTAATTGTACTCATCCCCAAGTTAAGTTCGTCACCCCGTTCGTTGATGAACTTAAATGGTGCATACAACGTTAATTGGCGATCCGTCTTCTGATAGTCGAAGACTTCACGTGGTGATTCAATTTGGTATTGTGGCCGGTTTAGCCAGTAACCATTCGTAAACTTCATGGATAAACACCCCTCTAATTTTTTAGAAAGTTGAATTTTCTTAATCGACACTCACAGTGTACGTTGCAAAATTCAGAATGTCAACGCTTACAATAGACGCAAAATAGGCTTAAAAGTGATAAGAAAGGGCCATACATAGCTGTTAGGGGCGAACGCCGACTAAAGAAAAATATTTTTATAAAAAATGGTGAGTGCGGTGCCGAAGTGGCGGCGAATTGCTGGATAATTGTGATTTATCGGTAGCTAACTTAACAAAAGATTGAGTTTAATCAGCCATTAAATTTAATGAGGAGCCAGCGAGTCTGTTCCATATTAGAGGTACAGCCATTAGAGGGACTAAGGGAATCAAGTAAAGGAGATATTTACGAAAGTGGTATTGACAAATGAAAGCGGTTACAGTATGCTATGCATTGAAAATTGAATTTCCTTAAACGTCGACGTTTTTGCAATTAACTCAAATTTCATTATTCGATTCATAAATTATAGAGGTGTGTACTTATGAGTGAAAATGCTCCTAAAGTCGCGGTCTCCGAGAAAAATATGGTGCCGTGGAACGAACGAATCGCCTATAGTTTTAGTGATTTTGCTTGCAACCTGTCCTTCCAAATGGTTGGGACATACTTAATGATTTTCTACACCGATACTTTTGGTCTTAGTGCCGCTGCTGTTGGGACGCTGTTCTTGGTAGCACGGATTGTCGATGCTTTTGATGGCCCATTCTGGGGAATTATGATTGACCACACGCATACTAAGTGGGGGAAGAGCCGACCGTACTGGTTATGGTTCTCAATTCCATTTGCGGTCTTCTGTGTACTGGTCTTCACCACGCCAAGCATGAGTTTAACTTGGAAGTTGGTTTGGGCATACATCACCTATATTGGGGTGGATGTGCTGTACTCGGCCGTTAACATTCCAATTACCTCGATCTTGCCATCATTGACGAGTAACCCCCAAGAACGGGTCACGTTGTCCACGATTCGGCAATTCATGGGAACTGCTGGTGCCACGATTATTACTGGGATCACGTTAACCATGGTTGCCTTCTTCGGTCACGGCTCAACGACGAGCGCGCGTGGCTGGTTCATCTGGGCTTTAATTGTCGGGATTATCGTAGTTGTGATTTTCGGATTTGTCTTTAAGAACACGACTGAACGGGTTCAAACGAAGAGTTCTCGTCGTTCTATTCCAATTAAAGAATCTCTGAGAGCTTTGAAGCGCAACTGGCCATGGGCTATTATCATCTTCATCAACTTCATCTACTGGATGGGGATGCAGACGCGTTCACAAGTTACGGTTTACTTCTTCAAGTACAACATGCACGATGCAACGTTGGCTTCATTCGTATTGAGTTTACAAATCGTTGCTTTGGTTGCCGTGGTCTTGACGCCATGGACCTCCAAGCTGATTGGTAAGCGGAACACGATGTTAGCCGGAATGATTTTGGCCGTTGTTGGTCAATTGCTGTTGAGCTTAGGCGCTAACAACCTGAGCGTACCAATGATTATTGTCGCTACGATTGTTGGTTACTTAGGAACTGGTTATGTATCTGGTTTAATCGCCGTTATGCTGGCCGACGCTGTGGATTATGGTGAATGGAAGAACGGTGTCCGTGCCGAAGGGATCGTTACGTCATTCTCCAGTTTCAGTGCCAAGTTAGGTATGGGTATTGGTGGGGTTATCACCGGTTGGATTTTATCCGCAACGGGTTACGTCGCCAACCAAACGCAAACTGCCGGTGCCTTACACGGGATTGAATTGAACTATATTTGGGTACCACTGTTAGGGTTTGCCCTTTCTGGAATTGCTTTGATGTTCTACCATGTTGATGGGATTGAAAAGAAGATGCAAAGTGATTTGGCAGAAAAGCACGCTCGTGAAAATGCAGAAGATGCCAAAGACGGTGAATAAACGATAAAGTGAGTGACTGGCATGATCATTAACAAAGACGTGATGCGCGACCACAATGAACACTCGGTTTTACAGACGATTGTGAATCATGGACCGATTTCGCGAAATGAAATTTCTAAGTTGTTAGGTTTGAATAAGGTCACGGTGTCCGATATCGTGGGCCGATTCACGGAACGAAAATTGGTATCCAGTCAGGGCGAGGCTGCGGCCAAGCCAGGCAGCGGTCGTCGAGCAGAGTTGGTGGCCTTCAACGCGACGTATGGTTATGTGATTAATTTCAGCATTTCTGGGGTCATTTTGGAAATGCTGGTCACCCAGTTGGACGGTCGGGCGCTGGAATACAGCGAGAGTCCGTTGCAACACCCCACGGTTGATGAGATTGTGGCCAAAATGGACGATATGATCGCACAACTGCCAGAATTCGAAGTGGACAATGGGTTACAGGCCATTTCGATCGCGATCTTTGGAAGTGTTTACCAGAACGAAGTGGTCACGTCACCGTTCGTGGATTTTGGTGATTTCGATCTGGTGGGCTACTTCAAACAACGCTATCACGTGCCGGTAATTGTTGAGAATGAAGCCAATTTATCGGCGGTATTTGAACAGGATTTTAGTAAGCAGGAACTGCAAAGCATCGTTTCCGTCAGCATTCACGAAGGAATTGGTGCCGGGATTATCGTGAACAAACAACTCTACCGGGGAAATTACGGCCGCGCGGGTGAGATCGGCCAAATCATGATTCAGGGTGCGGGCAAGCCCCGCCAACGACTGGCGAAACTGCCTAACTTTGATCACGAGTGGTCGGAAGCCGCGTTATTAAGAAAGGCCGCGCGGTTGAAAGCAGTTGATCACTACACGTTAGCTGAATTGGTCGCAGCCGCCGATCAGGGAGACGCCGTTATCGTTGACCTGATTGAGGATTTCTGTTACCACTTGGCAATTGTGACCAGTGATTTAATCGCTGCGTATGATCCCCAGATGGTCTTCTTCAATTCACCGCTGATTGATCAGCTCCCGGAAATCCTGAAGAATATCCAGATGAAATTGAGCTTTATGCCGCTAGTACCACCGTTAGTCATGTCTAAAGATGTGAAGTATGCGACCTTGTTGGGTGGCGCGTCGTTGGTCATTCATCAGGTGTTGGACATGCCAAGCACACGCTTGATTTTTCACCACTAAGTTACACCAAAGTGCGGGTCGTACAGCTCACGAGGCTGCATGGCCCGCGCTTTGTCATTTAAAGAACGGACGTTGCCGCCTTACCGTTCGCCAAAATCCATCTTTACCATATGCTTAAAGATAAACAAGGCGAAACCATCACCTGCGGCTGGCAGAGATTCCGCCTGCTGTGGGGACCGCCTGCGGCCTGAGAAGCGGTCCTCCGGCTCGGTTCGAAGACTGACCAAGACCGTCAGTCTCCAAACACGTCCCACGCTGTAAGCCGATTCTCGGCTAACACCGTCGACACGGCTGGCTCCATCTCTGCCCTCCTCCGGTTAAGCTAGTCTTTGCATGACAGACAAAATTAATCATTTGGTTCGTCAGCATTTAACCAATGATGGTTGATAACTGCTATGCAGCCGCGAGTGAGCCAAATTTGAGCTCAGCCGTGGGATTTACCAAGTGACTTTCTTGGTAAATGGCGGCTTTGAGACGTGAACTTTTCGGCTCAAAGCGAGGTCTAAGACCGCTCTGTGGCTTAGACCGTCCTCCCCACAGCGTTCCAGCTCAAATTTGGCGAACGGTAAGGCGGAGGTCATCCAGGATGTTTACTTTTAGTTGTATCAGTGAGTAGTGCAGAAACGTTAGAGATAGGAATTACAAGGAGGAATTTATAGTGACAAGTAGAACTTTGCCAGCAGGATTTTTATGGGGTGGCGCCGTAGCTGCCCACCAAGTAGAAGGGGCCTATAACGTTGACGGTAAAGGGCTTAGCGTAGCCGACGTCATGACGGCAGCCGGGACGCATGATGAACGGAAGATTACGCAGGGGGTGCAACCCGGTGAATTTTATCCTAACCATGAGGCGGTGGACTTTTATCATCGTTACCCAGAAGATGTGAAGCTTTTTGCCGAAATGGGCTTTAAGAGTTTTCGCACGTCGATTGCCTGGTCACGAATCTTTCCGCAGGGGGATGAACTGGAGCCGAATGAAGCGGGGCTAGCCTTTTACGACCGTCTCTTCGATGAATGCCACAAGTATGGCATTGAACCAGTCGTTACGCTGTCACATTTTGAAATGCCTTATCATTTAGTGACGGCTTACGGGGGCTTCCGTAGTCGGCAGACGATCACCTTCTTTACCCGGTTTGCGCGGGCCGTCTTCACCCGTTACCGTGACAATGTGAAGTACTGGTTGACCTTTAATGAAATCAACAATCAAACAAACTATGATCGTGAGTTCACGTTATTCACTAACTCCGGGTTTCAGGTGAAGCCGGGCGAAAATGCCGAGGCAGTGATGTATCAAGCGGCCCACTACGAGGTGGTTGCCAGTGCCTTAGCCGTTCAGATTGCGCACAGTATCAATCCGGATTTCCAAGTGGGCGCAATGGTGGCATTTACGCCCGTTTATCCGGCGACGGACAATCCACGCGATGTTTTCAAGTCGCAGCGGGCCATGCAGTCACGCTTCTGGTTCTCAGACGTGCAAGTAGAGGGCCAGTATCCGAGTTGGTTAACCCACTACTTTCAAGCTAAAAAGTATGATCTGGATATCACGCCCGCTGACTTGGCGAACCTGAAGAAGGGGACGGTGGATTATCTGGGCTTTAGTTACTACATGTCCTTTGCGACTCAAGCGAACGACCATGAAGATGACCAATTTTCTTACAACGAGTCGCAGGACTTGGTGACGAACCAGTTCGTGCCGCAGTCCGATTGGGGCTGGCAAGTCGATCCTGAGGGCCTGCGGTATGCCTTGAACTGGATGAATGATCGTTATCATCTGCCATTGTTCGTGGTGGAAAATGGTATCGGTGCGATTGACCATTTAACCGCCGACCATGAAGTGCATGACCAATATCGGATTGACTATCTGCGGGAACACATTGAACAGATGGAATTGGCGATGACTGAGGATGGCGTCGAGGTGATGGGGTACACGCCTTGGAGTGCGATCGACATTGTTTCCGCTAGCACGGGGCAATTGTCGAAGCGGTACGGCTTCATTTACGTTGACCGCAACGACGATGGCAGTGGCAGTCTCGCCCGTTATCGTAAGGATTCTTTCTACTGGTACCAGCACGTGATTGCCACGAATGGTGCCGAGCTTAATCAGACAGTAGGTGAAAAAGATGAGAGTAAATCCTGAGCCCCTCTTAGTGATTGATATTGGCGGAACCACCGTCAAATATGGGGTGTGGTTACACCAACAGTTGCTCCATAAAGATCGCTTTAAAACACCAGACAATCGGTCAGACCTCTTAGCCGCCATTGTAGAGTTGAAGGCGCGCTTGCAGCTCCCGTTTGTGGGGGTGGCGATCAGCCTGCCAGGCAGTGTGGATACGGTGGCCGGCAGAATCTCTGGGACGAGCGCCGTGGATTATCTCAATGATTTTCCCATTAAGGCGACCTTGCAAGCGGCACTTGGGTTGCCGGTGAGCATTCAAAACGATGCCAACTGTGCGGCTCTGGCTGAGGTCTGGCAGGGCAATGCGGCAGACGTCACGGACGCTGCGTTACTGGTGATTGGCACCGGTATCGGTGGGGCAATTGTGATGAATGGCCAGTTGGTAACGGGCAAGCAGAACTTTACTGGCGAGTTGGGCTATCAAGTCATGAATGATCGGGGTGAGACGCTCAGTGAACTGGCGAGTCCCGTGCGGATGTCCCAGCGGTATCAGCGCTTGGCGCGGCGGCCCCACTCTGTCTCCGCTCGCGAGGTTTATCAGGCTGCGGCGAAAGGGGATGCGCTGGCACAGCGGTGCATTCACGATATGTTAACTTACTTGAGCCGGGCGGCCTTTAACTTAGTCGTGAGTTTGAATCCGCAGCGCCTGTTGATCGGGGGTGGCATCTCGGAACGACCGGGATTTGTCGACGACGTTCAGCAGCGGGTTCAACGCTTATTGACGCGACATGGCGCCCCGTTAACGGCAGACATTCAGGCCTGCAAGTTTCATAACGATGCTAACTTGATTGGAGCCGCGCGTCAGTTTTACTTGGAAAATGGAGATAAGCCAGTTGAAGGTGCCGTACGGATACTGGTGCGATAGTTAACGGATTGAAGGTCTCACCGGTCGTGAGTTGATGGGTGAGGCCTTTTTCATTCAGCCAAGGATTTAAGCTTAGTCCGATCCAAAGTTTAAAGACGGCAAGAGGCCATTATGTGCACCAAATCACTGGCAGCAATGCCACTTACAAAACTTACATTAATTACATAACTTTCGCTATGTATATTAGTGAGCAAGTAGCCGCTATGATTGATTTATCAAATAGATTAATCACGGAGGCGACAAGGATGAGCGTGCTTAAAGCAGTTGAATCGACGTTCACAAATGCAGCAATTATTAGTTCCATCACTTCTACTATTTTTATTATTCTTTTGGGCTTCTTCTTACGGCGACGGGGAACTTTCGGCGAAAACTTTGGGAAAGTATTGACCAAGGTTGCCCTTACCGTGGCTATTCCGGCCCTGGCCTTCAATTCATTCATGCAACCCATGAATGACGAGGCTTTCAAGCAAGGAATGGGCGTACTGATCTGGGGAATTGTGATTTATATTCTTTTGATCTTCGTTACGCCATTTATGTATCAGCGGTATGTTAAGGGAGAACGTGAAGTTTTAGCTATCTTAACGACCTTTGGTTCGACTACGTTCTTCGGAATTCCAATTGTTGGGGCCGTGTATGGTGCTAAAGGGGTTATGTACAGTTCTATCTTCAATATTGGTTACCGGATCTTCCTTTACTCTTACGCCTACATCAAGATGTCCGGCTTAAAGATGGAAGCAAAGAACGTGAAAAAGATGTTTGCCAACCCCATCGTGATTGCGACCTTCTTAGGGTTGTTCATGTGGTTAGGGCAGCACCTGGTTCCACAGGTGACCGTTCACGCGGCCATCAACGGGGTACAACAAACCGGGCTGACCACGGTGGCCTTTTACCGAATCGATCAGACCGCCCTGTGGCTGTACAAACCGTTAACTTATTTGGCAAACTTGTCCTCACCACTGGCTTGGTTGGCAATTGGTGTGACGTTAGGCTCAATTTCCTTTAAGACGGCCGCGGAAGACAAGACGCCTTGGTACTACGCCTTGAATAAGGTCATCATCGTGCCACTGTTGAACTTGGTTATTTTATGGCTCCTCAGCATCACGCACATTCTGCCATTGAGCTTTACGGCCGTGGCGACTGTCGTCGTGATGATGGCTACTCCAACGGCTGCCGTGGCTTCGGCTTATGCCATTAGTTTCGACAGAGAAGCCGTGATGTCTTCGAATGCTTCATTTATTTCGACCATCTGTGCCGTGGTGATGATGCCGATTTGGATCGCTATTTTACAAGTGATCAGCGGCCTGGGAATCTTTAATTAATCGCGATATTAACTAGAAAAGGAGTGCTTTTGAAATGGTAAAAATTACGTCCTACGGTGTTCGGCCCATTGAGCGGCCTTACTTTGATGATCTGAATAAGTACGGTTTTGATATGACCTATGTGGAAGATCTGTTAACGCATGACAATGCCGAAGCCTCAAAGGGGGCAGACGCGGTGCTCGTGCGGGGTAACTGCTTAGCTGATCGGCAAAACCTAGAAAAGTTTGCGAGCTGGGGCATCAAGTACGTCTTCACGCGTTCCGTTGGGTTTAACCACATGGATTTGCAAGCGGCGGCCGACTTAGGGATTGAAATGGCGCGCGTACCGGGTTACTCACCGTATGCGGTTGCGGAATTGGCCTTTACGTTGGGGATGAACCTGTTCCGTCACGTCAACTTGGGTATCAGCCAAACGCGGCAGGCCGACTTTACCATTTCACCAGCTATGTTCAGTAAAGAAATTCATACGGCGACGGTCGGCATCGTGGGTATTGGCCGGATCGGCTATACTGAAGCCAAGTTATACAAGGCATTGGGCGCCAAAGTGGTGGCTTACGACCCATACCCTTCGGATGCTGCTAAGGAATTGGCCGAAATGATGGACTTGCCAGACTTACTCAAGCAAAGCGACATCGTGTCTGTTCACGTTCCTTATTTCCCAGGAAAGAATGAAGACTTGATCGATGACCAATTTGTTTCGCAAATGAAGCAGGGGGCCGTCTTGATCAACACGGCACGTGGCGAGTTGGCCAACATTCCAGCCATTTTAAAAGGCTTGGCAGATGGTCATCTGGATGGCTATGGCGCCGACGTAGTGGTGGATGAGGTCAATATCCTAGGCAAGCAATTTGCTAGTGTGGATGATATTCCCAACCAGCAAGTCCGCGACTTGGTTCGCGCCAATCCGCGAGTCTTGATTACGCCACACGTGGGGTCTTACACGGAGCCCGCACTGCAGGATATGATCAGCATCAGCTACGATAACTTCCATGACATCTTGACCACGGGAGCCACGAAGAACGCCATTCACGCGAAGTAACACTAATTGACTAGTGTTTAAAGATTACCGGAGTGAAGGCCACCGCCTTACCGTTCGCCAAATTTGGACCGGGACGCTGTGGGGAGGACGGCTCGAGCCAAAGAGCGGTCTCGACCCTCGCTTGAAGCCGAAAATTCCGTCTTCAAGTCGCCATTTACCAAGAAGATCACTTGGTAAATCCCACGGCTGAGTCCAAATTTGGCTCACTCACGGCTATATTGATGTTATCAACTATTGTTGTGTTGAATGGTCGCTGTTGCTTCAGATGGTTAAACTAGCTGATCATTCGCAGACCAGCTAACACCACCTTCACGGCCGGTACTTTTAGTAGAATAGGGTTAAACAGGCTTAGGAACGTTCCTTACGGGGAGCGACTCTAAGCCTGTTTGAGCATGGTTGAGAGTTTATCACCAGATGGTTATCCTTGACCCTGCTGAGGCCGTTACGCATAGCCAATTCAACTAACAGCTACGTTCAGTTGAGTAAATGGTTGCGCCCATTGATGAGATTCGGGTATATTTAGTGAGAAGTACGAGGAGTGGTGATGATGAAGGTTCTTAAAAAGCGCCTACCGTTCTGGGTCATCGTGATTGCCGTGATGACCTGCACAATTGGTGTGGCAGTGGTGACCACCGCCGTTTTGATTCATCAGGATACGGTGGCGGCGAGCAAGCAGGCAATGCAGACACGGATTCTGAAGGTGGCGAAATCGACAGCCAAAATGTCTCAGGTTAAGCAGGTGATTCGCGCCTCTAATGGCGGGGCCACGACTAACCTGCAGACCTATATCAAACCCCTGGTGAAGCGAGACGACGTTGATTTCATTGTTGTTTTAAACCACGACTTGATTCGGCTATCCCATCCCCTGGACAAAGACGTCGGTCGCCATTTCTCGTCGCTACAAGACCCCCAGCCCGCGTTGAAGGGACAGACGCACTACTCACAGCGAGCGGGCGTTCTAGGCCCCGAATATCGCGTCTTTCAGCCCGTCTACGACCACGGCAAAGTGATCGGCATCGTCTGTGTCGGGGTGACCGCTAAGAACTTAAATCAGCAGTTGCAGCGCCAGACGCGGCCAATCTTAATCGGTGGGATGATAGGCCTCTTGGTGGGACTCGGCCTATCCGTCCTGTTAGGAATGTACCTGCGCTACCTGCTGCTGGGAATGTCCCCCAGTGAGATTGCGGAGCGCACCGCCCAACAAACTCTGGTCGACGATGCCTTGCCGGAAGGGGTAGTGGCGATCAATCGACGGGGGTTAATTATCTCTACCAACCAGACGGCCCAGACGTTGTTTCAACAGGACTTAGTCGTGGGACAACCACTGCCGTCGACCTTACGGGACCTGTTGTTTATGGGTGCCGCTGTGTCGCAGGCGACCACCGGCGGCATCGAGGTGACCTACCTGGATAAGCAATTGCTGATCTCAACCAATGACCTCTGGGTGCGGGGAAAACGGCAGGGACAGGTGTGCCTGATTCGGGATATGTCCGAGATTACCGGCTTGATCAACAAGCTGGCCGGGACCGAACACTACGTTTCCTCATTACGGGGCCAGACGCATGAATTTATGAATCAATTGCAAGTGATCAACGGCTTGCTGGAACTGGAGGAATACCCCCGGGCACTCGAGTTCGTGGGGCAGATTACCGATAGCTATCATCAAGACCTGGGCTACGTCACGGATAAGATCAAGTGGCCCGCCATGGTGGGCTTGATTTTAGGTAAGAGTAAGGAAGCTAAGGAGCAGGGCATAGCGTTTAAAGTAACGGCTGATAGCCGGGTGCCCCAGGCCAACTTTGACGGTCAGGTGGAAGTCTTATTGCTGCGGATCGTCTCGAATTTACTGGATAATGCCCGCGATGCGATTAAACAGCCCGATGCTCAGAGCGTGATTAGCCTGACGTTGAGTCAAACGGCCGACCATTTAAAAATTGTGGTTCAGGACACGGGGGACGGCATTTCAGAATCAGTACGCCAGCAGATGTTTACCCAAGGCTTTTCTACAAAGGGAGAGCACCGCGGGTATGGGATGGGGATTATTCAGGCAGCCGTCAGTCGACTCCGTGGAACGTTGACGCTGGCGGATAATCAGCCAGTCGGCACTCGAATAACGGCAGTCGTGGAAACAAAGGAAGCGTTGAGATGAAGATATTAATAATTGAAGATGACCCCATGGTTCGGATGATCAACCATAAGTTTTTGGAACGCATCGCGGCTTTTCAGACGGTCACGATTGTCGAATGTGAGAGTGCGGTCGCGGCACTAGCTCTTCCAGACCTGGCACAGTACGAATTGATCTTACTGGATATGTATCTACCACAACTAAGTGGGACGGAATTCTTGGCGGCACTCCTCAAGCGGCAATTACATCCCCAAGTCATCATGATGACGGCGGCTAACGACCAGCAAACCTTAAAAGAGGCGGTCAACTACGGCGTCTTAGATTTTCTGATTAAGCCATTTACCTTTGCGCGGTTTGAACAGGCAATGATGAAGTTTACCCGGTTACAGGTGGTGGACGATAAGCACACGGTCTCGCAGCAGGACTTGGATAGTCTCTTTCAGGGAGGCGGTGTCGCGGCGCCCCAAACCGCCCAGACTAAGGCGCTGCCTAAGGGACTAACGAAGCTTTCGTTACAACGTATCGTGACCGCACTCCAGGCGCTGGAGGCCGATTTCTCCAATCAGGACGTGGCGGACAAGACGGGGCTGTCGCGCGTGTCTACCAAGAAGTACATCGACTTTTTAGCCACGATTGGCTTTCTTTCGTCGCAAATCGTCTACCAGGGGAGTGGGCGTCCCTTGACCAAATTCAGGCTGGATGAAACGGGCAAGCAGGCGTTGAAACCGTACCTTTAAGACGGTCTGACAACTAATCAAATAGTGGCACTCACTGCTGAATTTGGGTACAGTGAGAGTAGTAGCGATCAAGACGAAATGGGGTAGTTAGTGATGAAAACTTGGCAAAAAATTGTGACAGGGTCAACGGCCGTTGCGGCGGTAAGTGCACTGAGTATCTTAGGTGGTGCCGCGGTCGTCTACCAGGCGGCCACCAAGTCTTTTAGTCGGAACCGAGCCAAGACTAAGCAGCGGGCTATTGCGGAAAATACGGCGGATGACAATGCCTGGTATCTGCGTCACAATCCGATTGAATGGACGCAAACAAGTCTGGACGGACTGATTCTGCGGGCGAGCTTGCTCCCGGCAGCGCAGCCGACCAAGCGTATTGCAATCTTGGCACACGGACTAGGTCATGCCCGCGAGCAGATGATTCCCTACGCCCGGGTCTTCTATGACTGGGGCTACCACGTCCTCTTGCCGGATGCGCGTGCGCACGGCGATAGTGAGGGGCATACCATTGGTTACGGCTGGCCGGATCGGTTAGACTACGTGGGCTGGATTAACCAGGTCATCGCTGAGTACGGGGATGACTGTGAGATCGTTCTGATGGGGATTTCCATGGGGGCCGCTACGGTCATGGCGACGGCCGGTGAGGATCTGCCACACAACGTGAAGGCGGTCGTTGCCGATTCGGGCTATGCCTCGGTCTTAGCGGAAGCTCAGTTCCGGATTCGACATAAATATCATTTGCCGATTTACCCGATTGTGCCCATTGCCGATCAGTATTCTCGCTTGGCAGAGGGCTACCGGCTATCCGATGGTGATATTGCCGGCCAGTTACGTCGCACCAATCTGCCACTACTCCTGATTCAGGGAGCCAATGATCAGACGGTTCCGGTCGAGAACCTTGACGTGTTGTACCGGGCTGCGGCGGGACCTAAGGAGAAGTATCGGGACCCCGAAGCTGCCCACATTGCAACCAGGGCGGCTGATCCGGCGAAGTACGATCAACTCGTGGCGGATTTCTTGAAAAAATATCTCCATTAAGGAAGTCTAAAGGTTAGTTGACAAGTTTTCATTATCTGGTAACATATTAAACGGTAATCATTACTGTTTACATATTTGGCAGAGAAATGGGATGACTTGAGTGAAGCGTGCAAAGGATAGTTGGTGGCATCGCGTCTTAGCGGTGCTGGCCGTTTTAGTGGTGGGTGTGACCCTCAGTGGCTGTGGGGCAGCGACCACCACTAAGCATGCCAACGATCAGATCCGCGTGGTGGCGACGCTAGGATTCTACGGTGAAGCCGCCAAGGCGATTCTCGGGGACCGGGGTCAGGTGACCACGGTCATCAACAGTCCCAGCATTGATGCTGAAAGTTATGAGCCGGATATCAAGACGGCTAAGCTGGTGGCTAAGGCTGACGTCGTTGTAGAGAATGGGCTGGGTTACGATAGCTGGATGGATCGGGTGGTTGCGGCTAATCAGGCTGGTGACACGAAGAAACTGATCATTGGTGATCTGATGAATGAGCAGACGGGGGATAATCCCCATCTGTGGACTGATCCCACCACGATGACGAAAGTAACGCGTCAGTTAGTGACCCAATTTAGCAAGCTAGAACCGCAGCACGCGGCTGATTTTAAACGGCGCGGGGCAGCGTACGAACGCCAGCTCGCGGTGCTTCCCCAAATGGCCCAACGCTTATCGAAGGGCAGTCGCCATCAGCAGGTTGCCGTGAGTGAGCCCGTGTTTGATCTGGCGCTTAAGGCAATGGGGTATCGTGTGAGTGACCGGCATTTTGCCCAGTCGATTGAAGAAGACAGCGATCCAACCCCGGCAGATATTACCCAATTACAGGATCAGATTAAGCACCGCCGAATTGCCTTCTTCGTTGAGAATACTCAGAATACGAGTAAGAACGTAACGGCGATGGTGAACTTAGCTAAGCAGTATCACATTCCGGTCGTCAAGGTAACGGAGACGATGCCGGTACATCAAACGTATCGCACGTGGATGTTGAAACAATATCAACAGGTTCAGCGGATTCAAGCGAAGGAGGGCCAGTCGTAATGGAAAGTGCACCCATTTTAAAATTAGAACATCTCGGGGTGACTTTTCCCAATCATCCCGTGTTCGAGGACCTCAATCTGACGATTCGTCAGGGAGAAGTCTGGAGCGTCATCGGGAAGAACGGGGTAGGTAAGACGACGCTGATGCGGACAATCCTTCATCAGTTGCGGCCCACTCACGGGAAGATCACGTATTTGCCGAATCAAAACGAGGTAACCATTGGCTACGTTCCTCAATTTAGAAATATTGATGCGGATTACCCACTGACGATTAAGGACTTTGTGGGCCTGAATTTGACGGGCTGGAAGTTACCGTGGCTGTCGGCTAAAGAACGGGCTAAGGTCACTAAAATTTTGGCACAAACGGGTCTTAAGCAGTTGGCGCAACGGCCGATTGGTCAGGCGTCTGGTGGTGAAAAACAGAAGGCCTACTTGGCGCAAGCCTTAGTGGAGGCTCCCAATTTGCTGATCTTGGATGAATCCACGGCGAGTCTGGACCCTGTGACGAAGACGGAATTGCTAGACTTGGTCGCGGAGCTGAATCAGCGCCTACAACTGACCGTTCTGTTCGTCACGCATGATATTCCCATGGCGCAGAAATATACGCAACACTATCTCATGCTGACGCCGGGAAAGGTCGAGCAAGGACCAATTGAAAAGTTAACAACAGAAAAGGTGTGGGAGGGCGAAAATGTTTAGTTATGAATTTATGCGCAACGCCTTTGCGGCCGGCACGATCATCGCCATTATTTGCGGCATTATGGGCGTTTTCGTGATTGCCAGAAACATGTCTTTTCTCACCCATACGCTCTCCGAAATCGGATTTTCCGGTGCGGCCTTTGGGGTGTTTGCTGGCTGGGCGCCCTTGAACGGGATGCTCTTATTTACGGTCGTGAGTTCGGTCATTGTCGGTCAACTGTCGGCCCGTTCTGAGCGTCGTGAAGCTGCGACGAGTGCGATCTCAGCACTGTTCATTGGACTAGGGATTCTGTTCCTGTCATTGGCCAATAAGAATGCCAGTTATGCCACGAGCATTCTATTTGGGAGTGTGATTGGTATCAGTGCGAGCGACGTCCAGCAGATGCTGTGGCTGTCGTTACTGGTCCTCGTCGTGATCTTTGCGATTTACCGGTTCTTGAAGTTTGACTCATTCGACCACACCGGCGCCCGGGTTAAGGGACTGTGGACCAACGTTCTTTCGATTACTTTCTTGGTATTACTCGCTTTAAGTGTGAGTGTCGCTGCACAGATTGTCGGGTCATTATTGATTTTCATCCTATTGACCTTACCGGCGGCCACGGCGAAGTACTTCGCCCACACGGTTGGGGGCATGATGATCTTAGCGATTGCGTTGGCCCTCATCGGTGTCTGGAGCGGCCTCGTGATGAGTTACATCTCAAACTTCCCGGTATCCTTCTTCATCGCAGCCATCGAGGCGGTGTTCTACTTCATCGCCCTAGGCTGGCAACGCCTACAAACAGCCGAATAAGTTGTGGTGAAAATCATCGGTAGCGCTTCGTACAACCTGCGGCTGCCAACGATTCCGGCTGCTGTGGGGACCGCCTGCGGCCTGAGAAGCGGTCCTCCGGCTCGGTTTGAAGCCTGACAAGAATCGTCAGTCTCCAAACACGTCCCACGCTGTAACCCGAGTGAGAAACCTCGGGCTACAGCGTCGACACAGCTGCCTCCATCATTGGCCTCCTCCGGTTGTGCCATTACTGTTCCAAGCAATTAGACTTGTGATGGCTGTTCTGACGACATTTAGTTAGACGATCAATGTAGCCGTGAGTGAGTCAAATTTGGGCTCAGCCGTGGGATTTACCAAGTGACTTTCTTGGTAAATGGCGTCTTTGAGACGGGTTTCTCGGCTCAAAGCGAGGTCAGAGACCGTCCTATGGCTCTGGCCGTCCTCCCCACAGCGTTCCAGCCCAAAGTTGGCGAACGGTAAGGCGGACCGTCATTACCATAGATAATCATAAGGTCGTGGATCGTTGATGATTCACGACCTTTTTGTGCTGTATGGAGGGTTATGAGTTGAGTCCGGCTGGTGAAAACGGTAGGCTAAGAGCGGGTTGGATGGCAGTTGCCGTGTAGTGGCGAATAACCGGGAAAACGATAGTTGAGGCCCACAACTACTAGTTTTCAGAACGAGTTGTACTCGCTGCCCGCTTTCATTTTGCGAAAAATGCCAAAAAAATCTTAATTCTAACCGAAATGTAACGAAAAACACGAACATTTATGCTAAAATTGGGCTTACAATTAACTCTAAAGAAATAGTTGAGGTGAAGAGGTTGAAAGTCAGAAGAAGTGACCGGTTAGTCGACATGACCCGGTATTTATTAGAACGGCCGCACCAATTAGTGTCTTTGACATTTTTTGCTGCGCGGTATGAGTCGGCCAAGTCGTCCATCAGTGAAGATTTGACGATTCTGAAACGGACCTTCCAAGCACGCGGTACCGGTCTGCTGGAGACCGTACCTGGCGCCGCTGGTGGGGCCCGCTTTATCCCTTACATTTTAAGAGAAGAAGCCGAACAATTTGTAGATGAAATGATTACTGAATTGTCTGAAGCCGACCGGTATCTCCCCGGAGGCTACGTCTACATGTCAGATATTTTAGGCCGGCCAGCAGCGTTACGCCAAATTGGCCGGATTCTGGCAACCCAGTATTTGAATCAATCCGTTGATGTGGTCGTAACGGTGGCGACGAAAGGGATTCCGTTGGCGCAGAGCGTGGCCAACTACCTGAATGTGCCGTTTGTGATTGTCCGGCACGATTCACAGATTACGGAAGGCTCGACGGTTAGTGTGAACTACGTCTCTGGATCGACTAAACGAATCGAACGGATGGCGCTGTCCAAACGAAGTGTTAAGCCTAATTCACGAGTTCTGATCGTGGATGATTACATGAAGGGTGGCGGCACCGTTGGTGGTCTGCGCTCACTCGTGGACGAATTCGATTCACAACTTGCCGGCGTAGCGGTCTTTGCCGAAGGTGACTTTGATGGGCAACGCACGGTCAGCAAGTACACGTCATTACTGAAGATCCAAACCTCGGATGAACAAATTCGAGTGGCCCCAGGCAATTACCTGACCCAAATCTTTGGCGATGACCACAATTCATTAAATTAGGAGATATCGGTATGAGCACTAGAAATACGATTATCCTCGCAGCCGGCAAGGGCACGCGGATGAAGTCAAAGTTGTACAAAGTTTTACATCGCGTTTGTGGCAAGGCCATGGTAGACCACGTCTTAACGCAAGTGGAAAAGACCAACATGGATAAAGTGGTTACCATCGTGGGTTATGGTGCCGATGAGGTCAAAGCAACGTTGGGTGATCGGACCCAATATGCTCTGCAAGCGAAGCAATTGGGGACTGGGGATGCGGTCTTACAAGCGGAACCTATCCTGAAAGATGAAGAAGGCACGACCCTGATTGTGAGTGGGGATACGCCGTTATTTCAGGCGGAAACCTTTGATGATCTGTTCGCCTACCACGAAGCCAAGCATGCTGCAGCCACCATTTTAACTTCCGTGGCGCCAGACCCAACCGGTTACGGACGGATTGTGCGGAACAATATTGGTATCGTGGAGAAGATTGTGGAACAAAAGGATGCCAGCTCCGAAGAACAAGAAATTCATGAAATCAATACTGGGGTTTACGTCTTCGACAATAAAAAGTTGTTCGCAGCGCTGCACCAGACCTCCAATGACAATGCGCAGGGGGAATACTACCTGACCGACGTGATTGAAATCTTGAAGCACCAAGGAGACATCGTAGCGGCCTACAAGATGGCTGATTTCGACGAATCCATGGGCGTTAACGACCGGGTCGCCTTGGCGAATGCCACGAAGATTATGCGCCAACGGATTAACGAACAGCACATGCGTGACGGGGTGACATTAGTTGATCCCGAAACCACGTACATTGATGCTGACGTGAAGATTGGGGCCGACACAATCATTGAACCAGGTGTTCTGTTGAAAAGCCACACGGTAATTGGTGATGACTGCTACATTGGCGCGCACTCCGAATTGCGGAATGCCACGCTGGCAGATCACGTCACGGTGACGTCTTCATTATTGGAAGATTCCGATATGGCTAGTGGATCTAACATTGGCCCTAACAGTCATCTGCGGCCAGAATCTCACATTGGGCCTAAGGTACACTTGGGTAACTTTGTGGAAGTCAAGAAGGCCACGATTGGTGAAGGCACCAAGGTCGGTCATTTGACGTATGTGGGCAATGCCAAGTTAGGCAAGAATATTAACGTTGGCTGTGGTGTGGTCTTTGTGAATTACGACGGCAAAAACAAGCACGAGACGACGGTTGGTGACGATGCCTTTATCGGCTCTAACTCGAACTTAGTGGCGCCGTTGACGGTAGCGGATCACAGCTTTATTGCGGCCGGCTCAACGATTACCGACGCTGTCAACAAGTTTGATATGGCCATTGCGCGGCAACGTCAGACTAACAAACCCAATTATTACCAGAAACTCCCTTATCGTGGTGAAGATTAAGGTGAAGGTCTTGTGTTTCGAGACCCGATAGCATAAAATTATTGTAGTAAATTCTGGCAGACTATCTGCTATTGGAGGAAATTATGGCTACGCAATATTTTGACCCTAAACTAAAGATTTTTGCGTTAAACTCCAACAAGCCGTTGGCACAAAAAATTGCTAACGAGGTTGGTGTTGAATTAGGGAAAACTTCGGTGGACCGGTTCAGTGACGGCGAAATTCGCATTAACATCGAACAGAGTGTCCGGGGAAGCCACGTTTACGTGATTCAATCAACGTCGGCTCCCGTCAACGACAATTTAATGGAATTGTTGATCATGATTGATGCCTTACGGCGTGCGAGTGCGGCCACCATCAACGTGGTCATTCCGTACTACGGTTATGCACGACAAGATCGCAAGGCGCGGTCACGGGAACCAATTACAGCCAAGTTGGTAGCAAACATGCTCCAAACGGCTGGGGTTACCCGGGTACTGGCCTTAGACCTGCATGCTGCTCAGATCCAAGGATTCTTTGATGTGCCCGTTGATCACTTAATGGGGGCACCACTGTTGGCCGACTACTTCTTGACCAATCATTTGGATGAAGATGCTGTGGTGGTTTCACCTGACCATGGTGGGGTGACCCGTGCGCGGGCCTTGGCTGAATTCTTGAAAGCACCGATCGCAATTATCGACAAGCGTCGCCCACGGGCTAACGTGGCCGAGATCATGAATATTATCGGGGACGTTAAGGGCAAGCGCTGCATCATGATTGATGACATGATTGATACGGCAGGAACGATCACCTTGGGGTCACAAGCGTTGATGGACGCTGGTGCCAAGGAAGTCTACGCTAGCTGTACGCATCCGGTGCTGTCTGGTCCAGCGATTGAACGGATTAAGAAGTCACCAATTAAGAAGTTAGTGGTAACGGATTCCATTCAATTGACTGCTGATAAGCAGATTGAAAAGGTTCAACAAATTTCAGTTGGTCCCCTGATTGGTCAAGCCATCAAGCGGATCAATGAAAACCGGCCGGTCAGCCCATTGTTCAAGAACCGTTTCCGGAGTCACGAACAATAAATTGAGATCAAAAAAACTTGAGCGGCGCAGGGCGTTGGCTCAAGTTTTTCTTTTCTCCACAAAGGTTGGAAGAACCAATACGCTTATCAGATAGGACCACAGCCTGAAAGGTCTGCTAACCACTCACCTGCGGCTGGCAGAGATTCCACCTGCTGTGGGGACCGCCTGCGGCCTGGGGAGCGGTCCTCCGGCTCGGTTTGAAACCTGACAGAATCGTCAGTTTCCAAACGCGTCCCACACTGTAAGCCGAGAATCGGCTAACACCGTCGACACAGCTGGCTCCATTTCTGCCCTCCTCCGGTTAAGGTAGTCTTGGAATGGTAAAATGGCTTAAGCCGTATGAGCGTCAGTGCTTAGGCAATGGTATTGATAGCTTCTAGGTAGCCGTGAGTGAGTCAAATTTGGGCTCAGCCGTGGGATTTACCAAGTGATTTTCTTGGTAAATGGCGTCTTTGAGACGTGTTTCTCGGCTCAAAGCGAGGTCAGAGACCGGTTTGTGGCTCTGACCGTCCTGCCCACAGCGTTCCAGCCCAAATTTGGCGAACGGTAAGGCGGGATGTATCATCCAACCTTTAGTTTTAAATAATAATTTGATCAAGTAAGCGAAAATTTTTCATCGGTGGTTGTTAAGTCAGGATAACAGATGAACTCGGTAGTGTTTGTGGCCTAATCTAGTGGATGTGGTTACGATTAGAGCAAGTGTAGACTGCCGGTCGACTGAGTAGACTAACCAGCGAGAAGTGAAGGGAGTTTAGACAATGAAGAGTTGGCAGAGATGGACCACAGGCTGGGTAGCTGGTGGTCTACTGGTCGGATTAGCCATGCGCATCCTGGGACAGCCGCTGATGGTCATCGGTAATTTGCTGTTTATGGTCGGGTTGGCCCTGATCGTTTTTGGCTTAATCTGCGTGTTAGCCAAAGGGCATCTATTCACGGGGTGGCGGCACCGCCGGAAGAAAGGGCAAGATCCTTTGCCTGGTGAGAAGGTTGGCGTGCGGCACGTTGCCAGCGTGAAGAATTCGCCGATTGTGGTGAATGGGGGCGCGCGCTTTGGCCTGTTGGCTGGCGCAATTTATATCGTGGCAGGGGTTATTTTGACGCTATTTTAGCAGTTTAGGGGGAGTGGACATGATGGCAAAAGTGAAAACGGGGATTGATGCACCAGCGGTACCCATCAGTTATGAATTGGTCGGATTGGTATTTCTGGTCAATGCGGCATTTACCAAACCAGATCAAGGACGGATGGGGATTATTTTAGTCGGACTCCTGTGTATCATCGCGGGATTGGTATTTCTGCGCACGTCGTTGATTGGTAAGCAACACATTTGGCAGAAACTATTGGATGATGTTGGGGTGGACCCCGACAGCCAAGCCTTGGATTTAGGGTGCGGCCACGGGGCGGTTTTGAACCAAGTGGCCCAACGATTGACGTTGCCGGGAACCGTGACAGGCGTTGATCTGTGGCGTTCGCGCGACCAGTCAAAGAACTCGCTAGCGGTCACGCGGGCTAATTTAAAAGTCTGGGGCGTGTCTGATCGCACTAGCCTGGTGACGGCGGACATGACCGACCTGCCATTGACGGCAGAGAAGTATGATTTGGTGACCACCAGCTTTGCCCTGCACAATATTAAGCCAGCGGCACAACGAAAGCAGGCATTGCGGGAAGCAACGCGGGTATTGAAGTCACAGGGTGCCTTGCTCATTGTCGATACCGGCCATCACCGCCACGAGTACCAGCAGACGCTAGAGCAATTGGATTGTCGAATCGTTAGGGTGCGCCGGCTAGGGATTAACGGTTGGTGGACCGGCCCGTGGATGGCGAGCTATGAGTTGTGGGCTGTCAAGAATTAAACAAGTATGGTCAAAGGGTCTGAGATGTCGTTCTCAGACCCTTTTTGTATCGTCGGAGGGACGTAATCAAATATACGCCAGTGGGCAGTTAGTTCTATAAGTGGTGTCAATTGAGTATGAAAAAAGCCCGGGAACTATCCCCCGGACTCCAACAAATAGCTATATTGAACTTACTTTAAAGCGTACTTACGAATAGCCGCGGCCACACCATCTTCGGCGTTCGTCAGCGTTACCGCTTGGGCGGCGTCCTTGATTTCGTCAATGGCATTGCCCATGGCCACACCCAGACCAGCGTATTGGATCATGGTTAGGTCGTTACCTTGGTCACCCAGAGCCATGACTTCATCGGCAGTGAAGCCTAGTTTGGCAGCCAGTTCGCCCAGCGTGTTTCCTTTGCTGGCCTTCTTGTTCATGACTTCGATGAAGAATGGCGTGCTTTGAACGACGTAGTAACGGTCACGGATCTCTTGGGGGATCTCCTTGTTGACGCGGTTGATAATGTCAGGATCATCCACGAACATAGCCTTCGAAATCGTCAGGTTGCGGTCCATTTCGCCAACTTCGCGGTAGCGGATCAACATCCGGACTAAGTTGCTTTCAAAGATGGTGTAACCGCTGATATCCTTGTTGGCCGTGTAGATGTAATCCGGCGTTTCGATTTGGAAGTGAATTTGTAACTTCCGGGATAGGGCTTCAAGGTCGATGTAATCGTCGAAGCTCAGGGAGTGGTTGGTCATCATTTTGCCGGATACCGTTTGCGAGACCGAGCCGTTGTAGGTGATGGCGTATTGCTCGTCACCACTGATGCCGAGGGCGTCCAAGTAAGGCTGAACCCCAGTTAATGGGCGGCCAGTACATAGGACAACCTTGATGCCTTGAGCTTTGGCTGCTTGGACAGCGTCGATCGTCGCCTGGGCCAATTCATTCTTCTCGTTAAGTAGGGTACCGTCAATATCAATCGCAATCATCTTAATTGTCATGTTGTTATCAATTCTCCTTTGTTATGCTAAATCTGGGTTCAATGCGTATTTATAAATGGCCGCCGCCACGCCATCAGCGGCATTGGTGAGCGTCGTCACGTCGGCAATCGCTTTGACGCGGTCGTTAGCGTTTCCCATGGCGACACCCAGTCCGGCGGTCGTGATCATTGGTAAATCGTTGTCCTGGTCGCCCAGTGCCATCACAGCGGTGAGTGGGACGTGTAGATACTGCGCCAGTTGACGGAGTGCGTGACCTTTGTTGGTCTGGGGATGCATGACCTCGATAAAGTGAGGATCAGTTCTTACGACGTAAAAGCGTTGCGCCAATCTGGTGGGCAAATGCAGGGCATCAATTTTAGCCACCTCGTCGATGAAAACAGCGGTCGGCATCACCAGCTGAGAGGGCATCTCCGTGGCTTCACAGAAGCGGAGCGGTAAATGGACCAGTTGGCTTTCTTTGACCGTGTAACGGCTAATATCGCGGTTAGCCGTGTACAAATGCTTAGGGGTGACGACGTGAAAGTGAACCTGAGCCTGACGGGCAAAAGCCTCAAGATCCACGTAGTCCGCGTAAGTCAACGTTTGCTGGGCTAAAATGCGGCCAGTCGTCGTCTGCGCTAAGGAGCCATTGTAGGTGATGACGTATTGCTGTGGATCAGCGGCTAGTCCGAGGGCCTCCAGGTAGGGTTGCACCCCGGATAGCGGGCGACCGGTACACAAGACGATTTTGATCCCGGCCGCTTGGGCTGCGTGAATAGCGGTGATGGTGGCGGCGGTTAATTCATTGCGGGGATTGAGCAAGGTGCCGTCAATATCCACCGCGATTACCTTGATAGTCAATTTAATCAGTGTCCTTTAGGTCAACCAACTGGTCGTTGTGAATGTAGCTGCTGAATTCATCGAAAATCGGTTGGAAGATCTCGGGGGTATCGTCGCCCGGATTCAACATTTCCTTAGGAAAGAAGAAGCGTTGGTCACCCGTGAATTTGCCGCGAATGGCGTTGACGAGATCAGACACCGTTGAGAGCTCCCGGAGACTGCCATCGGGTTCTTGGAGCTCGATCTGGGTGAGGGGATGGGTGACTTTAGGATCGTAGGCGTCATCGTAGGGCAAATCGTAACTGTTATCGGTGGCCGTGTAGTAGTCGGTGTTAAAGCCGACCGAGCTGATCATGTCCCGCAGATGTGGCAGTTGGTCCTGCGTTGTTTCGTCAAAGATCACACTCTTGAGAGGCTTGCGGTCCAAGAAGCGGTGGGCCAGATCCGCCAAGATTTCGTCGGGGGATTGCCGCCAGTGGGTGAAGTAGGTGGTCAGCACCCCGTCATCGAGATTCAGGTAGTCTTCTAAGTCAAATTGATGGTTAAAGAAGGGCAGTAACAGGTGGGGAATGAAACTTTCGTCACTCTTACCGGCCTGATACAGTTCGTTGGCGCGACCGAGTAAATGGTCCAGAATGACTTCCATAGCTCGGGATACCGGATGGAAGTAGACCTGTTGATACATCTGGAAGCGACTGACGATGTAGTCCTCAACGGCATGCATCCCGTTCATCGCAAAGGCAATGCCGTCTTTATAAGGCCGCATAACCCGCAGAATCCGGGTCAGATCAAATGTGCCGTACTCGGTTCCAGTGAAGTAGGCGTCCCGGAGGAGATAGTCCATGCGGTCGGCGTCAATTTGACTGGAGATCATCTGCACCACTTGAGGATTCGGGTAGGTCTTTTGAATCACGCTGGCAACCTCCTGGGGGAAGGTCGGGCTGACACGCCGCAAGATCTGATTGACCTCTGTTTTGGGCGATGTCAGGATTTCGGCGGTGATGGCCTCGTGATCCGTGTGAAAGATGTGTTCAAAGGTGTGGGAGTAAGGACCGTGGCCGATGTCATGGAGGAGGGCGGCACACAGGGCAGTCAACCGCTCATGGTCATCCCAACCGCCATCGCCAGGTATTTTAGTCGGATAGTTGCGCTGGAAATTGTCGCAAATTCGGCGGGTGACTTCGTAGACTCCTAGTGAATGGGTGAACCGGGAGTGTTCCGCGCCGTGGAAGATCAGTGAGGCGGTGCCTAGCTGTTTAATGCGTCGAAGCCGCTGAAACTCGCGGGTGTTGATCAGATCTAAAATAACCTGGTGCTGAACGTAAATATAGTTGTGGACGGGGTCCCGAAAGACTTTTTCCCGGGGCAGTCGTGCGGTTGCATAGCTCACAGTGATTCCTCCTTACAGAATATTTTTAACAAAGACTAGTGGGTGGTTAAGCGGGGTTGGCGCTTGGCCATCTGCGCAGTGGCGCGCTCTAAACTCGTTTTAAATCGGGGGGCGGCCATCATGGCGGCCAATTTTCCCCGACCAATGCGTAGCCCAGCTGTAGAACAGGCCGTCAGGAAACGTTGCTCTGCGTCGGCAACGGTGAGCGGCTGATTGAGGAGAGCAGCCGTAGTCGTCATGACCGCCGGATCAACGTCGGGGAATTGCCAGTCGTTGGTGTGATCGCCCAGTCCTGCCCGGTAGAAGTCACGGACAAGATTTCCCCGTAGTGCTTGGTCGCCGGTGACGCTGAGGTACAGCATCGTCACTAACGCTTGGGGACTCCGGCGTTGTGCAATGCCCGCAATCTTCAAGCCATCGACGCTGAGGTCATAATCGCCGGGGCAATAGGACCGGGTAATTTCGTAGTGTTTGAGGTCGAGCTCGGGCCAGGCGGCAGTGACTAATTGGGTCATTTGCGCATAGGCCGCTTCAACGCTGAGGGCGGGCGTCGCCAGTGGCGCAAAGAGCGAGACGTTAAGGACGCCCCCGTCAGCGACAACGGCGAGTCCCCCGGAATTGCGCAAGACAACGTCATAGCCAGCATGGCTGACGGCCCTGATAGCCGCCGATAGCTGCGGCAGTCGTTTATCCTTTAACCCCATAATCACGGTGGGGGCCATCGTCCAGAAATGTAAGATCGGTTGTTTGAGAACCGGAACTAGATCCAGTAGCGCATTGGTATAACCAAATGCCTGATTTTTCTGGTCGCTTGGGATGGGCGTGCTCACCACCTGAATACTATCGGTTGGTAATGTTAACGAGTCCATTACCTCACCTGCTTTCGTGTAATGGTTTCAATGTCACCATTATACTAGAAAACTGGGGCGGCGTCATGGTCTGGACCAATTATCCCGTGGTAATTTGGGCTTGGCGTGGTTTTCAATTTGAAAAGGAGTCGAGATCAAAGCCACAATTTGCCTTCAGCCCCGGACTAATAGCACTAATCGTCCTTGGCCGTGCTCGCAGGGTTTAGATAGACCGGGTAAATTGTCCACGTAAGCTTATCCTTGAAACACAAAAGGTAGGTTTTCCCCGAAAAATGAACTATAATTAATCCAGACAATTCACGGAAGGGAAGTGTGCAGATGGATCAATTATCAGCGGGGGTGCCCGTCATGATTCACCTAGAGACCCATATCAAACAAAATGATGATGTTTCTGATTACCAATTAGATGTTGATGGTCAGCTTGTCCAAATGGGCGATAACTTATATTTACGTTACCTAGAACCTGATGATGACACGGGAGAAAAGACGCCAGTGACGATGAAGTTTACACCGGAGGGTGAAGTTCACCTGACGCGCAACGCCGAAGCGGAATTGCGGTTGCACTTCATCAGTGGAAAACGCGTAACGGCCCGGTATAACACGCCTTACGGGATTATGCCGATTGAAACGGTCACGCCATATTTGGAGACCAGTTTCAAGGAACGGCCGTTTAGTGGAAACGTTAAGATTGATTATTTGCTCTATGCTGGTGAAGAATTAGTCGGGAACTATAAGATTAGATTGCAATTTACGGCATAAGCGAGTATCATATTTCGTAGACTGTGGAAAGGACGTGCACCAGTTTGGAATTAAAAGTCTTTGAGGGCCAGAATAAAAAGGAATTATCAATGATCGAAGTTGCGCATGCTATCTTGTCGCAACACGGCGATGTCATGGCATTTGCTGACTTAGCGAACGCCGTCCAAGCTTATTTAGGCGACAGCGATGCTGAAGTTCGTGACCGGCTGTCCCAATTCTATACGGATTTAAATGTCGATGGTAGTTTCATTTCTCTGGGTGATAACCTTTGGGGACTGCGAACTTGGTATCCGTTTGAATCCATCGATGAAGCAACGGTTCACGCTGAGGAAGATGAAGATCAACCTAAGCGTAAGAAGCGCAAGAAGGTTAATGCCTTCTTGGCTGACACGACCGATGACGATGACGTGATCGATTACGATGACGATGATCCAGAAGATGATGATGACACGACCGCCTACGCTGCCAATGATGACGACGATGACGATAGTGCGACTGGGTCAGGTCCAGATCTCGGTAAGTTACAGACCGGGCTGGGCATCGACAACGATGATGAAGAAGACGATACAGAAGACATCCCAGAAGGTATCGAAGATCAGCTTTCACAAATGGAAGCACCCGATGATGATACTGACAATCTCGACTTTTCCGCCGATGACGACGAAGAAGACGATGATGAAGATGACGACAGCGATCAGAAATAAATTTCTAACGTTCGCTTGACCTTCAGTCAAAAAACAGGTACTATATTTTTTGGGCTCCTTACTACTTGTAGTGAGGACAACTGAACGGTGAAGTCGCTCCCTATTCGAATGAATAGGGAGCTTTTTTATAGTTTTAAAACCCTAAATAATCTTACAAGGAGTTTGCACATGACCAAATATATTTTTGTGACTGGCGGCGTAGTTTCATCACTAGGTAAGGGAATCGTTGCTGCTTCCCTAGGACGGCTGTTAAAGAACCGTGGTTTAAACGTAACCATTCAGAAATTCGATCCGTACATTAACGTGGATCCCGGCACGATGAACCCGTATCAACACGGGGAAGTGTTCGTGACCGACGACGGGACCGAAACGGATTTGGACTTAGGTCATTACGAACGTTTCATCGATAACAATCTGAACAAGTACTCAAACGTGACGACTGGTAAGATTTATTCAGAAGTTTTGGAAAAAGAACGGCGTGGCGATTATCTGGGAGCAACTGTGCAAGTGATCCCACATATTACCGGCATGATTAAAGAAAAAATCATGCGCGCCGGCAAGACGTTAGGTGCTGATTTTGTCATTACCGAAATCGGCGGGACCGTTGGGGATATTGAATCGCAACCATTCCTGGAAGCCATTCGGCAGATGAAGTCGGAAGTGGGCGACGAAAATGTCGTATACATTCACACGACGTTGGTTCCTACGCTCCATGCGGCCCACGAAATGAAGACCAAGCCTACGCAACACTCTGTACGTGAACTGCGGAGCATTGGGATTCAACCGAACATTTTGGTGGTGCGGACAGAAAATCACATTACCGATGACATGCGGCAAAAGATTGCGTTATTCTGTGACGTGCAACCATCCGCGGTCATTGAATCGATGGACGTGCCGACGATTTATTCCATTCCATTACGATTACAAGAACAGGGCTTAGACCAGATCGTGCTGGATCATTTCAAGGTTAACGCACCTAAGGCAGACATGGCGAAGTGGTCGAAGATGGTCGATCACATGCAGAACTTGAAGCGGACCATCAAGATTGCCTTGGTTGGTAAATACGTGGGCTTACACGATGCCTACATTTCCGTGGCGGAAGCCTTACAACACGCCGGCTACCCCGTAGATGCTAAGATTGATTTGGATATGATTGATGCCGAGAAGATCACGGAAGATAATGTGGCAGATGTATTAGGTGCCGCCGACGGGATCATCGTTCCTGGTGGTTTCGGTGATCGGGGGATCGAAGGCATGATCACGGCCATCAAGTATGCGCGGGAACAAGACGTCCCATTCCTGGGGATTTGCCTGGGGATGCAGGTTGCCAGCATCGAATTTGCTCGGGATATCTTGGGCTACAAGGATGCTAACTCAACGGAAATGGATCCTGAGACGAGCCACAAGATTATTGACTTGATGGCCGATCAAACGGATGTCCATGAAATGGGTGGCACGCAACGACTAGGGCTATACCCTTGCAAGCTGAAGCCAGGTAGTAAGGCCGCTGCGGCATACGATAACCAGGCGATGGTTCAAGAACGTCACCGTCACCGTTACGAATTCAATAACCAATACCGGGCAGAAATGGCGGCTAAGGGGCTGGTCTTCTCTGGGACTTCTCCTGACGATCATCTGGTCGAAGTGATTGAATTGCCAGAAAAGAAGTTCTTCGTGGCCTCACAATACCACCCAGAATTCCTGTCACGTCCTAACCGTCCAGAAGGCTTGTTCCGTGACTTTATCGCGGCAGCCAGCAAGGAAGTTAAGGACTAGGCAACTTGGTGGCTCATTGCGCCTTACCGGTCAGCAGATATGGGCTGGAACGATACTGCTGAAGTTCTGGCAAAGATTTTTGGTTTTTCGACTTTCAAATAAATAAAAAAGTAAAAGTCATATCAGTAGCGCTCCCTTTGCAGAGCTACCGATATGACTTTTTTGTCGTTGGGTGGTGCTGATCGAATTACCTTGCCTGACGGTCGTGATTAGTCCATGTCAATGATGTTCGCTACCGCCGCTTCAATCGCTGGAATCAGGGGACTATCAGCATTGATACCCGTCTGATCGAACCGGGCCTGCCACCAACTCCGCCGAATCGTCTGCACCTGATTGACCACATCTTCCCCGGCAGTTGTCAGCGTGAGTAGCTGGGTCTTACCGGTGCCGGCCGTCTTAGTCAGGTAACCGAGGCCGAGAATCTTGTTGACTTCGCGCGTGGTCAGTCCCTTGTCGATGACCAGCGTCTTCGCGACCTGATTCTGGTTAATGGCGGGATGTTCGTGAACCGTCAGCAAAACGCAGGCGGCCGTAGGGTTTAGCCCTAGTTTGGCGAACTGATCACGCGTATCCTTATAGTATTTTCGATGCAGGATGGAAATGTCCTGCGCGAGATAACCGAGATCTTTCATGGGTGACTCCTTTCCCCGAAACGTTCTATGTTGACAAAACAACTTAATGCCATTATGATGAATCTAAGTTGACTTGTCAACACGACAAAATTCATTTTAAAGGCGGGATAACGGTGACAGATACGAAAACTGGTGCGCAAGCACTGATTCAAAGCATGATTAATCAAGGCATTAAATATGTTTTTGGTATTCCAGGAGCTAAGGTCGATCAACTATTTGAGGGGATCGAGTACAGCAAAGATCCGCGCGCACCTAAGCTGATTGTGACGCGGCACGAACAGAACGCGGCGCTGATTGCTTCGGGGATTGGCCGGATCACTGGTAAACCGGGCGTTGTGGCCACGACTTCTGGCCCCGGAGTCTCGAATTTGACGACGAGTTTGATCACCGCCACAGCCGAGGGCGATCCCGTCGTTGCCTTGGGGGGACAGGTTCCCCAAGATGATATTGGTCGGTTGACCCATCAGAGTATTCCCAGTAAAGAGCTACTGAGTTCGGCGACTAAGTCGAGCGTTGAAGTACAAAACGCCAATAGCCTGTCCGAAGCCTTTGCTAACGCCTATCAGACGGCGGTTGCGCCTAAGGCTGGGGCCACCTTCATTTCCTTGCCACAAAATGTGTTAAACGGTGATGTGGATCGGCCAGAAATCCAAGCGGTGCCAACGGTTGACCAAGGCGTGGCGGATGCCGCCACGATTGACGCCATTGTGGAGAAGATTCAACACGCTAAGTTACCGGTGATTTTAGCCGGCATGCGGGCCTCTGCCAGCGATGTGACGGCGGCCATCCGTGAACTCTTACAACACGCGGCAATTCCTGTCGTTGAGACTTTCCAGGGAGCCGGGGTGGTGTCACGCGACTTGGTCAGCAATTACTTTGGCCGCGTGGGCTTGTTCCGAAACCAAGTTGGCGATAATCTGCTGAAGCAAAGTGACCTGGTCATCACCGTCGGCTATGATCCCGTGGAATACGAAGCACGGATTTGGAATGCGGATCGGGCGGGAGACGTTATCAGTTTGGACAGCGTGGTTCCCGAAATTACGACGGATTATCAACCAGAAATGGTCGTGCATGCCGATATCGCGAAGACGCTGCGGGCAATTGTGCAGAAATTACCGGCTGACTGGTCACTCGCCGAAGACGTTCAGGCCGAACTCGCCAAGTCGGGTAAGACTTTAGCTGCGCAAGCCGAAGCGCCAGCTGCCGATGACGAGCACGGTATCCATCCGTTGGCAATCATCCAAGCTTTACAGAACAAGGTTAACGATGAGACAACTGTCAGCGTGGACGTCGGTAGTTTTTACATCTGGATGGCCCGGTATTTCCGAAGCTACCAGCCACGCCACTTGCTGTTCAGTAATGGGATGCAGACTTTGGGTGTCGCCTTTCCGTGGGCTATTGCGGCCGCGTTAGAACGTCCTGGTCAGCCGATTGTCTCGGTTGCCGGTGATGGCGGCTTCCTGTTCTCCAGTCAAGAGTTGGAAACGGCGGTGCGGTTGAAATTGCCAATTGTCCAATTAATCTGGGACGATGGGGCCTACGACATGGTGAAGTTCCAAGAAATCGCTAAGTATGGGCGCGAAGCCGGGGTTAGTTTTGGTCCCGTTGACTACGTTAAGTATGCCGAAAGCTTTGGCGCCACGGGCTTACGCGTTGATCATGCGGCTGATTTGGCTAGCACGCTGGATCAGGCCTTCCAGACTGAAGGCCCAGTGGTGGTTCAGATTCCGGTTGACTATCGCGACAATTTAAAACTAAAATCATTATTGTTGAAAGATGTTTTAAGCTAAAGGGAGTAATGATATGAACGAAACAACCTTGTATCAACACGGAACCTTGGCCTTACTGGTTCCGGGCTTGTTGACGGGTACGTTAACCATGAAGGAATTGTTAGCCCACGGCGATACCGGTATCGGAACGGGCGAAGGCCTCGATGGTGAATTAATTATTCTGGATGGCAAACCGTATCAGGTGAACAGTCGTGGTGAGGTTAACGTGGTGCCGGATGATTTCACGTTGCCATTTGCCAACAGTCATTTTGCGGCGTACCGGCCACTGATGACGGTGGAAAATGCAACGCAGGAGGAGCTTCATGCTCAGGTCTTGGGGTTGACTCACGATGCAAACACGTTCTTTTCTATCTTAGTGAAGGGAACCTTTACGGCCGTTAAGACGCGGGCAGTGGCCAAGTCGGGCCGGCCGTTCAAGTCCTTAGCTGAGACTGCCAAGCAACAAAGTGTCTTCGATCGTCAAGAAGTGGAGGGAACTCTGTTGGGGTACTACTCACCGCAGCTATTTAATGGGGCCGCAGTGGGCGGTTACCACGATCACTTCTTGTCAGTGGAACATGACTTTGGGGGGCATCTCCTTGGTTTCGGTACTGTCACGGGGGAAGTTCAAGTGCAGACGTTCTCAACGTTAGAACAGCACTTGCCCGTCGACGATGCGGCTTATCGCGAACATGATTTTTCGCAAGATGACATCGCAGGCGCCATTAACCAAGCTGAATAGCAGGAAGCTGCTGCCTTACCGTTCGTCAAATTTGAGCTGGATCGCTGTGGGGAGGACGGCTCGAGCCACAGAGCGGTCTCGAACCTCGCTTTGAGCCGAAAAACACGTCTCAAAGACGCCATTTACCAAGAGAATCACTTGGTAAATCCCACGGCTGAGCTCAAATTTGACTCACTTACGGCTACATTGTGGATGTCAATTATCCTTGATTAGATCCGAATGCGTCATCTTTTTAGTAATTTGCTGTTCAAAGACTAGCGTAATCGGAGGAGGGCAGGCGGAATGTCTGCCTGCTGCAGAGGATGGTTTCGCCTACCTTTCAATGTTTTACTGTAAATTAAAAACGTCGCGCAAATCAATTTCGATTTGCGCGACGTTTTATTTAGCCTTAGAGAAGAGTGCCGTGAACTATTCTGAACGCAGTGCCGTAGCGGCGTCCTTCTTAGCCGCCATCCGGGCTGGAACGTGACCACCCAGCATCGTCAGGACGGTACTGATGATAATCAGGACGATCCCGTGGACAGGATTCAGGTGGGCCACATTGCTCAGATCGGTGATGCTCTTGAGAACGACGTTGATTGGGAACGTCAGGAGCCAAGCAATGACAACTCCTAAGACCCCAGAACCTACACCGAGGATAAAGGTTTCGGCATCAAACACCCGGGTGATATCTTTCTTCCGGGCACCTAAGGCCTTCAAAATCCCAATTTCCTTGGTCCGTTCGAGGACGGACGTGTAAGTGATAATCGCAATCATAATCATACTCGTGACTAAGGAGATACCGGCAAAGGCGACCAGAACGTAGGTGATGGCACTCATCAACCCACCGGTCAAATCGGAGACCGTTCCGGCCATATCGGTGTAGATCACCTTGTCGGCTTTCTTCTTACCATGGTTGTACTTATCCAAGTAGTGCAGCACCTTATCCTTGTTCTTAAAGGTGTTAGGGTAGATCAGAATACCGGATGGTGTCGTCGAACCCCCGAGGTAGCTGACTAAGCTAGTCTTGGTATCCTTATTAACTGTTTGACCAGTCATCACATTGCTGTCGGCTTTCTTTTGGGCCTTCACAATGTCAGAGTTTTGGTTAGCTTTAATCACATTTTGAGTCAGTTTGTCGCTGTAAATAATACCGGGTGACAGTACATTTTCAGAGGACTTGGACTTGACCCGTAAGATACCAGCGATTTTGATTGTCGTATTGTGCCGATTGTTGTAGAGGCTGTTAGTGGCCTTGTTAGGCACGTAATTACCAGTAGGTAGGCTTTGGTAGTAGTCATTGTTGTTGACCACTTTAAGTTTTGTACCGACAATCTGGTTGTAATTCAACTTCTGATTGTTCTTAACGTCAAAGTTGAGGTTCTTCAGAGCGTTGATGTTAGTCGAATTATCACGATCGACCAATAAGATCACGTCGTTGGCGCTCTTAGGGTAGCTCCCGGCAATTACCTTGTAGTGTTTCTTCAAGAAATCACTGCCGCCGTCACTCACGCTTGGGTAGACGGAACCGCCAACACCAGTTGAACTGGCCATTGCTGCGGACATCGCACTGCCGCTGTTAGCATTGCTGTCGGCGTTAGAGAAGGAGACCGTCTTGGTCTTGCCGTTAGTTTGCCGTAAGAGGTTCATTCCCGTGGCGTAAGTGTAGGTGATGTTCTTGCTTAAGTTACCGTTAATGTTTTTAACATATTTTAAGTAACTCTTGGTAATCTTGTTCTGGTGAACCGACTTATCGGCATCGCTGACCTTGGCGACAACTTTGGTTGACTTAGTCGTCTTCTTATTGTTTCGCGGACCGGTAGTCGACGTGTCCTGGGCCGTTTGTGAAATGGTAATCGGAAACTGCGCCAACGTATTGGCCTGCGTCTTGTTGATCTGAGTTTGAAAACCGTTGGAGAGGGCTAAGACGATCGCAATCCCGATGATCCCGATACTGGAGGCAAAAGCCGTCAACGCGGTGCGGCCCTTCTTAGTCCGGATGTTGTTAAAGGATAACTTCAACGCAGTCCAGAAGGTCATCTTGGTCTTCTTGAGTTGGAACTGAGCGGCATCGGTGTGCCCATCGTAAGGGTCGGAGTCGTGCTGAATTCTTCCGTCGGCAAATTCAATGATGCGGTCAGCGTATTCGTGGGCCAAATCCGGGTTATGCGTCACCATGATGACGAGTCGTTCAGCGGAAAGCTCCTTGATCAGCTGCATGATTTCCTCGCTGGTCCCGGTATCCAAGGCCCCAGTTGGCTCGTCACACAGCAGAATTTCGGGTTCGTTGGCGATGGCCCGGGCGATGGCGACCCGTTGCAATTGCCCACCGGACAGTTGGTTAGGCTTCTTATTGATGTGATCGGTCAAGCCGACGCGGTCCAAGGCTTTGAGGGCCTTTTCCTTCTTTTCGGCGCCGGAGACCCCACTCAGGGTCATCCCCATTTCAACGTTGTCGAGAATGCTGAGGTGGCTGATGATGTTGTAACTTTGGAAAATGAAGCCAACCGAGTTATTCCGGTAGGCATCCCAGTCAGCGGCGGAGAAGTCCTTCGTGGAACGGCCTTCGATTGCCAGGTCACCAGAATCGTAGATGTCTAAGCCACCGATCCCGTTGAGCATCGTCGTCTTACCAGAGCCACTAGGCCCCAGAATTGCGACAAACTCTTGGGAACGGAAGGCAACGGAAACGTCATCTAGCGCCTTGGTTACGGAGTCTCCCACGTAATAGTATTTTTTGATATGTTTAAGTTCCAGCATTGAAAATAATCCTTTCATTTTTTGGATTTGGCTGTTGTTCGCGGTGTTTTTCTGATAAACTAGACATTAATGCAACACCGTGTCTTACATCATAAAAATAAATTATTTAATTAGCAACCGCCAATGTAAGCTGAACTGTTGTGAAAACAACAGTTTTTCGATAATTGTTGCGCAAATCTCTGGGTGATGACGCTAAGTGGGCCTTAAATAACCAAAGTTAGTTAAGCCACATCACTGACCAAACCCGAGGGAAGTGCGTGACGGGTAAACGGTTTGGTTAGAAAATAGTCTTGATAAAATGACTTGTGGCAACGGAAATTAGGGACACTACTTAATTCAAGGTGCGTGTTGACCGGTTTTAACTTTACAGGAAGTTAGGCCCGAGCGCACGTAAAGTCGCTTATAAATTGTTTGTTAGTCAGGCTATCGACGGCCGCGACCACTGCTTGGCGAGTACTAGGAGTGAAATCTATGGTTGGTGTGAAAAATAATCGACGGGCTCAGTATACGCAGCGAGTGATCCAGGAAACCGTGTTATCACTATTGGAGAGTAAACCGATTAACGAAATTTCAGTAACGGCGGTCTGTGCACAGGCAGATGTCAATCGAACCACGTTCTATCGGTATTATACGGACGTGTACGATTGCGTCGAGAGCATCGAGAAGGCCTTTGTCCAGTCGTTGCATCCGTTGCAGGGGGCAACACCGCGACAGGCCTTAGAACATCTGTTAACGGCATTTTATGAAGATAAGAAGTTAAGTAATTTGGTATTTGTTGAGGGGAAAACGCAGCTGTTAGAACGCACTCAGGCGTTAATGGCTAACGTGCGACCCCAACCACCAATGATTGAAGATTATCAAGGGGCCTATATTGGCGCTGGGTTACAGAACATTTTAAAGAAGTGGGTCAAGGACGGCATGCCCGAGACACCACGACAACTGACACAAATCATTATCGATACCATTCTAGCGAAGAACCTTGATAGCCTACGTGACGAGGTCTGGTAGTGGGCTAATATTACATTTTAGCCAGAATCCCGGGAAAGTGTTGTCTTTTTGCCCGGCATTATTTATCATGGTATCTGACTGTATGGAATTAATATGGAAGATTATTAAGTGAGGATAGCTTCATAATGAAAAAAATGATAATTCACGGTGGCCGTCGTCTTTCTGGAGAAGTGACGATCGGTGGCGCCAAAAACAGCACAGTAGCTTTAATTCCGGCAGCAATTTTAGCCGATACTCCGGTTCGTTTTGATATGGTTCCGGATATCCTTGACGTGCACAATTTAATGTTAATTCTAAAATCAATGAACGTGCATTCGACGTTTGAGGACGGGGTCTTAACGATTGATCCTACCGAAATTGTCGAAGCACCGTTACCTAGTAAGGCAATTAAGAGTTTGCGCGCATCTTACTATTTTATGGGGTCCTTGTTGGGGCGGTTCCAACGGGCCACGCTGAGCTTTCCAGGTGGCGATAACATTGGTCCCCGGCCGATCGATCAGCACATTAAGGCATTTGAAGCCCTGGGCGCAGCGGTTGAAGAAGATAATGGGACCGTGCGGATCACGACTGGTCCGGAAGGCTTACACGGCGCACGGGTCTTTTTAGATGTCGTTTCGGTGGGTGCAACGATCAATTCAATCTTGGCCGCAGTTAAGGCCACGGGCACGACGGTGATTGAAAATGCCGCTAAGGAGCCTGAAATCATTGATGTGGCGACTTTCCTGAATAACATGGGGGCACACATCCGGGGTGCCGGGACCGACGTGATTCGGATCGAAGGGGTGCCAACGTTGCGGGCGATGAACACGCATACCATTATTCCTGATCGGATTGAAGCCGGGACCTACCTGTCAATGGCAGCGGCGATGGGTGATGGCGTTGTCATTAAAAACGTCATTCCAGAACATCTGGAGGCCTTCACGGCGAAGATGATTGAGATGGGCGTTCCGCTGGAAATTAACGAGGACAGCATTTACGTGCCTCATGCGGAGAACCTGAAGCCAATTCGGATTAAGACGATGCCGTTTCCCGGGTTTGCGACGGACCTACAACAGCCGTTAACGCCGTTATTGTTCCGGGCAAATGGTAGCAGCGTCGTGATTGATACCATCTATCCCAAACGGATTATGCACATTGCAGAACTGCGGAAGATGGGCGCCAACATTCGGTCAGAGGACGACATGATTGTGGTTGATCCGAGTGATGACCTCAGTGGCAATCAGGTTCAGGCCGGTGAAATTCGGGCCGGGGCCGCGCTGGTGATTGCTGGGTTAATGGCTGATGGCGACACCGAAATTGAAGCAGCAGATAATATTTTGCGGGGTTATGACCGCATCGTTGACAAGTTGACGGCGCTGAATGCCGACGTGGAAATCGTGAGTAAGGAAAGCTTGGTAGAAAACGGCCAAGATTAGGCATTGCTCGTATACGGGTTTCATGGTATAATTCAACGGTTGACGATTAAATCAATCTCTGGCCCAGTCAATGGACCAGGGCAAAGGAGCGTATTACATTATGAAGCAAGGAATTCATCCAGATTACCATGAAGTTGTCTTCCAAGACTCAAGTACTGGCTTCCAGTTCTTGTCTGGTTCAACGGCAACCTCAGACGAAACGGTCGAATGGGAAGATGGCAACACTTACCCATTGATCCGTGTCGAAATTTCTTCAGATTCACACCCATTCTACACTGGTAAGCAAAAGTTTACTCAAGCCGATGGTGCTGTGGACCGGTTCAACAAGAAATACGGTTTATCCAACGACTAATTATAATAAATATGATTTGTCGCCGGTGGCAGTTGTTAACTGTCGCCGGTTTTTGTTTGCTTAAAATTTGTCAGGATCCACTGATGACCACGGGGTGTGGTTTTGACTCGGATGGCGGCTCAGCGCCTCAAACAGGCGAGTGAGGGTGCACACAAGCTAGCAGTTGGGTGAATCTCGCCGATGTTTCGGTGGCAGTCTCCCGACGAGTGAACCGGCTAGCTTTAGGTTTTAAACAATTAATGGGGTATTTGCTTTGACAAATTCGGTTAATTGGTAGAAAATACATTAGCAGAACTAATAACCTGTCTCGAGACCGATATGCCGCGGGTGAGGGTTAACTTGCCTGTTAATATTTAACTGGTCTTCCAACCATTGGACGGTCGATCAGCTACTGGTTAGTTATGGTCGGGACAGGTCTTTTGAGATTAACTGAATTCAACAATGGGCCGGAATCGTTGCCCAGCTTGGGTGTATTCTTCAGAAGGCACCTGACGAAAACTTTATGTGTGACAGACTACAAGGGGGAACTATGATGAAGGTCATTATTGTTGGCAGCACTCATGCGGGGACCAATGCCGCGATTCAAATTTTACGGGATCATCCAGAGACGGAGGTCACGATTTATGAGCGGCACACGAATGTCTCGTTCTTATCGACGGGAATTTCATTATTCTTAGATGGTCAAGTGAAGCATTTGGAAGATATGTTTTACTCGTCGCCGGAAGAGCTGACCCAGCTGGGCGCCAACGTTTTGACGCGGCACAACGTCATTAAAATTGATGCAAAGGCCAAGACGGTTGACGTGGTTGATATGGATTCAGGTGCATTGATCACGGATAGTTATGACAAGCTCATCATGGCGACCGGCTCGACGGTCAATGTGCCACCGATTTTTGGAATTGATGAGGACATGGTCTTGCTGTGTAAGAACTATGAACAAGCCAAGGCGGTGTATCAGGCGGCTAAGGATCACAACCGTATCGCGATTATTGGTGGGGGTTATATCGGGACGGAGCTAGCCGAAAGCTACGCCCGAACCGGTCACGATGTCGTACTGATTCAATCGCAGGATATCTTAATGGATCACTACATCGACCAGAACTTGTCTGACAAGGTTGTCAACATTCTTCGTGATCAGGGCGTTGAGGTCGTGCTCAACAGTCGGGTGACGTCGTTTGCTCAGGATGAAAAAGGACTGGCTATTGAGACGAACGATCAGACGTACCGGGCAGATGTCGCAATCGTCAGCACGGGATTCGTTCCGAACACGGAATTGCTGCGAGGACAGGTCAAGATGGACCGTCATGGCGCAATTATCATTAATGATTACATCCAGTCTTCCGATCCGGATATCTTCGCGTGCGGGGATGCCAGCGTCGTGAACTTTAACCCGACTGGGGAACCAGCCTATACACCGCTAGCCACCAATGCGGTGCGGCAGGGGCTGCTCGCCGGCATTAATGTCTTCGGTAATATTCAACGGTACTTGGGAACGCAGGCGACCTCGGCCATCAACATTTTTGGACGGACGCTGGCGTCTTCCGGGCTCACGTTGCGGCATGCCAAGAAGTCCGGCTTAAATGCTGACAGCGTGACTTTTGAAGGCACTTGGCGGCCAGCGTATATGCCAACGACGGATAAACTGCTGATTAACCTGGTCTATGATCGGGACGATCGGCGGGTGTTAGGGATTCAGCTCTTTAGTAAACACGAAGTTGCCCAGTCGGCCAATGCCGTGTCGATTGCGATTCAGAATCGCAATACGATTGATGACCTGGCCTTTGTGGATATGCTCTTTAATCCTAACTTTGACGATACGTTTAATTTCCTTAATCTGGCAGCACAAATGGCGGTAACGCAAGAAATTAAGCGCGGGAACACGAAACGCCGCTTGACCGCTGGTTTTGATCCAGATGAGGATTAACTAGTAGTTGAAAGCAGAAATTAACTGATATAGCGCGGTGTTTCGCGCTTTGATGTTTGCAGAGTAGCAACGTGGATCAGACTGCCACCTTACCGTTCGTCAAGCTTTGAGCTGGAACGCTGTGGGGAGGACGGCTCGAGCCACAGAACGGTCTCGAACCTCGCTTTGAGCCGAAAAACACGTCTCAAAGACGCCAGTTACCAAGCAAATCACTTGGTAAATCCCGCGGCTGAGCTCAAATTTGACTCACTCGCGGCTACGTAGGGCTAGCAACTATTACTGGCTAATTGATGATCTTTACCACTAAGCGCTGATAGCGATTTTCGTGCCATCATTCTTTAAATTGTGAACTAGCAGGGCCTGAGGCAAAAGTCTCAGGCCCTTTCTGTACGCTAAATGACTGGTGGGCATCGTCATTTTGAGCGGGCAGGTGGCCCAATAAGTGGCCTTTACTTTGTTTTTATCAGTAATTGGGGTAAAATTTGCTTGCAGAGGACGAGCGACAGGGGGAGTGAGATAAGTATGGCAGATAAAAAGCAACCCAAGCGTCGGTGGCGATGGTTTTGGTCCACGATTTTTGTGATCCTGATCATTATTTCGCTAGGGTTAATCTTCAACGAACAGATCAAGAATTGGCTGATTTCTTCCTATCAACCGCAGATCTCGAAGAAGTCGGTTCAGAAGAATGAGAAGAAAAAGGCATCGTATGATTTTAGCAAGGTCAAGTCGTTGGATTTCTCAACGGTGGCTAATGCCCGCTGGAACACGGCGAATATTCACGTGGTGGGAGAAATCTACATGCCGCAGTCCAAGATTCATTTGCCGATTGCCAAAGGCGTCAGCAACGAGGTGCTGGCGTTGACCGCGGGGACGATGCGACCGGATCAAAAGATGGGACAAGGCAATTATCCACTGGCTGGCCACCATATGACGTCGCAGACGATTTTATTTAGTCCGCTGTATTGGAAGACGCGGGTGGGTCAGAAGATTTACCTGACGAATGCCAAGACCGTTTTCGTCTATACGGTGAGCGTGCGTAAGTTCATTCCAGCAACGGATGTTAAAGTTGTGGATCAGACCAAGCAGAAACTGGTGACGTTGATTACCTGTGATGCCACTGGCGCCAATCGACTGATGATTCGTGGGACGTATGACAAGCAGATGGCCTACAAGGATGCCCCGCTGGCGGTGCAAAAAGGGTTCCACAGTGGGTTTAACAACAAAAATTAAAGAAATTTCGACATTTTTTGCGTAAAAACAAAAAATGTTATTTTTTTTGCAATTTTTTTGGCTTGTGAAATTTTGTAAGGGCAATCAGTGGCGAGTTGCCGGAGAATGCCGGTAGACTAGGCATCTGAAAAGTTAGTTCAAAAGATCAACTAAAACGGGGAGTGAGCAAACAAGGTATGAACTAAAACTGAAATTGCGATTATTTAGAGGGAAAGTTGTGGATGGAAACTAAAATTACAAACTGTTCATGACAAAAAGCGTTGCCACAAACGCCTATATAATAGGATTTTTAACTGTAATTAGTCTAACCTATAAAAATAAAAATAGCCTATTAAATGGTCATCCGAAAAACAATCGTCCTCACACATGGTTAATTGTGGACAGAACTCAAAAAACGTGCTACTATAACTTATGTAATCAGATGAGTTCATCAGATGGTTCAACGAAACGCCTCTAGTTGGGGCAGGTTCATAAATAGAGTCGCGGATTTGAGCAAGAAGTTTTAGAAGAGTAACTAATCAAACAAAGTTGAGGGAGATAATATCATGACTAAGAAAACTGCTTTACAATTAATTGCTACTGTTGCACTTGCTGCTGGTTTCATTGGAGTTTCTGGCGTAACGGCTAATGCCGCAGATACGGATAGTCAAAGCACGACGGCTACTGTTGGGTTGACTGCAGGGACTACTGATCCAGATGGTCCTCATGCCGGTGCTGTTCAATTGATCGCTGCGCCTGATTTGGTATTTGGTGATGCAACTAAGGGGACTACGATCACTGGTGGTGCTCAATCAATTGCTGCTACTTCATTGACGACTAATGCTACTTCAACGAGTTTAACCTCCACAAATCTGGATTCAACAGTCAAGGCAGCTGTTAAAGACGGTGACGTTGCTGTTAACAACCCTGGTACTGATGACGGTTGGACTGTTTCAGTGCAAGCTGCTAACTTCACTAAGACGACTGGTGACAAAGCTGATTTGTTAGGTGCAGTGATTAACTTTAAGGGTGCTGTTGCTTCTGGTAACAGTGATGCTACGACTAAACCAGCTGTTGCAGCTACGCCTTCAGTGACGGCCGGCGGTCCTTCTGCCACAATTCTGTCTGCCACTAATGGTAACGGTGTTGGGACTTGGATGAACCGGTTGACGAAAGATACGAACTTAGACATTGCCGCCGGTAACACTCAAGGGACTTACACGTCTAACTTAACTTGGACGATTGCTAACACCCCTTCAACGCAAGCTTAATTCAACCGAATAATTTTATTGAAGTAGCGAAAATACCTTAAATATTAAATTAAGAATGCGGTAGCGACAGCTACCGCATTCTTTGTTACAATGAAGAAAACGGTTTACAAAACATGATGGAGGCTGGATTAATCATGAAACGTTGGTTGAAAGTGTTGGTAACGCTAGGGACGTTACTAGTGGCGTTTGGCTGGATGCAGCAGACTAAGACTGCGAAGGCAGAAAGCGTTGGGTACTCGGTCAGTACGATTACTCCGAAGAACCAGGATGATAAGCAGGTCACGTATTTTGCATTGCGTGTGAAGCCTAATCAACAACAAAAACTCACGATTGTTATTCATAACTCAAGCAAGTCGGACAAACAATTTCAAGTAGGGGTCAATCAGGCGATGACCAACACCAATGGGGTGATTGATTATAGTCAGGCCAATCCTAAACTAGATAGCTCCTTAAAAGTTGGGATCAAGGACGTCTTCGGCAAGAACGACACGCAGAAGGTGACGGTCAAGGCCCGGAGCGGTAAGAAGGTCTCCGTTGACTACAAGATGCCAGCCAAGAAGATTGACGGCATGATCCTCGGCGGAATTTACGTCAAGGAACTGAAGAAGGATCAAGGAAACAGTAAGAAGAACGGGGTCACGATTAGCAATGCCTTCGCTTATGTTGTGGGGATTCGTCTCCGCGAGAGTGGCGTTGACGTTGCCCCCGACATGCGCCTGCACACAGTTAAGGCTGGTCAGATTAGTGGTTTGAATCAGATTCAAGCGAACTTGCAAAATCCACGACCAGGTTTGATGAAGGCGTTGAAGGTGGTTTCCAAAGTCACGAAGCAGGGCAGTTCCAAGACAGTCTTGTCACAGACTAAGGAAAATATGGCGATGGCGCCTAACACGAACTTTAACTATTCCATTCCTTGGGGTGATAAGCAGTTAGAGGCTGGCGACTACACGTTGAAGCTGGACGCTTACGCCAAGGGTGGCTACCACTGGCAGTTCACCAAGAACTTCACGATTAGTCAAAAGGACATTAACTCCTTGAAGAACCGGATCAATACGCCGCAGAAGAATTACTTCTGGTGGTTCGTTGCCGGCGGAATCATTATTGTGCTGTTACTGGCAATCATCATCTACTTGTTGATGAAGAACCGGAAGAAGAACGACGATGAGGAACAAGGTGAATAAATAAATTCAAAAACCGGCACTACAGTCGATTGAACATTCTCGTTCAATTGATGGTAGTGCCGGTTTTATTTTTTTAAATGAATTTGAAGATAGAAATTGTACTTCTCTTCAATAAGACGTTCTGAATGGCACTTAGCTTTGCATGAATTTGGGACAGAATTCAAAGAATGGGTAAAGAAAAGTACAGGCTTATGACCCTGCATGTAAAACGATTAACTTGCCCACAAAGGCGACTTTACGGTTGAGTTTTAATCGTAAACAGATTATAATGAATTTAATTCATAGTAAAATTAATCAATGGGCGTCGGCTTTTTTTAATAATGATATTCATTGTGAACAAAATATGATTTCAATCGGTTGCGCAGTGGGGGAGATTCTTGTGTTTGACATCGATTGTTCAGTTAATTATCGATGTAGATTGTAACGACCGGTTGTATAAAATTATAAATGTCAGGCATCGCTAACAAAGCAACAATGACTATTAGTTGCGGACTTCCCGATGAAGGAGGAGAAATCAACGTGAAGACGAGATCAATTTTATTGGGCATATTGACAGTTGTGACTGGACTGGTATGGGGAGGACAGTCATTGACGGTACAAGCCAAGATGACAAACGATAAAATCCTGCAAACCGCACCCAAGGGAGTTACAATCGGCGATTATTTTAGTACGAATAGTGTCAGTGGAAGCGCCGCTAAGATTAGTTCAACGGATTTCGGCGATGGTCAGGCAGTTAACCTCACCACGGGGGCCAATCAAACCGGCGTAATCTGGGCTAGTGATGATGCACGCATGAATTTGAATGAGGATCAGACCGCCTCAATGTGGATGTATTTTGGGGATGGCCGAAAAACAGGTAGCGCTGGTGATGGAATGGCCTTTGTCCTGCAGAATGATTCCAATGGTGTGAATGCCATCGCCAAGAATGCGGATGGGACGCCGGCTGGTGGTCAGTCAATGGGAGTCTGGGGAACCGACGCTCGGACGGATATGACCCAGCCATTGGATACGACTGCCATCGCCAAGCTTGCCATTCAAAATAGTTGGGCAGTGGAATTTGATACGGTTGCCAACCAAGACATCTCATCAAAGACTACGGACGCTAATGCGGTGAGTCGGTTGAAACAGGGGCCAGTTTCGGCCTTTGACTGGGATACGGAAGGGCAGCAGCATATTGCATCGAATTTTCCTGGGAAATCTGAGACCTATAAGAGTCACAAAGCCTCAGAAACAACGTCTACCACCAGCGGTCCCTGGTATAATCCAACCACGACGACAACGACCACGAATTATTATTATCCTTCAATGAATCATCTTGGAAAAATTACGCCTGGTACGGGTACGAGTATGTTTACGTTCTTAGATGCTGGTTGGTGGCGACACGTGACCATGCACTGGGACAGTTCAAAGGATGAGATGACTTACAGCTACAATGACCAGGTTCCCCGGTCCGGTGAAGAAGCGACAACGGCAACGTCATCAACGGATTCCGCGTCGAAGACATATACCGAAACTGTGAAGATTAACCCTGCCGATGATTTGGACGTTGGCGCCGATGGTTTAGTTAGATGGGGATTCGTGGGTTCCACTGGAAGTTCGACGACCGCAATTGAAAATAACATTGTGGTCTTTGATCAAGTGCCTGGTCTGGTAAATGGGAACGCGACGGCCACTTTGACCGATACTTCTCAGTCTGACAAAGTTATTGATGATCCCTCGGACACTGTAAACAGTGGGGATCGGCTGTCACTGAATTACAATTTGAAATACACTAGTGGTCGCGAATCTTGGAAAGACATTGTTGCCAAATTGAATTTGCCGACGAATATTGTGTTTAAGAACGCCACCATCAAGTATGCTAATGGGGATACCGACACCATTAGTGATTTGGATACGAGTAGTTCGACAGGGCAAACTTTGAGTAAATCTCTTGAGAACCTTAATAATGAGCAGGATGGCAGCACCGCACCGAATGCGACTGCTGATATTACGCTTAATGGTGTGGCTGTTGCGGGTGACAACGATACGACGACTGTCAATGAAACTCACAGTTCGTTTGAAGGCTCGAATGCGCTGATGCACACGACTGTGAGTGCGTTCAATGTGAAGAAAGTTAATGGGTCAATGACGATGGCGCTTACCGGTGATAATATTGCCGCCGATGGACTCACAGGAAGTCAAAAGTTAACTGAGGCTAAAGATGTTACCTTGACCGGTCAGATTACGTATGGACCAGGCAGCACGGCTGCGGCAAACAGCGATATTACGTTGCACCCGCAAATGAACGGGGTCAATTTGCCAACGAAGACCTTGAGTGATAGTGACGCCGCTGGTAAGTTCAGCTACACGATTCCTGCTTCCAGCATCATCTCTGGTCTGACTGATGGGAATCAGTTCGTGATGTATGCGACGGATAAAAATGGCATTAATTCAGCTAATGATGTCGGATATACGATTACGTTAAAAGATGGAACCCTAGACCTAATGGTTAATCCAACGGGGACATTCAACGTTGACCATCCTAAGAATTTAACAGGTTCTGCCATGAGTTTTCCAGCTGACAGTAACTGGGATGTTCGGGTTAAGGATACTCGAGGGGCTGGTAGTACGTGGACTTTGACTGCTAAAGCCGATCCTGTTTCCAGCTCGACTGCTGGCTTGCTGGATGGTGACATTGTGTATGAAGGAGCTAACGGTGATCAGCAGAGCCTGACGGCAGGAGCGGCGGTAATCGCCACGCATACCGATGATTCTGATAGTGATGAAGTCAATGTGACGAGTGGCTGGGATAGCACGCATGGTATTCAGCTTGAGACCAACGCGGGTGCTATCAGTGGCTCCTATTCGACGTATGTGTATTGGACGTTTGAAAATGCCCCTGTAACTGAATAGAATTTCAGTGTCAACCTTTTGGGCATTATGATCCCTTCGTGGTTGTCGGATGAAATAGTATCATTCATCTGGCAATGACGGAGGGACTTTTTGCCGTGCTATAGACAAGCAGCTAATCACTAACCGTCTCTATTCAGCGGTAAATTCACGGTATGGTGACCTCATCAAATAGATTGGTGAGGTTTTTATTGTGGAGAAGCAAGATATTGGTAAGCTCTTCCAAAAAATAGCCATGTTTGAATACGATTAGCTATTAGGGGCTGACGATTTAGGCGTTGAAAGTTATTGTTCCGATTGACATTCTCATTAACTGACATAAGGGATAGTCAAATGTTAGTTGTAAAATGAACAGCTAATGGTCGCTAAAACTACGAAGTTACACGTTTTAAGAAGTGTAACAGTTTTCCTGGGCTTACCAATCGAAATCAATCGAAACTAAGTGATGAAATCATGATTATAATACCCCTTAATACCTTTGATTTATGAAACTTAAAGCAATCTTAAAATTAATGGGAAGTGTATTGCACGGCCCCTATCATATTGATAATATAATGATATACTCTATTTACTAAAACAATACGAACTCGGTCGTGAAGCCTTTTTTTAGTGAGTATTGGCCATATATGATAGAAAAATTGTTCAAAAAGGAACGGTAAGGTTGAGGCAAAGCGAAAGATTTGACTGACATCCAGACTAGGGGGGATGTTGATGCATATTAAGAAGAATTTGTTGGGTGTTTTAGCGTTGTCTATAGCTGGATTAGGCGTTTGGTCGACTGAGCCAGCTCAGGCAAATTCAACCGTTTTTTCGACGGGGGACAAGGCTTTGGCAGGTGCACCACAAGGCGTTGATCTTCAGAATGGACTCGCTTCAAACTACTTTACAATTGATAAAAATGTGGATTCAGCTACCGGTGATAATTCGGCTTCACTGGTTAGTGCGGGAAGCCCAACAGGCGTTGGAAATTCTGCGATTCAGATTTCTAAGGCAGGCGTGTCGGACAGTTGGGGAGCCATCTGGTCGACCGATGAGTCTTTCGATTTGGACAAGAGCGAGACAGCCTCGATGTGGATCTATGCTAGCGGTGAAAATGCTAGTAACGTCGGAGATGGGATGGCTTTTGTTCTTCAAAATGGCGGAACGGATGCCTATTCTGGCTCAGGTGAGTCGATGGGTGTTTGGGGCATTGCCAATCAGTACTTTAATAACACCAATCCAGCTAGTTCCGCGATTCAAAATAGTTGGGCACTAGAATTTGATACTTTTCCTAACGATGATATTTTCAAACGTGGAACATATTTAGGCACATTGATTGGGTGGACTAACAGTTCTTATGATTTTGCGAATAACAATCCATCATCGTTTGATGTCAATGGCCCAGCGGATACGCCGTCTAGTCAATCGCAAATTACGGACACCCATATTGCCTCAAATTATCCCGGGGCTACGGATACTTACACCGGAACAAGTGTGGTTGGGAACGGGAAGATCAAGAGTCCTTTAACAGGAAATATGATTAGTGGAAGTGGCACTTTTTATTACTACAACTTACAGCATGAAGGGCTGCTAGATGAAGGGCCTACTGGCGGCAGTGGAAATCTATCTGATCATCGGTGGCACCACATTACGGTAACGTACACGCCACCGACAACTTCAGGTGGTAAGGGGTCGATGACCTATACTTACAATGATAAAAATCCTGATACGGGCTTGCCTCAGTCATCATCTGATTCTGCAACGGTACCGATTGATTTAAGTCAGTTTAATTTATCTTCGGGACAGACTAAGGTTCGCTGGGGTTTTACCGGATCAACCGGGACTTACTCCGAAAATAATTTAGTCATATTTGATCAGATCCCAGGTGAGGCGCAGACTAAGGCGTCTGCCACGATTACGGCAAAGGACAGCTCAGGAGAGTACACGAACACTTTAAATGATGGTGATTCTGTCTCTGGAGATACCGATGTGAAGCTGACTTATCAGCTTGAACGGACCGGTGGGGATAGCAACTGGAAGGCGGTCAATGGAGAGCTGAAAATACCTGATGATATTGATATCACTTCAGGATCGATTAGCTATCCAGATTCAAGTTATACTGATAGTAATGACAATAAGGTGGATGTCTCTAAAATTGTGGCACCGAGTTCCTCCGGAGATGGACAAACACTTGCAGTTCCCCTTGCGGATGATGGCTTAACCTTAAGTGGCACGCAGAAAGCAACGGTTACTTTGTATGGAAAAGTGAAGAATGTAGCGTCTAGCGGTAGTGTGAGTGAGGCCGCCCAAACAAGCTACTTTGTTGGGAGTAATGCGACCTCTGCGGCTAAGACACCTAGCTTTACGATTACGAAACCGGACTTATCAGTGGCGCTGGATGAAGATAGCAGTACGCTGAAGGTTAATGCAGGGGGAACACAGGCTGCAAGCGTAGTTGGTGTTGCGGTAGCCTCAGACAGTACCGTTAGCAACTCGGATATTACCATTCATCCGACAATCAATGGCGTTGAGCAGGATGCTGTCAATCTTGACGACATTACGACTGGCGTCAAATATGGTTTTAACTATCCGATTGCTAATGATAAATTGACAGCGGGTGATAACACGGTTAGTTTCTATGCGACCGATTCGGCGGGGGCAAGATCGTCAACGGTTTCGACAACAGTTACTGCTGGTACCGTTGGCTTTGGGGATACCAGTGGGGATCTGACATTTGAGCCGACGACCTTGTCAGGAAGTGGTAGCACGATCATTAATCGCTCGGGCGATTGGCGCTTGGATGTGGACGATAGTCAAACCAAAGACAGTACTTGGCAGGTCACTGCCAATACGACTGGGATGTATTTGAACGGTGTAGCAACTGGAACACCGTTGGACGGTGCGTTGATCTATACGGATTCGACCGGGAACGTGACCACGTTGAACAGTAGCGATTCGCCCATCATTGCAAGCGGAACCTCTGACGGGACGGATACCACCACCAATATTGCCAGTGATTGGACGACTAACAGCGGCATTCGGCTGAAGGTCAATAGCGGTGCGGTTGAGGGAACATACTCTGGGACGATCAATTGGTCTTTTGTTAATTCAGTTAAATAGTTCTGGCAAAAAATCACCCTGATGAAAAAACGGGGTGATTTTTTGGCGTCGTGCCAGTGGAAATGTTGATGAGTTGAAAGATGTTTGTTCCGAGTGGCCTTGGTCTGGCTGCTTTTTGTGAGACGGTCGGTTAGAACTAATCCACTAAATAGTTACGGCTCAAGTAACGGGGTGCTGATAAAATCTATTTTCAGAACTCGAAAGGAGGTTGGATAATGGGGTTGGCTCCCTACGTATAAATTTATTGCACATGGATTCTCTTGTGGGTGATTTTGTAATTGAAAGATAATTCCAATCTAATGGCAAGACCAGCAAATCAGCAAATGAATAATGGACTTGATGACTGTCATATCAGCAATTACAGAATGCTTGTACCACAATGTTATTATTATATAATTTCTCTTATCATTTCAATCGGGTGATGGTATACTATATTTATTAGGGTAGTTAAATATTTAGAAAACTACCGATTGTCGGGCGTTATAAGTAAGTTCAACTTATATTCGTACAGTGGGACTTTCGCATCAGTAAATTTAAAAAGTTGAGGATCTACAGAAATCCGGCGTAAACCGGATGAGGGGGTTATGAGGTTGAAAACTGTTAAGAAGGGATTATTAAGTGTGGTAACGGCACTTACCGTGGTCGGGCTAGGACTATGGGAAGGTGGTGATCTGGCTAGTGCTAAGTCAACCGTCTTTAATACAGGGGCTAAGGCTTTGGAGGGTGCGCCTCAAGGGATCTATCTCGGTAGTGGCACGAACTCCGATTATTTTACAATTGATAACACGGTTTCTACGGCTTCCGGAACCAATGCAGCTAGTTTAGTGGATGCCGGTAGTCCAGCCGGAACTAATAACAGTGCGATTCAAATCTCTAAGGCTGGGGAAATGGATTCTTGGGGGTCCATCTGGTCAAAACAACAGTCATTTGATCTAAATAAGCCAGAAACGGCCTCCATGTGGATCTATGCCAGTGGTGAAAACACGGCCGACGTGGGAGACGGAATGGCCTTTGTTCTTCAGAATGGTGGCACGGATGTCTATTCTGGTCCTGGTGAATCCATGGGGGTCTGGGGTGTCCCAGACAGCCTGTTTGCGAAGACAGATGTGGCTAGCACCGCTATTCAAAATAGTTGGGCATTGGAGTTTGATACGTATGCAAATGGTAAGGGTGGGATCCCGACACAGCCTAGGTATAGTTTAATTGATCCGTTGCATTTGTCGCCGATACCGACTTGGGATTTTTCAGATCAAAATCCTAGTACCTTCGATGTGAATGGAGATACGGCAAGTACGCAGACGGCAATTGATGACACACACATTGCCTCTAATTATCCAGGCGATAGTGGAACTTACACGGAAACTTCTGACTATGCAAACGGAAATAAAAAGTTGAATTACTCGGTTCAGCCTTGGGTGGGAAATTACTATTACTACACTATGAAACATGAGGGCTTCTTAGATGAGGGGGCCACTGGGAGTGGTAATTTGTCAGATCATCGTTGGCATCATATTACAATTGACTATACACCGCCAACAACGGTGGGTGGTGAGGGTTCCATGACTTACACCTACAACGACAAGGACCCGGATACAGGATTACCGATTGACTCGAATGATTACGCAACGGTACCGATTGATCTCAGTAAATTTAACCTGTCCTCAGGCCAGTCCAAGGTTCGCTGGGGCTTCACAGGATCTACTGGTAAAGCAGCTAGTGAAAACAATTTAGTTGTCTTCGACCAACTTCCTGGTCAAGCGCAGACGGAAGCATCAGCCAAGTTGGAAGCACAAGATGGCGGTGACTATACTGAAGTGAAGGATGGTGACGCCGTTTCTGGTGGAAAAGCAGTTAAGTTAACTTACACTTTTGGTCGGACAGACGGGGATGAAGACTGGAAGTCGGTCAATGCCAATTTAACGATTCCTAGTGGTTTAGATATCACCTCGGGGACCATCGATTATCCAGACGCCAGTTACAAGGATAGCAATGACAATAAGGTTGATTTATCGAAGTTGACTACTAGTTCAGACGGGTCATCTCAATCACTGCCGGTGTCTCTAGCGGGTGATGGTTTGACCATGAGTGGCACGCAGCATGCTACTATCACGTTGACTGGGACCGCTAAGAATATAGCGACTGATTCGACGGGGGTTTCCCAGAATGCTGAAACCAGCTACTTCACGGGGAGCAATGCGACATCCTCTGCGAAGACGCCTAATTTCACGATTACGCCTAAGGTTAATGATAAATTGGCTATGGATGTTGCTAAAGACTATGGGGTCTTAAAAGTGAACTATGGTGGATCTGATCAGGCTGTGGTCACTGGAACGGCAATTTCTAGTGAAGATACAGTTAATTCTGCTGGTGTTCGTATACCTGCTAGTGAAATTACGATTCACCCTTCCATTAACGGTGTTTCACAGGATCCAGTGAAGGAAAGCGATATCCACTCGACTAACCCTCTATTCTATGCAAGCCAATACTATTTCGATTATAAGATTGATAATGACAAGCTGCAGCCAGGGGACAACACAATCAGTTTTTATGCCACCTGTGACTCCACTTCGGGGAAGCTCACATCAACCACGGTCAATGCCACAGTTACTGCCGGCACGGTCGGTTTTGGTCATACTAGCGGGAATATCACGTTTGAACCGACACTCCTGACTGGTAATGGGCAGAGCCAAGTGATTAATCGGGCTGATGACTGGAGCCTAGATGTTGATGACTCGTTAACTAAGGATAGTCCCTGGCAGGTTACGGCTAAGACAGCCGGAATGTTTGCTGATACGGATAATGTAGCCGTAAACACGCCGCTTGATGGTTCACTGATTTACACGGATGCGGCAGGCAACGAAACCACGCTAAATGATTCGGACTCGCCGGTAATTGCGAGTGGAACGTCGACTGGTGAGGATACGTCTACTAATATTGCGGCCGACTGGAAAGACGATACGGGTATTCGCTTGAGAATTAATGGGAATGCCGTTGAGGGTAATTATGAGGGCACTATTGATTGGTCCTTTGTTAATTCAGTCTCAACTTCATAAATAGTCAATCATGCTAGATATAGCCGATGAAAGATTCGTAATTTTACGAGTTTTTCATCGGCTTTTTTGTTCTCCCAATTGCCCGGTGTTATACGCGGTAAAGTCCCGAGGATGAGGTGGCGGGAAATGACGACGCCTACGAATATTACACCTTTAATTAGTTAACGTACGTGATATACTATAAGTGAAGATAAAAAGTTAACTTAATTAATTAAAATGGCTAATAGTAGTTACAGATGACCTTGATCACCTCACCGCAGCGCGATGAAAATGCAATGCTGCCTTTTTTGCAGCGAGTCTTGATGGCCGCGTAACTGGTGATAATTTCTCACTTAGACCATCGTGTCATTGGTATTAGTCACTAAAGTTGAGAATCGAGTAAAACCTGGCGGAAACCAGTTTGGGGGTTATGAGATTGCGAATCACAAAGAAAGGGTTACTAAAAACAACGGTAGCACTGGCCATAGCAGGACTAGGCCTATGGAGCAGTGCGGAAATTAATGCGCATGCCGCTTTTGATACTGGTGCGGCTGCACTGAAGGGGGCGCCACAAGGAGTTTATTTAGGGAGTGGCACGGCCTCAAATTATTTCACGATTGATAATTCGGTCTCTACGGCGAGTGGGACTAACTCAGCACATTTGGTAGATGCCGGGAGTCCGGGTGGCTCGAAGAATAGTGCTATTCAGATTTCTAAAGCGGGATCGAAGCAAAGCTGGGGGTCCATCTGGTCCAAGCAACAGTCATTTGACCTAAATCAAAGTGAAACGGCGTCAATGTGGATCTATGCCAGCGGTGAAGGCAGTACCAGCGTTGGTGATGGGATGGCCTTTGTTTTACAAAATGGTGGAACCAACGTTTACTCAGGGCCTGGAGAGTCAATGGGGGTCTGGGGGGTACAAAACTCAGACTTTTCAAAGACTAATCTGGCCGATACGGCGATTAAGAACAGTTGGGCGCTTGAATTTGATACTTTCCCGAACGTCACGATTCCTGATCAACCGGCGTACGGCATTTTTGACAACAATCCGATCTCAGAGTGGTCGTTTGCCGGAAGTCCCACTTCCTTTGATGTCAATGGTGATGGGAATTCACCGGCTAACCAGACGCCCATCAAGGATACGCACATTGCGTCGAATTATCCGGGGGAGAGTAGTACTTACTCAGAGACCAAGGTGCCCTATGCGTATGGGAAAAATGGGTATGGTCCGTACTATTACTACACCATGAAACACGAAGGCTTCTTGGATGAAGGCCCCACTGGCAGTAGCAAGCTCTCCGATCGAAATTGGCATCATATTACGATTCAATATACGCCACCAACTACTGCTGGCGATAAGGGGTCGATGACGTATACGTACAATGACAAGAATCCTAACACAGGCCTGCCACAACCATCGACCGACTATGCTACGGTACCGATTGATCCCGCTAAATTTAACTTAGCAGACGGCCAATCCAAAGTTCGCTGGGGCTTCACGGGCTCCACTGGTGATGCTACCGAAAATAACTATGTGATCTTTGACCAGCTTCCCGGTCAAGCGCAGACCGAAGCTACCGCTAGTTTAATGGCTAAGATTGATATGAATCATCCTGATGAGTACGTGACGGTAGGGAGTGGGTCCAAGCAAGCCGACTCAATTCCTGGTGGAACCGATGTCAAGTTGACTTATACCTTTGGCCGGACCGACGGGGATGAAGACTGGAAGTCAGTTAATGCTAATCTGAATATTCCCAGTGGGTTGGCGCTCTCATCAGGGACGATCACGTATCCAGATGCGAGCTATACCGATAGTAATGATAACAAAGTTGATCTCTCAAAACTGACCACGAATGCGGATGGTACGTCGCAGTCACTGCCAGTCTCACTGGCTAATGGTGGCTTGACCATGAGTGGCACCCAGCACGCAACCATTACGTTATACGGCAAGGCCAAGGATCTGACCTCAGACTTAAAAGGGACCCCGCAGTTAGAACAGACGAGTTACTTCACAGGAATTAATGCGGCTTCGTCAGCGAAAACGCCCGCCTTTTCAATTACGCCTAAGGTTAACGCCAAACTAGCCGTGGACACTTTTGGCGATAAGGGTCGACTGAAGGTCAATTATGGCAGTAAAGAAGCGGCTCGGGTAGTCGGCGTCGCAGTCCCACAAAATCCGCTAAGCGTGTCGATGGAGGCTATTACGATTCATCCGTCGATTAATGGCGTGGCGCAGAGTCCGGAAAATCTAATGGACATTTACGCGACGGAAATGTCGCCTAGTTTGGATTACTTCAGTTATGAGATTCCTAATGACAAATTACATCCGGGAGCCAATACCATCAGCTTCTATGCCACCTATGGGTCTGGTTCAGATGAAGTGACGTCCACCACGGTTAACCGGACCGTGACTGCTGGCACGGTTGGCTTTGGTCACACCAGTGGGAATATGACCTTTAAACCCACGGTTCTGACTGGTGATGGGCAGAGTCATATGATTAAGCGAGATAATGATTGGGAATTGGATGTTGATGATTCGCTGGTTAAGGGAAGCGAGTGGCAGGTCACGGCGAAAACAACCGGGATGTTTGCCGATGGCGATAACGTAGCGGTTAAAACGCCGCTGGACGGGTCGCTGACTTATACCGATGCGGCTGGAAAAACGACGGAGCTGAACAATTCGGCCTCTGAATTGATTGCAAGTGGGACCTCGCCAAGCGATGAAACAGCGACAACAACCAATGTCGCTCAGGATTGGACGGCTGATACGGGTATTCGCTTGAAAATTAATGATAATGCAGTTGAAGGAAATTATGAGGGAACGATCGACTGGTCGGTCGTCAATTCCGTTTCCCCCGATTAAGCTTAGTGAAGTAGAAGAGACAAGCAGGTAGTGGTCGTGAAAATGGCTGCCACCTGCTTGTTTTAGTGTTAGGCAAAATACTGATTGCCCAGTTAGATGAATGTGGTGTACAAGGATGTACATAAGAACGAGTAACCCTAGTAATAAAAGGTGCAGCCGGTTATGTAGCTCACTTAACTATGGCGAGCTTAAATCATTGGTATGTCACACTGGTAACCTATACTAGAAGTGGAGCATATTTTAGACTTTTAGGAAAGGAGCCGGGTGATTCATGAAATTTAAAACAAGTTTACTAGGGATACTTGTTGCGATTGGCACCCTGTTTATGGGCACTGGGTTGATCGGCCATGCCGATGCTGCTTCTGATGCAAATGCCAAAATTGACGCCGACAACCTCGCTTCGGCTCAACAGAGCATGCCACAGGGATTGCCGTTGAGTGATTACTTTAAAATCGGTGATTTTAAGGGTGTTAATTCAGCGAAGATTCAAGACTCTACGAATCCGAATACTTTAGGGACTCAAGCGGTTCAACTGACTAATGGGACTAATCAAAAGGGATCAATTTGGGCCAAAGATGCCATGGCGTTTGATCTATCCAAAAATGAGAAGGCTTCCATGTGGATGTATTTTGGCGATAAGGGCGATAAAGCCGGTGACGGCATGGCCTTTGTTCTACAGAATGATGAGCGGGGGACTAAAGCGATTGCGGTAGATAAGAACGGGAACCCAGCTAGTGGTGAAACCATGGGGGTCTGGGGATATCCTGACGATTATACTTCGGAAACTGGTGGTTCTTCCAAGATCGCGAGCCAGGCGATTCAAAATAGTTGGGCGCTAGAATTCGATACATTTGTCAACAAACAAGATTACACCACGTTTTATGATCAGGAATCTGACTTTGATTTAGGGCTTTCTCACCCTCACGTTATGGCGGATTTTCCGGCAAAAAAGGATACCTATGGCCGGAAGCCAGCCGGAGTCATAGTTAATAATGCTATCCAATATTACTATGCGACGACCATGCAGAATGTGGGTAATGCTATATCAGGTGATGACTCTAGCTTCTTATCTAATGGTGCTTGGCATCACCTGAGTTTGAATTGGGACGCTACCACGAGCACAATGACGTACACTTTTGATGATAAGGATCCAGCGACTGGTGCGCCACAGACTGGTAAGACGAAGTCACAAAAAATTTCAACCAGTGATCTTGGCGGTAAGACTACCGCGTTGTGGGGCTTTACCGGTTCAACTGGACAAAATTCAGAAGATAACCTGGTCACCTTTGAGCAGATTCCAGGACTGGTTGATAGTAGTGCTACGGGGACAGTGAATGATCTTACCCAGAATAAAGTGATTGCAAGTGACGGCAGCGCTAATACGAATGATCGGTTGCGCCTAGATTACAAACTTAATTACAATTCTGGGAGTGCCCCTTGGACAAATATTCGTGCTCACGTAAAGGTACCAACGGGTGTAACACCAACTAAAGGGACCATTACGTATAGTGATGGGACCAGTTCGACCTTTGATGTGAGTGGCATGACGAATCAAACGATTGACGCAAAGCTTGCACAGTCGCTGACTATCAGCAAACCAGTTGCGACGGTTTCGATATACGCGACCGCAAGCAGTACGGAGACGACGGTGCCTAGTTCAGAAGGGAATTTCTATGGAAGCAACGCGATTGCCTCGGCGAGCCTCAATGGATTTGCAGTTAACAAGTTAAAGACATCGCTGTTGTTGTCAACTTCTAATCAGATCCTTACGGCTGATCAAAATGAGGATGTCGAGGTCTCAGGGCTGACATCGTTAATCACTACTAGCCTCTTTCCAGATAAAAACGTTGTATTACATCCTACGTTAAATGGTCAGGACTTGGATACGGTTAATGATAATGGCGGGAGCTTTACTTATACAGTTGCGGCAAGTGATTTGAAGCCAGGGGAAAATACACTAACGATGTATGCTACTAATAAATATGGCGATGTGTCTAACGATATTACCTTTCAGATTACTGTTGGGACGCTGGATTTTGGTAAGGTTTCGGCAGAAAGTACCTTTAAGCCCACAGCGTTGATTGGGACGACACAAGATGTCTTACCAGCCGATGATTGGCAAATCGATATTAACGATACGCGGTCTGCCGGCCATCAGTGGACGCTGCAAGCCAGCACGACCCCGTTTACGACCGAGGATGGTCAGAAATTGGACGGACAGTTACAGTATCGGACGGGCAATGGGGATGAAACCTTATCGGCTGATGCGATCAACGTGGTCACACATTCGACTACGGGAGACGGGTCGACAGTCGATGTTGCTAACGGCTGGAATGCCAATTCCGGGTTGCATTTACAGGTTAATGGTGGCGCCGTCGAGGGCACTTACTCAGGTAAGGTGACCTGGACGCTGAACAACGCACCGCAATAATTGAAGAAGATACGTGGTCGGACTCAGAAACTAGGGGTCCGACTTTTTTTGTGCTTAATATATTGCCCGGTAAATGGACGTTACTGAATAATAATTGTGTGACGATGATATACGTCCTTGTGCATACTTATTCATAAGAATTCATGATTGGTTACAAAGTTATAGCCTGATAAACAATGGTGGGAGAGCGCTGAGATAAAATTAGCCAATACCAGTTATATAAAGTATTCGTGCAATTGATTGCCGCCTCGAATTATTGTAATAAATCAATTTTAGCAATGGTATTGAATTTGATGGGCTAACCGAATATAATGAATTTGATTAATAGGGGAACCAGTATAGGGGAGTCGGTATCTTGGCAAGGACCGGTAGCGTGCTGGGAAATAACCGTGCAGATCATATACTTAGCATTGTTAGTAAAGTTAACTTTCTTGTGGTTTACATAGAGGATAGCGTTGGGGAACGTTGTTCAGACTAAGTACAGAGGACGATCACGACTAGGTGATAGGTCCTTTGGTTTGCGAAGGAGTGGGTAGATTTTGAAGATAAGAACGCTATTTTTTAGTGTGATGGTCATTGGGTTAGGATTAATGATTTGGGGAAAAAGTCTAACGGCACAGGCGAGCATTTTTGATCCGCCAATTAAGCAAGCCTTAGATGCAGCACCACAGGGAGTGTCGGTGAACGACTACTTTTCGTTGGGAACAGTTGCTAATAATTCGGCAGTTTTGGCGAATACGCCATTTGGGGAAAATCAGGCGGTTCAGTTAACGGATAAAGCGAGTCAATTGGGGACGGTTTGGACCAATGATTCGTCAGCGATGAGTTTGGACTCTGACGCAACGGCTTCCATGTGGATGAACTTTGGTGACCGCAATAGTAGTTCTGGAGACGGGATGGCCTTTGTTCTTCAAAATGACGGTCGCAACCTTGGCGCTAGTTCAACGAACAGCGCGGGGAAACCGTTGGGTGGTGAGACACTTGGCGTTTGGGGATCGGATCAGGATAAGACTAAGGGCCAAGCCAGTGATGTAGCGGAGCGAGCCATTCAGAACAGTTGGGCGTTGGAATTTGATACGTATTCTAATAAAATTTCAGGTAGCGCCGCACCGGGCCTAAGTAGTTCTTTTGATGATGACCCTAACTTGGCGGCACCCTATGCCCACATTGCGTCAGGATTTCCCAGCAATCCAGCAACCTACACGATGCACGCGACTTCGAACGGCTACTATGCAACGATGAACCATACCCAGCCGATCTACGCGGGTTCTGCCGGTTGGATGGTTGATGGGAAATGGCATCATGTTACGCTAAAATGGCATGCGGCTGATCAGACAATGACTTATATTTATGACGATAAGGATCCTAAAACCGGCGATCCATTACCGAATCCACAGTCACGAACAGTTAGCGTTCCTAAGAAAGCGATTGATCCTGGGAATACGGGCAAGGTGCGCTGGGGGTTCACTGGATCTACTGGAACTAGATATGAACCTAACGCCGTTGTTTTCGAACAAGTTCCCGGTATCGTGAACGCGACAGCAACCGCTGATATCAAGGATGAAACGACGCAGCGTGCCGTCACGAGTGGTACGTCGGTGGGCGCTGGTCATAGCCTGCGCTTAAATTATAATTTAGCTTATACGGGTGGTAGCCAGAATTGGAAAGATATTCAGGCTCATTTGAACTTACCCGCCAATATCGATTATACCGGTGGAACTATCACGTATGGTGACCACAGTTTGCCGGTGACGCAGTTGAGCAAAACGGACCTTCAGTCTGGCGAGGTTACCCTGCCAGTTGAGGCCTTGTCGAAGGAGAATCCGACCGCAACGATTACGCTGAATGGGGATGCTAAAGTCGGCAGTACCGGGCAATTAACCAATAAATTCATTGGTGCCAATGCCATTACGGATGCCAGAACGCCAGACTTTACGGTGACCGCACCGTCTAAATCGAGTGCATTTCACATGACTTGGACGGGTGACAGTCAGACCGGTGAGGCAACTGTGGGTGCTAAAGATGACGTGCCGGTCACGGCGCAGCTCAGCTATGACGATAAGAGTACCGTTGACAATAGTCAGACAGTCCTTCATCCCGTGATCAACGGTGATCCACAGCCAATCATACCGTTAAAGACCACGGACCCGGCCGGTGCAGTTTCGTACAGTGTCCCTCAAGAAAAGCTACAGTCGGGACAGACGAATACGCTACAATTGTATGCTGAAGATGGTGCTGGACGGATTTCTGATAAATTAACTTATACGATTACGGTAAAATCTGGATCGTTGGATTTGTCCGTTCCGACGGGGGCTACCTTTAGGCCAACCACGTTGACGGGGCATGAACAGCTCATTCAACCTAGCGATGATTTTAAGGTTTCGGTCAGTGATACGCGGGGCAGTGGTCACGATTGGACCCTTTATGCCAAATCAACGACATTTGCCTCACGGTTTAGAAGTATCTTACCGGCATCGCTGATCTATAAAAACGACGATGGTGTCGCTAATTTGACAGCAGGATTTGCCAAAATAGAGTCAGCGACAACGACTGGTGATAGTGCGGTGACGGATATCTCTAAGAATTGGAGTGCTAACACGGGGCTCCTACTAGATGTTCAAGGAAATGCCATCGGTGGTAGTCATGATTTGCCGGCGCTCTACGGGGGAACAATCACGTGGAGCTTCACGAATGCACCAGCAACTGAATAAAATTTTAAAGCCAGTCGATCAGGTGGGTCGGCTGGCTTTTCGCTTACTCATTATTTTAGCAAAAAGGACGGAAGAAAGATACATTTATCCGCTAAAAGTGTGATATAAATATGAGGCATATCTCCCTACAAATACTATTATATCAAGTTTTATCGCCCAATTAGGTGGTTGATGTGGTATACTAATCTAATCGTATAGTCGATACTGTTATTATTAAACATTCACTACTATAAGTGATGTTATGAAAAGGGTTGATTAGATAGCTGACGATGCTTTGTAATTGGCAGCTATCTAATCTGGGGGAGAGAAAGCGCGTGATTGGAAAAGTCATCTTACTGTGGCTGAGTGGACTAATGCTGGGAGTTATGCTACTTGATCGGGTACTAACGGTTCAAGCTGATACTGATTTAAATGTGGCCTTGAGTAAGGCGCCACAGGGAATTACCCTAGCTAAATATTTTGAAGCGGGAACTGCCGAAAATAATCATGCGCAGGTTGTGGATGCGACGAATGCTCAGACCGCGGCGACTCAAGTCGTCAAATTAACGGACAATAGTCACCAAATGGGGAGTATCTGGTCGACGGAAAACAATCCGTTTGATCTCGATCATGAGCAAGTGATCTCCATGTGGTTATACTTTGGCAATCGTGGCAGTGACGCTACCGACGAGGAAAATCAACACAACAATACCGCTGGTGATGGGATGGCATTTGTCTTGCAAAATGATCCACGGGGAATTCAAGCGGTAACGTCAATGCCGGCTTGGGTCCATCAAGGTGAGAATTTGGGCACATGGGGGTTTGATCGGGGCTACAATTACGAGCACGATAATTTACTTAGTGATAAGAAGGTCTTGGAGACCGTCGCCAGCAGCGCCATTCAGCGCAGCTGGGCATTAGAGTTCGATACGCATCTGAACACGAGTCATCTATTTGAAGACTTGAAGGGCTGGGGGGATTCCTTTGACCGGATTGGTGGGAGCGGGTCCATTCGCTTCCCGCACATTGCTGCCAACTACCCGGGAGAGCCGGATTCGTATAAGAGAAGTTGGTCCTATAGTTCCAAAACATCGGGTGAGAAGCGCTCTTATATTTCGTTGGAACATAGTGGGCTCATCGTTGGGGAGAACTTTAACTTCCTATCAGATGGAAATTGGCACCATCTGACGATTCGTTATAGACCGGAACATAATGGCAACAAGCGATTGGGAGATTTGACTTATGGCTTCAATGATCGCAACGCAGTCACAGGAGTGCCCCAGCGCGGAACGGTGCGCCACGTCATCTTGGATAAGCGTAGACTGACGGATGCTGATCATCCCCATACGACGCGCTGGGGATTTACTGGTGCGACGGGGGCAAACTACGAAAACAATTTAGTTGTGTTTGATCAGATTCCGGATTTGGTAGACGTTTCTGCACAAGCAGAGTTGGTCAACTTATCGCAACAAAAGGTCGTTCATGAAGGCGATACGGTGAGAGAGCGTGACCAAGTGAAGCTAACGTATACCGTGGACTATCGGGACGGTAAGGCCGATTGGCATGAAGTGATTGCCAATTTAAAGCTCCCACAGCACATTCAGTATCAGAGTGGCACGATTGCCTATGGCGGTGGTGCTCAGGCATCGGAAACCTTAACGCGTCAGGAATTGACGACGACCAGGCTGGTTAAGAAGCTTAATCAGACATTTTCTAAATCCTACAATCAGGTGAAAATTTCACTGATCGGTAAGGTGGCTGCGGGGAACGCCCAGGTTCCAGCAACCACTAGTAGCTTCAATGGGACCGAGGCAGTCGCTGAGGCCACCGCACCAGGATTCCAGGTGGAGGCCCTTAAGTTCTTAACGCTACACCTGACCAACCCATTGACCCAAATGATTGAGCGGGATGGGCAGGTCAACATTGCTGGTCAAGTTGCGGTCCTTGAAAACGAAGACACGACGAATGATGATTTGATGGTGCATGCCGCCGTAAATGGTCGAGAAGTCCGTACACGCACCTTAGACGTTCAACGACCATTGGGAGTGGTTAATGAGCAACTAGAGGCCCAGCTCTTTACGGCCGATGCCAGCGAGTTGACGGTTTGGGTAACGGATACGCGGCAACATATGTCTAATAAGGTCGCCATCATGGTTTATCGCGGCCATCTCTTATTGAAGTCGGTGACCGATCAGGTTAAATTTAAGGGTCAGTTACGGGGGCATCTGCAGCGTTTGCCGGCTCAACGACCGATTAGGCTTACCGTTGACGACACCAGAAGAAATGGGGCTGGCTGGCACGTTACCGCTATGGCAACGCCAATGGTCCGAGCAGATCAACGCCCATTGATTGGCCAGCTCGTTTATGCGAAGGGAAGAGAGACTAAATACCTGATGCCGGATGAGGCGCAAACGTTGGTTAGCCATAAGAGTGGCTGGGTCAGGACGAGTAATTATAGCGCCACCATTAACGACCTGTTTCTCCAAGTCGGGGCGAGCGCAATCGCCGGTGACTATGCTGGCAGCATTACGTGGACCTTGCATGATGCCCCCTAATAAAAAACACGTCACCGCCACGAAACGTTAATTTCGTGGCCGGCAACGTGAGATGTACGTTAAGCTAGCTGATCTAACCAGGCGGGCAGAGCGGCTGCCAGTTCCTGGTAAGTCAATTCAAATTTGTGAGTGTACCAAGGATCGTCGATGGCCTCGCCCTCGCGACCAGGCAGAATGTCGAGGCACAGCTTGACCTTAGCCGCATCTGCCGCGCTAGGCGCCATACGTTGTAGGTTGGCGACGTTAGCGTGATCCATCGTGATAATGGTATCGGCCCAGTCGAAATCTTCCGCAGTGATTGGCCGTGAACGATGTTGGCTCGCATCTAATCCGTGGGCACGCATGGCTTTAAGCGCGCCGGGATGGGGATGATTGCCCTCTTCTTCGGGGCTAGTGGCAACTGAGGCAACGGCGAACTGATCCGTTAGGTGGCGTTGTTCCAGTAGGTCGTTAAAGATAGCCTCAGCCATTGGCGATCGACAAATGTTACCTAGGCAAACAAAGAGCACGTGTTGCATGGGAAACCTCCTAATTATTGGTTAAGCCAGGGTTACTTATTGGAGTCTGGTTTTACCTTTTGTTATGATGAGTGTACCAGAAAAATTGAGAAGGAGTGATAGTAATGCCTTGGATTATCTTGATTATCGTGTTAGCAATCTTGGTCATTTGGTACGTGAGTGCGTACAACGGCCTGATTAAAACCCGGACGTACGTCCAAGAATCTTGGAGTCAGATTGACGTTCAGCTCAAGCGGCGAAATGATTTGATTCCTAACCTGGTCTCTACGACGAAAGGGTACGCTAACTACGAGCAAGGAACGTTGAAAAAGGTTGTGGAATTGCGTAATCAGTTGACCGCAATCCCAGCCGATGACCATCAACAAACGATGGCGGTGTCCAACGAATTGTCGACGACGTTACGGTCGTTGTTCGCGTTGTCCGAAAATTATCCAGATCTGAAAGCCAACACCCAGTTCAAAGAGTTAATGGAAGAACTGACCAATACGGAGAACAAGATTGCTTATTCACGGCAGTTGTATAACAGTTCTGTTGCTAACTTGACGGTTAAGATTCAGTCTTTCCCAAGTAACATTGTCGCCAAAATCCATCATTTTCAGGAAAACGAGTACTTGCAAGTTCCTGAAGAGGAGAAGACGACTCCTAAAGTTAATTTTGATGATTTTAATCAATCCGATAAGTAGGCGATCAGATGTTATATGACCAAATAGCCATGAACAAACGGCGAACGGGTTACGTCATGTTTGGCTTTGGCCTGCTCGTCTTAGTCATTGGTGCAGCATTAGGCTATCTTTTCTGGAGTAACTGGCAGTCGGGCGCGGTGATCGCCTTTGTCGTGGCCCTGGTTTATATGTTGATTATGATTAGTCAGTCGACGAACGTGGTCATGAGTATGAACCACGCCAGGGAAATCACGGATGTCAGTCAGGCACCACAGCTCTGGCACATGATTGAAGATATGGCATTAGTCGGCAAGGTGCCGATGCCGCGGGTCTTCATTATTGATGATCCCAGTCCTAACGCTTTCGCCACGGGCAACAGTCCCGAAAAGTCGGCGGTAGCAGTGACAACCGGCATCTTACAACGACTAAACCGTGAAGAACTCGAGGGCGTCATTGGCCATGAGATCTCGCACGTTCGCAATTATGATATTCGACTACAGACGATCGCGTTGGCTCTTTCCGCTGCCATCGGGATGCTGGTGAACTTTGCCAGCAACTGGTTATGGTGGGGTGGAGGTCGCCGGCGTGATGACGACCGTGATTCTGCGGGCAATGCCATTGCCTTAGTTATTTCGATCGTCTTGATCATTCTGGCCCCGCTAGCTGCTAGCATTGCCCAAATGGCATTGTCGCGTAATCGCGAATATTTGGCGGATGCCTCTAGCGTTGAGCTGACGCGTAATCCGCAAGGGTTGATTAATGCGTTGCGTAAGATTGATGACAGTGAACCGATGGAAGCTGCGGACCCCAACAGTTCGGCCTTGTATATTGGCGATCCCTTTAAAAACAAACATCGACTAGGGGATTTATTTGCGACGCATCCCCCAATCGCTGACCGAATTGCCCGCCTCGAAAAAATGTGAAATAAGTAGCGGTTTTCACACCAGTTTCGTAGTACAATTAACGATGAGACTAGGGGAAAGAGTGTAAGAATATGCGCGGAAATTTTGTGTATTTAAGTTTAGAGCCCGTGACGAATATGATTTATTCGTTGGGAATATCACCAGCTGATTTTTTAAACGGTATCCCAGCGATACCCAATCAGTTGCTTTTGTTGAATGATGAATCGGGCAGTGACGTGGAGATTAATCCCCACACGCGCTTGCAGACCATCACGGGGCAGACCCAAATCCGGCGCTACTTACTGGCTAAGCATGAGCATGCCGTGAAGTGGTTGGATTACGTGCACGGTGATGATCTGGACTACCTCTTACCTGGCGAAATTGCAGAGCTACTGTATCTGGCCCACATGGAGACGCATATTCGGACGCCGTTTTATGCTAAATTACAAAATGAGTATGCTTACTTAACGCTACGTGACGGCTTCTTTAAGACGTATTATCGTCATTTACCGGACTTCGATCACGTCTTGGAAGTGAGCATTAAACGTCATTTACGGGCGATGCACAACAATCGGTGGGTTTTTGCCCGGCCGTTAGCGATCAGTGATATCCCCCATGAGATTTTAATCCAACTCATCCAAGGCTTGTTGGATGGATTGATTATTGCGTTTGATCAATTAGTAGAGCGGCACCGGATTTATGTGATCCCGGTGCGGGCAATTACGCATCCAGAGCGGCAGAACACCTGGTACTCACAGGAAGAAGTTTATGCTGATTCGCGTGAGGTGGCGAGTCTAAGCTATGACCTCACCACGCGTGAATGGGCATTGCAGATTCACGATAATCAGGTATTCAGCGATGTGAAGGACTTAATCTGAAAGAATTTAAAAAGAGCGGGCCAACGATGAGTGATTGGTTTTGGTCCGTGCTTCCGGCTAAGCACATCCGGAGCAAAGAGAGGTCTGAGACGCTGGTCTCAGACCTCTCTTACTTTTACGTGTTTGGCTGTGGGACGTCGTGCGAGCGGGCGCCTGGCTGGTAATTTCTGGTGACTTTTAGGTTTACCATCAGATTTCATGGTATAATGATGGTCAGTATTTATTTTCGACATTAACTGAGGAGCTGACGACTCTTCAGAAATCAACTTAGGGTGCAAGGCGTTACGTCCGGCCCGTTACATAGGAGTATAAAACATGAAGATGCAGCTTGCTGAAATTGCTCATGCAGTTGGAGCAATCAATGATTTCGAACAATGGAGTAGTGTCAGTGTCACGAGTGTGGCTTTCGATAGTCGGCACCTCCAGCCGGGAGGACTCTTTATTCCGCTAACGGGTGAACAGGACGGGCACCAATTTATTCAGTCAGCCATCGATCACGGTGCGGTTGCGACACTCTGGGCCCGCGATTTAGCGACGGCCCCGGCCGATTTTCCGGTGATTCAGGTCGCTGATTCACTGAAGGCTTTGCAAACGTTGGCCCAGTATTATCTGACGAAGATCAATCCGCGGGTGGTCGCGGTCACCGGGAGTAACGGGAAGACGACGACTAAGGACATGATCGCCAGCATTTTGGCCACGCAATTTAATGTGACCAAGACGCACGCTAACTTCAATAACGAGATTGGGGTGCCGATGACGGTTCTTTCCATGGAACCTAATACGGAGATGTTAGTGGTTGAAATGGGGATGGACCGACCGGGTCAGCTTGATTTCTTGAGTAACTTGGTTGCACCGGATATCGCCGTGATTACGATGATTGGGGAAGCCCACATTGAATTCTTTGGCACCAGAGATAAGATTGCAGATGCGAAGATGGAGATTACCCATGGGCTCAGTGAAGATGGTATCCTGGTTTACAATGGAGACGAACCGTTGTTACGCGACCGGACGGCTGATTTACAGCTCCGGCAGCATACCTTTGGTCAGGCGGCGACCGATGATCTCTATGCGACCGAGATCTCGGGAACGTCCACGGCCACGAGTTTTAAGACGAACCTTTGGCCAGATAAGACATTTACCATTCCAATGATTGGCACGTACAATGTGAATAACGCGTTGGCTGCCCTGTCAGTGGCGAATGTTTACCGGATTCGCCCAGAGAATTCACAGCGCGCACTCAGTACGGTTACCTTGACTGAGAACCGCGCTGAATGGGTTAAGGGCACCGCGGGTGAGGATATTCTAAGCGATGTCTACAACTCCAACCCCACGGCCGTTAAACAAGTGCTGGCGGCCTTCTCGCAGACGCCCGTTACTGGTAAGCGGTACGTCGTGTTAGGAGATATGCTGGAATTAGGGGCGCAGGCGGATACCATGCACGCGGAGCTGGCCACCGCGATTGATCCCGCTAAGATCAGTCACGTTTACTTGGTGGGGCCGCACATGGTTGCCTTACAGCAGCGACTGGCACAAGAAAAGCCAGATTTGCCAGTGACACATTTTGCCGCGGATGCCTTGCCAGCGCTTACATCAGCGCTTCAAGATCAGCTAACCAGTGCGGATCAGATTTTATTAAAGGGATCTCACGGGATTCATTTGGAGCAAGTATTAGCGGCGTTACAGGATTCTAATGAAAAATAATGAAAAAGATAAGCAATTTCCACAAGTCGTGGGAGTTGCTTATTTTGTTTCACCGTTGTATGATGGCTTAGTTGCTTATTTAGAGAAACAAACATACCCCGCGTTAGCCAATCATAAGTCGTTCCACGGAAAACGGATTTTTTTCAAGATTTATGAGGCACTGGCGCGATGCACCTATTAGGAGGAAATTATTTTTGAAGTTTAAAGAACTGGGTCTTTCTGAAGACCTACTGAAGGCTGTTACGACAGCAGGTTACGAAGAAGCGACCCCAATTCAAGCCGAGACAATCCCCATGGTTTTGGCTGGTCAAGATGTGATTGGACAAGCTCAAACCGGTACTGGGAAGACTGCGGCATTTGCCTTACCAATTCTTGAAAAGATTGATAAGCACAATGAGAACGTCCAAGCGCTGGTTGTTTCCCCAACTCGGGAACTGGCGATTCAAACCCAAGAAGAAATTTATAAATTAGGCCGTAACGAACGGGCAAACGTCCAAGTCGTTTATGGTGGTGCTGACATCCGTCGGCAAATCAAATCCTTAAAGAATCATCCACAAGTTGTTGTGGGGACGCCTGGTCGGTTACTTGACCACATCCGTCGTCACACGCTGAAGTTGGATCACGTTCAGATGTTAGTCCTTGATGAAGCCGATGAAATGTTAAACATGGGTTTCTTGGATGACATTGAAGATATCATCAAGCAATTGCCTGAGAAGCGTCAAACGATGCTCTTCTCAGCAACGATGCCACCTGAAATCAAGCGGGTTGGGGTTCAGTTCATGCAAGACCCTAAGCACGTTAAGATTAAAGCGAAGGAATTAACGACCGACCTGATCGATCAATTCTACGTCCGTTCTCGTGATTTCGAAAAATTCGATATCATGACGCGGTTCTTCGATGTTCAAGACCCTGATTTGACCATCGTCTTCACTCGGACGAAACGCCGGGTTGATGAAATCTCCAGTGGGTTACAAGCACGTGGTTACAACGCTGCTGGGATTCACGGTGACTTGACGCAGAAGCGCCGGACACAAATCATGAACGAATTCCGTCACGGCAAGTTGGACATCTTGGTCGCAACTGACGTGGCTGCGCGTGGGATCGACATCAATGATGTGACGCACGTGTACAACTACGATATTCCACAAGATCCAGACAGTTATGTTCACCGTGTCGGCCGGACTGGCCGTGCCGGGAAGCATGGGGTTTCCATGACTTTCGTGACGCCTAACGAAATGGATTACTTGCGTGAAATCGAAAAGCTGACCAAGGTGCGGATGCTTCCTCTGAAGCCACCTTCGGATGAAGAAGCACTGGTTAGTCAATTAGGCGCAGCTAAGGAAACGATCGCTGACCTGATTAACAAGACGGATACTGAAAAGTATGCCAAGACGGCGGAAAGCCTATTGGCCCAATACGATGCTGAAGACTTAGTTGCCGTTCTCTTGAACGACTTGACTAAGGACAACAGTAACCAAGTACCCGTTAAGATTACGCCAGAACGGCCATTGCCTAAGCGTGGTGGTAAGCGTCATGGCGGTGGCGGTTACCATCATGGTGGCGGCAATCGTCGTGGCAATGGTGGCGGATACCGTCATCGTCAAGACCGTCGTAGTAATGGCGGCGACCGTCACGGTCATGGTCATGACTCACGTGGTCATGGTAACGATCGTAATCGGCGGAGCAACAACGGTGGTCGGCGTTCCGAAGGTGGCCGCGGTTTCACCATTCGGAAAAAAGACTAAAATAAGTTAATTGATTAGAAGGAAGCAACGCTTGGTTAGGCAGACCAGGGGTTGCTTTTTCTTATGGTTTGATTTTTTTAAATGCGCAGATGGGGTGGCAACACGGGCTGCTAATCGTCTAAAGTGTAAAAGACTTTAACCCATGACGGCGACGGGTACGCTTAAGTAGTGGCCAGTCTTGCTAACCAACTGATGAATGATCTTATTGGGTGAAAACGATGAGCTAGCGCGGTCTTACCGCAAAATCATGGGTTGAATTAAAATTATAGATCGCGACTAACCCTGGATGGAGGGGCATTTTAACCACCTCACAAAATGAATTGTCACATAAACTTATTTGTGGATAGATATTTTAGGTTGCATGATATTTTGGAATATGATATTATCTCCTTATCGAAACGATATGTAAAAACTTATTGAATAAAATTATCCCTCAGTCAACCAACCACGGAGGTTACCATTATGGCCAATTACTTTGACTTACACGCCGCAGCCGCACTTGCCACTAAGCCAGGTCCTTTTGTGACCATGACGCTGCCCATTACCGGGGTCCCTGCAACTGATCGGACCCAGTTCAATAGCCTGTTAAAGGCGGGCAAACGCCGACTGGCAGAGGTGGCGCCTAACCGTAACTGGGCAGTTTATGAAGAATCATTTGCCCCGTATGAGCACGGCCCGTTGACCAACGGGAGTGCCCGTGGCCTATTGATTATGGCTGGTGCCACGGAGAGTTACCACTACTGGCTCCACACTGCGGTCGGCCCCACAATTACCGTGACGTATCAGCCTAATGTCCTGCCCATCTTACGGTCACGAGATACGATCAGTGACTACGATCTGCTGTTGCTGGACAGCCAAGGATTTGAGGTTGCGCAAGTGCGGAGCGGCCGGCCGGAATTGGTGAACCTCCCCGTGGATGCGCCGAATACGTTGGAAAAGGCCTTGGGCAGTGAGCTGCGGGACCGGGGACGGTGGCAACGCTCCGCTGGTGACAGTACCCATTACAGTGGGACGGGGACGTTAGATGCCAGCAAATCGGCGGATCAACGGAACTATTTTATGGCGGTAGATGCTTACGTCAGCCAGCAATTTTCTAACGTGGATCAAGTGCCCTTAATTCTGGTGGCGAGTGCGAAGAATCAGGGGAATTTCCGCAAGCTGTCCCAAAATGCTTATTTGGATGCCAACGTACGGGTGGTGCAGGCGCCAAACTTAGCGGCGGCTAACCAGACCCTCGTGGCGTTAATGGTCGGCGTGAACGACCAACGTCACGTGCAGGCGGCCCAGATTCGCCAAGATGCCTATGATAAAGCGCGTCAGCAAAAGCAAGTCGTCCTGGACTTGGGCGCCTTAGCGACGGCCGCCGTTCAGGGGCAAATCGCGAAGCTGTGGATTCAAGACGATGCTTTTCAAGCGGGGCACTTAACGGAGAGTGGTGACGTGATGACGGCCACGGCCCTGAGTCGGCAGAACAATCTGTATAACGATCTTGCGTTGGTGGTGTCGCAACGCGGTGGGCAAGTCGAAGTTTTGCCAGCAGACGCGATGCCAACGCGTAGTCCAATTGCGGCGCAGTTACGGATCAGAGAGTCCGTTCAACTGTAGGCCTGGTTTGGCGGAAAAGTTGAGAAATCGGTGGTTACCCAGTCGTGGTGGGGACCACCGATTTTTTGTGGCGGGTGTAAATAAATTGAGATTAGTTTATGTTTTCCCTAACCGATTAAGTGGGAGGGGTTAATTTGGTAACCCTGTGCTAAAATATAACCTAGACATTATAGAGAGGTGACGTCATGATCTATGGAACTGGCATTGATATTACGGACTTGGCGCGGGTTGCCGACGTGGTGGCGAAGCAGCCGCAGTTCTTACAGCGGGTGCTCACCCCTGGGGAACTGACGGATTATCGACAGTTGAGTGGGTCGCGGGCGATTGAATTTATTGCCGGGCGCTGGTCAGCTAAGGAATCTTACAGCAAGGCCATGGGTACGGGGATTGGTCGTGCAGTTGGTTTTCAAGATATTGAGATTCGGGATAATGCGGCGGGCCAACCGGTCGTGTTGCAGCAACCCTTCGCGGGAATCGCGCACGTATCAATTTCACATACGGCGACGGTCGTCATGACTCAGGTTATTTTAGAAAGAGGGTAAGCGTCATGGTAGTTGGGGTACATCGTCCTACGCGACTGGTGATTGATCGCGCTGCGTTACGGCACAACATTCATGCAGAAGTGGAACGGTTAGATAAGAATTGTGAGTTATTTATGGTTGTGAAAGCGAATGGGTATGGTCATGGGGCCATTCAGGTCGCCCAAGCAGCCAAGGACGCCGGAGCCACTGGCTTTTGCGTGGCAATCTTAGATGAAGCGTTGGAATTACGTGCGGCGGGATTCAATGAGCCAATCTTGATTTTAGGGGTGACGTCACCAGCCGATGCGCCATTAATGGCTGCGGAGGATATTTCCGCAACGGTTGCGGCTACGGATTGGTTGGCGGATGCGCAAGCTTATTTGGCCCTGGAAAAGGACCTTACGGCGCCCTTACACGTCCATTTGGCCCTGGATACGGGGATGGGACGGATCGGCTTCCGTACGGTACCGGAGTTAACGACGGCCATTGAATACGTAGACGCCCACCAGGAGAGTTTAGATTTTGAAGGGATCTTTACGCATTTTTCAACCGCTGATAGCCCGGATGAACACTACTTCAAACAACAAGTGGCTAAGTGGCACGAATTAACCGATCATTTGCCGCGTCGACCGCGCTACGTTCACGTGTCTAATTCCGCGACTAGTCTGTGGCATGCTGAGTGCAATGACAATATGGTCCGGTTCGGAGTCTCCGGCTACGGTTTAAATCCGTCTGGCACGGCGATCAAGCCACCATATGCTTTACAGCCCGCCATGAGCCTGACCAGTGAGTTGGTCTTTACTAAGCAGATTGCGGCGGGAGACTCTGTGGGGTACGGCGCAACCTACACGGCCCAGCAGGCTGAATGGGTTGGCACGGTGCCGATTGGTTACGCAGACGGCTACGAACGGCGGTTACAGGGCTTCCACGTGTTGGTCGATGGTCACGCCTGTGAAATTATCGGCCGCGTTTGCATGGATCAGATCATGGTGCGTTTACCCCATGACTATTCGCGGGGGACAACGGTGACTTTGGTGGGGCAAGACCACGGCGCTGAAATCACGCTACAAGATGTTGCGACGTACTGCGAAACCATCCACTACGAGATTGCTTGTGGCTTTACCAGTCGGCTGCCACGACGGTATCTCAATTAATTGTATGGGTTTATAGTGTCCAGCTTCCGATATTCGTGGTAAACTATATGAGTCGAGATGAATACAGAAGCCTAGGAGGAAATTATGACCCGTACACAGCAATTAAATAGCCCCAACTTGCGGTTACACATTTCCAAACGGGTCCAACGACAAGCGTTGGTGCCGTTGCGGTCATCTGCAGCTGACAAACTTGCATTAATTGCCGGATACCAAGCGATGGCCCGGATTAATCAGGAAATTGCGCGGATATTTACGCCGTGTGAAGAGGAAGCTGAACGGCGGCTTACAAAGTTTCGAAGAACACAATCTTAAAAAATAAAATGAACAGTAGATAGGGGATGGCGGCCCATGGCCCGTGTTGAAGTCAAACGCGGTGATGTTTTTTTCGCCGACCTATCACCAGTCGTTGGTTCGGAGCAAGGCGGCATGCGTCCCGTCTTGATCATCCAGAACAACGTGGGAAACCATTACAGTCCAACCGTAATTGTGGCGGCAATCACTGCGCGGATTGAGAAGCCGAAGATGCCTACACACGTAGGGATTTCGGCAGCTCATACCGGTATTGAGCGGGATTCCGTCATTTTGCTTGAACAGATCCGGACGATCGATAAACAGCGGTTAAAGGATCAGGTCACCCACTTGGATGTCAAAACGATGGCAGCAGTTGATGCTGCGTTAGCAACCAGCGTGGGATTGGTGGATAAGTCGAAGAGAAAGCGGAATCGAAGCAACACCCGCACTACATAGCGCCCTTAGTGGCGGTGAAGTTCAGGACAATTTTGTTCTGGACTTTTTTGTTGCGCTTTTTTCTTGAATGACAATGTTAGGGGGACTGGATGGGGATTGCTGCCTTCGAATCCGATTGCGGTTTACCAAAACAGCATGTGAGAAAACGTGGCTACTTGGTATTTTCATTATCTATTGGTAACGACCGTGGCAACCATTACCTCAGTTGCCTAAGAGTGCTGTGTAAGCCGTGAGGTCGGCAGATATGGGCTCAGGCGCGTCGTTCTACTTAGTCAGTAAGCGAACTTCTTACTGGCTTAGTAGAAAACCAAGCTTGTAGACTCGGTTCTTTCGAGGCTTCAAGTTGTGTTCGCACCGATCCAGCCCATATCTGCCGACCGGTAAGGCGAGGAGATTACTGTGTTGCCTGGTTTTGCCGCCACAATGGTTGTTAAGTTTGGGATTTTCAACCTTCAGTTAGCGAATAAAAAAATCGGCCCACTTGAACTGGTGAGCCGATACTTTTTGGTAGATTTAGCTTTCGTGACGCAGGTCTTCGATTTCAGGAACATGGAATTCCTTGCGTTCGAGGGCTTTAACGATGCGATCCAACTTTTCTTCATCAACTTCGGCGGGCAGGGTGAACATGGTCCGGTGAACCAATTCACCTTCCTGTGCATCCAGGCTGATAACACTGGCGATGGACGTATACTTGGTGATGATCTTCGCCATGCCAGCTAGGTCACCACGTTCACCGGCAGAAACCACCGTGATCACGTAACTGCCGATGTTAACGTTCCAGGATTGAGACAGCATGTCCATCAGACGGGTATGCGTCAGAATACCGTAGAAGGCGTTCTTGTCATCTAACACGGCAATGTAAGGTAAATCCTTAATTGAGAAGAAGACGTTAAAGAAGGCGGCGTTAACTGAAATGAACTTGGTGGCATTTTTCAGTAGTGATGTCACCGGGAGCTGCATGTCGCCGCCCCGGGATTTATGGCGATAGATGTGCATCTTATAGATATTTCCCCGGAAGATCTGTCCGGTTTCATCCAGGATCGGCACACACCGATAGCCCGAGTCTTCTAAGACTTTAAGGGCTTGTTCCAGGGTGACGTCCTCGCGAACCGTAACGAGACGTTCTTTCGGTTTCACTAGGGATTTTAGCAGCATAACAGTGACCTCCTAAAAATTAGAAACTTCTAATAATCTCCTTTAATAATACCATAGTTTCCCTCAAAATTGGTAGCTCTTTTTAGTGAAAACTGCAGAAACTTTTCGTAAGCAAAACGAGAAGTGAAAGGGATTATGAAAGAAATAATAAAAAGTGCCGACCTTCAAGAATTGAAGGCACAGCACTTTTTTAGAAATTCATTAGAAGACAATGACGGGAGTTCCAACGCTGACATTATCATAAACTGATTTAATCTTGGAAGGTGGCGTGTTGACACAGCCGTGTGAGCCGTGCTTCTTGTACCACGTGCCACCGTACTCTGGTTGCCATGGGGAATCATGAATCCCGACGCCCGTATCATCGACGGGCATCCAGTACTTAACTTTGGAAGCGTAGTTAGAACCATTGTCATTCTTACCACGTAAAGTTGTGTTCCGTTCCTTACTCCAGATTACCCAGACACCATCTGGCGTGTGGTGAGCTGTCGTTGGTAAGCCGGTGACAACAGCTGTGGAGACGACTAACTTGCCGTTCTTGTAGACCCACATGTGTTGATTGACCTTATCGACTTCCACGTAGGACTTGCCGATGTCGGTGCCGTTATTGTGATAGCCACTCCCGTGAATGACGGGTGTCCGCGACATTCCTTTACCGGCCAAGACGAGCTTGCTGAGAGCAGGGGTCTCAGACTTAACCTTAATGCTCCAACCATAGAGGCCGGCCTTAACTTTGACCGTGCCACGCTTGGTTGACTTAAAGGTTCGCGTCTTGTTGATCGTGCCATACTTACTGCTGAGCTTCGTCAGATACTGCTTGATGGCCGTGTTATCAGTGGTCAGCTTACCATCTTTCATCGTCAACCAACTGGCTAAAGTGGCGGCGGGAATCGTGATCTTGTGACCACTTAACTTGTAGACGTAACTTTCCTTCGTAATGGCAATAGCTTTGGTTTTTGCTGCTTTAAAACTAGCACTCTTGACGGTAACAGCCGGTTTAAGATAATCCTTTGAAACGTTGACCGTTGTTTCGCCCTTCTCAATGGCGTTGGTAATGGACTTAGCCACCTTGGCAGCATCCAATTGATTCCCGGTCTGTTCCTTGATGACCTCGTATTGCCCATCCTTGTAGGTAAACGTGGCGCTCTTGGCCGCAGCCCGGGTCTGGTTGGCCTTGGCAGCGATAGTGGCTGCTAGGGTCTTAATGCTTTATTGGTTGGCGTCGCTGGCATTGAGTTCAATGCTGTCAGCCGTGGCCGTCGTCACATGCGCTGGCCAAGACCAGACGTTTTGTTTGGCAATGAGTTGCTTTAAGGCCGTCTTAGACGTGACCTTTAAATTAACTTTTTGCGTATTAAACGTGGCAACGGTCTTATTGCCGTCGCGCAACGTCAATTGTTGATTCTTCAGCGCAGACTTTAACTTCGTTGCTGCTTGATCGGCGGTGCTACCCCCGACGTTGACCCCAGCAATTTCCGTGTCTTTAAAGAAGACTTTGGCTGAGGAATAATGATACGCTTGGCCCACGTAAATCGCACCGACCGCGACGATTGCGGTCACGATGCCGATTATGAAGCCGGTTTTCTTTTTCATTGGTAGTGACCTCCTAAAATAAGCCAGTGGAAGGAAAGTCGTTATCCTTAACGATCACGTACTAGCATAAACCTAGCTTACTTCAAACAACCTTAAATGACAATCTAGTTGCCCACATGTTAGCGCTTTCCTAATAAATAAATTTTCTGATGTTAATATTTAAGATTATTGGTGTCGATGGTTGTTGCAATAAAAGGATTTAGCCTTGTTCAATCGGTTGCACAGTGACGAGGCATGCTAGGAAGAAGGGCGATAAGTAGCGATTTTTAGGTGATTTAAGCTACCACTTGGTGGCGTGTAAGCAGGCAGAATGCCGTGAAATGTGGCAGTAAACATGCCACAATACGGGGAATTATCCGGATAGAAAAGCTGCAACAGGAGACGGTCGATGGCTAAAAAGTACGAATCAAAAATTTTGGTCAATCTTTTGATTTTTGTCGGATACTGTGGTTGCGAGTAGGCGTATGATAGAGAAAAAACAAAAATGGGGGGATGGGTGTGTTTATTACAGGGACAATTAGTAACATCACTGTTCGAAGAACGAGGGGGATACTGGGAGATGTTGTAGAATTACCCTGTTCAGATTATCAAGTAGAAGGTGAGTTTAGACCATACCGCAGATTATCGGATTTTTTTTTGGCAGATACTATCTAAGAAAGTTATCCCTAAAGAGTTGAAACGCAGAGAAGCAAGCGAGGGGCAGGGGGATTTCATTTCGGAAGTTGAGATGCTACCAGCATGTATTACAATGTTGTCAGAGCAGACAGATAAGAGTCAATATTTAATGACGTGCATGGATAAAAAAATGACGACGACCTATCATGTCTGGCTAACGATAAGTGATGCTTTTTTTCGGCAGAGTGGCTATAAAGTAAGTGTGTCAGATGTCTCAATTAGAATTGAGGATCGTGGGCGGGTCCGTAGCTTTCACTCACTAGGTGTTACAGAAGAGGGCTTCGATGCCTATTGGGATCTTGCCAGTGCGTTGGGAGACACTCTGAGAGATTGCTTAGTGGTTGATTTTTCAGGAACTGATGAGGAAGATGCATCGATGTATTATCTAACGCCAGATTGGTTAGAGGTCGAATCACTTGCCTTTAGCCTAGTGAAGGAAAAGAGTGGCAAATATCGTTGGTCAAGCTGTTTACCTGGAGGTACATTTCGGGCAGAAGCAACGTTTAACTTGGTTGTCAGTTGAGTCATTCCTTCTCAATAGAATATTCAACATAAATAGGGTTCTATGGTCTGTTTTTGGTGTCGATGGAGAAATCCGTTGGCTCCATTTTCGTTATGCAAAAAAAGTCGCCGCTCCCGCAGGAACGACGACTTTATTTTTAAACGATTGAATTACTTGAGGGCAGCTAAACCGTCCTTGGTAACTTGCTTCAAAGTTGCAGCTGACTTAGCCATTAAGTCCTTTTCCTTATCGGATAATGGAACTTCAATGACGCTAGCCAAACCACTACCGTTGATAACGGCTGGTGTACCGATGAAGACATCGTCCAAACCGTATTCACCGTTCAAAGCAGCGCCGATAGGTAGTACGGCGTTTTCGTCACGCAAGATAGCCTTGGTAATCCGCATCAAGCAGGTGGCAACACCGTAGAAAGTGGCACCCTTCTTGTTGATGATTTCGTAAGCCTTGTTCCGCGTGTCGTCTTCGATCTTAGCTAAGTCATCGTCAGTCACGCCTTGTTCCTTGGCGATCGTCTTCAATGGCTTGGAACCGATTGTAGCTTCGTCGTAAGCGGCGAATTCGGAGTCACCGTGTTCACCCATGATGTAGGCGTCCACGTTCCGTGGGTCAACGTTGAACTTCTTAGCCAAAGCAACGCGTAAACGTGCCGTGTCCAGAGAAGTCCCTGAGCCGATAACCTTTTCCTTTGGGAAGCCTGAGAACTTCCAAGTAGCGTAAGTTAAGATGTCAACTGGGTTAGCAGCAACCACGAAGATACCATCGAAACCAGAATCAACAACGGGCTTAACGATTGAAGACAAGATCTTTAAGTTCTTGTTAACCAAGTCCAAACGCGTCTCGCCTGGCTTTTGTGGGGCACCAGCAGTGATGACAACGACATCAGCGTCGGCACAATCAGAGTAGTCACCAGAGTAGACTTTCTTAGGAGCAGTGAAGACTTGAGCATCTTCAAGGTCTAAAGCGTCTCCTTCAGTTCTGTCTTTAATAACATCCACAATCACGAATTCTTCAGCTAAACCTTGGTTCATCATTGAGTAAGCGTATGAAGAGCCAACGGCCCCGTCACCAACGAGAACAACTTTTTGATGGTTTTTAGTAGTCAAATCCATTCATCTCCTAATAAATTTTTGACATCAAGGTACGCAGAAATACCCACTCGTAAGTATAACATGTTAACCACCCGGCGACCACGCCCCGACTGGAAAACTTCGGATAACAGCGCTTTCTTTTAGTGAAACGGTTTACCGGGGTCAGAATCGGTGCAGTGATGGGGGGAATATGCTATACTCAGAGGTGTTAATTTAGAATAATGAAGATAATTAGAACCAGCTGAACGGAGTGCTAGGCTTCCGTTCAGCTATTTTGTATCTCACTTACCCTTTAAGGGGAACCACCAATTTGCCCGTTGACCTTTTTCGTAATGGGGAATACTAGTCCGTGGTCCTTTCGAGAGCCTTAACCTTTCGTAATATTGGGTAAAAGGTCTTGTGAGTGCGGGCAGTCTTCCGCTATGATAGGAACGATTAGCACGGCGCTACCAGCAAGTTGAGATAAACATCATTATATAGACGGGAATCATAATCGTGTTCCCGAATAGTCAGTGATTAAATACAAAGGGAGAAATTGATAATTATGAAAATGATCGTTGGTTTGGGTAATATTGGACCACAGTATGATGGCACACGGCATAACACGGGATTCATGGTGGTTGACGAATTTGCCAAGCAACACGGTATCGAGTTAACTACGCGTAAGATGGACGCGCGCTATGGCACTGGTGTGGTGAATGGTGAAAAGGTCTTAGTTGTGAAACCCACGACGTTCATGAACGAATCCGGCCGCGCCGTTCATCCCCTCATGAACTACTTTAAGATTGATCTGGATGATATCTTTGTAGTGCACGATGACATGGATCTGCCGGTTGGGCACATTCGGCTACGTGATCACGGGTCAGCCGGTGGTCATAACGGCATCAAGAGTATTATCGCCCACGTCTCAAGTAAGGACTTTAAGCGCTTGCGAGTGGGGACAGGGCATCCGCAAAAGATGTCAGTCGTGGATTACGTCTTGACCAAATTTACGGCGGACCAACAACCATTATTCAATCAATCTGCGGATAAGGCTGTGGCCGCATTGGATGATTGGTTAGAGGGTACCGCATTTACTCAGTTGATGAATAAGTACAACTAAGAAGAGGAAGTTATCTCGTGAATTTAGAAGCATTTATGACGCAGACCTCAGCGTACACGACGATCCGTCAAACGTTGGGGATCGGTCAGCGCCAATTAGTGACCGGCCTCAACGGTTCCGCTGAGACGCTATTCATTGCGAGTCTGCTGCACGATCAGCAACGGTCAATCGTCTACGTGACGGATACGCTGTATCACGCCGGGCAACTGGTAGACGACCTGGCTAATTTATTGAACGAAGATGAACTGTTTGATTTCCCCGTGGAAGAATTACTCGCGGCAGAAGTTGCGACGAGTTCGCCCGAGTATCGGTCTTCGCGGATTGACGCTCTGCGGGCTTTGCAGAGTGATCGACCAGTGGTCATCGTGACTGCGCTGTCAGGGCTACGACGCTTTCTACCGGCACCGGCAAACTTTGCGGCGGCGCGGTTTAGCGTCAAGATCGGAGCAGAGTTTGACCTCGAGGCGCTGCAACAGCGTTTATTTGGCATGGGCTATACTCACCAAAAGTTGGTGGCGGGGCCTGGCGACTTCGCGGTCAGAGGGTCGATCGTGGATATCTATCCGCTAGCTGCGGATTATCCGGTACGGTTGGACTTCTTTGATACCGAGATTGATTCACTGCGGTACTTCGATCCGGCGACCCAACGGAGTGTTGAAAACGTCGATGAAGTTGAGATCTTACCAGCGACAGACTTCATTCTGACGGCCGACGAACGGGCTGCTGGAGCGGATACGCTGACGGCTGAGCTGGCGAAACAGGTGGCGAAGTTAGACGATGATGCCGCAACCACCCTGACCAATCAAGTGAAACCATTGATTGACGGCTTACGTAAGGGGTCAGTGGATCCCCAATTGATGGAGTTTGCCGATTATTTATTCCCAGAACATCACCAGCTGTTGGATTATTTACCAGAAGATGGCTTGGCGCTGTTCGGGGATTATTCGCGTTTACAGGACAGCGAACGGCAACTCTTGGAGGATGAGGCCAACTGGGCGACGGACAAGCTGACCCATCACCAAATCTTTGCGCAGCAGACGTTTGGTGGCGAACTCCGACCAATTCTTAAGCACGATCGGCATGCTCAAATTATGCTGGCCTTGTTCCAGAAGGGTATGGGAAATCTGCGGTTCCAAGCGGTAACCAATATTGCCACGCGGGCGATGCAGCAGTTCTTTGGTCAGCTGCCCGTGATGAAGACGGAGATTGATCGCTGGCGGAAGCAAAAGCAGACGATTGTCTTGCTGGTGCAGGACGAGGAACGGTTGGCTAAAATCGAAGAGACCTTGGATGATTTTGAGATTCAGGCGGTCTTGACGAAGGAAGCAAATCTACAAGCTGGCTTGACGCAACTCGTCCCAGAACGACTACGAACCGGTTTCGAATTACCTGAGGCGAACTTAGTCATCATTACTGAAGCGGAAATGTTCCAGAAGGTGACGAAGAAGCGGCCGCGGCGGCAGACTATGGCTAACGCGGAACGGTTGAAGAGTTATACCGACTTGAAGCCGGGCGACTATGTTGTTCACGTGAACCACGGGATTGGGAAGTTCATTGGGATGCAGACACTGACGGTCGATGGCGTTCACCAAGACTACATGACCATTGACTACCAGGATAATGCGCAGCTCTTCATTCCCGTGACCCAGTTGAATTTGATTCAAAAATACGTATCTTCTGAAGATAAGAAGCCCCGGATTAATAAACTGGGGGGCTCGGAGTGGGCTAAGACGAAGAGTAAAGTGGCGGCCAAGATCGAGGATATTGCCGATGAGTTGGTCGACCTTTACGCGAAGCGGGCTGCCGAAAAGGGCTTTGCTTTTCCTAAGGATGATAGTCTGCAGACGGACTTCGAGAATGATTTCCCTTACGCTGAAACACCGGACCAATTGCGGACGATCGAAGAAGTTAAACACGATATGGAAAAGCCCCGTCCCATGGATCGGCTCCTAGTCGGGGATGTGGGTTACGGTAAGACGGAAGTTGCGTTGCGGGCGGCCTTTAAAGCGGTCGAAGCCGGAAAACAAGTGGCCTTCTTAGTCCCGACGACGATTCTGGCGCAACAACACTACGATACGATGGTCAATCGGTTTGAGGGGTATCCCATCAACGTCGAAATGTTCTCCCGGTTCCGAACGACGAAGCAAATTCACCAGTCAATTGACGATCTGGAGAGCGGTCAACTAGATATCGTGGTGGGGACCCACCGGCTACTTTCACAGGATGTGAAGTTTAAGAATTTAGGCTTGGTCTTAGTCGATGAGGAACAACGGTTTGGCGTTAAACACAAGGAACGGTTGAAGCAACTGAAGGCCAATGTCGACGTGTTAACGCTGACCGCGACGCCAATCCCCCGGACGCTTCACATGTCCATGCTGGGGGTGCGGGATTTGTCAGTGATTGAAACGCCACCAGCCAACCGGTTCCCCATTCAGACTTACGTCATGGAACAGAATGCAGGGGCCATTCAAGATGGGATTCGGCGTGAAATGCAGCGGGGCGGGCAAGTCTTCTATCTGCACAATCGGGTGGATGACATCGAAAAGACGGTCAGTCAGATTCAGGCGTTGGTTCCCGAAGCACGGGTCGGCTACATTCACGGGAAGATGACCGAAGCCCAACTGGAAGGGGTGCTGTTTGACTTCCTACGGGGGGACTACGACGTCCTGGTCACGACGACCATTATTGAAACGGGAATTGATATTCCGAATGCCAACACGCTGTTTGTGGAAAATGCTGATCGAATGGGCCTCTCGCAGCTTTACCAATTGCGGGGACGCATTGGCCGGAGTAATCGGGTGGCGTACGCCTACTTCACGTATAAGCCGAATAAGGTGCTGACCGAGGTCAGTGAGAAACGATTGGAAGCCATCAAGGACTTTACCGAGTTAGGGTCCGGCTTCAAGATTGCGATGCGCGACCTGTCTATTCGGGGTGCCGGTAATCTTTTGGGTAAGCAGCAACACGGCTTCATTAATTCCGTGGGGTATGACCTGTACACCCAAATGCTGAGTGATGCCGTTGCTAAGAAGCGAGGAAAGAAGTCGCAACTGAAGACGGATACCACGGTTGAACTGGGTGTGGAAGCGTACTTGCCTAGCGATTACATTGAAGATGAGCAACAAAAGATTGAAATGTACAAGCGGATTCGCCAACTGGAAAGTGACGATGAAGTCAGTGAAATTGAAGCAGATCTGATTGATCGCTTCGGTGACTATCCAGAAAGCGTGGCCCAATTGCTGACGATCGGTCAATTGAAGTTAGCGGCGGACTTAGCCTTAGTGGATAAAATTCGGCGGGTCAACGGGGATGTCTTCGTGACGATCTCGAAGAAGGGCACCGATATTTTAGGTGGGCAAGATGTCTTTAAGGCACTGTCCGCAACGAAGCTGAAGGCAACAGTGGCGATTAACGACGATCGCCTACACGTCAAGTTGGTCTTACAGCCTGCGATGACGGTTAAGGACTGGTTGCCACAGGTGCAACAGTTCATGGCAGCTTTACGGGATATTGTCCTTGAGACGACAAAACCTAAGGCGGATGAAGAGTAATTTCGCAGCCTGATTATGTGCTGGACAAAGGAGGAGCCCATGGGCAAACGTCAAGTGAATACGACTTTGCAAGGCGCTCTGGTTTTGTCCATTGCAGCGTTCATTGCAAAATTATTGAGTGCGGTTTACCGGGTGCCATTTCAAAACATGGTTGGCAATACAGGCTTCTATGTTTACCAGCAGGTGTACCCGCTCTATGGGATCGGCATGACCTTTGCGTTGAGCGGGTTGCCGGTATTCATCTCTAAAATGATTGCAGAGGCGCATGACTTGCCAAGTCAACAACAAGTCGCGCGACAGGTCTACCGCTGGTTGTGGGGCTTGGCGTTGGTTATCTTCATTGGACTAATGTTGGGAGCACCCAGCTTGGCCCGGGGGATGGGCGATCGCCAGCTTACCCCGTTGATTCAAGTGGTCGCCTGGATGTTTCTATTTATGCCGGCGCTATCGGTCAGTCGAGGATACTACCAAGGGCGGTTTCAAATGCTCCCAACGGCGCGCTCCCAAGTCATTGAACAGCTGGTCCGGGTCATCGTTATTTTGGTGGCGGCCGGTTGGGCGACGCAGCACGATTGGTCCGTCTATCGGATGGGCACCTGGGCGCTGAGTAGTGGAACGATTGCGGCGGTGGCAGCGCTGCTGGTCATCCCCCGTTGGCGACGGCGCAGTGCGACCACCGCGACTAAGGTACCTCACGTTGGACGTCGACTGTTGGTTGAAGGGGGTACCCTGTGTTTATTGACGGCGATGTTGGTCCTGCTACAGTTGGTGGACTCTTTTACCGTCAAGAATGGGTTGGTCGCCGGTGGGATGGGCGACGTCGCTGCCAAGAGCCTCAAAGGGGTGTACGATCGCGCCCAGCCGCTGGTCCAGCTAGGGTTGGTGGTGGCCGTGGCTTTTGCAACCTCACTACTGCCGGCACTGACCGCCGCCCAACAGGAGCAACGTCCCGAGGCCTTCAAACGGTTGACGACGACCATGATGCGGATTGCCTTGATGGTGGCTGCGGCGGCGACCGCTGGCTTGGTGGCCTTGATGCCGTGGGTTAATCGTCTGTTGTTTGGTGATGCGCAGGGGTCGGGGATGCTGAGTATTTACATGCTGAGCATTATTCTGGCGACCTTGATTCAGACCTATAATAGTGTTTTACAGAGCCAAGACCAGTATCGGTTGACGGTGGTTGCCCTAACAACTGGTCTACTGGTTAAAATCGGATTGAATCACTGGGCGGTTCGGAGCTTTGGGGCTACCGGGGCGAGTTGGTTGACGGTCGTGAGTCTGGGCGCCATCTTTTTGGTTATTTGGTATGGATCAGATGTGACGTTGCGGTCAGGTGTCTGGACGTCGGCGTATATTCGGATTTTGCTGGCCTGCACGATCTTAATGGTTTTCGGCGTCCGGCTCATGGTAGGACTGCTGACGTACTGGTGGCCAGCAGTGCTAACCAGTCGTCTGGCCATTGGTGGTGGCCTGCTAGTGGTGATTCCCTTAGGCGGATTACTCTTCCTAGGCTTGGCTTTGAAATGGCAACTCCTATCAGTTAGGGAGTGGCTAGCCATTCCCCACGGCGAGAGTGTGTTAAGATTATGGCAACAACTTAGTCAACACGGAGGAAAATAATATGCGATTAGATAAGTATTTAAAGGTATCACGGATTATTAAGCGGCGGTCAGTCGCTAAGGAAATTGCCGACAAAGGGCGGATTTCCATTAATGGCAAAGTGGCCAAGTCATCGAGTGACGTGGCGACAAATGATGAGTTAGTTATTAAGTTCGGTAACAAAACATTAACGGTCAAAGTTAATGAGTTGCTGGAGACAACGAAGAAAGATGACGCGGAACGGATGTACACCATCGTCAAAGAAGACTACGCCCAAGATTTTCGTCAAGAATAGGCTGAATTTTCGATTAAATATGACGAATGTTTTACATTATGTTAAACGCGCTAGACGGGCAAATTGAAACTTGCTATACTCAAGTTAAACTATCTGGTGAAAACTGAGGAGTGAGTGGAAATGGCTGATGTAAAACCGAAGCCGGCGAAAATCGAACGTTTGGAAAATGATTACACCCGGCGGCTAGACCACCAACAGGCCCGGGCCCATCGCCATCAATGGCTGGGTAAACGGCGGATGCGCCGAGCAACGCGTATTCTGGCGGTCTTTGCGGTCTTTGCCCTCGTTCTCAGTATCCAACTGGTCCGTACGAATGCTAGCTTGCACCATGTTCAGCAAGAAGTGACGACCAGTAAGCAGAAGTTGACCGCGACTAAAGCAACTAATCGCAAGTTACAACTGCAAATCAAACAATTAAACGACAAAGACTATTTGGGCCGGTTGATTCGCTCGAAGTATTACTATTCGAAGTCTGGGGAAACGATCTATAGTTTGCCCGGCGACCACGCGAGTGACGTGACGGTAAAGTAGTTTGAGATGATCCGCTAGTTCAACGTGAACTAGCGGATTTTTTGAACCGGCCGTTAATGTGGCGATCAGTAAGGCGAAAGATCAGCCCATGGCGGTATTCACAAGGGTTGCGTAAGGGCTAACGTGACGGCGTTTTAGCTGGGTTAGGAAATTTGATTAATGGATGGCCTTTTTAGGTTTTAGCGTGTGGTATCTAGAGAAATTGTGTTATACTGAAAGCACTTATTTTAAGGAGGAACTTCTTTTTTATGGCAATCGAGGTTGGAGCTAAAGTTTCCGGAAAGGTCTCTGGAATTACGAACTTTGGTGCATTTGTTGATTTAGGCGACCACAAGACCGGGTTGGTGCATATTAGTGAGATTTCTGACGGCTACGTTAAGGATATTCATGACGTATTGTCTGTCGGTGACGAGGTCACAGTTAAAGTCTTAACTGTTGGCGATGATGGGAAGATTGGGTTGTCGATTCGCAAAGCAACCGATCATCCGGCTGGTGACCGGCCCCACCACAGTCACAATGAACACCGGGATCACGACCAACATCGTGGTGGCAATAATCACGGTGGTGCTGAAGGGCATGGCCATGGTCGGCGGTTTGAAAATAATGGTCCTCGACCACACCATAGCTCAGCTAATGGACGGTTTGCAGGCCATCATGCGGCTCCCCATAAAGAAAATTTTGACGATATGATGTCAGGGTTCTTGAAGCAAAGTGAGGATCGATTGGCAACGATTAAACGAAACACTGAAGGCAAGCGTGGCGGCCGTGGCGGTCGGCGCAGTTAGTCAGATTGGCTAACGGGCCATTAAGGTGAAGAGGACCGCACTAGTTGCGGCCCTTTTTCATAATCACGCGGATGAAGGCAGAAGGAAATGAGGGACTCAGGTGTCATTGGAGACGGATTTTCAACGTCACTGCGAGCTGCAGGGCTGGACGGGCCCGCACCAGCGCGGATTAGTCGCGGTTTCAACCGGGGTAGACTCGATGGTTCTATTGACCCTGTTCACGCGTCTGCCGGTTGACCAACGTCCCCAATTGACGGTCGTTTATGTCGATCACCAGTTGCGTGAACAGAGCCGAACGGAGACCGCATTTCTCAAACAGTGGTGTGCCCAGCAGCAGGTGCCACTGGTGATGACGACTTGGCCGCCAGCTCAGCATCCTCAGCATGGCCTGGAGAACGCGGCACGCCAGTTTCGCTACGAATTTTTTGCAGCACAGTTAAAGGCCCAGCAAGCGGATTGGATTGCGACGGCGCATCAGGCTAACGAACAGGCAGAGACGATCCTGTTCAAGCTGTTGCGCGGGGGGCAGTTAGACCAACTGACGGGGATGGCGGCTAGCCGACCATTTCATGGTGGCCAATTGATTCGGCCCCTGCTTCCATTTACCAAGGCGCAATTACGGGTGTATGCCGAGCAACAGGAGATCCCTTGGTTTGAAGACGCGACGAATCACGAACTGACGGCGAGTCGTAATCGGTTGCGGTTGCAGATCCTGCCAGCGCTACGGCAGGAAAATCCGCAGGTTGATCAGCATCTGCTGACCTATGCCGAACAATTACGGACCGTCTTGCAGGTGACTGACCAGGTTGTGACGCAACGATTCAATCAGATTGTTCGACAATGGCAGCCACTAGTGGTGGATACGTCACAATTTTTAGCCCAATCTCCAGAGCTGCAGGATCTCCTGTTGACGCGGTTGATTAAGCTGACGGCGCCTGCACTGGCAACGACGCCTGCGGTTTTACGGGAGTGTCGCCAGTTGTTGGCGAATCCACAGCGGCCTTCCGGGACGGTGGATTTAGGTGGAGAATGGTGCCTGAATAAAAGTTATGTGACGTTTACCATCAATCAATTGAAAAATTTACGGCAAAATTCCCAGGAAGTTTTTAGTTTTATGGTAGTATTAAACCAATGGCGAACGTTGGGAAATGGCTGGCAATTTGGCTGTTTTACGACTGACGTTACCGATGATTTACCGCGGCAACAGGTCGTGGCTTTGGCTGCTGATCAGTGGCCATTGCAGGTGCGACCATGGCGAGCGAGCGACCGGTTACGGTTGGCGAACGGCCACCATCAGCCGGTCCGGCGAGCGCTGATCAATGCTAAGGTTCCGCGAGAAGCGCGTCGTCAGGTTCCAGTATTGGTGACAGCTAAGGGTGAAATCGTCGCAGCGTTGGGCGTAAAGTGGTCGGTGCTACCACCGCGGGCGCACACAAGCAACTATCACATTAAATTACAGCATGAATCGGCGAAAGGGGAACAGCATGAATAACGATATTTTAAAGGTCCTATACAGTGAGGAAGATATTGCGGCGGCCTGCAAACGGTTAGGTACGCAACTTTCAGAAGATTACCGAGATAAGACACCATTAATCATTTGTGTCTTAAAAGGTGCTATCCTATTTATGACGGATGTTATTCGCGATATGGATATCTATGCGACAATTGATTTTATTGATGTCTCGAGCTACAACGGCGGGACGGCATCGTCTGGTACGATTCGGTTGCTGAAGGATCTAGATACGGATGTTGCGGGCCGCGATATTATCTTAGTAGAAGATATTATTGATACGGGCCGGACCTTGAAGTATCTGGAAGACCTGTTGAAGGACCGCAAGGCGAACTCAATTCGGGTTTGCACGTTAATGGACAAGCCGAGTGGCCGCGTAGTCGAAGCTAAAGCGGATTATGTTGGGTTTAACGTCCCAAGTGAATTCGTGGTTGGCTATGGTTTGGACTATGAAGAAAAATATCGGAATCTCCCGTACGTTGGTGTTTTGAAGCCATCTGTTTATTCAGATAAATAATTAGTCAATGATAGTCAATTGTGATAACATCTTATTTAGTCAAAAGAGCAGATGCTCTAAATTTCGTTCCTATGTGAAGGCTGGGAACTGTGAGTAAGGAGGCACGACATGAATAATCGACGAAATGGACTGTTCCGTAATAGTCTATTTTACATTGTGATTTTCTTGTTGATCATTGGCGTGGTTTACCTGTTCAATGGTAACGGCAACAGCTCACAAACCCAAGAAATCCAATCGAGTCAATTCGTTAAAGATTTGAATGCGAATAAGATCAAGAAATTCTCCATTCAACCTTCCGGGGGAGTTTACAAGATTACCGGGGAATATCGGAACGCACAAAAGCGGACCACAAACACCGGCTTTAGTCTCGGCGGCTCACAGAGCACGGCGGTGACTAGCTTTAGCACCCAAGTCTTAACCAATAATTCGACGGTTTCTGAGATTGATAAGGTTGCCAAGGATCATAATGTTAAAATGAACACCAAAGCGGAGGAGTCAAGTGGCTTCTGGATTAATTTATTAGTCTACGTTGCGCCACTAGTTATTTTCTTCTTCTTCTTCTACATGATGATGGGTCAAGCTGGCCAAGGCGGCGGCAATGGCCGAGTCATGAACTTTGGGAAGAGTAAAGCTAAGCCAGCCGACAGCAAAGAAAACAAAGTTCGCTTTGCGGACGTCGCTGGTGAGGAAGAAGAAAAGCAAGAACTTGTCGAAGTGGTTGAGTTCTTGAAGAATCCGCGTAAGTTTGTTTCATTAGGTGCCCGGATCCCATCTGGTGTCTTGCTGGAGGGTCCTCCTGGTACTGGTAAGACGTTGCTGGCGAAGGCCGTTGCTGGTGAAGCGGCGGTACCATTCTTCTCGATTTCTGGTTCAGATTTCGTGGAAATGTTCGTCGGTGTCGGGGCTAGCCGTGTACGGGACTTGTTTGAACAGGCCAAGAAGGCCGCACCTTCAATCATCTTTATTGATGAAATTGATGCGGTTGGTCGTCAACGGGGTGCCGGCATGGGCGGTGGCCACGATGAACGTGAACAAACGTTGAACCAATTACTGGTTGAAATGGACGGGTTTACCGGAAGCGAAGGGGTCATTGTGATGGCCGCTACGAACCGTTCCGATGTCTTAGACCCTGCGCTGTTGCGGCCAGGTCGGTTTGACCGGAAGATCTTGGTTGGACGCCCAGATGTTAAGGGCCGTGAAGCCATTCTGAAGGTTCACGCTAAGAACAAGCCATTAGCCAATGACGTTGATTTGAAGGAAATTTCTAAGCAGACGCCTGGTTTCGTCGGTGCCGATTTGGAAAACCTCTTGAACGAAGCGGCACTGTTGGCAGCGCGCCGGAACAAGACACAAATCGATGCTTCGGACTTAGATGAAGCGGAAGACCGTGTGATTGCCGGACCTGCTAAGAAGGACCGGGTTATCAGTCCTGAGGAACGTAAGACGGTGGCTTACCATGAAGCCGGTCATACGATCGTGGGGTTGGTCTTAAACGACGCCCGCGTGGTTCACAAGGTCACCATTGTTCCTCGTGGTCGTGCCGGCGGTTACGCCATCATGTTGCCACGTGAAGATCAGATGCTGATGTCTAAGAAGGATGCCATGGAACAGATCGCTGGTTTGATGGGTGGTCGGACTGCCGAAGAATTAATCTTCCATTCCGAATCATCCGGGGCCTCCAATGACTTTGAGCAAGCCACTCAAATTGCTCGCTCCATGGTTACCCAGTATGGGATGAGTGACGCGTTGGGAACCGTTGCACTGGAAAGTGCTGGTGGTCAACCGTTTGCTGGGGCCGGTTACACTGGTCAACCAACTTACTCAGAACACACTGCTAACTTGATTGATAGCGAAGTTCGCCGGATCATCGGGGAAGCACATGATACTGCCCGGAAGATTCTGGAAGAACACAAAGCGGAACACAAGATTATTGCAGATGCCTTGCTGAAATACGAAACGCTGGATGAAAAGCAAATTCTCAGTCTGTTTAACACTGGGAAGATGCCTGAAAAAGACGGCGATGATGAATTTCCTAGTGAAAAAGCGGCGACGTTTGAAGAATCCAAACGTGAACTCGAACGGCGTGAAGCTGAACGTCAGGCTTCAACTGAAGCTAAGCTCGCTTCTAGTGCGTCGAGTGTCGCTTCATCTGAAGCACAGCCTGCTAGCTCCGAAGCTAGTTCGCAAGCACCAGATGATCACCACGATGAGGATCACTCTGAATAAGCGATTAATATGTGAGGTCCGGGACGTTTGTCTCGGGCTTTTTCGTTATTTGGGGTGATGGTCAGGGCTACTGGTGTGCCGAGATGGCGTGACGCCAGTAGTCAGGCTTTGCAATTTGCCAAGTTTCTGGTAATGTAGGGCATGATAAAGTGCAATGAAAGGACGTTTATAAGTTAATGGCAGATTATTTAGTAAAAAGTTTGATTGATGATGGGATGTTCCGGGCCTACGTGGTCGATGCGACGGACACGGTTGCCGAGGCACAGCAACGACACGATACTTGGAGTTCGGCAACGGCGGCGTTGGGTCGGACTTTGATTGGGACGCTATTACTCTCAACCTCCTTGCTTAAGGGGAAGGAGAAGCTGACGGTTAAGGTAGATGGTCATGGCCCCGTGGGTGCGATTGTTGCGGACGGTAATGCGGACGGGACAGTCAAAGGGTATTTAATGTATCCCCACATTAGCCTCCCACTCAATGAAAAGCACAAGATTGATGTGAAAAAGGCAGTCGGCGTGCAAGGCATGATGACGGTGACCAAGGATCAAGGACTGGGTCAGCCTTATACGGGACAAGTCCCATTGATCTCTGGGGAACTGGGGGAAGATTTCACCTACTACCTGGCTAAGTCAGAACAGATTCCGAGTGCAGTCGGCGTTTCTGTCTTTGTACAACCTAATAATACGGTCAAAGTAGCCGGTGGCTTCATGATTCAAGTCATGCCCGGGGCCTCGGACGCAGCAATTGCGCGACTCGAAAAACGAATTAAAGAGATGCCAATGGTTTCTGAGCTGTTGTTAGACGGGCAGAAGCCAGAGGATATTTTGCAACTCTTGTTCCCTGATGAAAAGGTCAAGATTTTGCAGAAGATGCCAGTGGGCTTCAAGTGTGATTGCTCCAAGGAACGCTTCGCCAAATCGCTGGCAGCAATTCAACCGGCTGCTCTAAAGGAAATGATCGAGGAAGACCATGGTGCGGAAGCGGTATGCCATTTCTGCGGGAAGAAGTATCAATTCTCCGAGGATGATTTGCGGCAAATCTTAGCAGAAGCCCAAGCGAAGTAGGCGATGACCATGAACTGGAAGATCGGGGACGTTGAAATTCCCAATCGCGTGGTGGTGGCACCAATGGCTGGGGTCACGAACGTTGCCTTTCGTCATATTTGTAAGGCGTTTGGCGCGGGCTTAGTTGAATGTGAGATGATCTCGGGGCAGGGGATTCACTATCATAACCAGCGAACGCTGAAGATGATGGCGGTGGATCCGCACGAACACCCGATGAGCATTCAAATCTTCGGTGGCACAGAGGAGACACTGGTTCAGGCGGCGCGGTACGTGGATCAAGAGACGGCGGCCGATATCATTGATATCAATATGGGCTGTCCCGTGAATAAGGTTGTGAATACGGATGCTGGGGCTAAGTGGTTATTAGATCCGGAAAAGGTCTATCACATGGTAGCGGCGGTGACGGCTGCGGTTAGCAAACCAGTGACGGTTAAGATGCGCACGGGCTGGGACAGCCATCACGTGTATGCCGTGGACAATGCGTTGGCGGCTCAGAGTGCTGGTGCTGCCGCGGTTGCGATGCACGGGCGAACGCGTAAGCAGATGTATCAGGGACAAGCCGACTGGGATATTTTGCATGAAGTTGCGGGTCACTTGACCGTTCCATTCATGGGAAATGGCGATGTGCGCACACCGGAAGATGCTAAGCGTATGTTGACAGACGTTGGCGCTGATGCCGTGATGATTGGTCGAGCAGTCATGGGCAATCCCTGGTTGCTGCGCCGGGTGACCCATTACCTAGATTCGGGTGAATTGCTACCCGAACCAACTATTGAGGAAAAGGTGACTTTGGCTAAGGAACATTTGCGGCGACTTTGTATCGCGCGTGGCCCGCAAGAGGGGCCGAAAGATTTCCGTAATCAGGTGGCTTACTACCTTAAGGGGATTCCACACGCGGCTCGGACGAAGGTTGCGTTAACGGATGCAACGGATGAGGCCGTCATGGTTGCTATTTTGGATCAATTTATGGAACGGGCGACTAAGCGAGCACAGCGAGAATCCGAGCGACACTTCTCCAACCGAATAAATTAATAAGTAGTGAGATTAGGGCGGTAGTCATCGCCTTAAGTGGGAATCCAGGAGCTATTCTGGATTCTTTTTTATTTTTTTGTAGATTAGTCTTGACCAATTGGACGATAATTGATAAGATATTACCTGTTGCTGTTTGCGACACGGATGCATAAATAACAAATTGTTGAATAGTCATACAAATTTGAAATTAATGCTTGACGAGTTAAACAGCAACTGATAGAATGATTTATGTTGTCAAGACGCGCTTTAAGCGGTCGTCAACGGATTTACAACCTTGAATAATTATTCAAGAAGTTGAAAAAAGATGTTGACACGGTTTTGACATCATGATATGATGATTAAGTTGATTGCTTCGGTAATCACTTAGGTAGACCTTTGAAAACTGA
>NZ_JAAXLK010000070.1 GCF_012641185.1 Levilactobacillus tujiorum
AAGGCCTTACTTGGTCCAATCTCGGCCTTTAGTTTATTAAAGACCGTTTCGCACGCCGCATTATCCAAACAGGTCGCTCGACGTGACATGCTTTGACGAATATTTCCTTTACGGAGAACTCTTCGCCACTGCCGATGAACGTATTGCCAACCTTGGTCTGTATGGAGTGTCAGCTGGTAATTGGTCTCTGGTAAGCGATCGACTAAGCGTCTCAACGGCTCTAGACT
>NZ_JAAXLK010000071.1 GCF_012641185.1 Levilactobacillus tujiorum
ATCGGCCACATTGGGACTGAGACACGGCCCAAACTCCTACGGGAGGCAGCAGTAGGGAATCTTCCACAATGGACGAAAGTCTGATGGAGCAATGCCGCGTGAGTGAAGAAGGGTTTCGGCTCGTAAAACTCTGTTGTTAAAGAAGAACACTCTTGAGAGTAACTGTTCAGGAGTTGACGGTATTTAACCAGAAAGCCACGGCTAACTACGTGCCAGCAGCCGCGGTA
>NZ_JAAXLK010000072.1 GCF_012641185.1 Levilactobacillus tujiorum
ATAGAAAGAAAAATCGATTCCCTAAGTAGCGGCGAGCGAACGGGGAATAGCCCAAACCAAAGAGCTTGCTCTTTGGGGTTGTAGGACTGAACATTTGAGTTACCAAAGTCAATAATAATCGAAGAGTCTGGGAAGGCTCGGCACAGAGGGTGATACCCCCGTAGATGAAATCGTTGACCCTCAGTTCAGGATCCTGAGTACGGCCACACACGTGAAACGTGGTCGGA
>NZ_JAAXLK010000073.1 GCF_012641185.1 Levilactobacillus tujiorum
AATAGCTCACTAGCCGAGTGATCCTGCGCCGAAAATATACCGGGGCTAAGCATGTTACCGAAATTGTGGATGCGACCAATAGGTCGCGTGATAGGAGAGCGTTCTAAGGGCAACGAAGCTAGACCGCAAGGACTAGTGGAGCGCTTAGAAGTGAGAATGCCGGTATGAGTAGCGAAAGATCAGTGAGAATCTGATCCACCGAATGACTAAGGTTTCCTGGGGAAGGC
>NZ_JAAXLK010000074.1 GCF_012641185.1 Levilactobacillus tujiorum
GCAAATTAACGTAACTCGCCGGTTCATTCTACAAAAGGCACGCTATCACCCATTAACGGGCTCTAACTAATTGTAGGCACATGGTTTCAGGAACTATTTCACTCCGCTTCCGCGGTGCTTTTCACCTTTCCCTCACGGTACTGGTTCACTATCGGTCACTAGGGAGTATTTAGCCTTGGGAGATGGTCCTCCCGGATTCCGACCACGTTTCACGTGTGTGGCCGTAC
>NZ_JAAXLK010000075.1 GCF_012641185.1 Levilactobacillus tujiorum
AATGCTGGCAACTGATAATAAGGGTTGCGCTCGTTGCGGGACTTAACCCAACATCTCACGACACGAGCTGACGACAACCATGCACCACCTGTCATTCTGTCCCCGAAGGGAACCTCTTATCTCTAAGATTGGCAGAAGATGTCAAGACCTGGTAAGGTTCTTCGCGTAGCTTCGAATTAAACCACATGCTCCACCGCTTGTGCGGGCCCCCGTCAATTCCTTTGAGT
>NZ_JAAXLK010000076.1 GCF_012641185.1 Levilactobacillus tujiorum
ATCACTCATCGTCTGACTCCCGGATATAAATCTGTGGCATTCGGAGTTTATCTGAATTCAGTAACCCATGACGGGCCCCTAGTCCAAACAGTGGCTCTACCTCCACGATTCTTAACTCCGAGGCTAACCCTAAAGCTATTTCGGAGAGAACCAGCTATCTCCAAGTTCGTTTGGAATTTCACCGCTATCCACACCTCATCCCAGCATTTTTCAACATACACGGGTTC
>NZ_JAAXLK010000077.1 GCF_012641185.1 Levilactobacillus tujiorum
AAAAACTGGGACGATTGCGGATATGAGCACGTCCAATGGAGCAAGCAGTACGGATAGTAGTGGAAATACCGGTGATACTGGGAATGCTAATGGTTCTCAGGGTGGACCAGGGAACCCGGGAAATTAATAAAAGCCTCTTTTGCAAAATTGATTGCAGAAGAGGTTTTTTGTTTATCGTTTGAAAGGCGAACAAAAAAGCGCTTTATTCGGATTATGTGACAGAAAAA
>NZ_JAAXLK010000078.1 GCF_012641185.1 Levilactobacillus tujiorum
ATAGAAAGAAAAATCGATTCCCTAAGTAGCGGCGAGCGAACGGGGAATAGCCCAAACCAAAGAGCTTGCTCTTTGGGGTTGTAGGACTGAACATTTGAGTTACCAAAGTCAATGATAATCGAAGAGTCTGGGAAGGCTCGGCACAGAGGGTGATACCCCCGTAGATGAAATCGTTGACCCTCAGTTCAGGATCCTGAGTACGGCCACACACGTGAAACGTGGTCGGA
>NZ_JAAXLK010000079.1 GCF_012641185.1 Levilactobacillus tujiorum
CTTAACCTTCCAGCACCGGGCAGGCGTCAGCCCCTATACGTCATCTTACGATTTTGCAGAAACCTGTGTTTTTGATAAACAGTCGCCTGGGCCTTTTCACTGCGGCTACACTTGCGTGTAGCACCCCTTCTCCCGAAGTTACGGGGTCATTTTGCCGAGTTCCTTAACGAGAGTTCACTCGCTCACCTTAGGATACTCTCCTCGACTACCTGTGTCGGTTTGCGGTA
>NZ_JAAXLK010000008.1 GCF_012641185.1 Levilactobacillus tujiorum
CAATTCGAAACAGACGTAGGCTTCGGGAAACCAAACTTGATGCAGGTTGCTTCTAACGATGCATGATTCTTTTCCTTCCACTCTACTAAATTCACACGGAATTCACCAGTTATGTGTGGCGGATTCAATAGTTTTTCTCGACCATGAACTTGATAAATACCAGTTAGAACACGAAGAGCATACCGTCCTATACCGTAACGCGTCGCAACTATTGTATACGATTCACCACGATCACTAAGATAGTCTTCGACAGCTTTAATCTTATTTTCAATTGAAACAACCATGATTTATACCCCTCTAGTTTGTTCCAACTTTTGGGGTACGGGTCAAACCACGTGTCTCCAAAGTTGCCCGTGCTGTAGGCTGGCTCCATCCCTGGCCTCCTCCGGCTTTGATTGTATTCTACCAGAACGACGGTTGAAAAACGTGGTCGCCCAGTAGTTTCAAGCTAACTGATAACAACCATGAAACTCATTATCACGGTCGTCTCAGGACATCCGTGTCAGCCGTGAGTGAGCCAAATTTGAGCTCAGCCGTGGGATTTACCATGTGACCTTCTTGGTAAATGGCGCCTTTGAGACGTGTTTCTCGGCTCAAAGCGAGGCTCGAGACCGCTCTATGGCTCGAGCCGTCCTTCCCACAGCGATCCAGCTCAAATTTGGCGAATGGTAAGGCGGAAGGAATCACTAGGTCGCCTAGTTTTAGTACAGCTGCTGTTAGAACGTTCTTTTAACGGTCAGCTGGTCATTAAAAAACCGGTAATGATCACAGCAAGCTGCAACCATTACCGGTTTTCTTTAATTTAAAGTTTAGAAATTACTTCCGAGCAGCGGTCTTCCGCTTCTTGGCAGCCTTTTCCCGTTCGCTGGTGTTCAGAATTTGCTTCCGCAGACGAACGTGGTCTGGCGTGATTTCACAGTATTCATCTTCGTTGATGAATTCCAGTGATTCTTCCAGAGACATCTTCAATGGCGTCTTAACCTTGGCAATATCTTCAGAACCGGCGGCCCGGACGTTGGTTTGGTTCCGGCCACGGGTAATGTTAACGGAGATATCATTATCCCGGCTGTTTTGACCAACGATCATCCCTTCGTACACTTCAGTCCCAGCTTCAGTGAAGATGGTCCCACGGTCTTGAACGGCCATGATAGCGTACGTCGTTACCTTACCAGAGTTAATTGAAACCAAAGTCCCGTTGTGACGACCTGGGTTCCAGTTCTTGATAACTGGCAAGTACTTGGAGAAGGTATGGTTCATGATCCCATAACCACGAGTTAAGGATAAGAATTCGGTTGAGTAACCGATCAATCCACGAGATGGTGCCAAGAAAGTCAAACGAGTTTGACCGTTTCCTACGGCTTCCATGTTCTTCATTTCACCCTTCCGTTGGGAAAGCGTGTCAATGATAGAACCCGTGTATTCGTCCGGCGTATCAATTTGAACGGATTCAAATGGTTCGCAACGAACGTTATCAATTGTTCTGTAGATAACTTCTGGACGAGAAGCTTGTAATTCGTAACCTTCACGACGCATCGTTTCGATCAAGATGGACAAGTGAAGTTCACCACGACCGGAAACAATCCAAGCACCAGGATTGTCGGTGTCGTCAACTCGTAAGGAAACATCAGTATGAAGTTCACGCTTCAGACGTTCTTCCAATTGACGTGACGTCACGAACTTACCTTCACGACCAGCAAATGGTGAGTCGTTCGTCCGGAAAGTCATTTGCAGCGTTGGTTCGTCAATCCGTAAGATTGGAAGTGGCTCCAACGTATCAGGTGCAACCACCGTTTCACCAACGTTGATTTCATCCATACCTGAAACGGCAATCAAGTCACCAGCTTGGGCTTCCTTGATTTCCAAGCGCTTCAAACCGAAGTAACCAAACAACTTGGTAACCCGGAAGTTTTGCTTCGTACCGTCAAGCTTCATAACAGTAACGCTATCGCCGACTTTAACCTTCCCACGGAAGATCCGGCCAATCCCGATCCGACCAACGAAGTCGTTGTAGTCCAACATCGCAACTTGGAATTGTAATGGTTCATCCGTGTTGTCAATTGGAGCTGGGATGTGCTTAACAATCGTGTCAAACACTGGCTTCATCGTGTGTTCTTGCGTATCCAATTCTGGATCGTAGCTAGAAGTCCCATTCATAGCTGAGGCGTAAACCACTGGGAAGTCCAGTTGGTCTTCGTCGGCACCTAATTCAATGAAGAGATCCAGCACTTCGTCAACCACTTCGGAAGGACGGGCGCCTTCACGGTCAACCTTGTTGATCACCACGATAGGGGTCAAGTGTTGATCCAAAGCCTTCTTCAAAACGAAACGGGTTTGTGGCATCGTACCTTCGTAGGCATCGACAACTAACAGAACACCGTCGACCATGCGCATGATCCGTTCAACTTCACCACCGAAATCGGCATGTCCTGGGGTATCCAAGATGTTGATTTGCTTGTCCCCGTAACGAACAGCGGTGTTCTTGGACAGGATCGTGATGCCCCGTTCCTTTTCGATTGCGTTAGTATCCATGGCGCGGTCGCCAATGGACGTATGTTCGTCTAACGTATCGGACTGTTTAAGCATTTCGTTAACCAGGGTCGTTTTCCCGTGGTCAACGTGGGCAATGATGGCAATGTTACGGATATCATCTCTGAATTTCAAGTGTATTTCTTCCTTTCGTGCTTGTTGAATTAGATGGATCACGGCATGCTTACGTCGTCAGTAAGTACGCTTATTGTAGCGTGATTGATTAATAAAGTCCATCTGTACCGACCGGCCGCATAAAAAAACTGTGACCGTGTCACAGTGAGACGTCATCTTCTTCAATTTGGAGAATATCACGTTGCGCTTTTTCCGTCGCTACTAGTACAAGGTTAGATGATAGCATATTGAGCGGCTGGCCGTCAATGGTTGAGACTCGAACACCCAAAAAGTTTAATAGAACTTGTCCCGCAGCAATATCCCAAGGTTTGAGGTATGAAATGTAGCCCAACGTCTTTCCCAAGAGAATATTGATCATTTCAATCCCCGCACTACCGTAGATTCGCATCCCCGCGCTATCGTGAACAATCTGCTGCATGTGCGCCACGTCATGGACAACTAACGGTGCACTGGCGCCAATGAGCCCTTCTGATAGCGCCAAATTGGCCGGGGCACTCACGGGTTGATCGTTGGCCCAAACACCGCCGACAGCTGGACCGCCCGCGTACAAGACATCATTCATCACGTCATAGATAAAACCCAACTGACCCTTGCCATCCTGATAAATCCCAATCATCATTGCAAAATTATCGTGCTGTTTCACAAAATTCATGGTACCGTCGATCGGATCGACAATCCAAACACGACCATCTAAGTTAGTTAACTGATCGCCAAAGCCCTCTTCACCTAAAACTTTAGCGTTCGGATCCAGCTGACGAATCCCCGCAATCAAAAATTGCTCATTGCTTTTATCAATATTGGTGACTAAATCTTTCCGACTGGTCTTTTCACTAACCGTCATTGGCGCGGCCATCTTAGCGATTACCTGCCGACGCCCCTCTCGCAACAAAGATGAAACGTCCCGTGCAATCTGTTGCCAATCTTCACTCATTATCCTAACGCATCCCCTTCATTTTAATTCGACCGCCCTGTTCACGGGCCTGCTTAACCGTTCGATAAATACTGTACCCTGATGCTTGCTCAAACTCTCGTCCCAACTGTTTCTCTTCAAATTTCTGCGGGACAACCGTTTGAAACCCACGATAGGCTGCTAGCAAATCCGCGGCTGCCACACCCTGATTAAGTTCATAGGCGTCTTCCACCCGTTGATACAGTGTGGTCACGGCCACAATATCTGCCGTTGACCAGTCCGCCTGTAGGGGGTATTCGTAATTACTCGATGACTGGGTCATACACTACTTCCCTTCTGTTTGTTGACTTTCAATTGTCGTCAACCGTGTTCTAATCGCTGCAATTTGTTCAGCGTAAGCTTGTTGTTCTTCATCGGACAACACCAAATTGGTTAAATGTTGAATGCCCTTTTCACCGACCAACACCGGTGAAGCCGCCGCAAACGCCGGTGTATCCTCATGAATATTCGTGACCGGTGCGATCAGCGGTTGCTGGGACAGAGTTGCTTGTAGCAAGCGAATAATGGCTAAATAACGTAATGTTGCCTGTTGCTCCGTGGCTTCTCGTTGCAACCAAGTCCCCATTTTTCCGAGATCATCGGCATCGAAGTCGGCATCGGCATTGGCCAAATACATGAGGAGTGGCGCTGGTCCGATGTACGTTCTACTCCACGCGACGATTGGCGCGCTAGCCGATCCAACGACGGTCGCCTGAATCATAGTGGCCCCAACCCCCAACCGCTCTGCTAACCGATACGTTAAGAGCCGGGTCAACGGGTAGGTCCCCAACCCCCAGATCTGGCTGGCCGACAAGCCGGAGAACTTCCACGCAAAGTAAGTCAGTAACTCGTCCTGTTCACCAGCAAAAATCAATTGGCCATTGAAGCCATTTTCTACGATCCGTTTCACCAAAAGGCGGAGCTCCGCAACCATGGTGGTGATTGGTGTGTCCGCTACGTGACGATCCAAGACGACCAGCCAAGTAGCCTTGCCATAATCCGTGGCGGTGCCAACCCGAATCGTTAGCCGCGGGCACAGTGCGCTAGCCACCACCAACGGTTGATAACGCGGTGCATCATCCATCGTATTGGGCATCACAACACAATCAAGTGGTAAGTCGGTAATCAATAGCTGATGTAACAGGCGACTGGCCTGTTCAAAATTCCCTTGTATCAATAACGTTGGCCTCATCGGTGACCCTCCTTTACTAAAACTGGCTATTCTAGCCATCTTTGTCCGAAAATGATCACATAGTCCCATTATAAGTGAACCTTTACGGATAGCAAGTTAGAACGCTTCATTCCCATAAAAAAAGCCACCCCTCAAAGGAGTGACTTTTCGTGAAATTAGAGTTGTCGCAAGTCGCTTTAGATGTGGGTTGGGAACCCTAAAGCAATATCTGCAGCTTCTTGGATTGGTTCATTCAAGGTTGGATGTGGATGGATAGTCAAAGCCACGTCTTCCACATTCAGGCCATCATTAACGATGAGTGATAATTCACCCGTCATCGTGCTGACCTCTGGGCCAACCGCTTGGGCACCGACAATATTCTTATTGTCGTCGTCCGTGTAGACGAAGCGGACGAACCCTTCAGGTGCATCCAAGGAAACGGCCCGTGCATTCCCGGCAAATGGGAACTTCGCAGTCTTGACCTTGATGCCCTTGTCCTTAGCTTCAGCTTGGGTATAACCCACCGTTGCCAATTCAGGATCAGCGAAACATACCGCTGGGACACTCAACCAGTCATTGGCCGTCTTCTTGCCGGAGATAGCACCAGCTGCCGTCTTAGCTTCAGCAAAGGCCTTGTGTGCCAAAGCTGCGCCAGGCACAACGTCACCGACCGCCCAGATATGTTCTGAAGCTGTCCGGCCTTGGTTGTCAACTTCGATTTGACCGTGATCGTTCAACTTAACCTTGGTGTATTCCAAGCCCAAGTCATCCGTGTTAGGTTTCCGGCCAACCGTAACCATGCAGTAATCTGCTCTGATGGTCGTTTCCTTACCATCAACGGCGTAAGTGACATCAACCCCGTTGTCGTCTTGCTTAGAACCCTTAGCCATGGCGCCGGTAATCACATCAACGCCCTTCTTCTTCAAGTTCTTCAGCACAACGGAAACCATGTCCTTCTCGAAGTTAGGCAAAATAGATGGCGTTCCTTCAATGATCGTGACATGTGCGCCCAAGCTAGCGTATGCGCCCGCCAGTTCAGTGCCGACATAACCACCACCGATGACGACGAATTCTTTAGGAATCTCTGGCAGGTTGAGCCCACCAGTCGAATCAATGACTCGACCTTCAAACTTAAACCCAGGAATTTCGATAGGATGACTCCCAGTAGAAATAATGATGTTATTGTACTCGAAAGTCTGTCCCGTATCCGTCGACATAAATTGCTTTTCACCAGTTGGCATAACCCGTAATTGGGTATCGCTTAAGAAGACGGCTTCACCATTGACCACGTCAACGTGATGCTTCTTCATCAGCATCTGTACCCCACCGGTCATCCGGTCAACGACCTTCTTTTGCTTCCATTCTTGGGTCTTCTTAAAGTCGATCTCAGCCGAGCTTGTTGAGATCCCATAAGTCGAAGCATCTTTGGCCTGTTCTAACCGGTGACCCGCTTGGATCAACGCCTTGGAAGGAACACAACCAACGTTCAGGCAGACACCGCCCAGCGTATCAGATTTTTCAACTAACGTCACCTTTTGGCCTAATTCAGAAGCCCGAATTGCGGCAACGTAGCCGCCGGGGCCGGCACCAATAATGACGGTATCCTTCTTTTCAACATCTGCCATATTTCTGTCATCCTTCCATTAAGAGCATTTCTGGATCATGAAGCAATGCTTTCAGTTCGTTTAAGATATTTTGAGCCAACGCCCCATCAATCAACCGGTGGTCGTAACTCAAGGAGAGTTTCAGCATCCGGCCAACGACGATGTCGCCATCTTCATTGACGTAAGGTGCCTTTTCAATCCGGCCAACCCCCAGAATAGCAACTTCTGGTTGGTTAATCACTGGTGTGAACCAGCCACCACCAATGGATCCAACGTTACTAATCGTAATGGAACCACCAGCCATGGATGCAGGTGAAAGCTTGTTGTCGTATGCGGCTTGTGAGTTTTCACTAATTTCCTTAGCGATTTCAAACATGCCCTTGGAGTCCGCATTCTTGATATTAGGAACGTATAACCCGTGATCCGTATTGGTTGCAATCCCGATATTGTAGTAATGCTTCGTCACAATTTCTTGCGTGGTGTCATCAATTGATGCGTTGATTTCAGGGAAGTCTTTCATCACAGCAACTAATGCCTTCACAATGTAAGGCAGGAAGGTCAAGTGGATACCCTTGTCAGCGGCAGCCTGCTTGTACTTCTTCCGGTTAGCCATCAGAGCTGAAACTTCAACTTCATCAAATGACGTAACGTGTGGGGCAATATCCTTGGATGTCCGCATGCTCTTGGCAATGATCTTCCGCATTGGTGACATTGGTTCACGCGTCTCTAACTCAGGACGATCAGCGTTCCAAGGCTTGATTGCTTGACCCGTGGCCTTTGCGGCAGCTGGTGCAGCAGGAGCTTCCTTAGCAGCAGCTGCTGGCGCTGCGGCACCATTGAAGTTATCAATATCTGCTTTAAGTACTTGACCATGATTCCCAGTTGGCGCAACTTGGGTGATATCCACACCCTTGTCACGGGCATATTGCCGGACGGATGGCATCGCCATAACCAACTTGTTAGGATCTGCAGCGGCTGGTACCCCAGTTGGCGCAGCTGGTGCGGGTGCTGCAGCGGCTTCTGGTTCTGCGGCTGGCGCTTCCGGTGCAGCTTCTTCAGCTGGTGCTTCATCGCCACCCTTACCTAAGTCAGGTGGTGTATCTGAACCATCATCAATCACAATCAGTGGGTCACCGATTTCAACGGTATCCCCTTCTTGCGCAACAATCTTTGAAATCGTGCCATCAACGGGTGATGGTAATTCCGAAACAGACTTATCGTTTTGGATTTCGACTAACGTGTCGTCTTCCTTAACGGCGTCTCCTTCTTTAACAAGCCATGAAGAAATTTCACCTTCAGCCATTCCTTCACCAAGCTCAGGGAGTTTGAACGTATAAGCCATGGGAAAACTTCCTTTCTTTCATTTAATGCAGGATGTTCCCACATCGAGTTTTATCTGATTAATTGGTTAACTGTAATTTTTAGTAATTAACGATTTCACGGACCTTAGCTTCAATGTCATCAGAATTTGGAATCCAGTCATTTTCAGCTTGGGCAAATGGGTAAACGCTGTCTGGCGCCGCTACCCGGCCAATTGGCGCATCCAATGACATGATCTTTTCTTCGGCAATGTCGGAAGCTACGACGGCACCGACACCGGCCATCCGTTGTGCTTCTTGAACGACAACAACCTTGTGGGTCTTATCAATGGAAGCAAAGATGGTATCCGTGTCAATTGGTGACAGTGACCGTAAGTCAATGACTTCAGCTGAGATGTTGTCCTTAGCCAAAGCATCGGCAGCCGTCAAGGATTCGTTGACCTCTGCACTGTAAGCCACGATAGTAACATCAGTACCTTCGCGAACCACCTTAGCTGAGTCTAGCGGAACCGTGTACTTTTCATCAGGAACTTCATCCTTCATTGAACGGTAAAGTTTCAAGTTTTCCATAAACAGAACCGGATCATCGCTTTCGACAGCGGAAATGATCAAGCCCTTAGCATCGTATGGGTTGGCTGGTGTAACCACCCGTAACCCAGGGGTACTGGTGAAGTAGTTTTCCAGGTTATCGGCATGCATTTCGGCGGTATGAGTCCCCCCACCAAATGGTGTCCGTACCGTAACTGGGAAGTTCTTTTGACCACCAAACCGGTAGTGGTCACGAGCTAATTGGCCAACAATCCCATCCATCGCTTCGAACGTGAAGCCCATGAATTGAATTTCAGGAATTGGCCGCCAGCCGGTAAGTGACAATCCGATGGCGAGTCCTAAAATCCCAGATTCAGCCAATGGAGTATCGAATACCCGATCTTCACCATACTTATCTTGTAGACCAACCGTGGTCCGGAAGACACCACCGTTTTTACCGACATCTTCACCGAAGATCAAAGTCTTGGGATCGTCGCTTAAGACTTGATCCAGACCAGAAGTGATCGCTTTAATATACGTCATTTTAGCCATGATTACTTCGACTCCTTTGCTTCGAATTCTGCAATTTGCTTCTTAACCGCTGGAGTAGGAACATTGTAAGTCCACTTCAGGAAGTCGGAAACCTTTTGTGCTGGTGCAGCTTCTGCTTCCTTCATCGCTTGCTTAAATTCGTCTTTGTATTCGTCGACTAATTTGTCTTCTTGATCTTGTGACCAAACACCCTTGTCTGTTAAGACTTTCCGTAACCGAATCAATGGGTCAGCGTCGAACCAAGGCTTTTCTTCTTCCTTCGTCCGGTAACGAGAAGGATCATCACCAGCTGAGGAGTGGGCACCGTAACGGTAAGTCAACGTTTCAATCACAACTGGCCCGTTGCCAGCAACCGCAAAGTCACGAGCAGCTTTAGAGACTTCATGAACAGCCACGATATCCATCCCGTCAACTTGGACAGAAGGAACACCCATAGCCACCGCTTTTTGAGCTAAGGTTTCCGCACCAGTTTGCTTACGCCGTGGTACAGAAATTGCCCAACCATTATTTTGAACAAAGAAGACAGCTGGTGCTTGGAAGGCACTGGTGAAGTTAACCCCTTCATACCAGTCCCCTTGTGATGTCCCACCATCACCGGTGTAAACGAAGGCAACGCGATCTTCATCGCCGTTCTTCTTAATCCCCAAAGCTACGCCGGCAGTTTCAACGTATTGGGCACCGATAATAATTTGTGGGAAGAGCATGTTAGGATTTTCATGTTGGTTCCCCTGAACATGACCCTTAGACCATAAGAAACCTTTTGCAACAGTTGTACCGTGTTGAATCATTTGTGGTAAATCACGGTAAGCAGGTAATAAGAAGTCGTTTTCCTTAAACGCGGTCACACTTCCCATTTCACTGGCTTCCTCACCGGCAGTTGGAGCATAGAATCCGAGGCGACCCTGACGGGAGAAGTTCATTGTTTGTTCGTGTAACGTACGCTCCCAAACCATTTTCTTCATGAAGTCAACAAGTTGGTCATCTGAATATTTTGCCAACGTGTCTGGATCAACAACCTTCCCTTCCCGGTCAATGACTTGCACCGGGTGCTTGTATGGGTCGGCCATCGTAGCTTTGATTTTGGCAAAGTCTACAATCTGTTTGCTTCCATTAGCCATAAGTAACACTTTCCTTTCACTTGATATGAAATTGTTAACAAGAGTGAGTTAACGTTGCGTTTCCTGACTACACCCCTAAAGTACCATTTTTTCACAACCGTTGCAAGCCCTTTCATTAACGGAAATAAAGGTTTTGGCCGAAAACATTACTGGCGCTTGTGATTATCCGCTTTCGTCATTTTTAATGTACAGAAAACGTTTTCTTTCATTTCATTTTCGTTATCTGTTATGTTAGAATGTAAAATAGTTATGAATAATTTTCGGAGGTAATGCTCGTGTTTCTCATGAAAGATATTGTCAGAGATGGCGACCCCGTTCTGCGGAAGGAAGCGGCAGAAGTCACTTTCCCTCTGTCCGAAGAGGATCAACAACTGGCGAAAGACCTAATGGAATACTTAGTGGTCTCCCAAGACCCTGAGCAATGTAAAAAGTACGGTTTACGCGCCGGCGTCGGCCTGGCAGCCCCTCAAGTGGGTGTGTCGAAGAAGATGGCCTCCGTCTTGGTGCCACCGGCAGAAGAAGACGGTAAGTCGCCGTTTACCGATGTGATCATCAATCCCGTCATCGTGTCCGAATCGGTTCAACTAGGGGCATTGACCGAGGGCGAAGGTTGCCTATCCGTCGACAAAGACGTGCCCGGCTTCGTGCCGCGTCACGACCGAATCACGTTGCGTTACTACGATGTCAATGGTGAAAAACACCAAGTTCGTTTAAAGAACTATCCAGCCATCGTGTGCCAACATGAAATTGATCACTTGCATGGGACGCTTTTCTACGACCACATTGACAAGGACCAACCATTCAGTCGCGCCGAAGATACGATTATGATTGAGTAATTGCTAAAAATGGTGTTGCCTTCACAATTTGTGAGGACAACACCATTTTTTTATTACTGAATTAAAGCGTGAAAATCATTACCGGCGTTTGAGCAACTGGGATAATAGATGGAAACTAGGAACCCGCGGCTGGCAGAGATTCCGGTTACGATGGTTGTTAAGTAGAAAATTTCTTAAACAACTGATGAATCATCAATTAGCCAACAGTAATTAATGACTTCCATGTAGCCGTGAGTGAGTCAAATTTGAGCTCAGCCGTGGGATTTACCAAGTGACTTTCTTGGTAAATGGCGACTTTGAGACGTGATTTTTCGGCTCAAAGCGAGGCCTAAGACCGCCCTGTGGCTTAGGTCGTCCTCCCCGCAGCGCTCCAGCTCAAATTTGGCGAACGGTAAGGCGGTAATTCCTGGCAGCCGGAATACGACCAATTTAGTTACTTCACAGCTGGATCGTCTAATTTTTTCAAGTCTTTCAAATATTCGACAGTTGATTCGTTCATTAGATAGGCGACGTCCAAATGTAATTCACCAGTGTACACCCAGATATCGCTGACGACGAACGCCGATCCCTTAACCACCGATTTCACCTGATGGTCGGCACTAAAGCTAGCCAGAGCCTGATTAAACGCCTGCTCCAATTCAGGTAGCCGGCGTTCCGTATCTAAAGCTGCCGGGAAACTGTATTCAAACGACATGACGCCCCGACCCCAAACATCGGCCACGGTCTCAGCCGCTTCAATCTGGCATTCGGACTCCGTCAACACATCTTCATTGACTAATCTTTGGAGAGCGGCCTTGACTGCCACATCCGTTTCGTCTTGAGCAGATCGCCGAACAATTCGAGTTGCCCGTTGCACGATGGTGCGGTGAATTAGTTCATATATCACGATGGCAATGATAACCCCAATGATGATTTCTACGATTAATGCCATGGCGTCTCCTCCGTTCACTTTACGTTAGCTTAATCATAGCATGTTTTGCTGTCCAGTGGTAATTCTATACAATCACCTGAATCTATGCTAAAATTGTGCTAATTGTTGTGTAAGCAACCCGCAGTTCGGATGGACCATGACTCGTCGCACCTCTGACGAGTTAAATTATTTTGTTAAAGGAGTTTTGTCAGTGATTTATAAAGTTTATTACCAAAACGATAAAAAGCGGAATCCTAAGCGCGAGGATACCCATTCGCTTTACTTGGAAGCGGACACCGAAGTTGAAGCTCGGGCCCAAGTAGAAGCACACACGGATCACAATATCGAATTCATTGAAGCGATTGAAGGAAACACTCTCGCTTACGAACAACAGAATCCGAATTACAAGTTAACGGAGTTTAATGAATGAACAAGTTAAACGTCAAAAATAACGAAGCCGCTATCTTTAGCGTGGGTGGACTTGGCGAAATCGGGAAAAACACTTACGGTATTCAATTTCAAGATGAAATTATCTTAATCGATGCCGGGATTAAGTTTCCTGAAGACGAACTATTGGGGATCGACTATGTTATCCCCGATTACCAATATCTCGTTGAAAACCAAGCCAAGATCAAGGCGCTAGTGATTACCCACGGCCATGAAGATCATATTGGCGGTATTCCTTATTTATTAAAGGCCCTGAACGTCCCAGTCTATGCTGGTCCCCTGGCCTTAGCATTGATCAAGAATAAACTTGAAGAACACGGATTACTTAAATCGACTGAATTACACGCAATTGACGATGATACTGTGCTTAAATTCCGGAAGATGAGTGTCACCTTCTTTCGGACAACTCACTCAATTCCTGATACCTTGGGAATTGCCGTCCATACACCAGTCGGTACAATCGTGGAAACCGGTGACTATAAGTTCGACTTAACACCAGTAACCAACCAGCCGCCTGATCTTCAAAAGATGGCTAAGTTAGGCGCTGAGGGTGTGTTGTGTCTCATGTCTGATAGTACCAACGCCGAACGCCCTATCTGGACGAAGTCTGAAAAGTGGGTGGGTAAATCTATCCGCAAGATTTTTGACCAAGTCGAAGGTCGGGTCATCTTTGCCACCTTTGCTTCTAACATCTCCCGGATCGAAACGGCCTGTGAGGTTGCTTTAGCCCACGGTCGTAAGATTGCGGTCTTCGGTCGTTCCATGGAAGCAGCCATCGTCAACGGGCGCGAGTTAGGCTACCTAAATATCCCCGACGATGCTTTAGTTGATGCCAACACGATTCGGTCACTACCGGCCGAAAAAGTGATGATCTTATGTACGGGATCACAAGGTGAACCGATGGCGGCCCTTTCACGGATCGCCAACGGAACGCACCGGCAAATTGCGATTCAACCTGGCGACACGGTCGTCTTCTCCAGTAACCCAATCCCTGGTAACACGATCTCTGTGAACCGGGTCATTAATGAGCTGGAAGAAGCCGGCGCGAACGTCATTCACGGCAAGGTCAACAACATCCATACTTCCGGTCACGGTGGTCAAGAAGAACAAAAGCTCATGCTTCGCTTAATGCAGCCTAAGTTCTTTATGCCAATTCACGGGGAATACCGGATGTTGAAGATCCATACCGAACTGGCTGAACAATGTGGCGTGCCATTAGATCACAGCTTTATCCTGCAAAATGGGGATGTCTTAGCCCTGACGCAGGATTCCGCTCGGATCGCTGGCCACTTCACTGCTGGCGATGTTTACATCGACGGCTCTGGAATTGGTGATATCGGTAACGTCGTCTTACGCGACCGTCAACTACTTTCCGAAGAAGGCTTGGTGGTTGTCGTGGCAACGATTGATCTTAAGAATCAAGAGATCAAGGCCGGGCCAGACCTGCTGTCACGCGGGTTTGTTTACATGCGCGAATCCGGTGAGCTCCTAAACGAAGGACGTCGGCGGGTCTTCCAGACCATTCGGCGGGCTATGCGTAACCCGAAGGCAACTGAAGCCTCGATTCGCAACGCTGTGATCGATGACTTACAGAACTTCCTCTTCGCAAAGACGGAACGTCACCCTATGATTTTACCCATGTTTATTATGACTAAGTAATAGATAGAAGCGGTTGAGACGCTGGTCTCAGCCGCTTTTTTTGCTGCACGCTACTCCCCTTTTACCACCGATTGAACGGCCAAATACGCCGCTCAATTGCACTATTCCTTACAACTAAGGAAAGTTCCGCCAGAATTACTAGGCAGCTTCGTCGATTTCGTTTATAATAGTGAGGATTAATAATTGAGAGGAGAAGTATGGTGAGTGTCCAGTTCTATATCATCTTAAATGAGCACGCAGGAAGTGGTCGTGCCAAGGTCTTGTGGCCCGAGATTAAACAACAACTCGACGACGCCCAAGTCTCCTACCGGCTTGCCACCTCAGAATACGCCAACCATGCGATTCTTTTAAGCGAGCAATTTGCAAAACAATTACCTGATGAACCTCATCAGGACTGGGTGGTCCTTGCTGTTGGCGGCGATGGCACCCTCCACGAAGCCATCAATGGCCTCACCAAGCAGCCACGTCACTACCCGATTCCGGTGACCTACTTACCCATTGGTTCCGGCAATGATTTTGCCCGAGGCGCCGGCATGGCCATCAAGTGGGAGGATGCGCTTAAACAAATCGTTCAGTGCACCCACGCAACCAATTACGATATCGGCAGCTATGATGAAACCATTAAGCAAGAACGCGGCGTATTCACCAATAACTTAGGCATTGGGTTCGATGCGGCCATCATCTCACAAGCGAATCAATCCAAAGCTAAGGTTTGGCTGAACCAACACCACATGGGAAAGCTGTCCTACCTGGCCTCTGCGTTGGACGTTTATTACAATCAGACGGGCTTCACCCTAACCGTCCACGTCGGCAATCAACGTGATATCTATCCCAATGCTTTCCTGGTCACTACCACCAATCATCCTTACTTTGGTGGCGGCGTGGGTATTGTCCCTCAGGCCACGATCACCGATCATCAGCTGCATTTGGTTGTCATTGAGAAGCCCAACTTTGCGAAACTGATTTGGCTAGCGTTACGCCTCATATTTAAGCGTCATTTGACGTCTAAGGCCGTTCACTACTATCAGGCACCGAATGTCCATCTCACCGTCCCGGCCATCGAATACGGGCAATTAGACGGCGAAGAAATGGGCGGTCGCTTTTTTGACGTCTACGTCGGACTCAAGCAGTATCCGTTCTGGTTCGATACCACAATTTAACCCATCATCATTTAAAGATCCCAACTGCGAGTTTTCGTAGTTGGGATCTTTTTAACTGGCCTAGTTCCCCTCATTGGCCAATAAAAAAGCCCCATCATCGTTTCCGACAATGAGACTCACTGGAAAAATCACCAGTAATTTATCGTTAATCTTCCGAAGCAGCCATTGCTTCCAGAATCATGTCTAGCTGAGCGCACTTATTACTGAGGTAGTTCATTTCCTCACCATACCGTGGTTCAATCCGTACAGTTTCATCAGTACTTTGAACAGATGCGGATTCCTTTTCTTTCAACGTGGCTAGCTGTGAATTAGCCTGCCGATACTCTTCCAGAATCTCTACCCGATTACTCATCACTACACAACTCCTTTAACAAGTATAAATTTTTAATTCCCGTTTTCTTAAACGACTAAAAGGAATCATACCACTTGCTAACGGATTTGTTAACGATTATCTTAACTTTTTTCACTGAATTTTGCTAGCTGTGAATCTGCAACCGATTACTTAACCGTCCCAGCAAAGGATGGCATAAAGTACTTGCTGATTTGATGAACCTGAACATTTTGACCAGGTGTTGGCGCGTCAACAAATTGATTGTTGCCTAAGTAGATCGCATCATGGTAAGTGGACCCTTTGGACCCCCAGAACAGAATGTCGCCTGGCTTAGCCGAAGCAACTGAGTGGGTCGATACGTAGGCCTCTTGCGCTACCGTATTATGTGGCAAATTGACGCCTGAAGCATTCTTATAAACGTAAGCAACTAAACCAGAACAATCCATCCCGCTTAATGATGAGCCGCCCCAAACATAAGGAATGTTAGCTGAAGATAACTTCAACGCTAACCCAGTGACTGAGCCACTCGTTAAGCCAGCCGTATTGGTGGTCTTCTTAGCACTGCTGCTGGTCGTAGCGGCTGCTGACGAACTAGCTGAATTAGTCGTTGAACTGGTCGTAGCCGCCTTAGCTGCTTGCTTGTTAACTGCAGAGCGCGTCGTCGTTCGAATTCGCTTAGTCGAGGTTGTCGCCGTGGCGTTTTGACTTCCCGTCTGTGCCTGAGTTGACTTAGAACTCGTCGCGTTAGTCTTAGGTGTCACTGTACTTGAGCTCGAAGGCGTTGCGACACTACTTTGTGAAGAGGATGGTGTTGCTGCACTGGAAGTCGACGTGCTAGGTGCACTAACTGCTGACCGAGTTGACCGTTGCACTGGTTGACTCGTCGTAGCGCTACTGCTGGTCGTCACACTAGACGAACTAGCTGGTGCCGTCACGGAAGAACTGGCTTGACTGGTTGTACGTTGACTGGCCACCGCATCAGCCTGTGAGCGCTGCGTCGCATTAGCATTAACGTGGTTCTTCTTGGTGACACTGGATTGCGCAGCTGAAGAGGTCGTCTGACTAGCTGATTTAGTTGTTGCGCGCTGCGTGGTTTGAGCAGAACTAGTGGTGTTGGATTGCGCAGCAGCACTTTGCTTTTGTTGTTGCTTGCTAGCCGCCGCTTGTTGTTGGGCCACAATCTGCGCCTGAACAGCATTAGCTTTTTGCGTCGTTTGCCGAGTAGCACTACTCGTTGCACCCGTGGTTGCGTTAGCCGTCGAACCAGCTGCCGTAGCGGTCTTAGCTGCTACGCTCCCCCGTGGAATAGTCAACTGTTGACCAACACTTAAGACATCGCCGGTCATGTGGTTAGCCTTTTGTAGCTGGGCTACGGACACATGGTACTTCTGAGCTAGATCCCACAAGGTATCTCCAGATTTAACTGAGTAAGTCTGGTTAGTCTTGGCGGAACGGACTTGTAATTTTTGTCCCACGAAGATGAGATCGGTCTTACTATCAATCGAATTTTGCGCCTCGAGGTCATCAATGGAGACCCCTAGTTTTTGTGAAAGTTCCCAAACGGTGTCGCCCTGCTTGACTTGAATACTATCCGCATTGGCGGTAATCGTCGCGCCGGCAGCCAGAGCGCCCACGGCACCCACGACGCCGACTAATGCTTTTGTTTTTCGTTGTCCTGTACTCATTTTCAACAACACGTCCTTTTATGACTTTTTTTCAAACGCAAGTGAACGACGACCCCAATCAAAATTAATCAGTATTGCCAGTCGTTCATAGTAAATACGAATCACAAATTAATAGTACCACACGTTTTCCCAGTTCCTTGTGAAATATTAAGGAAATCATAACCAATTTTTAAGGTTGAACGTTAGTTCCCATTTGAGGTTTCAATTCAATAATTGCTTGCTAAAACCACTGATTTACAGGCATTAAGCGTTTACACCATCGAAACGTTTGTTCTAATGGCTCTTTATTTCTAGCCAAAGGTTGTCCCTTGATGCCATCAACTAAGTGCAGCTTCCAAAATAATTGCAGAATACAAATTGCTATTGACAACGCTTTCTGTAAGTTACAAGCATCTGAAAATATTGTGACTTTGTGAAATTCAAATTTTTACAACAAAAAAACGGGAGTCACCTCCCGTTAGTTAGTAAATCAGCTGTTCTAGATCCTTTTAGTTGAATAGTCCTTGGAAGAACGCCACGACTTTATGCCAAATTTGAACGAGGAAGTTCTCTGCTTTTTTGGCATCGGCACTGTTGGCGAAATCTTTCACATTGGCCATTTTGTTACCAATACTATTGGCTAAATTGCTGGCAACATTCGTCACGTTATTAATGTAGCTCTTACTCGTTGATACTGGCGCCTGTTGCACCTTGCTCAGGGCCACCGCAATGTTAGTGATCTGGGTCGAGCTCGTCTTGCCATCAATTCCTTGTTTGGCTAGGGCCTTTTCTAACATGGCTTCAATATCCGCCTTAGTTGCAAGTTGGTCCCCATTCTGACGTTGCTTAGCCAAATCAGATGATACGGACCCCACGGCAGACATCAATTTACCTGGATACTTCTTATCGTTACTATTATTGTCAATCGCTGGTTGGGTGGCGTCTAACACACCGTTGGCCGCTTGCGTGTTCTCTGAGTTGAGCGTCAACCCATCAGCAGCTAAAGCCTTATAGACCCCTGTTAAGGCCGACTCACCGGAAACTGACTTGTCGGCGGTGACCGTAATGATCACATCCTTCACCCCAGCCATAGTTGCGACCATGGCGTACTGTTGCGACGTCACTTCGGTAATATTATTACTACCATTGTAATCAGCAATATTCACTTTCACACCAGTACCGGGATCAGCGGGCGCTAACGCCACGGAACTAATCATGCTGGCATCAGTCGTCCCGGCTGAATTCAGATATTTAGCGTAATCGCTACCTGTCGCCGTCAATTCACTATAATTGGACTTCACGCCTAAAGCCGATCCCACGCTATTCTTATCTTCACTGGCCAGTCCCGCCCCGTAAACCACATAGGCTTTTGATAAGGCTTTAGTCTGGACCGTGCTGCCACTAGTAGCGGAACTGCTGGTGTCACTGGTACTGGTATCGGTCGTGTCAGCGTGAGCCACCATCCCACCGCCAATTCCTACGACCAGTGCGGCCGCAGCTAAGCTCAAGATCATTCGTTTTAATTTCATTATTTGCACTCTCTTTTCACTTGAATTTAACTTCTCCCGTGAAGTTAGTATAGCACGCTAACCTCAACGGCTGCCAAATCCACCGTGACCTTAGAGAATTCTTCAAAGTTCCTCTTTATTGCCAGAACCGCCGGGCACCGGCGTATTCTGGTGCAAAAGCGGACTTCGCCATACTGATCTCCTCAACTTTGCCGCCGGGCTTAGGTGCGTGTAAAATTTGACCAGCACCCGCATACAAGCCCACGTGGTGAATATCACCCGTACCATGATCGGTTGCAAAGAAGACCAGATCACCGGCCGTCAGTTCTTCTGGCGCTACCGGGTAGCCATTGGCAAATTGATCCTGGGCATCCCGTGGTACGGGGATTCCTAAGGCACGATGCAGGGCATAGACAAAGCCGGAACAATCAAAACCGGCTGGCGTAATCCCGCCCCAAAGGTATGGCGTATCGACAAATTGACGTCCCAGCGCTAGGATTCGATCACCATCATCGACACCATTCACACTAAGCCGTGCTGCTTGTGCGGGGATTTGGCCATTGCCTAATGGCGTCACAACCTGAATCCATTCACTGTCCTGACTAGTTGTCGTCAAGATTGTCCCCATGGGCAACTCTAAAATAACCTGTTGATCCGCGTCTACTAACTCGGTCGTAGGTTGGACCAGCCGGACAGTTGTGGTGGGATACTCTAACTCGGCATCACTCGTCGTCAACTGTGCCATGGGAATCCAGCCGGGATAACCCCGCCGTTCCATTCTGTTGGCCTGACGCGTCACAAAGACATGCGCCCATTCGCCTTCTTGATGATCCAAGACTACCCGATCATTAAATAAGGCCTCCGTGACGATGCCGTTCGTATCAGTTAATCGTTGCCGCGCTTCGGGCGTCAGTGCCGTCAACCAGGCCGTTAAATCACCATTTTGCAAGTACGTTTGATCAGTCTTCGTGGCTGCCGTCGGTGCGGACCACACTAATGCCGTGGGAACCTTAATCCGTCGAATCTCCATTAAAACCGCCTCCAGTGTCTTTATCCCAATCTTACCAATAAATTGGTCGAGTTACTAGACTGTTCTGCACTTCTTCCTAATCGGTGACAATTTCTCCATAGAATCTGCGCAGTCGTGCCCTACTAGCGGACCGTCCGGTGCAAACATCCTCATTTCGCCCTAGCGCTTACTTTCACCATGGCTGCCCAACGATAACTGTCTTCTAAAAAAAGCCACGCCGGTCATTGAAGACTAACGTGGCAAAACATACTACTATAGTAGACTTTTACATTTTTACTGCAAATCCAGGTAAGCCTGAACCACGTTTTCCGGTGTAAAACCAGCCATTTTGACAACCGTAGCACCATTACCACTGGCACCAAAATGTTCCTGCGTCAACGCAACCCCATCCAAGCCGACGTAGCGATACCAGCTGGCACCGCTAGCCATTTCAACAGCTACACGGCGTCGTAATTGCTTAGGGAGTACGCTCTCTTGGTAGTCAGCCGATTGCTCACTGAATTTTTCAAAGCTTGGAATGGAGACCACACGGACATCGTGTCCCAGTTCTGCCAACCGTCGCTGGGCGTCGACGGCTAATTTTACTTCCGAACCAGAGGCCATCAAAATCCCTTCTGCCTCGTTTTGAGCCTCTGTCACGACGTAACCGCCACGCTTAACGCCGCTACGAACCTTGGCTGCTGCCTTCGGTAACGTTGGTAAACCTTGACGGGTTAAGATGATTGCCGTTGGATGATCCGTTGCCGCAATGGCTTGTTCCCAGGCCGCCACCGTTTCATTACCATCGGCTGGCCGGTAAACTGCTAAGCCAGGAATCGACCGTAACGCGGCTAGCTGCTCTACGGGTTCATGCGTCGGTCCATCTTCCCCAACAGCTAACGAGTCGTGCGTGAAGACGTAAATCACGGGTAGCTTTTGCAAAGCGGCCAGCCGGATCGCTGGCTTCATGTAATCGGAAAAGACGAAAAACGTCGAGCCGTAAACGCGGGTACCGCCGTGTAAGGCAATCCCATTCATCGCTGCCGCTTCAGCAAATTCACGGACACCAAACCACAAATTCTTACCAGTCGGGTTATCTCGACTGAAGCGGTCTTCGCCAACCACGTTCGTTTTATTTGAACTAAAGAGATCGGCAGAACCACCCCAAAGGTTCGGACACGTCGCACTCAACTGCTGTAGGATCTCATGTCCGCTAGCCCGTGAAGCCAAGGCGTCTTTCTTGTAGTACGTTGGTAGGCTTGCCGTATAGTCCGCCGGTAACGTCTGACTGATCCCCTGGGCAAACTGTGCGGAGAGGGTTGGTTCAGCTTCAGAATAGCGCGTAACTAGATTAGACCATTCCTGGTGACTCGCCCAACCACGTGATTTTACTGTGCTCTGGAACCGATCGCGAACTGTCGTTGGCACGGTAAATGGATCATTATCCCAATTGTAGAAATTACGCGTCGCTGCAAGGTCTTCATCGTTTAAGGGTGCCCCATGAACCTTGTTCGTTCCCTGATGGGGGCTCCCAGCACCAATGATCGTCTTCACTTCGATCAATGTCGGACCAGATTGATTGTTCTTAGCCGTGTTGATGGCGGCATCAATCGCGTCCAGATCATTACCATCCGCTACCCGCAGATAATTCCAACCATAACTTTCAAAGCGGCCGGCCACATCATCATGACAGGCGTTGGCTAACGGACCATCCAGGGAGATATCATTCGAATCGTAAAGAACGATTAATTTATTTAACTTTAACTGACCTGCCAAGCTCGCAGATTCAGCGGCAACCCCTTCCATGAGGTCCCCATCACCACAAATAGCGTAAGTATAATGATCGACCACGTCGAAACGATCCCGGTTATACTCAGCCGCCAAGTGCATTTCTGCCATGGCCATCCCCACGGCCATACCAATTCCTTGCCCCAGTGGTCCGGTCGTCGCATCGACTCCAGGAGTAACCCCGTACTCTGGATGCCCCGGTGTCTTACTCCCCACTTGCCGGAAGTTCATCAGGTCATGTTTGCTCAGTGCAAAGCCGCTCAAGTGGAGCAAACTATACAGCATTGCCGAGCCATGGCCGGCGGAGAGAACAAACCGATCCCGGTTGAACCATTGTGGGAACGATGGGTCTATCCGTAGATGCCGTGAGAACAATACATATGCCATTGGTGACACCCCGAGTGGCAACCCCGGATGACCCGAACGAGCACGCGAAATCATATCCATACTCAGCATCCGAACCGCCGTCACGGCTTGCGTATCAATTTCATCAAAATCAGCTTTTTGTACAACCTGTTCATTCAACATTGATAAATAACCTCACTTTGGGTGGCCGGACCATTCACGACCGCCATTTTTGATTGGCGCATGCATTCGTTGATTTAACCGGTATCGTCAACGGCATCTCCTTGACTTTTCTAACTATACCAATTCAACTGGAATATTGCAACCACTCTTTGATAAGTTATTTTGGCGGGGTTTATAATCTGTCAGTAGCTGTATTATCAAATATACCGATTCGTTGATGTTGCAACCGGTTGTCAAAAATTCGCAAAAAAAAGCAATCTTTTCCGAAAATAATCGAAAAAGATTGCCTAATTTAGTTAGTGTTTTCAGAAAACTTACTTTTGACTTGCAGCGACAATTTCGTCGTAAGTTGGGATAGATGGCATTGCTCCTAAACCTTGAACAGTCAGAGAACTTGCCCGTTGTGCAAAGGTTAATGCGGATTCGATGTTACTCAAATCACTCTTCAATTGTGAGCTCAATGCACCGATAAACGTGTCACCGGCAGCCGTCGTATCAACAGCCTTCACCTTGAAAGCTGGGACGAAACCAGATTCCTTTTCAGTGGCATAGTAAGCCCCTTTGCTACCGACCGTGATAATCAGATTCTTCACGCCCATTTCACGGAACTTGTCCGCGTTGGCATCCATAGAGGCCCGATCAGTCACTTCAATCCCCGTCAATACGGCACTTTCCGTTTCGTTAGGAACGACTAAGTCAGTCACCTTAAGAATTTCAGGATCAATCTTGGCAGCAGGTGCTGGGTTTAAGATCGTCGTCACATCATGACGCTTAGCCACCGTAAAGGCAGCCAAAGTCGCTGCTTGTGGCGTTTCAAATTGGGCGATCAAGAAGTCCGCCTTAGCAATTTCATCTTCAACTGCTAACACTTCAGCATCCTTGATCTGTTGGTTAGAACCACCGTAGACCAAGATACTGTTTTGACCTTCTTCATCCAAAAGAATGAACGCAGAACCCGTCCCGACCGTCTTGTCGGTGACAATAGCACTCGTGTCGATCTTATCTTCTTGAAGAGATTCGACCATGAAACGACCGGCATCGTCGTTTCCAACTTTACCGATGAACCGCGTTTCAGCGCCAGCGCGGGCTGCAGCCACAGCCTGGTTAGCACCCTTCCCACCAGCGGCACTACTCTTGTTTTCAGTTGACAGCGTTTCACCCGGTAAAGGCATCCGGGGAACCCGTAAGGTTGTATCCACGTTGAGACTTCCAAGAACAGTTACTTTGTTTGCCATAATTAACTTCCACTCCTTAACCATTTATCCGTTCGTAAAACGTTTTACGTATTACCGATACACCCGGCAACCCGTTTCAGATTACTACTAGCGTATCATGTTTCGAAAAGGCTTACAAGTAAAACTTGAAATATTTTTCAGATATTTTTACTGATTTGCGGACTTATTTACTTACTGGGGCCGTACTCTCGCGTTGACGTAATTCAACCGGCAATTCGACAGTCTGTGGGTCCAACTGGCGTTTTTGAATCCGGTTAATCAGTAGCGTGGTCGCTTGTTCTCCCATCGTGACGACTGGCTGATGCACCGTACTCAGCTTAGGAACCACGTAGTCATCCAAATCAATGTCATCGTAGCCTAGAACCGAAATGTCCTCTGGCACCCGAATTCCTTGCTCATGCAGGCCGCGGATCAACCCCAACGCCATTTCATCGTTAACCGCAAAAACTGCCGTTGGCGCCTGCTTGATCACCGCGGCCGTGGCCTGGTAACCACCAAGTTTGGTCATTGGTGAAATGATATAGGCTTCTTCTGGCAAATTAACGCCGGCTTGTGCTAAATCATGCTTAAACCCATTTAACCGGACGACCAAGTTATCAGTCGGTGCCGCGGGCATCACCACCGCAATTTTGCGATGGCCTAAGGAAAGCAGATGTTCAGCCGCAATCTGACCACCACGTCGATCGTCAATTCTTACACTATCCAGGCTGGGGCCACCATTTTGATCAATCAGCAGGTAAGGAATCCCATTCTTCTTCAAAATATTATCAATCGCTGGTGCCGTAATCGACGAACTGGCAATAATTAAACCATCCACCGCACGCTTAATCAGCTCCTGCAGATAATAGCCTTCCAAGTCCTCATCATAATTGGCGCCAAAAATCAGTGGAATAAAGTGCCGATCGCGACTCGTCGATTGCACCCCTTTGATGAACATACTGAAGAAGGGGTTCCCTAAATTAGGGACGATCACGCCAATAGTCTGTGCCGAACGCATAATTAAATTACGCGCATTAAAATCAGGCACGTAGCCCATCTCTTCTTGGAGCTGATGGACGCGAGTTCGCGTATCAATGCTAAATCGTTCGCCTTTTCCATTTAAAATCTGTGAAACTGTGGTGACAGAAACGCCAGCAGCTTCGGCCAGATCCCGAATCGTTACTTTCCGTGTCATAACACCCTCCACACAATCTATTAAAAACTTTGGCAGTACGTGCATAATTACCGTAAGCTATTTGGTCCAATTCATCTTTAACTTTTCAGATGCTCTGCCAACGGGTCATTAACGTCATAACCGCTAAGTTAATTATACCCTATCTGTCGGGTCAATTACTGAACAATTTTAGTTATTTATCACAATTCCATTCGTTATCCTCGAATTTCACCGATTGCTGATCTAACTACTGGCTAAAAGATTACAAATCTTTGCTAGAGCTTGAACCGTAAGATTGACAGACTAAAACCAGTCACCTGCGGCTGGCAGAGATTCCGCCTGCTGTGGGGGAACGCCTGCGGCCTGAGGAGCGGTCCTCAGGCTCGGTTCCACCTCTACCCTCCTCCGGTTACGGTAGTCGTCGGATAGAACATGACTCAAACAATTGATAGATCATCAGTTAGCCAATTGTGACTGACGCCCTCTACGTAGCCGTGAGTGAGTCAAATTTGAGCTCAGCCGTGGGATTTACCAAGTGATTCTCTTGGTAAATGGCGTCTTTGAGACGTGTTTTTTTCGGCTCAAAGCGAGGTTCGAGACCGTTCTATGGCTCGAACCGTCCTCCCCACAGCGTTCTAGCTCAAAGCTTGACGAACGGCAAGGCGGCATGAACCATCTATGTTACCTATTTAGTCGCGAAAACGCGTGCTACATATGATAAATCTTTCAAGTTTTAGGCGCTAATTAAAAAACTAACGGTGTTGTGGATCACAACATCGCTAGTCCCGTTATAATTAAGCTTTTAAAATCCGATCAATTGCTTGTAATTCTTCTTCATCGAATTCCAAGTTTTGAACAGCCTTGACGTTTTCATACAAATGTTCTGGCTTGGAAGCACCCGTAATCACACTCGTAATCACTGGGTTATGCAACAACCAAGCTAAAGCCATATGCGATAACTTTTGACCGCGGCTGTGAGCAATCTTGTTCAGTCCTTGCAGCTTCTGCAACATCTTGTCACGTCCCTGCTTCAAGATGAATTCACTTGACCAGTGAATGTCAACATCTTCAGGAATGCCATCCAAGTATTTGTCAGTTAATAAGCCTTCACACAACGGCCCGTAAGCGATCGCGCCGGCATTGTTGCGTTGTAACATATCAAACAAGCCATCATCATTAGCGGTCTGATTCAACATGTTATAGGACACTTGATCCACCACGAACGGCGTGTGCAGATCTCTAAAGATCTTGATCATCGCTTCAGCTTGGGGCGCAGTGTAGTTGGAAATCCCAACGTAAAGCGTTTTGCCTTGGCGTACCATATCATCCAGAGCAACCGCCGTTTCCTCGGGTGAGGTCTCGGCATCGTACCGGTGACTATAGAAAATGTCAACGTAATCCAAACCCATGTGGGTCAAAGAACGATCTAACGATGCCATCAATGCTTTGCGCGAACTCATTTGTCCGTAAGGCCCTGGCCACATGTGGAACCCAGCTTTACTGCTGATCACTAACTCATCACGGTAAGGCTTCAGTTCACGTTCCAAGACTTCACCAAAGAGTCGTTCAGCTTCGTAAGAACCTGGACCATAATTAGCGGCCAAGTCAAAGCTAAAGATTCCGGCATCAAACGCCTTTAAGATAATGTCACGGGTATCACCATAGTTAGCGTGTTCCCCATACTTATGCCACATCCCAAAAGAAATTGCTGGTAATTGGAACCCAGTATTTCCGGCACGCCGCACTGGAATTTTTTCATAACGATGTTCATCTGCTAAATACATTTGCCACATTCCTTCCCTTTATGCCTACCCTACGAGTATAAAGGAATTGGTGTGGACCAGTCAAGTTTTGCGTTAAGCCCGCTGACCATCGTCACTCAATTTAACTGCCTGCGACACGTGACCACCAGTAGCGTCCAACAACTTCTTCGCTTCAGCAATCGTCCCCTTCGTTTCAATCAAAACAATCGCCAAGGGAACGTTATTGCCGGCACGATCCAAAGCCCGCTCAGCAGCCAAGGTCGACGTTTGCGTGGCCTCTGCAATGATCTTCTTGGCCCGTTCAAACGTCTTCCCATTTGTTGGGACAACGTTAATCATGAGGTTCTGGTAGACCTTACCAGACTTCACCATAATCCCGGTCGAGAGCATATTCAGCACCATCTTTTCGGCTGTCCCCGCTTTCAAGAGCGTGGCGCCCGTAATCACTTCTGGCCCCACGACTGGTGTAATCGGATAGTTAGCCAATTCAGCCAGCGGACTATCTTCAATGCAGGAAAAGCCGATGCCAATGGCGCCCTGTTCTTGCGCAAACTTCAAAGCCGCCACTGTATAGGGGGTTTGACCGGAGGCGGCGCTCGCAACCACCACATCATTTTCTGTCAATTGAACCGCGGCAAGGTCATCTTGCGCCAGTTCAGGTGAATCTTCAACTGAAGGTAGGGTTTTGGTTAAAGCTTGATTTCCCCCTGCAATCAGCCCAAAAGTCTGCTGAGAGGTTAGACCATACGTTGGCTGTAACTCGGTGGCATCAATGACCCCCAAGCGGCCGGAAGTCCCAGCACCGACGTAAATCAATCGCCCACCCCGATCGAACTTGGGATACGCCGCATCAATCGCCGCCGCAATCTGGGGCAGCTGTTTTTGAACGGCACGCGCGACCCGGTGATCTTCCCGGTTAATCGTGCTGACCATCTCCAACGTTGATTCGCGATCAATGTGGGTCGACCGGTGGTTTCTCTGTTCTGTAAGTAAGTCATCAAATTGCATGGTGTTGACCTCCAACTTTCATTAGATTTGCCAAAATTATGTATTCGCTTTCATAGTGACTACTCTAGGTATAACATGTTTCATACATAATTTCAATTGTGAATATTAGTCTCGCGATATTCACCCACTTTTCCAATGATGAAAGCTAGCCTGACCAGCCGATTTAAGTTGCCTTGATCAAAACCAATTGATTTTCAATTATTTTTCAAACAGCAGTAGATTTTGATCAGTGAAACTGGTGGAATGCTTGAATAAGAACGACCAACTGTAAGGTCACACGAGCTAAGATTTCCTGCTCATCTTCAATTAAAAATCCACTAGACTAGCTTAACTAAAGCTACTCAAAATGGATGACTTTCAAAGACCAATTGCAAGTTCCGCCAGTTACTCGCCGAATGAAAACAAACTCGACTAAGCCTCCCCTGCATTCCTACATCATCGTTCCTTTTTTGCGGGCCAAAAAAAGAAGGCCACTCTCAATGACGAGAATAGTCTTCCGATTTTATTTATGCTCTTTAATCCGGCAATAACGCCTAAGGCTTATTGCTGAACCTTCATCCATTGGTAACCACGACTCATCCCTGCCGGATTCCAAACATAGCCCGTGACCTTGGCATTCCACATCTCAACCGTTGCGGGTTGATACAATGGAATGACGCCTTGTTGCGTCATCAGGCGCTTTTCAGCCTTAACCAAATCATTGTACCGGGCAACCGGCTTATTGGCATCCTGATTTTCTGACCGCTTGACGTAATTGTCATATACGGCGTCAGAGAAGCCACCATTGTTATTGGTATTACCCGTGCTCATCAAGGATAGGAAGTTAATTGGATCGGCAAAGTCTGCCCCCCAATTCGTCAAAACCAGATCAAAATTACCACTGTTAGAGCGACTCAACCGCGTCTTGTAAGGCAACGTATTGATCGCCACTTTAACGTTTGGTAACTTTTGCAAATCAGCCTGGATATCCTGCGCGACCGTCTTGGTCACACTGGTATCATCGGCCAATAACGTCAAGTGCAGGTTCTTAGTGCCACTAGCTTGTAGTCCCGCCTTCATTAATTGCTTGGCCTGCTTCAAATCATGGGTCACCCCGCTCTTGACGTAGGCATCCTTGGCAAAGTCAGCCTTCGTCTTAGGATTTTGCATCAGGTTTTGAGAGACGAATCCTAGTGGGGCCTTAGACCCATCCCGCAAGACATTCTTAGCTAATTGCTGCTTATCAATTGCCATGGACAGTGCCTGACGAACCTTAAGATTCCGCAGCGCCTTAACCCGCTTCTGATTCATCTGCATATAGTAGGTTGAGCCACCCACAAATGTCTTCATATCTTTGTTGTTCTTCAGGTTAGCGACCTGAGTCCCGTCCAGCGTGGTCGCATCCAATTTCTTTTGTTGATACAGATTCAGTCCCGTCGAAGGATCAGCGACGACTTGGAAGTTCATCTTCTTCAACGTAATCTTCTTTTTGTCCCAGAATTTGGTATTTTTCACTAACTGCCAGTTCTGATCGGTTCCTTGCCACTTAGTCATCACAAACGGCCCGTCATACGCCGTCTTCTCGCTTGAGTGGCCGTAGCTCTTACCGTACTTGTCAACAACGCTTTGTTCCTGCGGGAAGAACGTTGGGAAGGCCAGCAGTAACTTGAAGTAGGCCACTGGCTTACTCAAGGTCACCTGCAACTTGTACTTGCCCAGTGCCTTCACACCAAGTTGACTAGGCGCCACCGCCCCATTTTGGACTTGACTGTAATTCTTAATCCCCGCCATCAGGTACGCGTACTCTGCGGCCGTCTTGGGGTTAACCGTCCGTTGCCAAGAGTACACGTAATCTTGTGCCGTAACTGCCTTACCATCGTTCCACCGATTATCGTGTCGTAAATCAAAGACGTAGGTTTTACCGTCCTTGCTGACCGTCGTCTTGGTGGCCATGGCGTTGATCAATTTTTCATTTTTACCTAAACGATACAATCCCTCTTGCGTGTGGTACAACTGCGTCAAGCTGGTCGAATCCGAGGCCTTAGAGACATCCAACGTCGTTACTTCCGACTTAGTCGCCAACTTAACCTCTTGATCCGCCGCTAACTTCCCCGATGTACTGGACGTTGATGACTTACCGCAAGCAGCCAGACCGCCGATCACTAATGCCGTAACGCCCAGTAAAATTCCAAAATGCTTTCCTCTCAAACTACTCGCTCCTTATCTAAATTTTAGCTGAATCGCCGCGTTTAACTGCGTCAACTCAGCCGAACACAAAACAAGAACCATCACCAGCGTGACGGCCCTCGTCGTTTACTGCTTATGTTGTTTCAATGCTTTATGGAACAATGAGTCAACCGGTTCTTGGTGGTAAATTAGATCCATCGCTTTACCAAACAATTCACCGACTGACAATACAACGAACTTATCACTCTTCTTGTCATCTGGCAACTGAATCGAATCGGTGAAGACCACCTTTTCTAGTGGTGATTCGTCAATCCGTTCCGTCGCTTGACCAGATAACACGGCGTGGGTCGCGCAGGCATAGACATCAGCCGCCCCCGCCGCTTTCAAGGCTTTGGCTGAAACCGTGATCCGCAGCGCCGTATCAATAATATCATCCACTAGAATAGCGCGCTTACCTTTGACATCCCCGATAACCGCATCCGGATGAGTCGCGTTCTCTGTGTCATCCCGATTATCAATAATGGCAATCGGCGCACTCAACAACTCAGCCAACCGGCGCGCCCGGCTCACACCGGCATGGTCAGGTGCAACCACGACGAAGTTATCATCCGCCATCTCGGGATTATCTTCAAAGTAACTGGCCAATAAGCGATCACTCTGCAAATGATCAACCGGAATATCGAAGAATCCTTGTAGTTGAGCCGCATGCAGGTCTAACGCAATCACCCGGTTGACCCCATCCATCTGCAACAACGAGGCAATTAATTTAGCCGTAATTGGTTCCCGTGAACGTGCTTTACGATCTGCTCGGGAGTACCCATAGTAAGGAATCACGACATTAATCTTCTCTGCACTAGCGCGCCGTGCTGCATCGATCATGATCAGCAACTCCATCAAATTCGTATTGACGGGATCAGATACTGATTGGATGATAAACAACTGATCACCACGAATACTTTCGTCAATGCTGATCTGAATTTCACCATCACTAAAATGTTTGATCGTTGCTTTACCTAGCTCAACGCCAGCAGCTTTAGCAATTTTTTCCGCGAGTGGCCGGTTTGAATTCAGTGCAAAAACTTTCATTCTGCCAGCTTCGACATGTTCTGCCATAACAGCCTCCCAGTGGGTTTTCCCCAAGTTCATTTGTATTTTTTAATGGTCACACCGTGCAATCTTCAGCCGCATTAATCTGGCTGCATCAAATCCATAAATGACACAATCGCTCTTCAGATTCAATTCACACAGTGCTTGTTTACTGTTTACATTATCGCAATCTTTGTCTGGAAACGCAACGATTCACGCCGCACTTTTAATTTGTTGCCATGAACTGAGCGGGCGTGACCCCCTGCATCCCAATCATCGGGTCAATCTGCTGACCTAACACTAACTCCGGTGTTAAGCGGTAATCAGCCGGTTGAACGGGGTCAGTCGCTGCCGATGAAGGCGTTTGCTGATCGGTGGCCTGCTTCGCCATTGTTTTCTCATCTTTGGTCGTCGTTTCTTCGGTAACTGCTGGCGTTGCTGCCTGATCTGGTGCCAGCACGCCCTGAATCCGCATGGTCAGTGTTGTATGCCGATTAACCGACAGATTATTGACACACGCCGCAAACGCGTTAGGTTCCCCCAATAGAATCAGCATATCGGCTGCCCGCGTTACTGCCGTATACAGCAGGTTCCGTTGCAACATCCGATTATACTGACCCACCATCGGCAAGATCACCATTTTGAATTCTGACCCTTGCGACTTATGGATCGACATGCAGTAAGCCAACGTCAATCGGTTCCAATCATTACGCGAATAGGTCACTTCAGTCTGTTCAAATGCAATCGTCAATTGGTCAGCTTTAATCTTCTTATCTTTAGCTGCCAGATCGATCCCCGTAACCGTTCCAATATCACCGTTGAAGACGTTATTTTCGGGGCTATTGACGAGGTGCAGTACTTTATCGCCAATCCGAAATTTCTGCTGGCGAAATTCAACCTCTTTTGTTCGCTCAGACCGCCGTGGATTCAAAATATCTTGCAAAACCACGTTCAACCGATCGATCCCAGCTGACCCACGATACATCGGTGCTAGCACCTGAATATCGCTGGCAGTAAAGCCCTTGGCATGCGCCTTAGCGACAATCTGATCAATCACATTTTCCACCTGGTTGGCGTGGCAAGGGATGAACGAACGGTCCGCCTGATTCTTAGTGAAGTCAGGTGGCAACTGTCCATTCTTAATGGCGTGGGCCAACGAAATAATCGACGAGCCATCCCCCTGGCGATAGATCGTATCCAGGTGAATCTTCTGCAGCTGATCGCTGGCCAACAGATCATGAAAGACCTGCCCAGGACCAACGGAAGGTAACTGATCCTTATCACCTACCAGAATCACCTGCATGCCAACTGGCACTGCCCGCAAGAGGGTCTTCATCAGGTACACATCAACCATCGACGTCTCGTCAATAATCAACAAGCCACCTTCCAGATCCTTGGTAGCCGCGGCATCGAGATCTTCTTCACGTCCCGTCAGCCCCAACAAGCGGTGAATGGTGCTCGCCGGTAACCCCGTCGACTCACTCATCCGCTTAGCAGCCCGACCAGTCGGTGCCGCCAGTAAAATGGGAAACGGCTTTTCTTTGTACTCGTTGATATCCAAAGAAACCTCATGGAGACGTGCGTACAAGTTCACCAAGCCACGAATGATGGTCGTTTTACCAGTCCCCGGTCCCCCGGTAAGCAGCATGATTTTAGCTTTTACTGCGGCAGTTAAGGCGGCAGTCTGTGACTCGTCATACACAATGTCGGCCTGTTTTTCAACAATTCTGACCTGCTTGGCAATCGCTTCATCACTAAACCGTTGGTCATCGTCACCGCCCTGTAGCAAGCGCTGCAAGTGCTCGGCAATCTGCCATTCGGCGTCATACAATGTCTTGAGGTAAATCCGCTGATCATCCCCGACCACCTTTTGCTGTTTAGCCAATTCTAGCAGTTGATCGGCGATGTCCTGCGGATTGAGGCGCACATTGCGGGCGTTTTCCAACAAGCTCAAGGTATTCGCCAAGAGCGGCTTGGCCGTCGTGTACGTATCCCCATTCGCCACGGAAAGATCCGTTAAGGTCTGCAGCAAGCCGGCCCGCAACCGTTCCGGCTTGTCTGCTGCATAGCCTAGCTGTGTCGCAATTTGATCGGCCCGCTTGAAGCTGACCCCCGCGATATCTTCAGCCAGTTGATACGGATTTTCATGAATGACATCGAGTGTCTTTTCCTCATAACGATTATAAATGGCGGCTGCCAACGTACTCCCAAAGCCATAGCCATTCAAGCCGATAATAATCTGCTCCATGCCGTTGTTAGTTTGTAACTGGCTCACCAGCGTCGCCACGACCTTGGGTGACAAACTGAGCGGCTTCAAGACATCACTATCGTCTAAAATTTTCTCAATGGCATTGGTCCCCAGGTTGTCGACAATCTTCTCCGCGGTTTTCTTACCCAATCCAGGGAAATCATCCCCACTGAGGTAGGCGATCACGCCACTCCGCGACGTCGGCGTCTCATTTTGGTAATTATCCGTCTGAAACTGCACGCCATACTTGGGATGCTCGACTTTCTTGCCCGTAAACCGGTAGCTGACATCATCCTTGACGTCCGCAAAGTTTCCGGTCACGACAATCTCATCTTCATGCCAATCTAAACTCGTCTCCGACACTTTGACCAACATCACTTTATAAAAACTATCTTGGCTGGCAAAGAAGACCGCACTGACGGTACCAACCACATAATCGGCCTGGTCACCCCGGTCCGATGCGAATAAATCCAGTGATTCAGTTGCCATCTGCTCGTCTCCTCCTCACAATTACTTTTTCGTCGTCCCTTTTTGTGTCTGAATAAATCGTTCGATATCTGCTAACTTCTTCTGACCCTTTTCAAAGTACTGGGGATCCAAAGACTTCGCCTGTTTGAAATACTGGCCATAGTCTTCACCCTGAACCATCGCAACCAGTCCGCGGTCAAAATAAGCTCGGCCGTTACGATCGTCCAACTCTAAGACTTGATCGTAATACTGGGCCGCCTGCGACATATTCCCCAGCGCCAGTAAATTCTCTGCGACAACTTGCAGCGTCGCAACATCCTTAGGTTGGCTTCCCAGGGCGGTTAAGCTAAACACCAGCGCCCGTTTGTGATCACCACTCGCCATATAGCTTTGCGCTAGCATCAGGTAACCGGCACCCTTCCACTGTGCACCTAACTGATCAAACTGCGCAATGGCTTTTGGATAGTCCTGGGCGGCATAGTAGACGTTTCCCAGTCCGTAATGAAGTTTCTCCACAACTTCTGCCTGCGCCGCAAATAACCCTAGGGCTTTCATCAACAGTTCCTCCGCCTGGGCAAAGGAATTGAGGTCGACTAATACCGTGGCTAATTCATAATAGGCATCTGCATCGCCGGGATGTAAATTAATCCGTTGTACCAATTCGTGAACCATTTGTTCAGAACGCTTCTTATCTTGCTCTCGTCCCTGCGTCTGTTTTTCTGTCATCTCTGTGATCACCTCATGCTCTAAATCGTATCGGTTGGCGAAGCAGCCGCCGTCAAGAAACTGGTATTATTCCAATCCAACAGCTCAAAATGCTGGCCCGCATCCTTGGTTTCCAAAATGGTCACGCTGGTGTTGCGAATGCCGCCACGCTTTCGCAGCTCCGGCAATGGCGTACCGAGCAGCGCGTTGATTTCAGCATTGAGAGCCGCACCATGACTAACCACCAGTACATTAGCTTGTGGTTGTGGATTGGCAGCCACAATCGTTTGAATCCCGGGGGTCATGCGGGCAATAACTTCCTGAAAGGTTTCGCCGCCGATGCGACTAGTATCGTACTGATCAGGGTGATTGCGAAAGGCATCCAGTTCTGCCGGAAATTGCGCCTTCACGTCTTCGAAAGCCATCCCCTCAAGCTGACCTAAATGAAATTCCTCAAGCCGACTCATTAAAGTCAGGGGAACATGTTGATGCAGTTCCTTAACGATATGCTGAGCCGTCACACGAGCACGTCGAATAGGGCTCGAATAAGCATGCTGAAATTGCGTATGGCGTAAGAAACGTCCCACTTGAACCATTTGCTGGTAGCTCTCCGTTAAGAGCTCAGAGTCGCCGCCAGCGCCCTGAAAGCGCCCCTCCAAATTCCACTGTGTCTTTCCATGACGGACAAAGTATAATTTCAAAGCCCGGTACCTGCCTTTCTTCTCTTAAGTTAACCGTGCGTCGCGACCACTGACAGCTAAACACCACGTTGCTGTACGCTGCCGGGTCTGCTCTTCTGCCGCTTAATGCGAACAGTCACATCACTTCATTATGCCAGTTTTTCGTTCATTTTCAAAGAATCAACGCTAAAAAACTGAAGGTTTCCCGCTGAAATGCCTACTTTATTCTTGCAATGGTAAATATTCATATCGTCAAATTAGTGTAAACTGGTCGCACTCCGGCTGTCAGGGATTCCGCCTACTGTGGGGACGCTTCAGCCTGGCAGACCACCAGTCTTCTCGCTCGATTTGAAGCCACGAAGAACGCGTGTCTTTAAAGTCGCCCGTGCGGGTAAGCCTAGAAACAAGAAAGAGGCCAAGACAAAAGTCTCGACCTCTCTTCAGCTCCGAACGTATCCGGCTGAAACGTGAAACCAGCTAATCGCTCTTTGTCCCGCGTTCTCCTAATATTTAACTTAATGATAGGACTAGATCAACTGCAACTCGCGATCCTTGTTATAAGCAGCGTCGATGATGGCGCTACCTAAGCACTCGTCGCCATTGTAGAAGACAACGGCTTGGCCGGGCGTAATTGCGCGTGCTGGATCGTCAAATTCAACCGTTACCTGTTGACCGTCCTCACTCAAGTGAACCGTCACACCAGTATCCTTCTGCCGGTACCGGAACTTCGCCGTGCAGTGGAAATCACTGCCGCGATCAATCGTGTTGACCCAGTGAATGTCGGACGCTGACAGATGCGTAGCGTACAGGTGCGGATTATGATAACCCTTCCCCACGTACAAGATGTTCTTAGTCAGATCCTTACCGATAACGAACCAAGGCTCATTGTCCTCACCGTCGCCACCGATACCTAAGCCACGACGCTGACCGATAGTGTAGTACATTAAGCCGGCGTGATCGCCCTTAACCTCACCATCAACGGTCATCATCTTGCCCGGCTTGGCAGGGAGATAGGTGTTCAAGAAGTCCTTGAAGTGGCCCTTTTCACCGATAAAGCAGATTCCCATAGAATCCTTCTTATCCGCAGTAGCCAATCCAGCATTCTTAGCAATCTCACGAACCTGAGGCTTCACTAGGTCTCCGATTGGGAACATTACCCGATCCAATTGCTCCTTAGACAGCTGGCTCAAGAAATACGTCTGATCCTTGTTCTGATCCACGGCCCGCATCAGATGAGCGTTACCGTCCTCGTCACGCGTTAACTGCGCGTAATGACCAGTAGCAATGTAATCAGCGCCTAATTCAAGCGCATAGTCTAGGAACGCCTTAAACTTGATTTCCTTGTTGCAAATCACGTCAGGGTTGGGCGTCCGGCCCTTCTTATACTCATCCAAGAAGTACGTGAACACGCGGTCCCAATATTCCTTTTCAAAGTTGACGGAGTAGTAAGGAATGCCAATCTCGGAGGCAACCTTAGCTACATCTTTATAATCTTCCGTGGCGGTACAAACACCATTTTCGTCCGTATCGTCCCAATTCTTCATGAAGACGCCGATCACGTCGTAACCCTGCTGCTTAAGCCGCAAAGCAACAACGGAGGAATCGACCCCGCCACTCATACCAACGACAACTCGCGTTTGGCTGTTGTCCTGCATGGTATCACCATCATTTCATTCAGATTCTGGAGAATCTACGATTTGAAGGTCGCATAAATCCAGTATTGCCTAGTTTACCCATTTTGCACTAGTTTTGCAAGCCTGGCGTTTCCTTTCAGAAAGGCCGTAGTACTTGGCTCGTCACCTTAGGAAATCCGTCTGAATAAAAAGGACCAATCTGTTCTGGCAAACTGCCAGTTCAAATCAGTCCTTTGGTAATTTACGCTTTCTTTTGTAAAATCTCGCGGTCAATCAGGTTCTGCAAAATAAAGTGGTACTGTTCAACGTTACCCTCGGCGTGCGCACCCTTAAAGATGTTGACCCGCCGGTTGCCAGAAGCATTAGTCGTTGACATTTTAAAGCCACTTAAATCCTTTGCCACGACCACGCGGAGCATCTGGTTACGGTTATAGGGTGACGTTGGATCCACAGAACGCTCTAACGAGTAATTACCTGCGTTGGACAGTTGAAACCCGACATCCTTCAAAGCGTACGGCTTGATGTTAGGATTCAGTTCATAAACGTCTGGATCACCATCAACTTGCATCTGCTTTTCAAATAACACGTTACTTCACCTCACTGTGGTTTTTCTTGAGCCGCTTCACAATCGCGGTCACATTCTTCACAAAAGCCTCAATCTCAGCACTCGTGGTCTGTTGACCAAACGAAAGACGAATGGACTCCGCAATCCGGGGGCTCTTCTCGCCAAACATCGCAGTCAACACATGTGACGGTTCGATTGACCCCGCCGTGCAGGCTGATCCGCCAGAAACCGCAATTCCTGCTAGATCCAAATTGGTCTGCATCACATAAGTTGAAATACCTTTAATCCAAATGTTCAGAACGTGGTCTAGGTTTTCGCCTTCGAGGGAACCGTTGATCTCAAAGTCTACGCCATTGGCGGTGAGCCCCTTAACGACCTGTTCCTTGAACCCATGAAAACGGGCACGCTTTTCGGCTTTAGCTTCCGGCGTTAGCAACTCAGCTGCCTTAGCAAAGCCCGCAATGGCGGGAACATTTTCCGTTCCGGCCCGTCGCTTCTCTTCTTGATCGCCGCCCTTAATCAGGCTAGGAAAGTTAATCCCTTCGCGCTTGTAAAGGAACCCAATCATCTTAGGCCCGTTGATCTTATGCGCTGAGGTTGACAGCATATCAATGTGATCACGTTGAACATCAATATCTAACAACCCATAAGTCTGAACGGCATCGGTATGGAACCACGCCTGATGATCCTTCAAGATCTCACCAATCTCGTGAATTGGCATCCGACTACCGACCTCATTATTTCCCATCATAATCGTGACCAAAATCGTATCGTCACGTAGGGCTACCTTAAAATCATCTAGGCTGATCCGTCCGTGCTCGTCAACTGGCAGATAGGTGACCTCAAATCCTTGCTCTTCCAGGGCATGTAGTGGTCGCAACACAGCTTCATGCTCGATCGCCGTGGTAATAATATGCTTGCCCAGAGATTGGCGGGCCACCGCGGTCTGCGTAATCGCCGTATTATCGCCCTCACTACCACCACTAGTGAAGATAATCTCCTCGTCACTCGCCGCATTGATACTGTCGGCGATTACCTGACGACTATTCTCCATAATCGTATGTGCTTGACGGCCCAAACCATACAGGGTCGAGGCGTTGCCATAGACATTGGCCATCTTATCCGTCATCTCTGCCAAGACCTCTGGGGCCATCGGCGTTGTTGCAGCGTTATCCAGGTAAATTTCCTTGACCGCGTTGCTGTTGTCAATATGAATCTCTTGCACCCTTAAAACCTCCTGAGTGGCCGAGTTAGTCTTGCGCGGCTAACAGGGCTAATAGCATCTGTGCAGAACGGTGTCCCGCATCAATAATAAAATCATCAAAGTTAACACCTGAATCGTTATCCGCATTGTCGGACATAGCCCGTACAACCACGTAAGGAACGTCAAATTGATGAGCAACTTGACCAACTGCGGCGCCTTCCATTTCACCAGATAATGCATCTGGGAAGTGGTCCATGATCGTCTTGATCGCAGCCGGACTATTCAAGAATTGATCGCCAGAAACAATGAGTCCCAGCTTCGTCTTCAGTCCTGTATCAGCGGCTGCGGCCACAATCTTTTCGCCCCACTCCTTAGAAGCGGCAAAGCGAGCTGGTTGTTGTGGGAGTTGGCCATATTCGTAACCAAATGCCCGTGCATCGGCATCGTGGTAAGCCGTTTCCGTCGATACAACCACGTCACCAATCGTCAAATCAGGTGCCAAGGCCCCCGCAGAACCAGAGTTGATCACAATATCAACGTTGAATTGGGTGATGAGTAGTGCCGTCGTTAAACCAGCCTCTACTTTACCAATCCCTGAACGTACCAGGACAACCGCTTGACCGCTAATGGTCCCTTCGTAAAATTCTAGCCCGTGAATGTCAACGGTTTTGGCATCCTGCAATGCTTCGTGTAGTTCCTTAATTTCTTCTTCCATGGCGCAAAGAATTCCAAATGTCATGTGATGTTGTCGCTCCTTAATTATTTAATTATCCATCTAAAGGTTGAAAGAATAAAATACCTGCCTTATCCCCATATCAATAAGGATTCGCACTGATAAATTAGATTAAATTGGCCGCACTCTGGCTCTAATTGTGGTTTACCAAAACAACAACTGAAAAAGTGCGGCTGCCTAGTGATTTGAGTCTAACTGATCACAATTTTATCAGTCATCATCCTCAGTTGCTCAGGAACACTGTGTCAGCCGAGAGGTCGGCAGATATGGGCTCAGGCACGTCGTTCTACTTAGTCAGTAAGTGAATTTCTTACTGGCTTAGTAGAAAACCAAGCTTGGCGACTCGGCACTTTCGAGGCTTCAAGTTGTGTTCGCACCGTTCCAGCCCATATCTGCCGACCGGTAAGGCGCCAGGACTTACCTAATTTTAAAGTCTAATGAAACAGGAACAAGATCAGGTACACGATAATAATCATCGCGCTTAACCAAAAAATCGCCCAGTTTAACCGGTGACCCAGCCGCTTTTGCTTCACGTCGGCTGAATTGACCCGCTGATCAATGGGTGGTTCGTCAGTTGGTTCATTACCTTTGGGCTGCCCATGCTTCCTGGCATACTCTTTTTCAACCTGTACCCGTTTGCGGTCACGTTCTTGAAAGTCTTTTTCCGCCTGTTCTTGTTCACGGCGGTAATCAGCCCGCGTCTTGGGTTGATCGTTGCGATCTTGCCAATCATCATTCATCGCTGTCACCTACTTCTGCAATAACCAGTAATAGATGGCCGTGATCGTCTTGGCGTCATTAATCTCGCCGCTCTCAATCATGGCCTGCGCTTCTTGCTTCGTGACCGTTAAAATTTCCAGATTCTCCCCCTGATCACGCGGTAATTTCGTCGTTACGGGTTTTAAATCCGTCGCCATAAAGAGGGTCATGTACTCATCAGAAAAACCGACGCTTGAGTAGAACCCAGTAATCCGTTTTAACTGGCCCGGCTGGTACCGAATTTCTTCATTGAGTTCGCGCCGTACGGCATGTTCAACGTTATCCGCATCCCGACTATCTAATTTACCGGCCGGAATTTCTAACGTTGCTGCCGCAATCGGTGCTCGCCATTGCCGCTCCAAAATCATTTTATGATCATCCGTCAGTGCCAGGATGCCAACCGCACCGGCATGCCGAACGATCTCACGGGTGGCGGTGTCCCCATTAGGCAGCCGCACCTGTTGTCGTTCTAATTTGACAATCACACCGTCATAAAGTTCCTCGGTGGATTCAACGTGTTCTTCTAAGTCCATGTTAAGCCTCCTCAGCAGTGCCCGTCATGACCGGAGTCACTTTAGCTGCCTGTGGCCCACGGATTCCTTGGACAATCACGAATTGCACGGTCTGACCCGGTTCCAATTTACGGAAGCCTTCACCTTCACCCAGAATGCCGGTGTAATACACAAACACATCGTCACCCGCGGGCGTCGTGATAAACCCAAAACCGCGTTGTTCACTGTAACTCTTTACTTTTCCGGTTAACATGGTATCCCTCCCATACATAGCACAAATTATACTCGCTTGACCAGTAGACCGCAAACGGCGGGCCTTGTCAACCCACAGAAGCCGCAGGTACCACTGCTTTCCGCTTGGTTATCGCATTCAAAAAGGCCGTCCCAGCTGCATCCCTCACAGGAATACGGCCGTGACGACCCTCTATCTTTTACTTAAGCTTAACGTTTCGTCAGCCTAACGTTTACTTTTCGTCGAAACCTTCTGTCGCCGTCTCAGGGAAATTGGCCCGTACAATAGCGGCACACCGGGCACAGAAGTGTGGGTAGTCCTTGTCACTACCAACATCTTCCTTAGTCAACCGGCAACGGTCACAAACCTCACCGGCAGCTGGCGTCACTTTAACCGCCACGTGATCGAAGCTCAGCGCATCGGCTGGTGCTTGATCCAAAGCAGCGAAGTCTAAGCCAGAAACCAAGAGGATCTGTTGAACGTTAACGTCCAATTTATCCAGTAGCGTCTTGGTCTGATCGTCAATGTACAGATCGAGGTGAGCTTCAGCAGCCTTCCCGATCAACTTGGCATTCCGCGCCTCTTCCAAGGCCTTCAAGACGTGGCTCCGCAGCTTCATGAAGTGATCCCAAGCAGAGTTTTCACTGCTATCTTCAACTTCATTTGCATCGTCCAGATCCATGACCTTAGGCATCTCAGCCAATTGCACGAAGTCTTCTGGTTCTTTCAAGAAGCCCCAAAGTTCTTCGGCCGTGTGTGGCAGAATTGGTGTGATCAGCTTGGTCAAGCTAACGGCAATCTGGTAGAAGACCGTTTGCATTGACCGACGAGCCGGACTATCCGCGGCATCAATGTACAAGATGTCCTTGGCAAAGTCCAAGTAGAACGCTGACAGATCCGTGACAACAAAGTTGATCAATTCCTTGTAAATGTTCAGGAAGTCAAAGTTGTCGTAGTGGCTCTCAACACTCTTGGTGAAGGCGTTCAACTTGTACAGCATGTGCCGGTCAACCGACGTCAATTGGTCATAAGCCACGGCATCGGTCTTAGGATCGAAGTCACTGGTGTTAGCCAACAGGTAACGCATGGTGTTCCGCAGCTTCTTGTAGCTATCGGAAATCTTCACGAACCCTTCCGTCGCCACCCGCACGTCAGCTGATGAATCCACCGAAGTGACCCAGAGGCGAACGATATCTGCCCCCATCTTCTTGATAATTTCATCAGGCGCAATCGTATTTCCTAAGGACTTGGACATCTTGTGACCGTCTTTGTCCAACGTAAATCCTTGGGAGACAACCTGCTTGTAAGGCGCCTTTCCCGTTGCGGCCACACTGGTAATTAAACTAGAGTTAAACCAGCCACGGTATTGGTCGGAACCTTCCAGGTAAAGATCTGCTGGGAAGTCGAGGTAATCACGTTCTGCCAAGACCCCTTGATGAGACGAGCCGGAGTCGAACCAAACATCCATGATGTCAGTTTCCTTGGTGAATTCACCGTGGGGCGAGTGTTCGCTCGTGAAGCCTTCAGGCAATAAGTCCTTAGCATCACGTTTGAACCAAATGTTAGAGCCATATTGACCAAACAAGTCCGCCACATGATCCACCGTTTCCGGCGTGATGATGGCTTCACCGTCTTCACCATAGAAGATTGGCAATGGCACACCCCAGACCCGTTGACGGGAGATAACCCAGTCGCCACGGTCCTTGATCATGTTAGCTAACCGCCGTTGACCCCAGTCTGGCTGGAATTTAACGTCCTTCAAGGTTGCTAAGATTTCATCACGAATCTTGTCCACGGAAGCAAACCATTGTGGGGTTGCCCGGAAGATGACTGGTTTCTTCGTCCGCCAATCAAATGGGTAACTGTGTTCGTAAGGCATGTAGTCAAGCAAGGCGTTGTTGGCCTTTAACTTGTCCAACGCAATTTGGTTGGCATCTTCATAGAAGACACCCGCGAAATCCGGACCAGCCTCTTCCGTCATGTAACCTTGGTCATTTACGGGAACTAAGACTGGTAAGTTGTACAATTTACCAACGTTGAAGTCATCTTCACCTAAACCTGGTGCCGTATGAACCAGACCAGTCCCAGAATCAGTGGTCACAAAGTCGCCGAGCATCACCACTAGCTTCCGGTCCGCAATGAATGGGTGTTGGGCAATGATGTTGTCCATGTCTTGCCCCATCACGGTCTTCAAGACCTTAACGTCCTTCCAACCAAAGCGTTCTGCGTTTTCAGCCACTAATTCGTTGGCTAACACAAACTTCCGGTCTTCACCAGCCGGCTGAACAACGGCGTATTCAATACCAGCATCAATCGTGATTCCTTCAGAACCAGGAATGGTCCAAGGCGTCGTCGTCCAAACCACCAGGTAAGTATCGTCGTCTAAGACACCCTTACCGTCGATCACCTTTTCACCATAGAATGCAGATGGTGACGTCACATCGTGGTATTCAACTTCGGCTTCCGCCATTGCTGATTCGGAAGACCATGACCAGTAGACGGGCTTCTTCCCCTTGTAGATCAGGCCACGCTTGGCCATTTCACCAAAGACCCGAACTTCAGCCGCTTCAAACTCTGGCTTTAATGTCAAATAAGGATTATCCCATTCGGCAGAAACACCCAAGCGTTTGAAACCATCACGCTGCAGGTTAACTTGCTTCAACGCGTATTCGCGGCAAAGGTCCCGGAACTCAGCCGTGGACATCTTTTTACGGTCGTAACCAGCCTTGGTCAATTGTTGTTCAATAGGCAACCCATGAGTATCCCATCCGGGAACATATGGTGCCCGATAGCCGCTCATGGACTTGTAACGCACAATGATATCCTTGGAAATCTTGTTCAACGCATGACCCATGTGAATGGGACCATTGGCGTATGGCGGGCCATCGTGCAGAATAAACGTTGGCTTCCCCTCGTTTAATTTTTGGCGGGCTTCGTAAATCTTGTTTTCAGCCCAGACTTTTTGTCGTTCAACTTCCTTGACCGGCAAATTGCCACGCATCTTGAACTTGGTCTTGCCCAAGTTCAATGTGTCTTTCACTCGCATACCGTCATTTCCTCCTTCTAATTACTCTAGTCTCACGGTCGGTGAACCGGTGAGCTCAAGCCATTGCTGTTTCTGGCCTCAGCTCACCGGTCAACCATCCGGATAATTTCTAGCGCCTTACCCTAACGCCTTACCGTTCGCCAAATTTGGACTCACTCGCGGCTACATAGGGAGTATTACACATCACCTTAACGACAAACAAAAAACGACCCGTCGCTAGGGACGAAGTCGTTCGTGGTACCACCCAATTTTAGAAGATGCGATGGTCGCACCTTCCCTCAAGGTACCGTATCGGGGTACATCCGCCACAGCCTACCATCGGTTCAGCCATGGGACTTAGAGAGTGATACCGTCTAAACAGAGTGGGTGTTAGCCTTCCACCGTCGCTAACTCGCTAGTACCATCCGTTTAGTTGGCTTATTTCTCCGCCATTATTAGTTATTTTGATCAAAATGTGGTTGATCGTTATCTGGGAAAATCACAACGGTCTCACCATTATCATCATTCGAATCCGTAACTGGGCCCTCTTGTACCGGGGTCTCCGTCACAGTTGACTCTGTATCGCTTGACTGCGATGAGTCTGAGTTTACGCCTTGCGCGCCCTCGTTGTCAAGTCGCTCCCCGACGACCTTCTTGATTTCCTCATAGCTCGACATTGAGCCTTCTTTAAGCAAACTGTCCCAGTCATTGGACTTAACGACTTCCAGCTGACTTTCCAGCATGACTTGCAGGCGTTGGCGGAACACACGGGTACTCTTCTTCAAGTCATCCGTCTCCACGGCTAACTTCTTAGCCCGCTTGGACGCTTCCGTCATAATCTGATTACCTTTATTCGTGGCTTCCGAAACAATATCAGAACTCTGCTTTTGAGCCTCTCTGATAATGATCTCAGATTCCTTTTGCGAATTGGCCTTAACCTTGTCCGCAGCTTCTTGGGCCACCAAGATGGATTGGTTCAAGGAGTCCTTCAAGTCGTTAAAATACTTGAGCTTCTCATTAGCTGCATCCAATTGTTCTTCCAAGTCTTTATTGTGATTCAAAGTAATCTGATAATCCTTGATAACTTGATCTAAGAAATCGTTGACTTCATCAACGTTGTAACCACGCATCTTCGTGCCAAACTCTTTATTATGAATGTCTAATGGACTTAGTACCATTGTGTTCCCTCCGCATCTATTTCTTCAACACCGCTAGGGTGACCCGAATTTTTTCCTTTTTCGTACGACCAGCAACCTCGTCCAGCCGAACCCGACCAAACCCGCGAACCGAAACAATATCGGCAACATCCAGTTCGTAATCCGGCTTGAGTGTCTCCGTCCAATTGACCCGGACGTGATTGCCTTCAATCAGTTCCTTCGCGCGGTGCCGGGATAAATGGAAACCGGTCCCCACGATATTATCCAGCCGCAATGACGATAAGGTCGCCGATTCGGCTTCCCACTCGTCAATGGGCGCAATCAGTGCCGCAAATTCACTGATCACCAATCGCGCCTTAACACGGCCAATATGATCCACCTGACCTGTGAGATAATCTGCCATCGACGCTTCGGTTACCACTTGCCACGTGGTACCGTCCGTCAAAATATCTCCCAGAATTTCTCTTTCGATGCCCGAGCCAAGTAGTGTGCCCAAGATTTGGCTATGATGTAACGTCGCAAATTTCACCGGATAATCGACCCGCAACAAGGTTAATTCAAAATCCTTCGCTTCAGGCTCATAGTAATCCGGGTAAAACAACGCCCGTTGCATCTCTGCCAACTCATGCCCACCACTAAACTGGACTTTAACGTCAGCCCGATGCGCTAACGTGGTGGCAATGTACACTTGCCGTGGGTTCAAGAAATGCGTGAGGACCGGACGGTATTCGTCCGCTACTTGTTGCAGCCAGCCACCGACAGCATCAATAAAGGGTGCCTCGTCGGGCCGAAAATGTTGCATGACGTTCTCATCCACGTCTTAAACCTCCCCTCAACTGGCTAGACCAGTAAACTCAAGACAATGTACTGTAAGTATTGTAGACCGTATTGCACCAGTGATAACACAATAATGGCAACAACCGGACCAAACCCCAGTGGCCCTACCGAAATAAAGTTAAAATAACTTAAGAATGGTTCGACCAACCGGCCAATAAATTGACCGAGTTTTGACTGGTAAGCCCCTGGTAACCAGCTCATTAACGCGTAGACCACAATCAACATGATATAAGCGCTAACGGCCCAGCCGAGGACTTGAAATATTAAATTCACTATTGTTAACAAGGCGTCGCTCCTTTACTTCGTAAACTGCGTTCCTAAATTAGCTGCGACGTCTCCGCTCACTTCAAAGTTATGCGGGGTGCACAGAAAAATCTGTTCACCAATCCGTTTGATCTCGCCACCCACTGCAAATGCGGTTCCGTTCAAGAAATCCACGATGCGTTGTGCCTGAGACTCATCAACCCTAGCAAAGTTCACGATCACGGCATCACCGCTCGTGATTTGCTTGGCAATTGACTTAGCATCGGAATAGATTCGCGGCTCACAAATTGCAATGTGACTGGCATTGGGTTTTGCATTGCGCATGGCAACCACCTTTCGACTATCTACCGGTCGACTTGGGGCAGCTGACGTTGATTTTGCTACAGGAGCTTCAGGTTCCTGATAGTCGTCGTCATAATCATCGTTCACACCGAAAAATTTGCTAAGACTAAACTTCTCCGCCATGTTTGGCCACTCCTCTCATAACGATCACTACCGGAACGTAACTACTTGCGACGCCGCTTGAAGAATGGTGGCGTATCTTCGCCCTTATTACCATCGTCAGCTGCGTTATCATTGTTTGAACTTGGGTTAAAGATATTAAAGTCTGGCTTATCAACCCCCGCAAATTCATCACGAGATGAACTTGGCTTAGGTTCTGGCCGGTGCGCTGGTTCGCGAATATCCCAGTTGCCAAATGGATCTTGATCATTATCCTTGGCAGATGATTGACTTTGCGTATCCGTACCGTGAGAAGGTTGGTTGGCTTCACGCCGAGCTACTCGACTGTGTTGTGAGGCTTCACGTTCTTCTTTTTTCTTGTCGATCCCGGTGGCAATTACCGTCACCCGAACTTCATCGCCGAGCTCTTCATCAATTGAGGTCCCGAAGATAATGTTGACGTCACTCGTTGCGGCATCAGAGACAATTTGTGAGGCAGCTTGTGCTTCGAATAAGGACAAGTCTGGGCCCCCAGTAATGTTCAACAGAACTTGTTCGGCACCGTCGATTGACACTTCCAGTAATGGTGATGAAATGGCCTTCTTAGTGGCATCTTCCGTCCGGTTTTCACCGTTAGCAGACCCAATTCCCATCAGGGCAGCCCCTTGATCCTTCATGACTGTCTTGACGTCCGCAAAGTCCAAGTTGACGTAACCAGGACTCGTGATTAAGTCAGAGATCCCTTGAACCCCTTGACGTAAGACATTGTCGGCTTCCTGGAAGGCTTCCATCATTGGCGTCTTCTTATCGACAATCTCTAACAACCGGTTGTTGGCAATCACGATCAGCGTATCTACGCTTTCCTTCATGGCTGCGACCCCTTCAGCGGCGAAACGACCCCGCCGTGGGCCTTCAAAACTAAATGGCCGGGTAACAACCCCAACAGTCAGTGCACCACTGTCCTTGGCGATTTTAGCCACGATTGGTGCGGCACCGTTACCGGTACCACCGCCCATCCCAGCAGTGACGAAGACCATGTCGGCCCCTTCTAAGGCTTCCGTGATTTGTTCTTCACTTTCTTCGGCCGCCTTAGCCCCGATTTCAGGGTTGGCGCCGGCACCTAGCCCCTTAGTCAGCTTCGGCCCAAGTTGGATCTTGGTTTCAGCTTTAGAAGCCTCTAGAGCCTGAACGTCAGTGTTAGCAACGATAAATTCGACGCCCTTAACATCTTCAGTGATCATTCGGTTGACGGCGTTGTTACCCCCGCCACCGACACCAATAACTTTAATATTCGCGCCGTGATTTTGCGCTGAATCTAGTGAGTATTCCATATTTGTGTTTTCCTCCATCTCGCGTTAGTCGAAGAAGTCGCTAAAGAACTTCCGGAACCCTTCAGTTCGCTTTTTCTTTTCTTTTGGTTTTTTGGTCTTCGGAGCCTGCATCGACTGATTGGCCGCTGCATCAGCTGCTTCCTTAGCAGCCTCACGTGACCGAATCTCATCCGTTTCATCGGCTAATTGAGTGGACCCAGTTAAGGCGCTCTTGATGAGCAGATCAATCTCACTCAATCCCCCAAAGTACTTCACTAAGGCTAGTGCCAAAGTGAATGACGGGTGCCGGAGTCCCATTTGATCTGGGACATAGACCCGGACGTTAGTGCCAAATTCATCCGTTGCCAAGTCGGTGATGCCAGGCAACGCAGCAACGCCACCCGTCAGCACAATACCCCCCGGTAAATCTAAGGCTTGGACTTTGTCTAAATTTGAACGTAATCGCTGGAAGATCTGATCGAGCCGAGCTTCGATGATTTCGGCCAAATACTTCTCCGAGATTGGCGTTGGTTGGCTTTGGCCGACCACGTCAACCGGAAATTCATCCTCGTCGCTGGCTTGCGTCGAATCAGCGTAGCCATAATCGCGCTTAAGCTTTTCCGCACTATCCAGAGATGTGTTGAGAACGACCGAAATATCTTTAGTGATAAATTGACCGCCTTCTTGATCGACATCAATGTATTTCAACTGATGATCGTGAATGACTGCGGCAGTCGACTGACCACCACCCAGGTCAATGAGAATCGTCCCAAAGTCCTGCTCACCATCGTTCATCACCATCATACCTTGAGCCATCGGGTTAATAACTGTTCCCCGCAGGTTAAGGCCGGCTTGTTCGACAGCTTTACGGGTGTTGTGCATGATCGTCTTCGGTCCGGTAAACAACGTCCCGTGAATCTCCAGACGAACCCCCACCATGCCGCGAGGATCTTTAATCCCGTCAAAACCATCAACCACGAATTCGTCGGCTAAAATGTCAACGACCTCGCGCTCTGGTGGTAAGCTCTGGATCAACGCAGCATTGGCGACCGTTTGGACGTCACGCCCCGTAATCTCGCGCGATTGATCGTCAATGGCGATCATCCCACTACATGGTTCAATTTTTAACATATTTGCGGGAATTCCCACAATCACATCGTGAATTTCGATGCTGGCCTTCTCTTCGGCTTGTCGAACGGCGCGCTGAATTGCTTCAGCTGCCTTGTCAATATCCACGATGACTCCGCGGCTGACACCATTCGAACGTTCATTTCCCACACCAATAACGTTCATTTGCCCTTTAACATTCTCAGCAACAATGACTTTTATTGAGGTGGTTCCTATATCGAGACCAACGTACATCCCTGAATTATCCATAGAAAAAGGAACCTCCTAAGTTAATCTAATATCAACACTGCATGAATTCGCTTTTTCCCCTAATTATTTTTCAGTTTACCACATTTACTAGGGGTTGAAAAAGCCTAATTGACGCTTTTTCGCCGTTGCAATCAAAATGAATTATTTTGTAAAGGGGTATGAGTACGCCCCAACCTCCAAATTGACCACACCTTTTTGCTTCATCTTCGCCGCAATCCCCGGATAGTAAGCCATCTTCTGGGCAAATGTCGGGATGCTAGCATAGACCTCATTGCCATCGTTCATGAAGAGATGGACCCGGTTAGGATCGTCCTTATTCGGTGCATCATGAATTTCACTGATATTTCGTTTAATTTCCGAATCAAGTTTGGCATACTGGAGAATCATGCGATGAAGGGTCTGCGATTTTTTGAAGCTCCCATACACTGGCGTCCCACTCTTAGGCTGAGTGACGGACTGCCCACTGACAACCCCGTTTTCTAAAACTTCGTAATAACGATTCTGCTTCATGACGTAACCAGCAGTCGCATACTCCGTGACCTGAATGGTTGCCCGATTGGGCCGTTTAAATCGAATGGTCACTTTCTTCAGGCGAGAATTACGGCGCGGCGCTTGTTGTTCCAGCCGTTGTGTGTGCCCCAGTACTTTAAAAATCGAATCACCGGGACGTACCTGCGTCGCCTGCTGGACCCGCTGAGCACTTAACGCGTGGGCACCGCGGACGGTCACCGAACTCAAATGACTGAGCGGTGAAATCAGATACACCATGATCCCAATGACCACGGCAAAGCTGGTTAACAATATCGTGAGGCGTCGCGCGAGCTTACGGTTGCGTTGGTGTTTCAACCGCGGCAACTTATCCCCGATTCGTTTTGCCTGATGGATCCATTTAGGCGCACGTGCTTGTCGCCGCTGGGCCGCTGCTTTCTTCTGATAACTCTCCCAGGGCGTCAACGTTTCCTGTTGTTTCTTGTCGTTGCGGTTCAAACGAAACTTCACAGCCGCACACCTCCCGCTTACTGGATTAGCGTGCTAGTCACGCTTGAGTGAAAGCACCACGTCTAAGACCCGGTCCGCAGCGTCGGGGACTCCTAGTTGCTTAGAAGCCGTCGCCATATCCTGACGTAAGCTCTCGTCGGTCATCAACTGATCGGCCTTCGCAACCAGTGTATCGCCCGTCAGATCTGCTTCCTTGATAATCTCAGCGGCACCAACATTCGCCAATGACCGGGCATTCTTAGTCTGGTGATCCGCCGTCACGTAAGGACTAGGAATCAAGATGGATGGAATCCCATCAGCCGTAATTTCCGCAATACTCGTCGCCCCGGCTCGACCGACAATGGCTGAAACCTTCGGCAGCACTTCTGGCATATTGGCGATGTAAGGCTTGATCACCACATTCTCACCAATCGACGTATTCTTCAGTTGGTCCATCACCCCGTCGTAACGCTTCTGACCCGTGACAAAGACCACTTGATAGTCACGTTGATTAAACGCCGGGATCGCCGCGACCGTTGCCGCATTGATCTTAAGCGCCCCTTGGGACCCGCCAAAGATTAACAGCGTTGGGACATCGTTCTTCAGGTGATAGTCCTGCCAACTAAAGTGGCTGACCACTTCAGCGGCTTCTTGGGCCCGGGGGTTCCCGGTCTTCACCATCTTGCTGGCTGGCAATTGATCCAACGCCGCGTCAAACACGTAGGCGATCCGATCAACGTAGCGACTCAAGAAACGGTTGGTTACCCCCACCACGCTGTTCTGTTCGTGAATCATCGTGGGGACATGCAACCGACTTGCGGCGTACACCACGGCACCGGACACGTAGCCACCGGTACCGACAACCACGTCCGGTTTAAATTCACGAATGATTTTCTTGGTTTCGTGAACACTCTTTAAAAAGAGATAGACGGTCTTAAAGTTTTCCAAGGATAGTGACCGTTTAAATCCTTGAATTCTAGTAGACTTGAACGCAATGCCTTTCGCTGGGACAATGCTGCTCTCCAATCCACGTTCAGATCCGACGTAAAGGACCTCAGCGTTAGGATCACGTTTTTTTAAGGCTTTAATCAGGGCTAACGCCGGGTAAATATGTCCGCCGGTACCCCCACCTGATACGATTAGTCGCATTTACTTTTCCTCCTGCTTACCCGTTAGGTTCTCCACAGCTTTGATAAAGCGATCGCCACGAACCTCAAAATTCGGGTACTGATCCCAGCTCGCATTGGCTGGTGACAAGAGAATGATATCACCGGGTGCACTCAATTGGTAAGCTACCGGCACACCGGTCTCTGCATTCTCAACCATCTTAATCGTCTTGATACCAGCCTGCTTGGCGGCATCTTCCAGCAACTTGGCTGTCTGACCAAAGAGTACGATGGCTTTCACGTGTGCTTTTAGTGATGGCACTAATTTCTCAAAAGTATAGCCACGGTCCAGCCCACCGGCAAGTAAGACGACTGGTGCTTTGAAGCCCTTTAAGGCCATCTCAGTTGCTTCCATATCGGTTGCTTTAGAATCGTTGTAGTATTGACGACCCTCCGCTTCCAAAACATATTGTGTCCGGTGACGCACCCCGCCGAAGCTCTTCAGTACGCTAACAATCGCGGCCGTGCTGACACCCTTAATCTTAGCCACGGCAATCGCAGCCAGTGCGTTCTCGACGTTATGATCGCCGGGAACCTTAATCTCACTAGCGGCCATAATCTTTTCGCCGCGGAAGTACAAGTCGCCATCGGCTTCATAAGCCCCGTCTTGGCTATTGTCTAAGCGGGAGAACGGCACCACTTTGGCAGCGGATTGCTGACTTAACTGCCGCCATTCTGGATTGTCAAAGTTCACCACGAAGTAATCATCGGCGGTCTGATTAGCCGTAATCTTCATTTTGGCTGCCACGTAGTTAGCCCGCGTCTTGTGATAGTCCAAATGATTGGAGAAAATGTTGGTGAGCACGGCAATGTGGGGGTGAAATTCAGTCGTCCCCACTAGCATGAAGCTGGACACTTCCAGAACTAACGTGTCGTCAGCGGTAACTTCTTGGGCAACCTTACTAGCAGGTACCCCAATATTACCGGCATACACTGCGCGTCCCGCCAGACGATCGTGATCCAGCATCTTCTGAATCATCGTCGTCGTGGTGGTCTTGCCGTTACTTCCTGTGACCGCGACTAGTTCCGCTTCCGCCACTTCACCGGTTAATTCCATTTCTGAAATAATTGGCAGCTTTAATTCTAATGCGCGTTTAACCACCGGAACATCATACGGAATCCCCGGGTTCTTAACCATTAAGTCGTAACCGGCATCTAACAGATCTGGTGTTTGTTCACCCAAAATCACCTTGAACCCCGCCGCTTGTAATTCTTGCGCATCCTGGTTCTTCTCCAGTGGTTGAACATCACTGACGGTGACCGTAGCCCCCAAACGTTTTAATAATTTTGCTGCATTAGTTCCACTCTTGGCCAATCCCAAGACGAGAACTTTCTTCCCTGCATATGTCGTGATCTGCTTCATAAAGCCGTTCGCTCTCCATTCATTTTTAGCGTTACTCGTATTTGATAAATTGTTCACACGGACTATTAGTGTCGTTACGCCACCGATTGACGGTGCACCACACCACTTCGTCCGCCTGTAAAACATAAGTATCCTAAATTTAACACTATCTCTAGTTTATCAGGTTAGACCGCTGATCTCACTAAATCTGCCAAAATCTACAAGAAATCTTCGATATTCGCCGGCAAAATTGGCAATAGCCACTCAAACCCAACCGTCAGCCGCTCAACTGTGACCGCCAATCTAAAAAAGGCTAGCTTCGCCCTAACGAGCAAGCTAGCCCATTAGTCGTCAATTGTTACTTTGCAAGGATCGTCCAGACACCCGTCAACGCGGTAACCAAACCGATTCCCCAGAACGTGAGATCAATCTTCCACTCGCTCCACCCCTTCATTTCGAAGTGATGGTGAATGGGACTCATCAGGAAAATCCGCTTGCCTGTCAACTTGAACGAGGCAACTTGCAACATAACACTCGCCGTCTCAATCACAAAGATCAGGCCAATCCACAGCAATGACAATTCATGATGTAACAGAATTGACACTGCCGCTAAAGCCCCGCCTAGGGCCAATGAACCTGTGTCACCCATGAAAATCTTGGCGGGCTTGTGATTAAAGATGAGAAAACCGAGAAGACTGCCGACTACGGCAAAACAAAAGATAGCAATGTTAATCTGATGTTGTTGATAGGCGACGATGCCATAAGCAGCGAAGGCAATACTTGCCAAACCACTAACCAGACCATCCAAGCCGTCCGTTAAGTTAACGGCATTGGAGAAACCTACCAACCAAATAATGATAAATACGGCGTACCAGCCACCCATGTGCCACTCGCCTAGACCCGGAATATGAAGCGCCATCGGCAACTGTTCATGGATATAAACCCAGAATAGAATTAAAGCACCCACGATTTGCCCGAGCAGTTTCTGCCAGGCTTTGAGGCCTTCATTCTGTCGATGGAACAACTTGATGCTATCGTCCCACATCCCCAAAGCACCGTACAGCACGAGGATGAACAATAAAATCCAGGTCGTTGATAAGACGTGATGTGGTGCTAACGCCCAGCTAGTTGCCAGCGTCATGACCACGATCGCAATGATATAGAGAAGTCCCCCCATCGTCGGGGTTCCCGACTTTTTCTCGTGCCAAGTGGGGCCTTCTTCCCGAATCATTTGGCCTTCATGCCGTGCTCTAAAGTAGCGAATCAGCGATGGCATAAATGCCACGGTAATTATAAAACCACCCAACAAGGGCAAACCTACATTCATCATGTCTCTTTCTCAATCCTCATTCTTATTTATTTTGTTTCAAAGTAACTGTGAGTGTTGCGCCAGCAGCTACCGTCGTTCCAGCCTTGATACTCTGCTTGGTCACGTATCCGTCACCAATGACGTTTAACTTCAGGCCTTCGATCTGAGCTAATTTTACCACATCGCCCTTGGACCAACCGGTCAGGCTAGGCAAAGCAACTGTCCCGCCAGTGTTTAAGAAGACGCGTTGATTCTTATACAGCGTGGTACCAGCAGCAACGGATTGCTTCGTCACGTGACGCCCGTTCCCTAAGGTCGTCACCGTCGCACCGGCTTTGGTCAGTGCGCTCGTCGCCGACGTAATCGACTTGCCCGTCACACTTGGCATCTTGGTCTCCGCCGTCGTCTTGGTTTCCGCATCTTCCTGTAAGGCGCGGGCCATCACTGGCTTCATGATCGACGCCAGCAATTGTGTCGCCGTCTTGCTGCCCAGATGGGGCTGCTTCATCGTAATGTACATCACGTACTTAGGATGGCTCGCCGGCACCATTGCCGCAACAGAATAGAGATAGTTGTCATCGCCGGATAAATAACCACGGCCATTGCTGACCTGAGCAGTCCCCGTCTTAACGGCCACTCGCTCACCACTCATTTTATAGTCACTCCCAATACCATAACTCTTATAGACAACATCTTCCATATGTTTTCGGACAGATTTTGCCGTTTTAGCGGAAATGGGGTTACCCATAACTTTAGGTGAATACTTCTGCACCGTCTTATTCGTATTAGAATCCGTCACCTTACTGATCACGTACGGCTTCATCATCTTACCATCATTGCTGACCGCCGTTAACGCCTGTAGCATCTGAAAGACCGTAACTTGAATCCCTTGACCAAAAGCGGTATCTGCTTGCTCGATGGGCCGCTGGAAGGCAATGCTCCCGCTAAGCTCACCCGGTAACCCGGAGTTCGTGCTCTTAAGGAAGCGGAATCGGTCGATGTACTTCTTCCAAGTCTTGGCCCCCATTTGTTGTTCCAAATGGGCCATTGCCACGTTACTCGACAGCGCAAACCCTTTGTTATAGGTGATGGTTCCCCAGCCGGACGTATTCCAGTCAGGCACGGTCTGGTTGCCAATGGCATATCTCCCTGATTGGTAGGTCGCATTGCCATTGTAGTTGCCGCTGTCAATCGACGAAGCCAGCGTGAAGATCTTCATCGTTGACCCCGGCTCGTAAGCATCTTGGACCAGCGTATCCCGCCAGATCTGATCAATTCCCTTTTTGGTCGTGGCGTTAAACGTCGGCCGCTGCGTTGCAGCCAGCACGGCCCCCGTCTTAGCGTTCATCAAGACGGCGTTCATCGAGTTAGCTTTGACCTGGCCCTGAACACTGCTCATTTCCGTCTCTAATAACGTCTGGAGCCGCGTATCAAGAGTGGTGTACACATTATCCCCATTCTTGGCCTTCTTGGACTTCTGCTTGGTTCCGGGCAACTGATACCCGTACATATCTTTCTTGATCTTCTGAGAACCATTGGTCCCCGTCAGCTGCTTATTAAAGGCCTGCTCAATCCCCATGGAACCGGTGAGGGTCGTCTGACCGTCACTGTTCGTCTTGGGTTGCGCCAGCCCCACTAAATGCGACGCAAACGTCCCATTGGGATAGAGGCGCGACTCTTGTTGGATAAAGTTGACCCCGTTCAAATGTTCCTTTTGAATTTTCTGTTTGGTGGTTAACGAAATATTCTGACCCGCGGCCCCAAATTCAACCTGAAATGGATGACCAGAACGCGGATTAAGAATTTCGAGCGCCTTTTTTTGACTGATCGGTAAGTGCTCAGCCAATACCCGAGCAATTTTTTCTTTATTCGTTGCGTACAGTTTCTGACCGTCGATACTCTTTTGACGTTTATCTAGCACGACGTATAACGAGTAGACACTGGTATCCTCGGCTATCGCCTGCCCATTGGCATCATAAATCGTCCCCCGCTTCGCCTTGAGTGTTTCGTTGGCTGTGTAAAGTTTCTGCGCGGAGGCACTTAAGTTAACGTTCTGTACATTTTTGCCAATGGAGATATATGAAAAGCGACCAACGATGAGGATAAAGACCGCAATGAAAAGGAAAAACAGAAACTGGCCAACATACTTCCGGTTCCTGCGGGGGCGCTTATTCATCATTTGTCGCTTATTTGGATCTTTCATTATTTGTTAACATTCCTTATACGGTCGTTTTGGAGAGACAGACCTTGCTTTTTAGCAATCTTATCAAGCCGACTCCGACTCTGCAACTCATTTATTTGTTGTTGATCATTGGTATTACGATTGGTATAGGTAGTCACGGCATTGTTCACACTCTGGAGTTCGTGCTGAGTATTGCTCATCGCGATCTTCGCAGAGACGACACAGACCATTAATACGGCTAAGATTAAGCCGCACGCAGTCAGCAAACACTTTTCAAATTTAGAAACCGGTAACTTCTGACGATTAGGGTCCCCCGCTGGTTGAGCTTGGGGTCGCGCCTGTCGTTGCGGACGTTCTATGTTTGGGCGTTGTTGGGGTTCCGCAGTTAGTGGAACCGCTTCAGCTAGATTGTTTTGCGCCATAATTGATCATCTTCCTATGTCAATATTTAGTGATTGGTTTTAATCTTTAACTTTTTCTAAAACGCGTAACTTGGCACTATGTGCACGGTGATTAGCCGCTAATTCTTCTTCTGACGGTGTGATGGGCTTGCGGTTAACGAGTTGATAGTCTGGCTGCAAGTTGTCAGGAATGACCGGAATACCGTGGGGGAGTTCCGGCAACGATGACTTCTCACGAAACATCGTCTTAACTAAGCGATCTTCCAGCGATTGAAAGGTAATCACGCTGACCCGACCGTGGAGTGCTAGTAAATCAATGGCCTGTTCCAGCGAATCCTCTAACGCCCCCAACTCATCGTTGACAGCGATCCGGATGGCTTGGAAGACTTTCTTAGCTGGGTGACCACCGTGCCGTCGTGCAGCTGCGGGAATCCCTTCCTTGATGATCTCGACTAATTGGCCTGTCGTATCAATGGGCGCCGTGGCTCGATGACGTTCAATCGCCCGAGCAATCGGCTTGGCAAATTTTTCTTCGCCATACCGGTGGAAAATGCGCATCAGATCGTTGAAGGACCATTCGTTAACCACAATCCACGCGGTTAGCTTAGCGCTTTGATCCATTCGCATATCCAGTGGGGCGTCATGCTGATAGCTAAATCCTCGGTCGGCTTCGTCAAATTGTGGCGAAGAAACGCCGAGGTCGTAAAGAATCCCGTCGACCTCGGTGATGTTCCGAGCATTGAGTTCTTCTTTGATTTGGCGAAAGTTACTCTTGATAAACGTTAACTTTCCTGCTTCAATGTATTGTTTTAAATGTTCTTGATTGTAATCAATGGCTGTTTGGTCTTGATCAAATGCATACAAGTGACCCGTCGTTAACTGCTCCAGAATGTGTTGGCTATGGCCGCCACCACCGAGAGTGCAGTCAACGTAAGTGCCCGTTGGCTTAATGGCTAGTCCCGCCACCGCTTCATTTAACAAAACCGTTACATGATGAAAGTCTTCCATGAACACTCTCCCTTCCTAAGCTACATCCCGAAGTCGATTAAATTTTCGGCAATATCGTCGAAATCTTCTTCGGCGGCGGTAGAGAACTGATCCCACCGTTCTTGACTCCAAATTTCAAAGCGATTAGCAACACCCACGATGACACATTGTTTCGTCAACGCAGCGTGTTCTTGTAAGGACTTGGGCAGGTTGATCCGCCCCTGCTTATCCAGCTCGCACTCCGTCGCAGCGGAGTAGAAGAACCGGACAAAAGCTCGTGCATCCTTACGATTCACTGGCAAGGCTTTCAATTTCTCTTGCAATGCTGACCATTCGGACATGGGATAGCCGAATAAACAACCATCCATCCCGCGAGTCACCACGAATTGTTCGCCAAGCTGTTCCCGAAATTTTGCGGGGATAATGAGCCGGCCCTTGGTATCAATTGAATGTTCAAATTCGCCCATGAACATGGCCATTACCCCCTATTTGTAACTATTGTCAAGTTTACCACATGCCCCCACTTTCTACCACAACGTTTCCGAATTTTTATAAATTTCCCACGAAAGTTGAAAAAAGCCGCAGCGAACATCTGTTCACCGCGGCTGGAAGCCCTTTACATTTAGCTAAATTATTGATTCAATAATCAAAAATATTAATATTTATACATTTCGCTAACTAATTACAAGCAGGAAGCACACCCCGAACCCTAGCAACCAATATAAGTCGGTTAACCGCCAAAAGGTTTTGAAAAAAGTATTGTACAGAATTTCGTGATTACGGATGGCCTGCATGAGCGTTACGATAATGCCAATCGCCATCCAACCGATGACTAGCCAAGGCATAATGATGCCTGCACCGGCCGGAATCAAGATGATTGCACACAGCAAAAAGAGCGGTGCCATCAGATCCCACGTACTCAGCCACGCTGGCCAGCGCCGGCGCAATAGGAATTTAGCGCTACGTATCAACAAGAATCCAATCACGAGGATTCCCAACTGTCCCCCTGGCGACGTCCAAAAATTCATTTTGCATTCCCCCACTGCTAGTCTGCGTTATATTATAGAGATTTCAGGCGTGACTTGCAATCCGGGTTTTGTAACAACTCCTTGACAAGTTGACTGAAGCTGTTGCATTTCTAGCGAGCCCACGGTAAACTAGTTGAGTAAAATGGGACGTAAAGAGGTGGCTATTCACGTATGGAAAAGAAAAAGAAATCAACATTTCAAAAAATCCTGAACGTCTTTGTTTGGATTATGATCATTGCAACGATCGGGTCACTTGTTTTCGGTGCCATTACTGCATTCATGAACTAAACATCGCTAAAAGGTAGGGACCACAGCAATATTGCTGACTGGATACCCTACCTTTTAATTTTGCATAAAATCCACACCTTGTGGTCAGACTAACACCCTGTTACCATGAGTTGTTTACCCACTTAATTTGTTTGTGCACAAGTAAACTAAATTAATTAACTCAAAGGACTTACCTGAAAGCGTCAACATTTGAATAAATAAATAGAGGCATAGACGCATCCCACCGGATAACGCCTATGCCTCTAAGTTTAGTCTCTTTAGGTAAAGGTTGAACGGACTAAAATCATTCCCAACATTGAAAAGTAGACTAACCCAGTCACCTACGGCTGGCAGAGATTCCGCCTGCTGTGGGGACCGCCTGCGGCCTGAGAAGCGGTCCTCCGGTTCGGTTTGAAGCTCGGAAGTTCACCGATCTCCAAACACGTCCCACGCTGTAAGCCGAAAATCGGCTAACACCGTCGACACAGCCGGCTCCACCTCTGCCCTCCTCCGGTTATGTTAGCCTTTGATTAGCAAATTAGTTTAATCGCTTGGTACAAATATAGATGACAATATCTGTGTAGCCGAGAGTGAGCCAAATTTGAGCTCAGCCGTGGGATTTACCAAGTGGTTTTCTTGGTAAATGGCGACTTTGACACGTGTTCTTCGGGTCAAAGCGAGGTTCGAGACCGCTCTATGGCTCGAACCGTCCTCCCCACAGCGCTCCAGCTCAAATTTGGCGAACGGCAAGGCGGCAGAAATTATCTGTTTGTCTATTTTTCAACCTTTAGTCTCTTTAAGTAATGACGACGCACACAATACCCTACTCACACTTTGCCAGTGCCGCCAGTTGGTGATCAATCGTCTGTTGATCGGGTACCTTTTGTTCGACCGCCATCAGCAATTTTTCGCCAATCGCCACAATCGGCTCCCCCAACTCATCCGTCATCAACGACGAATACAAACGCAACAACGTTTGTAAACTGTGAAAATCGGTTTTCCACTGCATATCCCGCTGCGGGTTCGCTAGCAGATCCAGCGTGAGTCGCCGGATATTCTGATTAACGCGTAATCGTGTTTCTCGTTTTCGTTTGCGCTCTTGAAAGACTGGTAGGAAAAGTGCCACGACTACGGCCAACAGTTCGCTAACAGCCTCAAACCAATCGGACCACGTTCCCAATTCCATCGCAAAAGCCTCCCCCTTAACTCACAGGATAACCCCGTTAGTGTTGCCGTCCAACAATTTAGACGGTTAGGAGGAGACTTTGTTAGGTCACTTACTAGGTTAACCAATCACTCAGTTAATGACGCTTCATTCGCGACTATGCCGATGGCTCAGAGTGATCAGCGGGGGCATCCGGCTGCTTGTAAACTTGCCGCGGTTTACTGCCCTCTTGCGGCCCAATGTAGCCGCGTTGCTCAAGGTCATCCATGATCCGTGCAGCCCGATTGTACCCGATCCGGAAGCGCCGTTGTAACAGTGACGTGCTGGCCTTCTGCTGATCCACCACGAATTTCAGAGCGTCGTCAAACAGCTCATCATCGCTGTCGCCCGCCTCTTCTTGCTGGATCTCTTCGTCACTGACCATCATGTCTTCATCGTAGTCCGCGGTTTGCTGTTGCTTGATAAAATCAACCACGTTAGCCACGTCCTCGTCAGGAATGAATGCCCCTTGGACCCGCACCGGTGAATTGGCATCAACGGGCTGATACAGCATGTCCCCTCGACCCAGGAGCTTCTCTGCCCCATTCGTATCAAGGATCGTGCGTGAGTCAATCCCACTGGAGACGGCAAAAGCTATCCGTGAAGGCACGTTAGCCTTAATCAAACCGGTAATCACATCAACGGATGGCCGCTGAGTCGCCAGAATCATGTGGACCCCAGCGGCTCGTCCCATCTGAGCTAGCCGAATGATGGCGTCTTCAACTTCACTGGAAACTGTCATCATCAAATCAGCCAATTCATCAACGACGACCACGATATAAGGCAAGGTTGGCCGTGCTTGATCGTCCTCAGCATTGGCCTTTTGCACGAACGCATTGTACCCGGAGATTTTCCGTTGTCCGAATTGAGAAAATAATTCATACCGACGTTCCATCTCGGCCACAACCTTATGTAACGCGCGCGCGGCCTTCTTCGGTTCTGAGACCACCGGCGTTAGCAAATGTGGAATGCCATTGTAGACACTCAATTCTACTTTCTTCGGGTCAATCAACATGAGCTTCACCTGATCAGGACGCGCATTCATCAAGATACTGGTAATAATCCCGTTGATTGCCACGGATTTCCCACTTCCAGTGGCCCCGGCAATCAAGAGGTGCGGCATCTTCGTGAGGTCCATGCTGACGACTTGCCCGGTCACGTTGCGCCCTAATGGCACCTGTAGCGGCTTGTTAGGGTGCGGCGGTTGTGCTTCGACCACATCGCGGAACGCTACCGTCGAGACTTCTTTATTAGGCACTTCGATCCCGATTAAGGATTTACCAGGAATCGGCGCTTGAATCCGAATTCCCTTGGCTGCCAGTGCCAGCGCCAAATCGTCCGCCAAATTAACAATTCTGGAGACCTTCACGCCAATTGCCGGATGCAACTCATACTCAGTCACCGAAGGACCCAGACTAACGTTTTTAACCTCGGCATCAACCCCAAAGCTGTCTAAGGTTTGCTTGAGAATTTTCGTATTCGCGTCAATTGCATTCACTTCATCCGTTTGATCCGTCGGCGGCACTTGCTTCAGCAAATCCGCTCCCGGTAACTGATAGTTCGGATCGACCGGCGTACTGTTCACTAAACCAGCCTCATCATCCGGCTCTGACGCTTCAGTAGCTGAAGTTGGTGCTGACTTGGCCGGCGTCTCGTTAGCGGCCACAGTAATGTGGTAGCTAGGTTCCTGACTCGCTGGCTGTGCATCGGCAACAGGCGTTGGCAAATCCTTTTCGTCTGGATCGCTGGGCGTCGTCACGGTCGGTTGAGCAGGCTTAGCCGGCGTCCGTTTAGCTCGCAAGGTCTTCGCCTTTTCATTTCCACGCCGCAGGGCATCCCCACTGGCTTGGACGCCATGATGCAGGGCCTGCCAAATGGTCTGCAGCCAGCGTTGAATATCCGCTAACGGAATCTGGAAAAAGACGATGACCCCAGCCGCCATGATCAGCCAAGCCGCGACTTGTGCGCCCACGAGCGCAATCAACCAAGCAATAATACTCAGCTCAAATGCACCCACGACGCCGCCGCCAAGTTGCGACGTCAATCCACCACTCCACAGATCGGCCAGCCCCGCCTGCCAAGTAATCGGCAAGAATTGACTGTGTTGGTTGACCTCAATAAAGTGGTTGGCCGTAATCCACAGTAGCCAACCACCATAGATCAGTCCCCCACCGAGCCAATAATGCCGGGCCAGCTGTGGTAAGACGCCAGTGACGGCCAATGAAGCCCCTAACGCGCCGATGAGCACTAGACCAAATTGGTAAGTGTCGCCAATGACTAAGCGCACGAGATTCGCCCACAACGTTCCTAACAGTCCTAAATTAAAGAGGCCCAGTGCCGCTAGCGCTAAAAGCACCAAGCCAATGACATTACTGGTATATGGAAACGGCTGCTTTTTCGTCGTCCGCCGCTTGGTCGGTTTACGTTTAGCTGGCCGACGTCGCGCCGTCTTTCGTTTCGTAGCCAAGAAGCGGCCCCCTTTCGTTTTTCAAAGTTATTTTAGTTTATCGTGCGGATACTTGTGAACCCGTTCCAAATTAGGAAATTGTTGTTGCCGCAACACTTCATAGATGACAATCGCTGCGGAATTGGACAGGTTCAGCGCCCGAATGTGACGATCATCCTGGGGAATCCGAATACACTTCTCAGCATTCTTACGCATAAATGGCTCTGGTAGCCCCGTGGTCTCCTTGCCAAACAAGAAGTAGTGATCATTTTCATTCAAGCTGTAATCCGGCTCCGTATAATCCTGATCGGCAAACTTAGAAACTAAGTAAAGCTGCGTGGGATCTGGGATGGACGCCAAAAATTCTGGTAAATTTTCATGGTACCGGACATCCACCTTATCCCAGTAATCCAGTCCTGCACGTTTTAAGTGGGCATCGTCTACCGAAAAACCTAGTGGCTTAATTAAATCCAAGACGGTGTCGGTCCCTGCACAAGTCCGCGCAATGTTTCCTGTGTTGGCCGGAAACAGTGGTTCAAATAATGCAATATGATTAGTCATACTCTCTCTCCGTTCTGTCTATCAAACATTCGTTCTGTCCCATCATTATAGCCATTTCGAGGCCCTTTTGACAAGGGGCTAACGCCGCTTCCACGTGACGTCACGATGGCAGAAAAAAAGCAGTTCCTCGGTGTGGGCACGGCGAGGAGCTGCTTTAGTGAAGTGCTACTTGTCAGCCGCTAACAGCTTACACTGATATCGACCGCCAAACGATTTCTCAATTGGTAATATAACACCGCTTTGTCAGGTTCGCAAGTCCTCTGCATAAGATTCTTTAACATTTACTCAATTCACTTGCGCACTTAACAAAGTGACATCCACCGTGATCGCTTTAAATGGATCCGCCTTAACCCGGGCCAACTGTGCCTCGTCGGCGCCCCAATGCATGGGGGTCATCAGCATCAAGTCTGCAAACAACTCAGCCGGTACGGGGACCTGATAGCGAATTCGTTGAACCGTGGCGTCTGGGTAGTGTTGTTTGAACAGGCTGAGAACATTGCCATTATCATACGTGGCATGGGCACTACCAGCAGGAAAGATGGCTTGCCGCAGCTCAATCAGGTAATCCGCATTAGGAATGACCTTGAGTAACCGGCCACCTGGTGCAATCACGCGGTTAAATTCCTTGTACGCGGACGGTGAAAAAAGATCCAAAACCGTCGTAAACGCACCGTCACTGAATGGCATTTGGGCCAGATCAGCAACACAGAAAAAGGCCGGGCTTTCCAATTGCGTTGCCAGGTTAATCCCCGGTTTCGAGAGATCGAAACCAATTGCGGTGTCCAGGTTCTGCCGCCGTTGTAAGACGTCTGCTAACGGAGTCCCCTCCCCACAACCAACATCTAGAATCGTTTGTGGGGTTGCGGGCATGTTCGCCGCGAATTCAGCCGTAATCCCGGCAAATAGCCCGGCTTGCAGCATGCGCCGGCGAGCAGCGAGCATGGCATTGTCGTATTCACTCTCCACGGCACGCTGCATGAAGTACAGTGTGCCCTTCTTAGAAAGATCGACGTTGTGGCCGTTGGGGCAAACGAGGCTATGTACCGCCACGTGGTCATATGGTGCTAGACAGACTGGGCAACGGAATAAGTTTACATGGGCCGTTAAAAAAGCAGCGGCTGTATCAATTTTTTTCATCAGGTGTCGTTTCTCCTTGTTCAGTAACCGAAGCAGGCGTTGCCACGTCGTATCCACCAACGAACTGGCGATACCAGCGGAAGATCTCGGTGGCTACCACGCGAATGACAGCATATCCAGGAATTCCCAGCACCACGCCAAGAACGCCAAACGCCTTTCCGGCAACCAGTAAAATAAAAATTATCGTTAACGGGTGAATCTTCAAGGAGCTGCCCAAAACTAATGGCGAAATGAACCGTCCCTCAAGGGTTTGCTCAATAGCAAAAACAATCAACACTTTGACCAGCATCCAGGGTGAGATAAACGCCGCGACGACTACCGCTGGTACCATGGCCAGAAATGAACCCAGGTAAGGCACTAGGTTGAGCACCCCGGCCACAATTCCCAACAGTAACGCAAAGCGTAGGCCAATAATCAGAAAACCAACATAAAACATGACCGCCACGATAAAGGCCACAACGAGTTGGCCACGAACATAGTTGCTGACTTGACGGTTCATCTCAACCAGTAATTTTTGGGCCGAAGCACGGTGTTTAATCGGTAACACCTTTGCCAAATAACTCGGCAGTTGATGTCCGTCTCGTAGCAAGTAAAATAGGATGAATGGCGCGGTAACCACACCCACGGCAATCGACACCACGCGACTCACGATTCCCCCAACGGAACTAACCGTACTCTGGGCAAACGTGGACACCGCTGATGACGAACTCGCTGACAATTGTTGATTGAACTGATCTAATTGGTCTTTTAAACCACTCAGCCGGTCATCTTGTAACCACGTTGACACCGTGTTGGTCACGTCATGCCAATAATGGGGCCACTCCGCAATCAGCGTTGTGAGCTGGCGTTGGACCATCGGAATTAGGCTGCCAATCCCCCAGACCAACAGTAACGCAACGATGACAAAGAGCCCTAAAATTGACCAGGTTCGGCCCACGTGGTACTTCTCCAGCCGATCGACCAGTGGATTAAGCAAATAATACCCCACCCCCGCCAAAATAATCGGCAGGCCGACAATCTGCCAAACCAAAATAAACGGCGTAGCGAGCCATGGGACTTTACTTAGGACGAGTAAAATGAGTAAAATAAGAAGCGTAATTGTTAAAATAGAAACCAGACGATTATTAATGACCCAATTCCAGAACCAGGAATGAGGCTTACGCGTATCTGTTTTCAATGACGTCACTCCCGTTAATAGAGTGCATTTATTGTAACATACCGTTAGTCTCCATGACGACTATCTCATTTGAGAAAGGATTTGACGATTTTGCTGTTAGTTGAACCGTTATTAGAAAATTACCCCCAACTCCCTGCGGCTATTGAGGCTGGGGTGAAGCGCGTTGCCCTCGCTGACAATCTAGCGGTTGGCGGCACCACCATTAGTAAGGGCGTGATGGGTGAAGCTGTCCGCTATGCCCATGAACACCAGGTGACGTTAGACGTGGTCATCGCCCCCCGCGGTGGCCACAGCCCCTACGATGACGTTGAACTCAAGATGATGGAAGCTGACTTGCTGGAAGCCCAGCAACTCGGGGTTGACGGCGCCATTTTCGGTGCGTTAACGCTACAACATCAACTTGACCAGGAAGCACTGCGTCCGCTGATTGCTGCCGCTGGCGGTATGACGATGACCTTTAGTACCGCCTTCGATCAGATCCGACCACAGGATCGTGGCGCTGCCGTCGATTGGCTAGCCAATCAGGGATTCGACCACATCCTCAGCACCGGCCTAGCTAACGAAGACCGCATGGAAGATTGGACGATGACGAAACGGCTAACGGATTCAGTTGGCATCACACTCATCCCCGCTGGCGTAGCTGCCAACGAAGCCCAAAAAATTGCCACTCAATTAGGCACCAAGATTCTCTATGGTAAGAAAGTCTTGGCCCTCTAAGCGTTTCAAAATAAAGGAGTCTCATCGAATTAAATTCGGTGAGGCTCTTTTTAAGTCATCACGAACGCCCATCAACCGTCGAGTTGCCGCATGCAATCTTCTCAAAAGCCGTACTCCCGAGAAAGAATCTTCGCGATTGATCCACCCAAATGTCCGTGTACCCACAATTTTTTCTATTCACTAAAATCCGCTAACGTTACGGGCCGTGGTTCAAACGGATGTAACTGGCCAGCCGCCTTCAACGCTTGAAGCTTGGCAATGAATTCATCAATCGCGTCATCGCCACGCACCGTCGAGAATTGACCAGGATCATACTGCCACCACTTCAATTCCAGCAACTGCTGAATGGTTGCAAATGGAAAACGATACTTAACGATCCGCGCTGGATTTCCCGCCACCACAGCGTACGGGGGAACATCCTTCGTTACTACCGCATTGGCCGCAACTACGGCACCATCATTCACCACGATACCCGCAGAAGAAAAGGTCACGTCTTGACCAATCCACACATCGTTACCAATCACCACCGGCAGATCAACTGCCGGCGGTGCTGCATGCAATTGAGCCGGGCCACTCTGTGTTGCCAAGTAAGCATTTAATGCCGCGCTATGCTGTTCGTACGTCACGATTGACGTTGAAAAACGCTGCATGGGATGGTTGGCACCCATGCGCTCAACTCCAGTTGCGATCGAAGAGTACCGGCCAACAATGGTATTCACCGGCAGCAAACTACGTGAATAACTGAACGCCCCCATGGGATAGAAGCGATCACCAACGGGAAAAGTGGCAAAGGGCTCAATCGATACATTTTGACTAACCGTTAAAACATCGCCAGCCGTAAACCGCGTGCGCGGACTGGTCAACTGCGTGAAGACCTGTCGCTGTTGAAACAACTGCGCAATTCGCGGTGAAAACTGAATCAGCTTGCGCGAATGCTTCACCTGGTACGTTAGGCCACTTTGAAAGAAAGTCACCCCACCAATTTCTGTAGCCATATCATAGTCTCTCCTAACTTAACCTAAGTTAGACATCACGCCGGTCACGCAACGCGGCCAGTAAATGCTGCCATTTTTCTTTCGTTGCTTGCTCGGTATAGCGCTTAGCTAAGCGCAAACTATTCTGCATGTACGTTTCTTGCAGCTGTGGATTCCGCAGATACGAGCGCACGGCGCTGTACAACCGATCCACATTGTCACGTTCCACCAAGTTTCCGTTGACACCGTCCTCAATTAATTCAGTGGGCCCATAGCGAATGTCGTAACTGATGACTGGTACCCCGAAACTCAACGCTTCCAAGGTTGCCAGCGAAAAGCCTTCTTCATTACTCGTCACCATCTGCAAGGAGGCCTGGGCGTATTCGGACGAGAGATCCGTGACAAAGCCGCGGAAAAAGACATGCTGCTCCAGGTGATGCTCTCTGACATAATCACGCAGTTTTTGCTCTTCAGGCCGACTGCCAAATCCAAATAAATGCAGTTCAACGTCCGGAAATTCGGCCACTAAGCGGTTAACGACCTGAATCTGGTGAAGCACCTGCTTTTCTGGTGAAAAGCGGGCAACGCCAATAATCCGATGTCGCTTTTTTTGTTGCAAGTCAACCGTTACCGGCTGAATATACCCCACCGGAATCACGTCAATCGGCGGCAAATTGTCGAAGCGCGCCCTTAAATCTTGTTTCTGGAGCGTGGTGGAGACGATAAAGCGGTCGAATTTTTCCGGTTGAGACAACGGCACACGATACGAACTTTTCAACGGCGACCCCAACACATCGGTTTGTTGCCGTGCGTGGGTGCTGTGGAAGACTGCACAAACTGTGACATTATCCGCTGTATTGGCCATCGCCTGCCCAATATAGCCATTTTTATCACAAAAATAGATATCGCCCTGTTCATAAAGCGTGTTGAAGAAAAATGTTTGGAACTCCTCTTCCGTGTCAAAATACCAATCACGTTGTTGAAAATCCTTTAACATAATTCGTTTCAATACTGTTTGTGCGTTAACCTCTTGATACGTCTTTTCAATCTTGATCTGACCATCACGACTGAAGAAAACTTCGGCTTGAACGCGCTGCTGTTCCTTTAAAAATTTAGTCTGACTTAAGAACCCACGTGAATCATAAATGTCGCGCTTAACCTTCTGATGGTCACTGTCAAAGTAATTCACGTAAACCAGTTGCCGATAATCTTTAGCTGCAAAGTGGGCATACGCCACATACCGTCCCTGTTCATCCACGATACGGATATCTGGTGCAATATCTACGAAGTCCAATTTGAAATGACAAGTTGTCCGCCAGTAGTCCACCCAGTCTTGTGACGTCACCTCATCATCCGTTACGCCTTGGAAATAATCATAGAGGGTAAAGCAACGTCCTTGCAGACCAAATTTCGCCGCATTTTCGTGAATTTTTGGATTGTACTTGGTATACAGACACTGGGCTGGCCAGCCAGCATCCGCAAATAATTTAACGCGGTTGACTTGGGCTTTCTCAATCCCCGTTAATTGACCATTGAGATAAGCACCCACAAAGTAGTTCATGCCCATTCCTCCAATTTACTAGACTTCCCACGGATACTTGCCATCCTTATCTTTCTTGGTGTGCTTCATCATATATTCCGTTCGTTCGTCCATTCGCTTACGGGTCTTCTTCTTATTGCGATGGCGGACAACGAGTACCACGATCCCTAAGACGATGTAAATCAGCATTCTGAGGAACATTTGCACCTTTTTATAAGCAAAAACGCTGGTTAAAATAATCATTCGCCGTCACCTCCTAGTATTTGTAGTTAATGTAGTTAATCAGGCCGGATAGAAAATGTTCACAATCGTCAATTCGTGTGCGGAAGTGATCGTTACGGGTAAAGAAACCACCGTAAAATTTGCTTGGTTTGTAGAAGAACATCGCCACTTCCGGCTCGAATGCCCCAACCATTAATTCAAACTCTGCACGCCGTTGCCAAACTTCTCGTAAATGTTGACTATCGTATTTTTCTAGCAAATCATCATTTCCGGTCCGCCGAATCGTATCAATCAATCTAACGGTTGCGTCCAAAAGCTCTAAGCGAGTCGGATGCGGACTGACCTGTTTTTCAATAAAGTCCAAATTGCTAAAGGCATTCTGTAACCCCATTGCCATGTAGTCACGATTCTCGGGAAATACCTGTGCGGCCTCATTAGCGGCATAGGCAATCCAATGATCGTGGTACTTACCAAAGTCATTTTGGACCATGAAATCCAACGTTTGTTGCACCTGCTTACGAATACTCTCCTCATTAGTTAACTCGAACAACCGGATTAGAGCAAAGGCAATCTCTCCTTCATAGTAGATAACCCGGAAGCTATCCTTAACTGAAAGATCTGGATTCAACACATGATTGAATTTCCCAGATGGCTGACGGAAGACGTCAACGCCCCGGCATGCTTGCAACGCCACATCTGCAAATTGGTTGTCTTGCGTGACTTCCTGATACTTGCAAAGCGCCAAGATTAACATGGCTTGGGCACCCAACTTGATCTCCGGAGTTCCCTTCTTAGGGTATTCAATCGCAAACCGCGCGTGATCCTTCGCAAGGGTAAGTTCGTCAATCCCCCACTGTAAGGCTAACTTCACACGGTCCAAATCCTCAACTTTGCCGGTATAGGCAATCGCTTCCAATAAAGCGTAGATTGATGAGAAATGCCGAACGCTATTGTAGTTCGTTAATACCCGCTGCGTAGCTGGAAAATAGCCGTAAATAAATTTACCTTCATCCTTAATCTGCCGAGTGAGATAGGCTTCAGCCACCGTCAAGTAATTCTCAATCTCTTGCTTGGGTTGTCGTAGTTGCCGAACGCCTGTCGTCCCATCCTCACGATCAGACAGTGGCCAAATGTTCTGACCATCCGAAAAGATCCCAATCGTTGAGAAGCTCCAGATATAACGACTATCCGCTAAGTTGGCACAGGACTCACCGTTACGTTCAGTTAAATACTGAGCTATCGCATCAAAATCAATCCAGCTTTCCGTAGCGTTCTTTCCAATAACATGCTGATCACTCGGATGAAAGAATTCATGTCCATTAATTTCCATCTCCAGCAGCGCTGTTTTAAACTCCGGATCGAAACTGATACCGCGCCGCCAGAAATTCATGCGCATCATCTTTTTTAGATCCTGCTGAAAATCAGATAGTGGCCGCCGCTGGGTTCCCGTAATTGCTTCAACCCGCACCCATGAATGCTGAGGGACTGGTGCTAGTTCAGTCGTTACTTTGGACCATGCACTTTCCAGGCTATTGCCATGAATAAATTGCGTGGCGGCACGATGCCGCTTGTCAGAAACAGATACTGCTAATGTCACTTTCCCCGTTGCTAAATCCTTTGCAGTTCCAAGATTCATAACTGCCTCTCGAAATTCGCTGATTAATGATTTCTTCATAATGTAAAACCGCCCCTCAATTTTACTTTTTTCTAATATAAGAGTCCTCCCAGTTTGACCCGAAGAGGACCCGTCTGGGTATAAATCAAGTATACCCACTCTTAGTACATTTTGTTACTATTTACTACTCTTGCCTAGTTGTCGTCGTCTTTCCGCCGCTTGCTGCTGTACCACCATGTTCCACCGGTTACAGCTGCAATAGCTGCCAAGATTGAACCCCAAAGTGTCATGTTGTTCTGATCATTTTGACTAGCAGTATCTCCACCAGTTGTCGCGTCTGCTGCCGCACCACTCTTTGCAGCTGCTGATTTATCAGCGGCATTCTTATCCGTCGACTTGTCAGTAGAAGCGGCACGATCATCGTTTGCCGAACTGTTCAAATCGCTACTAATTGGTTGTGCAGTTCCTGCTGGCATTGCCGTTGCAGAACCTGTCGTGTAGCTAAGCGGTGTAGCCGTTGCTCCAAACGAGCCTGAACTTGGGTTAGTGCCAGTTCCTGAAATACCAGGCGTTCCTGTCCCAGCAACTGAACCACCAACGTTACCGCCGTTGCCAGTATTTGATCCGTTATTACCACCATTGGATCCGCCGTTACCAGTATTGATGTCAGAATCAGCATCACTGTCGGAATCACCCTCTGAATCGGAACCATTGTCACCATCTGAACCTGATTCACTATCAGAATCTGAATCGCTATCAGAGTCGCTACCAGCATCAGAATCGCCATCGGAATCAGAATCACTTTCTGAATCTGAGTTGCTATCGGAATCTGAGTCACTATCCGAGTCGGAATCGCTATCGGAGTCAGAGTCACTGTCGCTGTCTGAGTCACTGTCGCTGTCTGAATCACTATCGGAATCTGAGTCGCTGTCGGAATCACTGTCGGAGTCCGAGTCGCTGTCAGAGTCACTATCACTGTCTGAATCGGAGTCACTATCCGAATCCGAATCACTATCTGAGTCGGAATCACTGTCTGAGTCAGAGTCTGAATCGCTGTCTGAGTCTGAGTCGCTATCTGAGTCTGAGTCACTGTCGGAGTCAGAGTCACTATCGGAATCCGAATCACTATCGGAGTCGGAATCACTGTCAGAATCACTGTCGGAATCTGAATCACTGTCGGAGTCCGAGTCGCTGTCAGAGTCACTATCACTGTCTGAATCGGAGTCACTATCCGAATCCGAATCACTATCTGAGTCTGAGTCGCTATCTGAGTCGGAATCACTGTCGCTGTCCGAATCACTATCTGAGTCTGAGTCGCTATCTGAGTCGGAATCACTGTCTGAGTCAGAGTCTGAATCACTATCGGAGTCTGAATCGCTGTCGGAATCTGAGTCACTGTCAGAATCCGAGTCGCTATCTGAGTCCGAGTCACTGTCGGAATCCGAGTCACTATCTGAGTCTGAATCGCTATCCGAGTCGGAGTCACTATCAGAATCGGAATCACTGTCTGAATCCGAATCGCTATCGGAGTCGGAGTCACTGTCGCTGTCTGAGTCACTATCTGAGTCTGAGTCACTGTCGGAATCGGAGTCGCTATCGGAATCTGAGTCACTGTCTGAGTCGGAGTCACTATCGGAATCAGAGTCGCTATCTGAATCGGAGTCACTGTCAGAGTCCGAATCGCTGTCAGAATCACTGTCGGAGTCAGAATCACTGTCTGAGTCAGAGTCACTGTCAGAGTCTGAGTCGCTATCGGAATCTGAGTCACTGTCGGAATCCGAGTCACTATCGGAATCGGAGTCGCTGTCAGAATCCGAATCACTGTCTGAATCGGAGTCGCTATCGGAGTCCGAGTCACTATCGGAATCCGAATCACTGTCGGAGTCGGAATCACTATCGCTGTCGGAATCACTATCGGAGTCAGAATCACTATCTGAATCGGAGTCGCTGTCCGAATCACTGTCTGAATCGGAGTCACTGTCGGAGTCTGAGTCACTATCCGAATCTGAATCACTGTCCGAGTCCGAATCACTATCTGAGTCTGAGTCGCTATCGGAGTCGGAATCACTATCGGAATCTGAATCACTATCGGAGTCCGAATCGCTGTCGGAGTCCGAGTCACTATCTGAATCTGAGTCACTGTCAGAATCACTGTCGCTGTCAGAGTCGGAATCACTGTCTGAATCTGAATCGCTATCGGAGTCAGAATCACTATCGGAGTCAGAGTCACTATCTGAATCTGAATCACTGTCAGAGTCGGAGTCGCTATCTGAATCTGAGTCGCTGTCAGAATCCGAATTATCTTCCGCTGCAATTGCTAACTCAGCGTAACTCAATGCGTCATTTGCTGCATTGGAAGCCTTGTCCTTAGCATCCTTAGCTGCTGAAGCCGCGGATTGGGCTTGTGATGCGTATTCCTTAGCCGCTGCATTATCTCCAGCTGCTTCGGCCGATTTTGCATTGTTACGACTTTCTTCAGCAGTTGAAGCTGCCATAGACGCTTCAGTTGCTGCAGATGAAGCCGCAGTCGCTGCGGATTGGGCCAAAGTTGCATATGACGCTGCGGAAGAATTATTACCAGCATACTGATCGGCAACGTTTGCGTAAGAACTAGCAACCGTTGCGTAATGATCAGCTTCGGCAGCTGCTGAAGCTGCATCAGAGGCTGCTGATTCAGCATCTTCGGATGTCGTTCCATTAACCGTTAACAGACCCGCACCCAGCGTGGTTGTATTGCCACCAGAAGTAATCTTCAGGAAGTAGTAACCGCCCTGACCAGTCTTAACATCTTTTAAGGAAAGGGTAGCACTCGTTGCGCCGTCAATCGCTGTTTGGGCACCATCTTCGGTACTAGCGAAGTACCATTGGTAAGTTGCGGAATCAGAACCAGTCCCTGCGTCCGTTGCAGGTGTCCATTCCAAATCATCACCGGCGTTAACCGTCTTATCGTTCAAACCACTACCAACTGTGACAAGCTTAGTTGCACGGTAAGTCGTCCCATCAGCATTGGTAATTGTCGCAGTAATTGTAGTCGTGCCTTTAGCACCAGATACCGTCGTTAACACACCTGAATCGTTGATCGTTGCTACGGAAGTATTACTACTTGTCCAAGTCACATTTCCAGTCGCATTAGCCGGATTCGTGCTAGCAACGTAGTTCGTCACATCATTGGTGAAGACATAGTCATCACCGATGATGTCAATCCCAGTAGCTGGAATTTCACTGTCATAAATGTCAACTTCGGCTAAATTACTGTAAAGCGTATCGCCGATAAGACCATATGAAGACTTAAGTTGGAAAATTAATGTTCCTGTATAAGTTGCACTAGTCTTAACAGTCAACGTTGAGCTCAACGTTGACGTTGTAAGGAAGCCACCTGTATTATTATCAGGATCTTGTGCTGATTCCAAATATCCAGCCGAGACTGCTTGAGCAGTGGTCATCCACTTACCGTTAGCTTGAACATACCAAGTTCCTGAAGCGCTAAGATTTCCAAGCCCCGCAACTTTTGACGTCCCGGTTAAGGAAATCGTGCTTCCGGCAACCGTCGTCGTTAATGCCGCTGGCTGTTGCGTGTAGCCAGAACTCATGGTAATTCCCCAAAGCGTTGACGCATTTCCGCTTGGTTTACCTTTATAACTGCTCATGTTGTTTGAGTAATTAACCGCGTAGCTCGCTGCAATCGTTGCATCGGACGCTGCTGCCGTTGCCGTTACCGCGTATGAACTGGCATCGGCCATGGCTGAATCAGCTGAGGATGCAAACTGACTAGCCTCCACAAAGTTACCGGCGCTAACCGCTGATGAGGCTAATGTCATGTAACTAGTTGCTGCTGAGGCTGCGTCGGCACCGTAAGCAACGTCTAACAATGAGGATTGTGCGTAGTAAGCTGCTTGTGCAACGTAGGAAGCACCCATGCTCGTGTTATTTTGCATGGCAGTCGCCAGCGAATTAGCAACGGATGAGGCTGCACTAGCTGCGGTTGCTGCTTGAGAAATAACTGCAGCTGCTGAATCTGATAACATCGTGGTGTTATCCAACTGTGCGTCGACAATAGTCTTGGTTGCTGAACTGGCCGCTGCCGAAGCTGCCTTTAACTCATCGTTCGCGTAAGCTAAATACGTTACCGAATTTTCATACGCCGTTCTAGCCGCATTAACATCACCGGTAGCTGCTGCTGCAGCCGCGTTGGCAGCTTCACTGGCAGCTGAATTAGCATTGTCCAATGCCGCTGATCCCGCCGAATTAGCGTTTTCGTAAAATTCAGTAGCTCCGGAGTTAAAGTCCGCGGCTGATGAATATGCGTTAGTTGCATCATTGGCATGAGAACCGGCAGTCGTTGCCAGGCTAGCTGCTTCACTGGCCACACTGGCGGCCATTTCTGCATAGCTTGATGCTAAATAATCATTAGCCTGAACCCGTTCCAGTGCCGTATTGACATTGTCTAACGCGTCGTTAGCGGTAGAAGTAGCCTCAACATTGTAAGAGCTGGCCGTTGAAGCTGCCGCAGCTGCTTCTAATGCATAGGAGCTGGCAGCTGAATAATCTTTTGCTGCTTCGTGAGCTGCCGCATTGCTATATGCCAGGCTAGCTGCTGTTGCGGCACTTGTCGCACTTTCGGCCATCTTAGCAGCACTATCAGCCTGTGACTGCGCCTTTTTTGCGTAAGATTGTGCTGAGACATTACTGTTGATATCCGCAACTTCATAGGCGTTGGCAATGGCACTATTCGCTTTGGACGTTGCTGCGGTAGCCGAGCTGGCATAACCCGCAGCCAGACTTGCTGAACTTGAAGCTTGTTCCGTGTAATTTCCGTTAGCATCTGTAACTACCAAGGTCAAGACGTTGGAAGCTGCTTTAAATGCCGTGGAGCCAAGTTGACCTAGGTAACTCTTCTTCCCGCTGACGACGGCTTGAAAATAATACGTTCCGGCGGTCGGTAACGTGAAACTATTGGTTGTGGTGGTATTCTTTCCTGTTGTTTGCTGTAAGACATTCCAAGTTTGACCATCGGTGGAGTAATACCAAGTATACGTTTGCGTTCCAGTCAATGAGTACAGCCAGATACCACTAACTAAGTTTGAAATCGTCGTCGTAACAGTCACGGCACTCCCTACTGAAACCGTATCCGTATCCATTGAGGTTACCAGCGTCGCACCATCCGCCGAGCTATCGGCATTTGAAACGTGTGTATCAAATTCCTTAGCTAACATTGCGGCAACCTCTGCTTCACTGGCCGCCGATGAAGCAATGACGGCAGAACTAGCAGCGGCTTTCGCGTAAGATGTCGCATCCTTAGCGGTTGAAGCATTCGCCGCGTTGACTGCTGCGGTTGAAGCAGCGGTAGCAGCAGCGGCAGCAACAAAGGCAGCGCTTGAGGCTGCTGCAGCGTACTGAACGGATTGATCCCCTTCGTACTGACTGGCCTCACTAGCATAACTGCTTGCATCATTGGCATCACTGGCCGCATTGGTAGCACTAGCTGATGCAGCACTGGCAATATTAGCGATTGCTAACGTTGAGGCTTGGGTCGCCATTTCTTCAGCCGTACTCTTGGCATCAGTTGCCGTGGATAGAGTTGTCACGGCTTCACTGGCCAAGCTATTAGCCGCGGATAATGCGCCCATCGCTGCGTTGTACTCGGTGTCATCCGTAGCATTAGCTGCGGCGGCAGCGGCACTGCTGGCTACCGTCCAAGCCTGGGCAGCCTTCGTTGCTGCTTCATTCAGTGCAGCGGCAGCACTTGAGGCTACGGCAGCGGCACTGTTAGCAGAAGAATAAGCTGCTAAGGCTGCTGAGTTATTTTTATCGTATTGGGTCGCAGTGTAGGCGCTACTTGCAGCAGCGGCGGCTGCGGAAGCCAGATCCGTTGCGACACTCGCAGCTGAGTTAACGTCAACATTGGCACTGCTGACTAGGTAAACAATTTGGGCAGTTGCAGCGTTCCGCGTTGCAGTGGCAGCTGAAATTGCCATTGAAGCGTAGGAACTCACGTCACCCGAGTAGGAACTTGCCATGGACAAAGCATTCACGTAAGCCATGGTGTTGCTCCCAACATCCCCGGCAGCACTCCCAGCGGCAATATCAATCGACGCTTGAGAATACATCGCTGCCAGACTGTTGTAGTGCTTAACAAAGTCATAGGCTTTTTCTGCTTGTTTAAATGCACTTTGCGTAGCACTATTAGCCGTTTGAACGTCTAAAGCGTTCTGCGTTTCCACGACAGCTGCATAGCTGCTAGCGGCACTCGCAGCGGAAGCAGCCGTAGCTAAATCGGCGGCTGCTGAAGAATTTTCAGCTGAAGTATCACTATTGTTAGCCGCACTTGAGCCCACCGCAGCGCTTTCATAAACTGGCGTTGCAACTGTCTTCTTAGTCGTTGCGACCTTAGTTACCACTTTATTAACGTTGGACGTCAACGTGACATCCACATTGGCAGAAGTAGCCAGACTAGCCGCTACCGTAGCTGTATCAGCGACGGCACTCGCAGCACTGGTGGCTTCGGCTGAAGTCGTCGTTGCCGTGGCAGAACTTGTTGCACTAGATGGTGTTGTTTCTGAATAACTGCTGGTAGAAACCTTTTCGTCCTCTTGCACCGCCGTCGCAGCAGATGAAGCTGCATTAGAAGTAGCCGTTGATTCTGCGTGACTAGCGGAAGTACTTCCCGCACTCGACGCAGCTTCAGATGTACTCGATTCTAACTCGTCCGCGGCTGAACTAACCGAACTTGCCGCCGATGAAACGACTTTCACATTACTATCGGTATCAGCTTGACTGGTGGTATCAGCACTCGCAGTCAGTGATCCCGCCCCCAAAAGCGAAAATGATGCTAACGCAGCGAAGACCCAGGTCTTCCCTACCTTATACATCTTGTAACGTAGCTTGGGGTCGCCATTAAAAGCTTTATTCCGCATGAATTTCACTTTTAATCGTCCTCCTTAAGTTGTCTGTGATTCAATTCGTTGTAGGTAAGCCTCCCAGTTACACATACCTACAATTTAAAGATCGATTATTAACCGGTCTATACACTTTTCTATAATGAAGAGTCGTCCGTATAAACGTATACCCCTATAAACGAGCCCTTCAACACTGCTCATTCTATCATAATTTCAGTATACATACTATTTTAAAGATAACTTTATTATTGGTCTATCTGAGAAAACGGTAAAAAATTGGTTTTCCCTAATTTATTATCAGTTAGCTTTAATTTTTAGTACAACTGATTAACTAGACATTTGCCGTTATTATAAAAGTTTTTAAACTACACACGTCAGTTTACCATTGCCTATATACCAGCATTTGTATATGTATATCCCATTCTTTAATTTTGCTTACAAATTCATGCAGGTCCGATACCATTAACAGTTCGTGCTTAGTTAGTTTATTTTTTTACGACCATTTATTATATTTCGATTAAAAAATACGTACAGTTAGAGATCTACATCGTTTTGTCCACGTTTATATTGCCCACTAAAATGCAAGTAAAGCGTCTTCAAAAACACCTATTTTTTGCAAAAAATCTGATTGAGTTTGACTATTTTACTCACATATCAGTAATAATGTAACATTAGTTTTTCAGGGGTTTAAATTGATATTTGGGGTGCCCAAAAGAATTTGGCAGCAGCAACTGTTGCTACATCACGTTTTCTTGGATAATGTTTCATTTTTCATTTTTTGTAACCATCGTTCAGACACCGCAAAACTTCCCCTAGGTCACGCCTTCTGAACGCCTAATTTCTGATCAGTTAATACATCAAGTAAACAAAGAAGGACCTGGAAAAGATCCCAGGCCCTTCTAGCTTATTCTATTAAACATCGATCTTACTTGACGGTTAGCCGCCCGGCATTATACATCACAACAGGCTGCTGGTTAGTCAATACTTTCGTGGCCAAACGCCGAGGATGCTGCCAACTGATCCCGGCTAACGCTACAGCCGCTGCATCCATCCGCGTGCTGTGAATCCCCTTTTGATTGGCGGGCAAGCGATTAGGGCCACTCTCCCAGACGCCCATGACCTCTGAGGTAATATAACCAACGGATGCCGCATTCTCACCCAGCTTGCCACCACCCAGGGTAGGAATCCCCAGTGCGTGACCGATTTCACGAATGAGGATCGCCTCGCGATTATTCAAGTCCTCACGCGCACTAAACCCTTTCGTCTGCCAATTGGCTGGGAAGAACTGGATACCAGTCCCATTATATTGTTGACCGCCAACCGCCTTATCCTTGGTCTTGCCATCGTGAATGACCTCATCACTAGCCTTGGCCGAATCGACAACTTGGACAATTCGATAGCCCGCCACCTGATTCCAAAACGCTGCGGCATCTTTAACCATCGCTGGCCGCATCATTTTAGATTCACTGTACAGTTGTAGCACGCCATCACTTCCCATAAAGTTCCGGATATTTTTTTCCGACTGACGATACACATAATGTGTCGCAACGGCATCTAATCCCGTATTTCCCGTGTATTGGGTGCCATGCGTCAGCTTGGTCAGCTGTGCTAATTGTCCCTGCGAGAAGAGTTTACGATTCACTAAGCCATCGGTCGTGCTAGACGGCTTAGTTCGCTGATAGTAGCGACTGTTGCCATACATCAGAATATGCAGCCGGTTCATCCCAGCAAAGACACCAGCGATCACCAATGCTAGTCCGACTAGCAAACCCAAACGTCTCCAAAATTTTGCCATGCAAGTCCCCCCTAAGGAATAGTCGACGTGATGCGACCATGATTATAAATCACCGCGCGGGTAGGCGACGTCAGCACCCAACTGGCAAGACGTCGTGGCTTTTGCCAGCTGGCACCAGCTAGGGCCAACGCTGCCGCATCAACCGCTGTACTGCGCACCCCATACTCATTTTGCGCTGGTGTATGGGCGCCACCAACCGCCCAGGGACCCATGAAATCCGTGATCGCAATTCCCGCGTTAGCTGCGTTGCTTCCCAATAGGCCCCCGCCTAAATGCGGAATGCCCAACGCATGACCGATCTCATGAATTAACGCCGCTTCTTTCCAATTCTGTTGATTCTTAGCCGAAAGATGTGAGATCTGCCAATTGGCTGGATAAAATTTAATCCCTTGACCATTGTAGGTCTGACCGCCTAGAACATGCTGACTATGCTGACCGTCGTGAATCACCTCATCACTTTGATATTGCTTATTAACGATAACGACAATCTGTTTACCAGCCAGCTTATTCCAATATTCTGCCGCGTCACGTACCATCGCTGGCGTCATAAACGTTGACTTACTGTACAGCTTTAAAACGCCATCTGCCCCCACAATATTGGGAAGGTTATGGCCATTTAACTGGTAAACATGTTGCGTGGCCGCCGTATCCAAACTCGTATTCCCATTGTAACGACTCCCGTGCGTCAGTACCGTTAATTGCCGCAACTCTGACTGAGAATAAATCGACCGGTCAATTTTACCGCGGCGATCTGCTTTAGTTCGTTGGTAATACTGTTGATTAGGACCCTTAATAACATAATTGGTCACACGATACCCCAGGAACCCAATCAAAATAACCGCTAGAATCGCCGCCAGCCAGATGCCCCCTGTCCGATGCATATCAAATCCCCCCTAAAGAAAAGCCGCCTAAACTAAATAGTCTTCGGCGGCCTCATTTCATCAAAAACTGCTGTTAGCCAGCAATCTTAGCTGATGTTAAACTTTCAAAATAATCCAGTAACTTTTGCCACTGCGCGAAAACAGCATCTTCGGAATAGCGCTTAGCATTTTCATAGGCTGCTTCACTATATTGCTGTAACAGTTGGCGATCACCCAACAACTTAATTAACGCATCGGCCAATTGCTGTGGCTGTCCATTTTCGGTTAAGATCCCCGTTTGACCATCCTGAATGATGTCGCTTGGACCATACTTAACATCGTTAGCCACCATTGGTACACCGTGCGACTGCGCCTCCAGCAACGTGAGTGAAAATCCTTCGGCCCGACTAGGCAATACCCCAATCTGGGCGCGATCATAGACGGCACCGATATCGTGGGTGTACCCTTTAAAGCTCACCACATCTGTCAGTCCAGCATCAACTACCTGCTGCTTGAACTTTTTCTCGATATCGCCATTGGCATAGCCCCACAGTTCCAAACGGGCGTCGGGGAACTTCTGATGGACTTGCGCAAAGGCCTCAATCGAGTGGTTCTGTTGCTTTTCTGGTGCCAACCGCGCCACGTGAACAATTAAGTCCTTTTGCCGCTGATCGAAATTCTGGTGTTTGGCTGCAATCTCTTCATCCGTGACGTACCCCACCGGAATCGTGAAGGCCGGAATAGCTGTGCCAAACCGATCCGTCACATCCTGAGACTGTTCTGGTGTGGCCGAAATGACCGCATCCCACTGGTCCCAGTTGTTCAACGCATTAGTGTAGTTGTTGTTAAGGGGCGAGTGGAGCATGTCGCTGGGATCGCTGACGTGATCATTGTGTAAATGCAAGACTTTAAAGGCCGGCGTCGCCATATGGAACAGGGCCCAGTCACACTCCACAGTCCGATCACAGATGAAGACGTTGTCGGCAGTCTGCTGATTTAACTCGTCATAAAAGAAGCGGGTCAGCTCATTCATACCGGTAAAGACCCAATCGCTATGTTTATAATTAAACACGCGCCAAGACAGACATTCCTTGCCTGCTCGATTCAGATAATGGTTCTTCTCAATGTGTGCTTGACCATCCGGTCCAAAGTATTGTTCCTGGGTAATCTTGCCTTCCCAATCGAAGAATTGCTCCAGACTCTTGAAACCCCGAACATCCCACCAAACCATCTTGATGGTCCGCCCGTTTACATCAAAGTATTGGACGTTACTAATCTCATCGCTATCCTTGCGGAAGTAAACGATCATAATCATCTTGCCCTGCGCGAAGACCTGTAGCTGATTATCTTTTCGGGTAGTCGTGGTGTTTGCCGGCAATGAGAATTCATTCAGCGTAAACGGTTGACCGCTCACGTCACCACTATTACAGAAGAACTCAAACAAGTTCACAAAGTTTTGCCGTGGAATCTTCGCCTGTTTGAGCACGTTGGTCAATTCCATCGAAAAGACCCGGGTCACAATTTTAGCAGGGACTTGGTGCTTGTTAAATAGCCGCAGCCGATTAATCTCAGCCTGTTCAATCCCAGATTTTGAATATTGCATATTATCGTTTAAGAAATAATACATACTGCCACCATCCCTCTCTAAACTGTCACGTTAGTTTTAAGTTCTTTTTGCCAGCGATTCCAAATCTTCCGCCGCGTCCATTGCGTGTGTGCAGCGACGTAGGCGGCATCGCTGAACGCCGCCAATTGGGCATCATCCGTAAACAAGGCGACAATCTTTTCCGCCATCGCCAAAGTCTGGCCGGGATCAATTAGGTAACCGTCTTTGCCGTCCGTAATCAAATCAGCTGGGCCGTAGTTGAACTTGTAACTCACAACTGGAATCCCATGAATTAACGCTTCCATCATGGCTAACGGACTACCATCCGCCAACGACGTGTTAATCAGAACTTGGTAGTGGTCATAAGCGTCCTGTAAATCCGGTACGTAGTCTTTAAATACCACACTATCCGCTAACTTCAAGCTATCAGCCAACTTCTTCATCTCGGTAACGTACTTAGGGTCACCATACCCATACAAAGTAAAGGTGGCATCGGGAACCCGATCCTTCACGAGTGCAAAGAGCCGGAGTTGCTGATCAATCTGCTTGTCTTGACCAATTCGGCCAACGTAAAGCAAGCTGTGCGACCGTCGCTGACTGGGGGCTACCTTTTCCGTCTGTTCCTTAGTCAGTGGCACCGTGGTAACTGCTGGCACGGCAAAAATTCTAGCTTTAGGGAAGCGCGTCGTTAAATGATCTGCTTGTTGCTGCGTCGCGGTAATAAACCCATCGAAGTGGCTAAAGTGCTCAAAGGCCGGTTCCAGAAAGCCATCGAGGTTGGCGTGCACCGGATCATTGGGATCAACAGCGTGGTTAATCGGAATGTAGAGATACTTACGGGACGCATCGTTCAAGGCCAGCAACGGTTTGACCCCGGTTCCCGGACGATCGACAATAAACGTGGTCGTATCAGTATCCCGATTGCTCAATTCGTTCAGGAAGAAGGTGAAGAGGTCGTCCGTATTCTGGAAGAAACGATCGCCCTCGCCACGATAATCTTTCAAAATGATCCGTGATAGCAGTGGCTTACCTTCCGTGTCTTGTGCATAATATTCTTCCAAGGCAATCCGACCGGTCGGCGTATAGTACCGCTGCAAAATTAACTGGCCATTCTGACCAAAGTATTGCGTCGCGGACTTAAATCCCCGCCAATCCCACAGATCGGTGCCAATCCGATTACCTTGTGGATCAAAGAACTCTTGATAGAAGACACGACCGATAGTTCCGGGAATAAAGCCCACGTTTTCTACCAGGCGATCACCGTTGGCAACGCCACTAAAATTGGCGCCCACCGTAATCTCATACTCAATTGGAATATTCAGATCTTCCGTCTTCACTTTAACAGCCGGCAGATCCGTGGCCTCTTGGAAGTAATCAAACATGTTGACGACCTGACCATCGGTTACCCCAAAGTCCGTAATGGTCCGATGCAACAAACGATCGTAGATTTTCGTTACGATTTTAGCTGGTGCCTTATAGTGATTGAACAATTTCACCCGGTTCATCGCCGTGTGCTCAACACTTGAGTTCTTCTGTAGAATATATTCGTTAATAAAATAATACACAGCGCAGCACTCCCATTCCTCTTGTGTTTAATCAATTACTCTCTTTATGTAGGTGATCACCCCTACACCGGGCAATCACGCATCAATGCCTTTAATTATACCTAATTTCTTTTATAATTAAAACTAATTGCCCCTCGAAAGAAAAAATCATTCTGATGGATTATTCAAACTTTGAACCAAGTTTTCCCACTTTTGCATCGTTTTGATTGGTGAATACGCTTGAATTAAGCGTTGGGCATTTCCCATGAATGTGTATTGCAAATTCACATCTGACAAGTATTCGCGGATCTTCTGGTAGAGTTGTTCCTGATCATTTGCTGGCACTAAGAAACCATTTTCACCGTCATGAATCATTTCGTTAGGCCCGTAGCGAATGTCATAGCCAATGACTGGAACGCCATAGCTCAGCTCCTCAACCGTTGACAGTGAGAAGCCTTCCTCTACGCTCGTCATCAGTGCTAAAGAGGCCTTCTGATACTCATGGGTCAGGTCCTTTTGGAAGCCGCGTAGAAAGACGTGGTCCCCTAAATGATGGTCATCAATATACTGTTGTAGCTGTTTTTGTATCTTTTGCCCAAATCCCAGCATGTGTAACTGAATTTTAGGAAATTCGGGAATCAGGCGCTCAACTGCTCTGACTTGATGCAACAATTGCTTTTCCGGTGAGTATCGGGCCACACTGATAATGCGATACGGGTCGCGCCGCACCACGTCTACCGGATGTGGTGTCGCAAACCCCACGGGAATCGCGGTAATCGGTGGCAAATTCTGATAACGGGCCAACAGGTCAACGCGTTGCTGTTCCGTCGAGACGATAATCCCGTTGAACCGTTCCGGATGCGCCAAGATAAAGTCATAAATACCATGCTTGAGCTCACCCGTCACAATATCTTGTCCCGCACGGACGTGGGTACTGTGAAAGACTGGGCAAATCTTAATGTCCGGCCGCGTTTTGACCAGTGACGGTGCCATTTGACCATTGCGATCAGTAAAGAAGATATCTCCCGGCCGGGCCAGTTCATTGAAAAAGAACGTCCGGAGTTCCTCTTCATCCTTGAAGTAGTAGTCTCGTTGTTGGTACTGTTTCAACGTCACTTCACGCAGGACCGTTTTCCCGTCAACTTCTTCAAATTGTTTAATCATCTTCACTTGTTGATCCGGACTGTAATAGAGTTCGGTATTCGTCGCACCCTTGTCGACTAGTAGACTCGTTCGGCTAAGGAACCCCCGGCTGTCATACACATCACGGCGAATCTTATTGTGATGCTGGTCAAAATAGTTGATGTAATCGACGTGCGTGTAGTCCTTATCCAAAAAATGCGCATACATCAAAAATAGCCCGTCCGCATTATCAACCCGTACATCCCTGGTGTCCGGCACATCCCGTAACTGATAGTGACAGGTTGCTTGCCAATAGTGACGCCAATCAAAGCCACCTGGATCTGCATATTTACGGCTCTCCTGAAAGTAATCGTACATCGAAAAGCCCACACTCTGATAGCCAAACTTCTTCAGGTGTTCATGCAGCCGTGACCCATAGGACAGGTAAAGTAACGTAGCAGGCATTCCTGCCGTTTGAAACAATTGCATGCGGTTAAATTGGGCTTTTTCAATGCCCGTAACCGCAGACCCCAAACTAGTATCGACAAAATAATTCACGACATCCTCACCCCTTTGTGCAAAATCGTACTTCCTCAATTCCCTTAATGATGAAAGCACTTGCATTTTTCTATACTTTTAATTTAAGCCAAAACAGGCGATCAAGCAACTAATCCAACTTCAAAATAGGCCTCACCAGATCCCTGTTAGGTGGGCTTACAAACCAGATAGGCCTTGATCGCCGTCGTAACCATCAACCGGCCACTTTTGACTAAGTCCATCCGCTATGCCAAAAAGGCCTGAGCAGTTTAGCCCAGACCTTGTGAGTTTCTAACTTTTATGACTGCTTCATCCCCAGCGACGAGAGCCCCTCGTGAGCGATCACCGTCGCCATATCCGCTGGTAAGGGCGCATAACACGTCACCCACCGCTGTTGAAACGGTTGATAAAAAGATAACCGGGCGCAGTGCAACGCCTGCCGATGAATCCATGGATTGGTCTGCGTACCGTAGAGCCAATCCCCTAGCAGCGGATGACCAATCGCTTCACAATGCACGCGAATCTGGTGAGTTCGCCCCGTGTGTAACTTGACTGCCAACAGACTGGCCGTTTTAGACTGGGTAACCACTCGCAACGTCGTCTGGGCCTGGCGCCCATCCGGCCGCACCATCCGTTTGATAAATGAGTCGGGCGCCCGTCCAATGGGCGCATCAACGGTCTGCAAACGCGGCGTCACCCGTCCCGCAGCCACTGCCACGTAACGTTTATCCAACTGTCCCAGCTTCAACTGCTTATCCAAAATCGAATGCGCAAAGTGATGTTTGGCAAAGAGCACTGCCCCACTGGTCTCCCGATCAAGCCTTGTCACAATATGCGTGACCGTACTGGGCGCCGCGATCGTGGTCAAATGTCCTTTGACACGATTAGCCAGGGTATCGTCGGCATATAGATGCGACGGAACCGACGCCATGCCCGCGGGCTTATTCACCACTAGAAAGTGTGGATCTTCGTACAGGATCTCAAGCGGCGCAAACGAGGTGCTGACGTGATCATTAGCGGGCTCTGGTGGTAGCTGTAGGCCCACGACCTGCCCAGGCTGGGCCATCGCAATCACGCGAACTTCAACGCCATCGAGCGTCACCACGCCACCGTGAAATTTAACTTGTTTTAGAAAGGTCCGCGTGACGCCGTGATCCATCAGAACCGTCCGGACATGCATGGGACTCGACCCTTCAACGCGCCAAGCAAATGACGTCATCCGTTCTCCCTCCCGATGAAGGAAGACTCCACGCGCTGCCAGAAATGCGTGTGCCGATACTCCGCAAAAGAGATGCGCTGCTGGGCAATCTGATATGTAATTGCCTTGATGGGCCGTCCCTCAATGCTGAGCTGATCGCACATGAGCACGTTATTCGCCGAACTAGCCGGCTCAACGCGAATCCATTCGTCTGCCGGGATAATCAATGGTGACCCCAACGTTCTGAAGACCAAGTTATTTATTGACGCAATCTCCGCCATCTGAATCGCATCGAATTGAGGACTTAACACCGCTCCACCCACGGCTTTATTGTAAGCCGTTGAGCCAGTAGGTGTTGAAATACACAGACCATCGCCCCGAAAACTTTCGAAGAATTCACCTTTGATGTACACGTCGGCCACCATAGTGCCGGATACCTTCTTAATTGTGGATTCATTCAAGGCCAAGGCCCGATCCGGATGCGTACCGTCCGCATACTCCACTTTAATCGTCAGTAACGGATAGCTGACACTCTGACCGTTATCCTCGACTAGACTGTCGATCAGCTCTTGGACCTCATAATCACGCCAGTCCGTGTAGAATCCCAAGTGACCCGTATGAATCCCAACAAATCGAACCCGGTCTAATCGGTCGTTATAGTGATGAAAGGCCGACAGTAATGTCCCATCGCCGCCAACCGTAATCACAATATCCGGGTCCAGACTGTCGAGGACGATCCCCGCCGCCGTCAGACCCTTCTTTAAGGCCGTCGCCACTTTAGTTGAAGCTTGGCCGTTATTACCATAAATGGAAACCTTCATTACGTCAATCTTCCTTACTTTGCGGTGAGTTTGGTGCATCGCCACCCGCGCCATTCTTAGGCGTATAGTGCTGCGCCTCCTGAATCTCTTCTCTGATTTCAGACATTTCCGTATCGAGCTTAAACGCTGCCTCAGCTGCCCGCTGTAGCCGCGCCCGTAGCTCGGTTGGAAAATCACCTTGATACTTGTAGTTTAATGAATGCTCAATCGTGGCCCAGAAATTCATTGCCAAGGTTCGTACCTGAATCTCCGCTAAAATCTTCTTTTCACCCGTGACTAATTGTACCGGATACTCCACCACGATATGGTAAGACCGGTAGCCACTCGGCTTTTCGTTATGAATATAATCACGTTCCTCAAGAATCGTGAGGTCGGTTCGTTGTCGCAAGAGATCGACGACTTGGTAAATATCCTCAACAAATTGGCACATAATCCGTAGACCAGCAATGTCTTGCATATCTTGTTCCAAGCGTTCCTCCGCCACGTGCCGCCGCGTCATCTTTTCGACGATGCTAGGCACTGGCTTGACCCGCCCCGTGACGAACTCAATCGGCGGCCGTTGATTACGATTCTCAAATTGTTTGCGAATACCGCGGAGCTTAACTTTCAACTCACTCACGGCCTGTTGATAGGGCAATAAAAATTGATCCCAGTTTGCTATCATGACGACTATCCCCCAACCTTAATACACAGCTTACCTATGAATTTTACCATAACTTGGCCGTAATCGAGACTAATTACTTCTTAACTGCGGCGAAATTCGAAAGTTGCCCCCCGTTTCAATTTCACGAGGCGTTTAGCTTTACCTCTCTGCAAAAATGTTGCATGATTAGGTTGCGTTTTAAACGAACGGAGCTACCAGCAAACAGATGTTTGGATTGCTATTTTTTGAAATTTTGCTAAAGTAGTGCTATTGTTACTTTTTGTTTGGTGACCCTTGCTGATTACCAACAGGATAGATATAGGAGGAAGCAATGTGTTAGAAGTCTATTTGTTCGTCAACCCACTGGGCGCGCGCTGTATGCGTTCAGAACAGAACATTATGCGGTTGGCAGACCATTTAAATAGCAAGGTGTCGTTTCAATTCGTCCCGCTGCTAAATCAACAAATTATCGAACAGGCGCTGCCTAAGCACCATAGCTTGGCGCAACGCAACGCTTACTTCAACGTTTACTACCAAGCTATTCTGGCTTACAAGGCAGCGCTCTTCCAGGGTAAACGTAAGGGACGGGATTTCTTACTCGACATGCAGACGGCCGTGGTTAATCACCACCAAAAGTTCTCACAAGATCTGGCGGTAGAAGTTGCCAAGGATTGTCACTTAGACCTCGACATGTTTACCGAAGATTGCACGTCTGACTTGGCGAAACAAGCCTTTCAGACTGACCAAAAAATGGCCGCCGAGATGAAGATCGAACAATCCTCATCCGCAGTAATCTTCAATTGTGACGTTTCTCAGTGTGGGTTACTGCTCAACGATGTCACCTATGATGCGCTCTGCGATGTTTGCGAAAGCCAAGGGGTTGCTACGCGAGAAATGTTAATGGGTGAACCTAATTACTCACCAAATAACCAACATAATTCAGCGGTTGCGGGTGCCTTTCCACCCCACTTACGCGTCTTATAATTCATTCAATCACGAGAACCCGGATGGCTGCCATTCGGGTTTTTTATTGTGGCTAATTCTGTCCTAAACCACCGCTGATGTGGTATGATTGACCCAACTATTTTTTGCCCAGAAAGGGAACGCTTATGACCACAGCTATTGTTACGGATACTGCCGCTTACCTCACCACCGATCAAATCGCTCAATACCCGATTACCGTCTTACCCATCACGGTTATTCTCGGTGGTCAACAGTATCCAGAGTCTGAACTAAGCCTACAAACTTTTTACAATTATCTGAAAACTGCTGACGAATTGCCCACCACTGCCCAAGTGTCTCTGGGACAGATTGAAGAGGCCTACGACACCCTTGCCAGTCAGGGTGTGGATGAAATCATCTCAATTCACTTGTCTAGCGGAATTACGTCTTTTATGAGCAATCTGCGGATGTTCTGCAAGACCTACACCAAGGCACGAATCTTTCCAGTCGACTCATTAGTTGCCAGTGTCGGTGAAGCCAATCTCTGCCTATTAGCTGGTAAGCTCATCGCTGCGGGTCAATCAGCCGCGGAGATTGTGCCCCAGCTGATCGCTCTGCGCGATACGCAACACGTCTACTTTGCGGTCGATAATCTCAGCCACCTGGCTCGCACTGGCCGCTTGACTAATCGGTCCGCCATGATCGGCAACCTGTTAAATATCAAGCCCCTGCTGACCTTCAATGAGGCCGGTCAAATCATCGCCATCGACAAGGAACGAACCATGCGCCGGGCCTTCAACTTTATGACGCGTCACCTGGCAGCCGACTTCCAACGAGTCGACTATCCGCTGCATGCGACCGTGATCGACGCCAATAATGAAGAAACTGCTCAGCGTTGGCAACAAGCCTTGCACGAACAGTTTCCAACCATTCGGGTCACACGCAGTACGTTAGGCCCAGCCATCAGTGTCCATACTGGCGAAAAAACCATGGGGATCTTCTGGCAACAGGATTGGCAATCCATTCCAGATTAACCCAAAAAGTGGTGTCATCACAGCATTTCAGCTGTCATGACACCACTTTTTTTAATCAAATCAGTTCTTTTTCAAGTCATGCGCCAATTGGCTAAATTCTGCTAGCCGATCATCAAACGTCTTGAATGCCGTCTCCAAGTAATCCGGCTTGGTCATATCCACGCCGGCCTTTTGCATAACCTCAATTGGTAGCGCGGAGCTCCCCGCTTTCAAGTAATTCAAGTATGCATCACGTTTAGTCGCATCACCACTGAGAATCCGTTGAGCTAAAGTCGTGGCCGCCGCAAAACCAGTGGAATACTGGTAAACATAGTAGTCGTAGTAGAAATGCGGAATGCGCGTCCACTCATCTGCGATCTGTGAATCTGAAATGACCCCATCCCCATAGTAGCGTTGGTTCAACTGACCATAGAACTTGCTCATGAAGTCCGCCGTTAGCGTTTCTCCCGCAGCGGCCTGTTGATGGATGTAATCCTCAAACTCCGCAAATTGGGTTTGCCGGTACACGGTTCCTTTGAACCCATCCAGATAATGATTTAGTACATAAGCTCTCACTTGCGGATCGGTCTGGGTCTTCAACAAGTAATCCGTCAATAGATTTTCGTTGGTCGTCGATGCAATCTCCGCAACGAAAATGGAATAGTCCCCATACTGGTAAGGTTGATTGGTCCGTGTGTAATGGCTGTGCATGCTGTGGCCCATTTCATGAACCAGCGTGAAGAGACTCTCCAAGCTATCTTGCCAATTCAACAGGATATACGGTTTAGTGTCGTACATCCCCCCTGAATAAGCACCAGTACGTTTCCCCTGATTTTCTACCACATCAATTGCCCGTTCGTCGAACATCTTCTGGACGTTGGCCACGTAATCCGGGCCCAAGACACTCAATGCTTTGAGCGCTTCTTGTTGCGCCTCTGGGTAAGTATACTTTAGGCTTGGTTCCCCGGTGATTGGCGTGTACAGATCATACATGTGCAGTTCTGGTAAGCCCAGAATTTCCTTACGCAGATTAACATAGTCGTGCAATGCATCCAAGTGATGGTTAACGGTCTTAACGAGGGTGTCATACACCACCGCTGGGACATTATTGCTACTCATCGCCGCTTCACGAGCACTCCCGTAGTGACGTACCTGTGCGTTAAAATTATGCGTTTTAACCTCACTGGCTAGGGTGCTGGCAAAAGTATGCCGGAACTGCTGATAAACGCTGTACAGGGCTTTAAATGCTTGCTCACGTACTTGCGGTTGCGTGGATTGCAGTAAGACCCCATACAATCCTTCAGATAACCGCACGTCATGACCCGATTCATCCTGAACAACTGGGAATTTCAAATCAGCGTCACTCAACACGCTGTACGTTTTGGCTGAAGCGCCAAAAATATCGCTCGCGCCTGCCAGTAACTTTTCCTCTGCGGGTGATAACGTATGGTCCCGTTGCTCACCTAAAACATCGAAAAAGTGCTGGTACTCAGTTAGCCGTGGTTCGGCGTCAATCAAGGCTTGCAGGACAACTTGGGGTAAGGCCAACACCTCCGGCTCATACCAAGACGTCGCTGAGGCAACCGTTGCCACTAAACTCTCCGCCTGACCAGATAAGTCTTGGGCATTCGCGTCACTCGTGTCCTGATCATTCTTAAGGGAGGCGTAGACGTACACTCGCTCTAACTGTCGATTTAAAGCAAAGATGGCTGCCGTCACTTCATACAGATCGGCCGCACTTTCGGCCAATTGATTTTGGTGGGTCGCCACCTCTTTAGCTTGGTCCTTAACCGCTGCTACCGCCTGCTTAAACGCCGCATCGCCGGGATAAATGGGGGTCAGATCCCAGGTCAATGCCTCTGGAACCGCCGTACGCTCGGGAATTTGTTTCATCTTCCTAATCCTCCTTTAATTTTACATATCCATAGTTTACCACTTATATTTCAAGGATTGGTGAATGAACCGGTATTTTTCTCATTATTTTCTAATTATCCCCCAGGTAGGCCACCGTTGAATTTGCCAGCCGTCATGTGCAACGCGTAGATACCCTTGTGCGGTCAACTCCAGCAACAATTCCCGTTGTGCGGTGATTACGGCTTGATCGCCCGTAAACCAGACGGCGTGACGGTGACCACCGACTGTCTCGAAGCTTTGTCGTCCCGCTCGCTCAACCATCTGCCTAGAAATCCACGTTACCGGGCCAGCAAACAGTTGTGAAATGACTAACGCTCGCCATAATAATAAACCCTGACCGAAGATTGGGAGAGTCGCTGTCTTAGTGGTCAAGCATGCCGGAACATCTAAAATATGGTGGCCGGCCGCATAGAGTCGTTCCTGAACAGCCAGTACGCCGGCGTTTTTTACCCGTAAATCACGGGCCAATCGCGAACGCCACCGTGAATAGTCCAGGCTCACCCTAGGCAGTGGCATTTGATTGCCCGCCTCTAACTGTGCTAGCCGTCGAATCCACGTCGTACGCCAATGATAGTTACCTAAGGCGTCTTGACAAATGTGGTGATCGATTCTCAATTGATGCCGCCGAACATCCCAGAATAACAGGGACAGTCCCCAGCCACGTAATCTGGTCGCAAACCGCTCGATTAAGGACCAACTTACGCCATATTGGCAGTAACGCTGGCCTAGAATCCAAAAGGGGTACGTTGCTTGCCGCCGGTACCCCCTCGTCCGGGCCAATACTTGCGCGGTAGTAATCGGACTACACTGAAATTCAATTGCTACCGGGGCTTTCTCCGGCCGTTGAATCCAGCAGTCAGCTCGTTGCGCAATCTCAGGTATAATGCGCTCCAAGGTAACGGGTCCCCACGATTGGAAAAAGAGACTCAACTGACGTTTCCCCTGAATATGCTGGCGCGTTTCACCCTCACTCACAACCGTACAACGCTGTTTCGCGCGATGGGCAAAATGGGGCTGAACCCGGGTGCCGTGACGTAAGTTGACAGGCTGATGGCAAGCTGGACAGACGTAGTGACGTGACCGCGCAGCGTATAACGCATCGATCAGCTGGCCCTCCGCCAAAGCAATTAGCATTTCAGTTCCCCCTCTTTACAGACTAACTCCGTAAAAGCAGCGGGATTATTTTTCTAAACGTAATCAAATTTTCAGAACGCAAAAAAAGTGCAGTCTGACTGCAAGTCAGCTACTGCACCCTCATCAATTCGAATAATCTTACTGTGCCGTTGGGAAGTGCGCGATCACTTGATAGATCGGTCCCTTGGCTGAAAACTTCTGTTCATACTCAGTTTGAACGTCTTCCACCCCGTCAGTTGCCGCGTGGAGGTCTAACCAGACGCCATCAAATACCAAGCCAAAGTTGTTCAAGCTCCCCAAGGAGTATTCGAACAGACCCCGGTTGTCCGTCTTGAATTGAATTTCACCTTTTGGCTGCAACACATCGGCATAGTGCGCTAGAAATACGGGTGAGGTCAAGCGACGTTTGGCATGGCGTGACTTAGGCCACGGATCGGAGAAGTTGAGGTACAAACCAGCCACTTCCCCCGCTGCGAAGAACGTGTTGACTGCCTCGCCATCCGTATGAACCAATTGAATATTGGTCAATTCGCTCGCTACAACCTTCTTCAAAGCCGCCGCGATCACAGAGAATTGAATCTCGATACCGATGAAGTTGCGATCGGGGTGGGCCTTGGCCATCTCCACGATAAATTGGCCCTTACCCGTTCCAATTTCAACATACAACGGTTGTTCCTTAGGAAAACGGCTCTGCCAGTTTCCCTTCAACGGTTCTGGTTCCTCAACTAATCGTTCTGGATGGTCGGCCACATAATCCTTGGCCCATGGTTTATTACGTACACGCACGCTACTTCCTCCTTTAAGCACAACGGCGGGCGCAAGGTCTTTCCTCGCTCCCGCCAATGGCTAATCCGTTACTGACGCTCTCGTCAGTTTTTCTAGTAAAATTAAATGTTGATTCATGATTTGGAACCGTTGTTGGTGATAACTATCGGCAATCACGCTCAGACAGTGAATCCGTGCGTACCAGTTAACCCGCGCGGTCAAGTCTGCCGTGATCTTCTCGCCGTAGTCTTGTAACCAACGTTGCCACTCCTCTAACGGAACATACTCGCAGAGCAAGGCCCCTAGGTCATAAGCGGGATCAGCAAAAGTAGCTGCATCCCAATCCACCAAATACAAGCGTTGCCGATCAGACAACAGCCAGTTCTTATGATTCAAATCACCATGACAAACTTCATAATGCGTCTTGGGCAGTTGTGGTTGCTCGCCTTGTAACGCAGCAAACGCTGATTGAATCAACGGATGACGTCGCAAATCAGCGGCTAAGGCCGGCTGCAAACGAGTTAACAACTGGGCGGGCGTGGTAAATCGTCCGCCGACTTTTAATAACATATCATGAAGGAGGTGAGAATGATGGACGCGATGGAGTAACCGCGCGACTCGCTGTTCACGCATTTCCTCGCGATGCAGCGTGCGGCCGTTCAGCCACTCCTGAGCTGTCATAACATCCCCACTGGCAAGCCGTTTAGTCCACACCAACCGCGGTGTGATGCCCTCCATCGAGAGCGCGGCAAGAAACGGTGACGCATTTTGTTTTAAGAACACTTTTTGTGACGCTTTTGTCCCCATATATGCCGTACCGGTATTACCGCCCAGCGGATACAAACTCCAGCCGTCACTGATATCCAGTGCCATGGTCACCCCTCCTCGATTTGTCAGCTATTATTAATTCTATTGGCAAACGCGAGCCACGTCAACCCCTATTTTCAATCGAACGGGTTAAGCGTTGCGGGGTGTAGATTCTGGCCAGGTACCACACTTCAACGACCTCGACCAGTAGGGTAACGCCAGCCGTTATCAGGTGTGGATTAGCGATGGCTACCACGATCCATAAGAGTAGTGCGGTGACGCTCAGGATCAGCGTCATCAGCGTCACGAAGCTGTGCATTCGCTGCGCTGGCAATATCGGATAGACATGGGTAAAGACCACACTATCATACTGCTGAAAGAATGGGAGCAATTGGAACCCAATCAAGTAGATGAACAAGGCCGCTAAGACTACCGGCAACCAGGCGCCGCGCACAAAGTACAGCAGGAGCATGCCAATCACGGTCAGTCGCACCACCAAGCCACTGAATTCGGTGCCCCGGGCCATCCCCCGACTAAACAAATAGAGGTACACGTGATCATGCCGCGGCTTAATCAGCTTGAAGAGGCCATCCAAATACCGCCGCCGTTTGACCGTTCCCGTCAGCATCGGCACTTCCGTAAACATGTTGAAGAACCGATAAATGCCCAGCATCCGGTTATCTTCAATCTTAATCTGCTCACGCCAGCGAATCTGCTGACTTTGCCAGTGCTGACTGAACCATGCCAGCACGACCGCATCAACAACGACTGCTAAGCCCAGTGCCACCAGCGGTAAGGTCCATAGCCCCACCGCCAAAACGACCAGGCTGAGTACCCACTTAAACTCCCAGCGGTTCATGCGCGTTTGCCCAGTCACCTGATAGGCACTGGCTAAATCCATCCGCAGTAACGTGTCCTTCAAAATTACCTGTGCGACACCTAATTCGATGATACTCAACACGGTCCAACCCATCGTGACACTGATAAACGGTGCTAACAGGAAGACCGCGACCAACTGTGTCGCCTGGGCCAATCCTTGACTGTAACACCGTGCCGCCACCAAGTACGCGTGCATTGCCCGTTCCTTGGGGAGCAAGAAGACCCGGTCGGCATCCTCAATTAAGGTCGCGAACCGGCCAATCTGGGCCACGATGGTCAACACGATTAAGACGACCACCGGCGCCCACCAAACACCTAATCGTAGGGTCTTCAACATATTTGAATAGCCATAGCCTAGCCCACCCAGTAAGAAGAGCAACGCAAACACGAAGAAATCGTTGAATACTAGCCGCAAATACTTCGCCATTTCCCGGAGATGGCGTTGCAGCCGCGTCTTAAATAAAGCCGTCATGCGCGATCAACCTTCGTCATCGACAAGTAAATATCGTTCAGTGATTCCCCCGCTTCCGGAAGAGCGGCTTGTAACTCGCTGAGCGTTCCTTCAGTCTTCACCTGACCGTCGTGTAGCAGCACGAACCGATCGCAATAGCGTTGCGCCGTGTCCAGTACGTGAGTCGACATCAGAATACTTGCACCCTTTTGCTTACGCTCTTCAATCAGATTCAGCAAATCATTAACGGCCAGGGGGTCTAAGCCCAAGAAAGGTTCATCAATAATAAACAGTTTAGCCTGCGTCAAGAAGGCACAGACAATCATAACCTTTTGCTTCATCCCCTTGGAGAAATTAGCCGGGAACCAGTCCAGCTTATTGTCCAGACGGAACGTCTTCAACAGCTCGTGAGCCGTTGCCCACGCCTGCTCGTGATCCAAGTCATAGGCCATCATGGTCACTTCCAGATGCTCACGCAGCGTTAATTCCTGATAGAGCACTGGTGTCTCTGGGATGTAGGCAATCTGTTGCTTATATGCCTGACTGTCTTGCTGGATCGTCACGCCATTTAACGTAATCGTTCCCTGATGCGGCGTCAACAATCCAATCACATGGTTGATTGTCGTGGACTTCCCCGCACCGTTGAGTCCAATCAATCCAACTAACTCGCCGTCCTTAACGTCAAAACTAATATCCTTTAAGACGGGAATCTGGGAGTATCCGCCCACCACGTGGCTAACTTCTAGTGCCATAAGCATTCCCTCGTTTCTTTCAAAATTTTATCTTTTACGGGTGGCTGGCCATCGCTACCGAGACCGCCACCTGACCAATCTTTCAGTCATAACTCAATTATTATACCATAGCTCCACTTAGTGAACGAACGATAGGGATGAATCCGGACCTATTGATGGTGTATAATAAACGAAATCGACACGAAAGAAGGAGATTTCATGGATAAAATGACACTCGAACCGCACTATGCAGACGACTGTGTCTTTTGCAAAATCTTAAAAGGTGACATTCCAAGCTACACCGTTTATGAGGACAACATCGTTAAAGCATTCTTAGATATCTCGCAGGGAACTCCCGGCCACACCCTAGTGATTCCTAAAACCCACGTTAAGGATATCTTCGCCTACGACAGCGATCTGGCAGCGGCGGTCTTCTCACGTATTCCTAAGATTGCGCGGGCCGTTCAAGCTTCTAATCCCGCTATCACGGGCATGAACATTGTCAATAACAACGGAAAAGTTGCCTACCAATCCGTCTTTCACTCCCACTTTCACCTCGTCCCCCGTTACACCGACGATGATGACTTCCAGATGATCTTTAAGGATAATTCTGGCAACTACTCATCAGCCGACTACGCTGCAATTCAAGCTAAGATTTCAGCTCAACTGGAGGGGTAATCATGGGTATTGGAAAGTTTTTAACCGGCGTCACCTTGGCGACCGGAGTTGGTTTGGCAGCCTACTTTACGTTGACTAAACAAGATCCCCGGACCTGGGCCAAGCACATTAGCCAGCAGGCGCAGACAACGGTCGACCAAGTCGATGACATCAAGGTCGCAAAGGATCGCCTCGCAGACAAGGCTCAGGCACTCAATACGGCCGTCACTGCGGCGACTCCCGTCATTGACGATATCCAGTCGCAAGTCGAAAAGTTTGCCTTTAAAGTGGCCCCCCGCGTCGACATCATCGAGGAGACGGTCTCTCGCTGGGACAACTTGTAATTTTGAACTTTTTGTAAAGCTTCTCGTACCTTTTTCGGTTTACGAATTTTTGTGTTATGATATCCAAGTATGGTGTTTACACCAATTTTGATGAATGGATGTGTTGAGTAATATGAAGAAATGGTTTATCGCCCTTGCTGGTTTGTTACTGACGGTAACGCTTGCTGGCTGTGGGAACCAAACCGTTGCCACTACTAGTGGTGGTAAGATCACCGAAAGTGCTTATTACAGCAGCCTGAAGGGAACTTCTTCTGGTAAGCAAGTTCTGCAACAGATGATCCTGAACAAAGTCTTGGAAAAACAATATGGTGACAAGGTTAAGAAGTCCGAAGTTACCAAGCAGTTTAACACTTACAAGGCCCAATACGGTTCATCATTCAAGAGCGTGCTTGCCCAAAGTGGTATGACGGAATCCGGTTTAAAGACTGAAATCCGTTCTAACTTACTCTTGAAGGAAGCTGTTAAGGACAACGTCAAGATTTCTGACGCACAATACAAGAAGCAATTCAAGAGCTACGAACCAGAAGTCACGGTTGCCCACATCTTAGTTTCTAAGAAGTCCACTGCTGAAAAAGTTATCAGTGAATTGAAGGACACCAAGAAGAGCGACATGACGAGTGAATTCACCAAGTTAGCTAAGAAGTACTCCACTGATACTGCTACCAAGAACAAGGGTGGTAAGTTGAGCGCCTTCGATAGCACCGATACTTCCCTGGACTCAACCTTCAAGAAGGCTGCCTTCAAGCTGAAGACTGGTGACTACACCGCTACGCCTGTTAAGACGCAATACGGTTACCATGTCATCTTGATGTTGAAGAACCCTGGTAAGGGTACGCTTAACCAACACAAGGCTGAACTCAAGAAGCAAATCATTGACAACGACATGAATGATTCTACGATCCTTCACAACGTGGTTGCCAAGGTCTTGAAGAAGGGTGACGTTTCCATCAAGGATAACGATTTGAAGAACATCTTGTCTGATTACTTATCATCAAGCAAGTCTTCCTCAGCTACCTCATCTTCTAAGTAATTGAGAATTAAAAAAACGTTAGTCAGCGATGACTAGCGTTTTTTTTTCGCAAAAATACCTCAGATTAGCAAAGAATGGCGCCGTTAAATTAGATCGAACTAGCCGCACTCTGGGTGCTAGCCGACTAGTCCCGGTCATACTTTTGCCAAAGATAGTAATATTGGCAATTGCTAGCGACCATAACCAGCAGTAGCAGTCCCAAAATGATGTTACCAAACGTCGTTACCGTTAGCTGCCAGTCTGGACTCTTCAAAACAAAAACCACCAGTATTAATAAGAACATCCCTTGGAGCAGTGTATTCATGCAGGCGTTATGGACGCGTAAGGCCACTGCCTTGTCGCGTTCATCATCGACAAAATAAAGACCGCTTATTTTCTTGATCCCCAACCGATTGAGGTACCACATGAGCCCTGCTAAATTTGCTGAGATAAGTAAGACGACCATCAAGTTCAACCAAACTGGCATGTCGACCCAAAATAAAATTCCCAAGATGACGAAAGTTAAATTATTATTCCAAAAAGTAAACCGAACAATTCGCTGTGCACGGGTCATTTAGCCCTCCCCCTTCGACTGGTACATAAATAACGTATCCACTGTGGTGTTTAAGATCTCTGCAAGTTTGAAAGCTAAAGTTAAGGATGGATCGTACTTATCATTCTCGATAGCATTAATGGTTTGCCGCGTCACATCGGCAAGCTCAGCAATTGCCGCTTGTGACAATTTCAACTGCTTACGCCGAACGGCAATACTATTGCGCATTATTTATCACCCTCTCAAAATGTCAAAAACTTTTGACACTTATAGTAAAACATGTTTGTCAGTAAATGTAAATAGTTTTTGACATTTTGCCCCGATGATCGCCATGCTCCCCACCTTAACAACGCACGTGGCGTCAAAACGAGCGGGTCTTCCATCCTGAATCGTCCCCACATCCCTGACAGCCGGAGCGTGGACAATTTAATCTAGTCACTCAAAAAGCGTGATCGCCCTCTCTTCAAGTAGCGATCACGCTTTTTAATTTTGACCTGCTTATTTTTCCTGAGGATCAGCCGGGGCTTGTGACGTATCCGTCGTTGGTCGGTAAAAGCGGCGGCCGTCCAACGCAAAGACCCGTTCTGAGAATTCACCCGGTTCGGTGTGTTCTACCACCGTATCCAGCATCATAATAGACGCGTCTAACTCATCCAATTGATGCAAGACATCCGCCTCCCGGAGCGCCGGCCGCACTGGCGATCCGTATTCCAACAGGCCGTGGTGACTCAAAATCATATGCCGCAGGAGCAAAACGTCCTCTGCTTGCGGGTCTAGCTTCAACGGCGTGCATGCTCGTACGAGTTCCCCATCAATCAATACAATGTGTCCGACTAAGTTTCCAGCCAACGTATAGGTGGTTGACTGTGGACCAGACAACTCGATGGTCTTTCCTAAATCATGGAGAATCGCACCAGCAAACAAGAGCGGCGCATTCAGATCCGGGTACTGTTTCGTTACGGCATGCGCTAACTTCAGAATTGAAATGGTATGAAACGCCAGCCCGCCTTTAAAGGCATGGTGATTACTCTTGGCCGCTGGAAAAGTGAAGAATTGATCCTGATACTCACTCAGCAACTTCCGAACTAACCGATTCCAAGTCGGCTGGGTAATCTCAAAAATCGTCTGATTGATGTAATCTTCCATTGCCGCCCGACTCATGGGTGCCTGTTCAATAAATAGCTCTGGATCAGCCGGTTCTCCCGGTTTAGCTAACCGCAAGTGGAAAATTTTAATCTGGGGATGGGTTTGATAATTTTCCCGTTTACCTTGAAGGTGCACGATCTTCCCTGCCACATAGTTAGTCACGTCTTCATCAGAAGCATCCCAATATTTTCCAGAGATTTCACCAGACCGATCCTCAAAAATCAAGGCGATATACTGCTTGCCATTCTTTGCTACCCGAACATCGGCAGACTTAAGAAGTACAAACAGATCAACTGCCTCATCCACCGCATAATCCATTAATTGTTTTGTCGCTGCCATGCTAGCCCTCCTAATCCGTTAAGTTCATTAAATTTTCTGTCGGTAACCCCGCTGCAACCTGCGCATCCGCCGTCAGTAGAATAACCTGAACGTGACGACTGATGTCAGCTAACAGGCGATAAGCCGCCTGCCGTCGTTGCGCATCAAAATTCACCAAACCATCATCAATCACTACGGGCATGGCTACCTGCTGGGCCATCACGACTGCAAAGGCCAACTTAATCGCAAAATCAAGCTGTTCCGCCGTTCCACGGGATAGTTGCGATACTAACCGCCAATCGCCATCCTGCCGCCGTACCCGTAAGTCAGTTGAAGTGAGTTCAATTTCAGTATACCGGTTTTCCGTCAGTTTACCATAGAATTGACTAGCCGTTTTAACGATCTGGGGTAACCGATCCCCCGAAGCCGCTGCCAAAGTCGCCGCAATCCACTGACTCACCAGTCGATCCACCAACCACTGCTGCGTGACCGCTTGCATCTGGGCTTCCAGGTTGGCCAACCGCTGCCGCAACGTTGCCTGGGTGCCACTCGCCGTCAAATGCTCCAGCTGGCCAGCAACCGTGGCTAATCGCGCGGTCACCGTATCCAGTTGATGTTGCAACGCGACCACTTGGTTGGTGGCCGCCGTCGCCTGGCTCATCAAATCTGCATGGGTCGTTACCTGCTGGAGTTTAGCCAACTGTGACCCCATCTGTTGGGCCAAGGCGGTCCGCTGTGCGGTGAGATTCTCATGCTCACGTGCCTGTTGGTAGCGTTGATAAAAGGCCGTTGCGCTCCGCAAATTACGCGTCTGCAAAAAGGTCGTGATGGCGCGTTGGGCCTGATCAACCGCCGTCTGCTCCCGCTTCAATCGGGTCGCGGTTGCTGCGACGTCACTCTCCTGATGCTGTAATTTCTGCTGCGTGTTCTGCAACGCCTGGAGCTGGGTTAATACCTCACTAAAGTCGACCCCCGCTAACGTGGGCAAGGCGGCCTGAACCGCTGCCCTGAAAGTCTCCACCTGCTGGGCAACGGTGGTTAATTGGGCCGTCGTTGCTTCAATTCGTTGGGTTAACCGATCCCACTCAACAATTGCCTTCTGGGCTGCCGACCACTGCTCAACGGGTAAATTCCCTAATCCATGAGCATCACCAATGTCATCCAGTTCACTGGTCAACTGATCCATCGTCCGACTGCCCTCTCGCAACTGGGCCTGAACGTCGCGAATATCATCTTCCAACGTCTGTTGCTGCCGGCTAGCCGGCGTACTACTATCCACGATAAAGACGCCGTAATACCCCACAGCTACCCCGAGAAGAGCCCCTGCTAGTTTAAAAATCGTGGCGGGTAAAAACATCGACCCCACCAAAACAACGAGGCCAGCCGCTAGCCAACCTATCTGCTTATCCGCCAACGGGTTAGATTGCCGCTGGCGTCCCGGTTGCTGTTGCCGGTATTGCTCATTTAACTGATTAAGTGATTGCTGTAAGCGTCGGCGTTTTTGCGTTGCCAGCGTTAACTTAGCCGCCAATTGCTGCACGCGTTGCGTTGTGGCGAGTGAGAAAGCTCGTGGCATTTGACCCTGTACCGCGTATTGCTGTTCCAGAGTGGTCGCGCGTTGCTGCAGATCTTGGCGGTCCTGCTGCAAGCGGCGCCGTTCGCGTTCCGCAATGGTAATATCTGGCAATTGGTTGAGTAAGGGATCGACCTGCGCCGTCACCAGTAGGTACTGTTGAAATAAAGGTGGCAGCTGGGCCTGCTCCTGTAATTGCGCTAACTGGGTCTGCGTCTCTTGTCGTGCAGCCGTGGTCGCCTTGACTTGATTTTCCAGTCGTTCCAGCGTGGCCGCATCGCGTTCCTGAAAACCATCGGGCACGGGAGCCATTGCGGCATCCAGCTTTTGCCATTGCTGAAAGATAGGCCACATGGCCAGTTGTTGATCATACTGACTGGCGATCTCCCGCTGAACCTTTAATTGTTGCCGCAAGTGAGCTTGCTGGTGACGTTGCTCGGTCTGTTCCTTAAGTAGTCCCCAATAGGTCTCATAAGTGGCATTGGCCTTAGTCAACTTAGCCGTCAACTCCTGATGCGCCTGCAACAGCTGATTCAACTGCGGCTTGCGACCTTGCGGCTTATATAAGGCCTCTGCTGAGCGATCCAGTCGTTGCGCTTGCTGTAACCAAAAATCACTGCCCACCGCACCAACGTGACGTAAGCGATCAATCAATTCCTGTTTGGAAGCCGAGAAGACCGTACTCAGCTGAGGTTCCGTGATGGCGTAGACATTCTTGAACAGTTGACTATCTACCGGGGCCAATAGCCGTGGCAGGTTGGCCGCTGGCAAGTCCAAATCGAGGGTACAATTGTGTAAGGTGACCTTACCGCCCCGCGGACCATCCACTCGGCTGACCAGGTAATCCGTCCCGGCCAAAGTCATCACCACTTCGCCACCAAACCGACTGCCGTCTAACGGTTCGTAGCGCAATTCCGGATGCTTCTTGGTCGGAAAGCCAAACAGAATGGCACTGATGAACTGGGTCAGCGTAGATTTTCCCGCTTCATTGGGACCCAGCATGACGTTGAATCCTGCTGTTAACGAAAACGTCCGGTCATGAAATTTGCCGAAACCGTAGATTGTCAGCCGTTTAAGATACATGGTCATCCTCCTCTCCCATTAGTCGCGCCAACTGTTGTCGGGCCGCGCGTTCCAACTCATCACTCGTCTGTTGCTGAACAAACCAGTCAGCCAAAGCCGGCTCCTGCGCTAATTTGCCAAATAACGATTGTAGGTTGGTCGGGGTAAACACACTGGCCGCACCTTGATCCCAATACTGTTCATCCAGCTGCGGCGCCTCAATCTTGACAGGCTGGTCGTTCAACACCACCGCCACGATGTAACGGTTGGCGGCCCGCATCACCCGCTGCTGCGTCCGTTGCCAGAGCGTAAGCCAATCCCCGCTGGCTAACTGTGCGGTATCTTCATCAGATAGTTGTTGCGCTAACCGAATGACCACCGTGGTCAGCGTCAACCGTTGGGCGGCGTGGTCACTTAGCCAAGCCACTAGCTGCTGGCTAAGTGCCGTCAACGTGTCCGTCTCGGAAAGGGTCAGCTGACACGTCTCCCAGAGAATCTCGGCCGTGCTAAAGAAAGTCGGCCGCAACGTCTGCCCGTCGCTGGTGACCAGATAAGCCCCTCGGTCACCCGCTTCCTTGACTGATCGGCCCTGCGTATTGCCCGCGTAAATGACCGGTGGCTGCTGGTTTAGGCATTGATGCTGATGGATATGTCCTAACGCCCAGTAGTCGTACCGTTTTTCCAACAATTCATTCACTGTAAACGGGGCATAGTGGGCCTCGCCACCTGAATTAACTGCCCCATGCAGCATGCCAATATGCCAATCAGTGGCTGCCCGGGCTGGGAAATCTCCCGTCTGATCGGTTGCCACCCAGCGCTGCGGGTAACTAAACCCACTGATTGCCACCGTCTCACCCGTCGTCAGGGTCAACGTATGCGTACTGACTTGCGCGCCAAACACCGTCACATTCTCAGGATAGCTGACCGTTTGGTGTTGATCGGCCAAATAATCGTGATTGCCAAAACTAATAAAAATCGGAATATGAGCATCATTGAGTCGTTCAAATTGCTTAAATAAGTATGCTTGCGCCGCAACGCTTTGCTCCGCACGATCGAATAAATCGCCGGTTAATAAAACAAAATCAACCTTTTCAGCCAGCGCCCGGTCAAAGACCCGAGTTGCCGCTCGAAACGTTGACTCGCGAACCTGCGTGAGCAAGACATTCGGCAAGTGTTGTAGTCCCAAGAATGGACTATCTAAATGTAAATCAGCCGCATGAATAAACTTCATCGTTTGGGCCTACCTTTCTTTGACGATAAACTGCCAAAATATCAGCTGGATTCGATTTCCGCAGCCCAATAACTGGGCACGCAGATTTTACGCTCGCCCATTAGCTTCGAAAACCCCAAACTGACCTGACAAAAAAATCGTCGGCACCGTCTTCCCAATGGAATGGTCGCGCCGACGATTCTTTTTCATCCTAACCTTGGTAAATTGCTTGGATCGGTTGGGTAATCATCTTGTTCAAATCGGTTAACAGGTCGTTAACGCCCCGTTCCTTGTCCATCAAAGCCTTGATGGCATCCTTTTCGGAAACGCGACCGGCAACTTCTTGGACGTGCTTCATTTCTTCGTCCGTTGGTTGTTGACCTGTCATTTGTTTTTGTTGTAAGTCCATTTGAATTTGTTCAAATTCCTTAAACAACTTGTACGTTTCATCATCGGCCTTCATCGTATCAAAAGCGGCTTGAAGATCTTTGAATTCTTGCGTTTCTTGCAAGGTTTGGGCTACTTGTTCGCCCAATGCGTGCATGTCTGCCATTAGTGTTCCTCCTTGATGGGCATCCGCCCGGATAGGTTAATCATTCACCATTGTACCATGCTTTTGAAGACAACCCCAGCGGGTTTCAGCTATTCCACGTAGGATTTTGCCTTTTCCCACCAAGATTTAACCGTATTGGCGGCATTGTTGAAGGTCTTCCCGGCATTATCAATGCCATTTTGCACCTGATCCCAGATATCACTAGAACCAGAACCGGTACCGTTATTCTCCGCCTTAGCCAGGGTCGACGCATCCTTCGTGGTGAAGGACGTGCCCTTGGTATTCGGTAGAATTCCTTGCATTTCTGCCTGGAATAACGGGCCTTCGCCAGTCCCACTGACATTCTCCAAGTGATGCTTGCTACTCGTGCTGTCAAATCCTTCCCAGGTCGTCACGACCACGTCTGGCGTGTACCCGACGATCCACTTATCACGGGTGGCATCCGCATCACCATCGGCTTCCGTACTCCCGGTTTTACCGGCAATGGTATAGCCATATGGCTTGGCGCTTGCCCCGGTTCCATAGTTGAAGACGCCCATCATCATACTGGTCATCTGCTTAGCCGTCTTCTGCGACATCACTTTGGTCGTCTTAGCCTGACTATCATCGGTGCTAACCACCACGTTACCGGATGCATCAACAATCTTCCGAATGTAGTGGGCTGACGACATCGTCCCATTGTTGGCGAATGCTGTATAGGCCTGACCTAGTTGTTGCGGCGAGACCCCCGTCTTTAAGCCCCCCAAGGCCAAGGCCAAGTTCTTATCAGACTTGGTCACGGGTAAACCAAATTTCTTCACGGACTCGTATCCCTTATCCACACCAATCTTGTTCAGTAACCAAACTGCGGGCGCATTCGTACTTTGCGCCAGTGCCTGGTACATCGGGATCTTCCCGCTGTACTGATTGCCATAGTTCTCCGGCGTGTAGTGATTGGACCCGTAAGATTTCTTTTTGTCGGTAATCTCCGAATCATAGTAGTAACCATTCTCCAACGCCGGCGTGTAGACGGCCAGTGGCTTAATGGTTGAGCCCGGTTGTCGCTGCATCTGCGTGGCCCGGTTGTACCCCCGGAAGACGTGCTTACCCCGCCCACCGACAACGGCTTCAACGCCGCCAGTATCCGGATCAATCGCTATGCTGGCAGCTTGCACCTTGGTGCCATCACTCGCATTAGCTGGGAAATAATTGTCATTCTTAAATAGTGTCTGCATCTGCTGTTGGTTCGATTGATCCAGCGTTGTGTAGATCTTATAACCTTTGTTCATAATCTCAGATTCCGTTAAACCATACTTGCTGACGGCCTCATTGATGACAGCATCAAAAAAGTAAGGATACTTATACGTGTTCTTGTAGGCGTAGTTATCACTCGTCGTTAAGGCCGTTGCCTGGTATTGCTTAGCCTGCTCACTCGTAATGGCCCCGGTCTCCGCCATTAGCCCAATTACCACGTTGCGCCGCGATCTGGAGGCTGCGGGATGGTCAATCGGATTGTACGCACTAGGCGACGTTAACATCCCCGCTAAAACCGCCGACTCCGGTACGGTTAACTTCTCTGCTGAGGTGCCAAAGTACCGCTCGGCGGCATCCTGAACGCCCCAAACCCCGTTGCCGAAGTAGGCGTTGTTGAGGTACATGGACAGAATATCTTTCTTGCTATAGACATTCTCAATTTCGATCGACAAGAAAAGTTCCTTAAACTTCCGAGTAAAGGTTTGCTCCTGCGTTAAATAAGCGTTTTTGGCCAACTGTTGGGTCAGGGTACTTCCCCCACCACTAATGTAGTTGTGGCGCAACACCTTATTCTTAGCATACAAGAAGAAAGCCCGCGCATATCCCTTAAAGGAGAATCCATATTCATGGTAGAAATTACGATCTTCCGTTGAAATCACCGCGCTCTGTACATTCGGTGAAATCCGTTTCAGCGGTACGTAAGTCCCCTTCTGCGAGTACAGGGTACCTGCCTTGCGATTGCTACGATCATAAATCTGTGTCGGGTTTTCCAGCGCTGCCTTCAGGTCGCCCACGTTGGCCGTCTTAGCCATAAACGTCAGATAACCACTCAGCAGCAGGAAGCCACTCAGCGCAATGACAATCAGCCACCGCGTTAATTGGAATCGATGCCAGAAATATTTAAAGCGAGCCTTGAATCCGGCCCCCCATTTTTGATTAGGTTGTTGGTTATTCATAAATAGCCTCTTCTTATCTCAAATATAATCGTGAGTATGCACCTGAAAACGATCAACGCTGGCTGATTATTCCAGCGCCGACTGCTCCTCCCCCGCGCCATATCACGTCTGGCCACTTAGCTGACCAACCCTGCGTGTTCGCTAATGCCTAGCGAAGCCACAGATAACGTCCTAAAGGTCGAAAGGACTAAAATCATTCCCAATGCTGAAGTGACCAGGATTTTAGTCTGAAGAATAGCCTAAACCCGTCACCTGCGGCTGGCAGAGATTCCGCCTGCTGTGGGGGAACGCCTGCGGCCTGAGAGGCGGTCCTCCGGCTACATTAGGCTTTGATTAGTAAATTGGTTTAATCACTTGGTACATCAGCAGTTAGCAAATATAGAAGACAATATCTATGCAGCCGAGAGTGAGCTAAATTTGAGCTCAGCCGTGGGATTTACCAAGTGGTTTTCTTGGTAAATGGCGACTTTGACACGTGTTCTTCGGGTCAAAGCGAGGCCTAAGACCGCTCTATGGCTTAGGCCGGCCTCCCCACAGCGCTCCAGCTCAAATTTGGCGAACGGCAAGGCGGCAGAAATTATCTATTTTTCAATCATTCAAGCGTAATGCCATAGCCTTTACAGAACCTTTTTAAGTTTCAACCTTTAGTAACATCATTATTCTAGCATAGTCCGCCCATTAGCTTCTAATTTCGCCGAAACTTTACGAAGCTTTAAAATAGCTTAACACCGAGCTACCGCGCTTAATTTCCCAAATACAAACGGGTGTAGGGCAACTGATTCATCGCCCTACACCCGCTATTACTATCACTCACTAATTTTAATGCACAATATCTGGATTCATCTCGTTGGCGATCATGTCATGAAGCTTCTCTGCCACCTCAGCACTAGGACTGATGATGAAGATCGTATCATGACCGGCCAAAGTTCCCGCTACTTCTGGTAAATTAAGATCGTCAAAGATCGCAGCTAACAGGTTCCCGTTACTCGGCAGCGTTTTCAAAATATTGACAAATTCAACGCGCGTTAACCCCGTCACCACTTCGTTGATGGTCTCGCGTAGTCGTTCTTCCTCGCTACGGTTCCCAGCCTTAAAAATCGTGTACCGCAGATGACCATGGCCATCCTGGGCTTTTACAATCTGCATTTCGCGAATATCCCGGGAGATGGTGGCCTGCGTAGCCTGAATGCCAACCTCTTCAAGATGCTCCATTAACTCTTCCTGTGTCCCGATGGGATATTGATTAATCAATTGTTCGATCCGTGATTGACGCATGCTTTTCTTCATTGCGACCACCCTCCCGCATAAAATTGCATTAAGTATAACAAAGGATGCGGAATTTAGCCACACGTCTCTGCATATTTATAAAGCAAGTGTACCAAATATTCGTTTTCAACGCAAAAAGAAGCCCCCCAATGATTGGGAAACTTCTTAACTGACAAACCTAGCTATCTTGCCGAGTGGCCGCCAAATCAATCTCGCGGATGTTAACTTCCTGCGGCATGTCGTAAATAAACTTAACCGTTTGGGCAACATACTTAGGATCTAACGTTAAGCCGCCCATGGTCTCTTTCCAAGCTTCATAGTCCTTCAAAGCGCCGGCATCCGTGACGTGCGTCAGCAATTCCGTCTCACCTGCCCCCGGAGCAACCAGTGAAATACGCACGTTGTCATTCGCTACTTCCTGGCGAATCGTTTCGGACAGGCCATGAACGCCAAACTTGCTAGCAACGTAAGCCGCATGGTTGGCAAACGCCTTGAAACCAGCGATAGATGACATGTTGATGATCGTTCCGTGGTGCCGAGCAACCATATCCGGCAACACGATCTGGGTTCCATTCAGAACACCCATCACATTGGTATCAAGCATCGTTTGCCATTCTTTAGGGTCTTGGCGTTTCACGTTACCCAGCAGCATCACACCAGCGTTATTGATCAGGAGATCCGTGGAGCCGTATTGCTTTTCAGCTTCCCGGATGGCTGCTTCAAAGCCTTGGCGGTCGGTAACATCCACGGCCGCAACCAAGACATTATCGAAGTTCAACGGCAGAGCTTTAATCTTATCAACTCGCCGCCCCAATAGTAGCAGGGGGAAACCTGCCGCATTAAACAACTTAGCATCTTCGGCCCCAAAGCCTGAACTGGCACCGGAAATAACGACTAATGGTTTTGTTTCTGACATTTTAAAATCCTCCTAATATATTCTACATGTAAGTGATTAATGGTAGTATATAATCTAGAGTTAACTCTAAGTCAACCATCTTATCGCAAAAAGGAGAATTTTTTTATGAGCTATTCGATTGGCGAGGTTGCCGACAAGTTGGCAATTAGTCCTTATACGCTTCGCTACTACGACAAGGAGGGACTGCTTCCCTTTGTCGATCGCAACGCCGCAGGTCGACGGCGGTTTAAAGACAACGATTTTAATTTCTTAGAGGTCATCGTTTGCCTCAAAGAAGCCGGCGTGCCGGTTAAGCAGATCGGTGAATTCATCGATTTGTGTATGACTGGTGACGCGACTTTACAGGACCGCTATGATTTCTTAGCCGACCACGAAGCTAAGTTAGAAGCCAAAATGGCACGCTTACAACATACCCTAGACTTCCTGCGTTGGAAAAAGTGGTACTACAAGACCGCTCTGCAAGCGGGGACTGAAAGCATCCACTACCTCCCCGGAACCAATCAAGTTGACCCGGCCGTGCACGCAACCTTTAACCGCCTCGTTGCGGATGGAGCCAGTCCTAAAACTTTAGGCGAACTAAATTAGTCCTCAGCATTGCTAATAGGCACCAAAAAAGCCGCTATTCCTGATCAATTTACTGAACAGGAATAGCGGCTTTTGCCTAGGTTACGTGTAAAAACAGAATTACATTTCGTCTGGTGCTTGGACACCCAACAGACGTAAGGCTTCCTTCAGAACTGTTGACACGGCCTTAACCAACGCTAAACGAGCTGATAATTCGGCATCTTCCGTCAAGATCTTGGAGTGCGCATAGTACTTGTTGAATGTCTTCGCTAACCGGATAGCGTATTTGGCAACCACTGAAGGTTCCAGTTCCTTGCAAGCCATCTTCACGATTGCTGGGAAATCAGCCAACGTCTTGATCGTGTCCCAGGCTTCTGGATCCGTGATTTGATTGCCGGCTGGTTGAACGTCGACGTTTGCCGCCTTGCGTAACATACTTTCTGCACGGGCATGGGCGTATTGAACGTAAGGTCCGGTTTCCCCTTCAAACTTCAATTGATCGGCCAAGACAAAGTCAATGTTGTTGGTCCGTTCGTTCTTCAAGTCACCGAAAACGATGGCCCCGACCCCAACTTGTTGCGCAACTGCTTGCTTATTAGCCAAGTCTGGGTTCTTTTCGTTAATTTCTTCAGCCGCTAACTTCACGGATTCTTCCAGCACCTTGGCCAACAAAATGATTCGTCCAGAACGGGTTGATAACTTCTTCCCGTCAACGGTGATCAGACCAAATGGCACGTGTTGCAGGTTATCCGCAGACTTCACGCCCATTTCCTTCAGAACAGCCTTCAATTGCTTGAAGTAGTAAGTCTGTTCGGAACCTACGACGTACAAGTTCTTGGCTGGTGCGTAGGTCCGGTCACGGTATAGCGCCGTCGCGATGTCACGGGTGATGTACAACGAGGCCCCATCACTCTTCAGAATCAGCGCTGGGTTCAAGTCGTACTTGCTCAAATCAACGACTTGCGCACCTTGTGATTCAACCAACAGGTGCTTGTCCTTGAGGATTTGCACAACTTCTTCTAACTTATCATTGTAGAAGGCTTCCCCGTTGTAAGTGTCAAACTTCACACCGAGTTCGTCATACACGTCGTTAAATTCTTGTAACGATGCTTCACGGAACCATTTCCACAACCGGTGAGCTTCTTCGTCACCATCTTCCAGCTTCTTGAACCATTCGCGGGCAATATCGTCCAGCTCTGGCTTTTCAACGTCTTCCTTGTGGAAACGAACATAGTATTCGACCAGCTTGTTGATTGGGTCAGCCTTCACGTCGGCTTCATTCCCCCACAGCTTGTAGGCCGTGATCAACTTCCCAAATTGGGTCCCCCAGTCACCTAAATGGTTATCCTTAATGGGGTGGTAACCGTTCTTCGTCAAAATCTCGGCGATGGAGTTACCAATGACGGTCGACCGCAAATGCCCCATGGACATTGGCTTAGCAATGTTAGGTGATGACATATCAATTGGGACGTTACCGCCCTGGCCGTCTTCATTTTGGCCGTAGCTAGCGCCGTCAGTCAAAACCGTTTGCAGCGTGGCTTCACTATAACTGCCCTTGTCAAAGAAGAAGTTCAGGTAAGGACCAACAACCTCAACCTTTTCAAAATCAGTCGTCTCTAACTTATCTGCCAAGTCCTGCGCGATTTGTTGCGGTGCCCGATGCAAGACCTTAGCTAAAGTAAATGTTGGAAAAGCCATGTCACCCTTGTCGGACGTCTTAGGCCGCTCTAACTTTGCGGCGATCTCGTCTGCGGTCAGTTGACCGTCGAGTGCCTTAGCCAATGCTGCAACCACTGTTTGTTTGTAATCCATGCTAATTATCCTCCTTATGTTCGCTTCTTCAATGACGTTGTGCTCTTAGTTTACCTCAATTAACCGGTGGGATAAAAAAACGTCTCCTACAAAAATATTTGTAAGAGACGAGATTTCCCGCGGTACCACTCTGTTTGACTTAAAAGTCCACTTAAATGATCAATTTAATTGTCTCAGCCGCTCCGTTCCGTTAGTTAGACTATCCGGCTCACAGCCTCCCGGATTCGCTGAAAATCATAGCTAACGTACTATTTCGTCTGAGGTGCTTTCGAATAATAAGAAAGACGACCCTAAGGCCGCCCCATTCGAAAGCGGGTGACGGGAATCGGACCCGCGACGCAAGCTTGGGAAGCTTGAATTTTACCACTAAACTACACCCGCACAACACAGAAAAGTATAGCATACCATCTGTGAGTTGTCATCATCTTTTTGCAAATAAATTCAAAATAATTATGGAAATTTAGTTTTTATCCGCTTTATTTCCAGTAACTTTCGCTCCCGACTTACGCACAACGGCCCGGTTATTCATATCTCCGACCGCCGTCTTGTCAGCAGGATCATAGTCCCGAATCTCGACTAAAACTGAATTATCATACACTTTGGTCACTTCACCTGTAAAGTCATGTTCCAAAGGACCAAATTTCTTTGCCGCAACGTAATCGCCAATCTTAATCTCAGAAGTCTCAGCCATTGTTCGTCGCTCCTTTCGTATGCAAATAACAATTATAGCCAAACTTAACATTAAGCGCAAGCATCTACGCTCCCCCGACTTTGCCATCTAAATGTAAAACGTTTGAAATAAACCGTGAATCGCGAACTTTAGCCACCCTATTGCTAAATGATTGACGAGAATCCGATTGTTACCATTAATAATCACTAGTTTTCGAGCAAAGCAGAACAAATCCCGAATAAAGCCAATCTATCACCCCCTAACTTGTTTAATATTCAATCTTTAGGAAATACGTTATAATTGAGACGTTGCGTTACAGCTTTTTTTAAGAAACAAGATAATCAGTAGGAGGAGAAGTTATGATGAAGAAATGGCAACGTTGGGCAGTTCGGGGAATTGCTCTGACGGCTGGATGTCTGGGCTTATTCTGGTCATCCACTACCGCCAACGCCAATGCAATCAACACTTACATTGGCAACCAGAATTACGGAACACCTAAGATTACCAAAGCGTATAAGTCGGTGCTTCCACAGTACAGCTACCGCTATAATAAACCAGAAGGTGTGGTGGTTCATGAAACGGCGAACCCCAACTCAAACATTTATGGCGAAATTACTTATATGACTAACAACTACAACAATGCCTTTGTCCACACTTTTGTCGATGCTAGCAACATTATTAACATTGCTAATACGAAATACTTATGTTGGGGTGCCGGTCCCGTAGCCAACCAACGCTACGTTCAATTTGAACAAGTTGAAGTGCACTCTAAGGCAGCCTTCGCTTCTGAATTGAACAATGCGGCTTACTACACGGCCTACATTTTGAAGCAATACGGTCTGACTCCTAAGCGCTACACGACCGTGCTTTCTCACCACGATGTTTCTAACTTACTTGGTGGGACCACCCATACCGATCCGGATGGTTACTGGTCAACGAACGCTAGAAAATACTTTGGGACAACTTACACCATGAATGACTTTGTTAACTTGGTTAAGACGCAATACGCCGATCTTGGTGGTAGTGTCAAGCCAGACACGGACGACTCAACGCAACACGTCGTTTCCAAGCCAAAGACGGTGAGCTACTACCATGGTGGTAACAACGAAACCGCGACGTTAGCCAACAACTATACTAACTGGACCGTCTACAATCACGTTAAAGGAACCAGTGGTGCGCGCAAGATTGGCTGGGGTAACCTCAGTGCCGATCACCGTGGTGCTAAAGTCTACGTCGACAGTCGCGGTGTGAAGCGCGGTGGCTGGAGCGGAACTTGGTACCGAATCCGGTTCAGCAAGAATTCCAGCGCCAAATACTGGGTCTACAACAAGGTGCTGAACTTCCCTAAGGTGACTTACAGCGATGCGAGTGGCACCCCTACGCTGAACACGAATCAGAATGCGGCGCTCTACAACCACGTTTTGAACTCGAACTACCTGTCCAAAACGATCGCCCACACGCAAGATTTCAAGGCGGGAACCACGGCTAAGATTAACAAAAAGGGCTACAAGGCCACTGATAAATCAACTTGGTATCGCGTTACCATTGCGGGTAACACGTACTGGGCGAAGTCAACTAGCCTCAATGGCGTCAACTAAATGAACAACTAAGGGAACGTAACACTCATGGTGGAACGTTCCTTTTTATTCGACAGGAGGACCTTCTCATGGGCAAAATCCAGTTTTATGGGGCAACATCACTAGATGGCTATCTCGCAACGCCAGATGATCAAATTGACTGGCTGACCACCCTGCCAGGAATTCCGGCAGAAGTCGGCACGACAACGCTGGCCCAGATGACCAGCGCAATACTCGGGCGGGTCACCTATGAAGCCGTCCAGAACATGGCGCCTGATGCCCCTTTAAATCCGCACAATCCACAGATGAAAAGCTACGTACTGACCCAACGAACATTTCCCAACACGCCTGGCTATACCTTTACCACGGAATCTGTCGTTACGCTGGCCCAGCGATTACAGAAACAAGGTAACGTCTGGATTGTCGGTGGCAGCGGCGTCCTCATGCCACTATTGGCGGCTAATCTGGTTGACGACCTCTACGTTCAGATCGCCCCCATCCTGTTAGGACAAGGTAAGCGGCTATTCGGCGACCTCTCGCGGCCGCAACAATTCGAACTCACTGCGGTTAACCAGTACGGCCCCTTAGCGGAAGTCGTTTATCACCGGAGAAATTAATTCACTTTCGACTATTAGATATGGTAGTCTTAACTTAAATGGAGTTTAAGGAGCGGTTACGATGTGGTTAGCCTTACATTTTTGGACGTGGATTATCCTAACAATTTTAGTCATCGTAGGGTTGACCCGTCATTCTGAAAAACGAGTCACACAATTCTTGTTAATTGCAAGATTGGCCTACCTCGTCATGATTATTAGCGGCGTCGTTCTGAGTATTCGAACCTTCGCCCACGCCCCCCTGCTGATCAGTTTAAAATTCGTCTTAGGAATTGCGACCATCGCACTAATTGAAGTGAGCTTCGGTCGGAAGATGGAACGCGACACGCCGCACTTGATTTATTGGGTGCTGGGCGTTGTCGGACTGATCACGGTGGGATTAGGCTTAACGTTAGCCTTTAAGTAAAAAGAAGTTAGCTGAGGGGAAATCCCTCAGTTAACTTCTTTTTATTTAGCACTATCGTATCCAATCCTTAATTAATTGGTTAAGACTCAGACTGAGAGAGCTCTTCAGCATCACCCAAAATTTGTTGAATCTGTGCAACCTCATTGGCTACCAATAATTTCTGATAAAGTATATTATTTTGCAACAAGGCTAACAATTGCCCCAAAGCTCGCATATGAATTTCCCGATCTACGGGCGCTAGTCCAAAAAGAACCCGCAATTTTCGTACTTGTCCTTTAGTGTTCAACTCTACTGGCTTCTTCAGAATCAAAAGTGACATTCCCAGTTTATTGACGCCATCTTCCGGTTTGGCATGCGCTAACATAACCCCCTCCTTGATAACCATATAAGGACCTCTTTTAATCGTTGTCTTAATAATCTGATCGGCATAGCGACGCTGAACAATGTCACGTTTTTCTAACGGTCGGAACAACTGGTGGACAGCAGTATCCCACTTCAAATCACCATCTATAATTTGTATATTTTCTGCCGGTATCAACTCATCAAGCGCAGGCCGTTCATTCACTACAGTTCCTTTTGTGCCCTTTTTCTTAAAATAATCGTGTAAACTTGTCGCTAAACCATTAAAGTCATCGACACGTGCATAGTCTGTAATGATATCCAAAACTGCATGAACCAATTTATTTTCCTGAGAATCACTTAACAAATCAAGCCGACGTAATTCCTGGCTAATTTTTTGAAAGTCGTTGTGCGTAGGAATAGCTTGGACCCACATTGACGGAATATTTACATTAATCTGAAGTTTAGCCGTCGTCAAAATCAATTTAGCTGAGACTGTTTCTAAATTGATTTTTTGAAACTCCTGAAGACTAATTGGCTGAGAAAAGTTAATCTCAGGATAACGCTTAGTCAACTGTTGATACAGGAGCTGACTAGTCCCAATTCCACTGGTGCAAACCAAGAGAACATCAGATTTCTCTCCTGCTCCAAACCAATCTGGTGAAACTCGTTTTATTTCTCCCCCAAAATAAACGCTGATCAATGCTAGCTCATCATCTGATATCGACGTATTCAAAAATGATTCGAAAGGCTTTAGCGCGTATTTCGTCATGTTCATGAGGTAGCTATAAGTAAGTTTAACATCAGCTAAATTAGCATGATGAAATTGAACATTCGACGTGATTCTAAAGTAAGTCGAGTACAGATGAGTTGCTAGTGCCTCTAAAAACGAACTAGTGACCAAATCAATGCCCGATACGGTACTGAATCGCCGCGCTACCTCTTCAGTTACTACTAATAATTGCTGTACAAATTTATCATCCTCGTTCACTTGTTGCAACTGACCAGCTAATAACAACGTACGCAAGTGGTTAATTTCAGCAGTTGTTGCTTGAGCATGCGCCGTTAAAAAGCGATCACACCATCGACTAACCGAATCTAATGGATAGTCCTGATTTTCAGTTAGCAAATACGAATTATCTTTTAGACGATTGATTAGCCATATCAGATACCAAGTAAGTACCTGACTGGCATCGCCGCTGTAAACATTACCTGTTTCTTCTTGCAAACGTTCTAATTGCGGCTTAATTCCTGAAATCTGAGGAAGCAACTGAATCTGCGAAATGACTAATGAGTTTTGCTGGCCCAACTGCTGGTACACCCAATTTCGTTGTGCTTCTTCACTTCCCATCAATATTTTCCCACGATCCGTATTAATCACTTGTGTTCCCACAGGTAAATCAGTGGTTAGCTCCTTAAAGTCCTTGATGATGGTAGTTTTCGAAACATCAAATTTTTCAGCCAAATTAACCAAGGACAAGTGCGTATCGTGTTGAATTAAATACCATACAATTAATTGACGGCGCTGGTGAACATTGAGCACCCGCAGTGTTGATTGCTGAACATACTTTTGCAATTCATCCAATGTTGCCTGCGTTAAGAAATAGCCACCTTGAGATAAATGCTGGACATCATCTAACTTTAGGCGCCGCAAAGCCAGATTAAGTTGCTTAAGCCAGAAATAGACGCTTCGCCGTGACAGCTTCATCCTTTCCTCAAGCTCTGCAACACTTTTATATTTTTCTCCATTGGATAAAATAGTAGCCAATAGATTAATTTGCCCTTTTTCACTAATGTTTAACATATACTTACCTCATTAATCAATCGTGGGCCCGGCTAATTGCCCCAAAGAACTACTCGTAGTCATGTTCACTGCTATTTTCCGACATATTATCGATTATACTAAAAACGATTTTACTACGGCAACACTAAACGCATGATGTCATCTCCCAACAATCATGCAGTTTAGGGCTACTTTTCTGTTTTATTCTACCGAGTCTTTCAACTGTCCTTCGACTAAATCCTTAACTTCTTGATTTGTCTGACAGTTTTGCACAGCTTGCATCGCGACCTGAGCCCATTTATTAGAGTCTAACTGCTTCATCTGATGACGAACTCGAAGGACTGAAGTGGCACTCATAGAATATTCATCCAATCCCATTCCCAGTAACAACGGGACAGCAATCTGGTCACCAGCCATTTCACCACACATCGCAGCAATTTTACCTTCTTTGTGTGCGGCATCAATCACGTGCTTAATTAACCGCAATAGTGCCGGGTTATAGGGCTGATATAAATAAGCGACATGTTCATTCCCACGATCAGCAGCAAATGTGTACTGAATCAAATCATTCGTCCCGATGCTGAAGAAATCTACCTGCTTAGCAAACTGGTCAGCAAAAACAGCTGTTGCTGGAACTTCAACCATCATACCTAGTTTTATTTCTTTAGCGACTGTTACTCCGGCCTTCACCAACTTAGCTTTTTCTTCTAAGAAGATATTTTTGGCAGCAATAAATTCATCAACCGTCGCAATCATTGGAAACATAATCCGTAACTCACCATACTTTGAAGCACGAATCAGTGCCCGCAACTGCGTTCGGAAAATATTCTGACGATCTAATGAAATACGAATTGCCCGATAGCCTAAGAACGGATTCATTTCTTCTGGTAGTTTTAGATAAGGAAGATGTTTGTCACCCCCAATATCCATAGTACGAATAACCACTGGAGCTCCCTTCATCGCCTCAAGAACTTGCTTATAGGCCACGAATTGGTCGTCTTCTGATGGCAACTTATCGCTATTCATGTAAAGAAATTCAGTTCTGAAGAGTCCAACTGCCTCAGCACCCGCATCAGTTACTGCTTTCACATCGTTTGGTGTTCCAATGTTTGCAGCAATTTCAACTGATTTACCATCTTTAGAAACCGATTGTGCATTCTTTAATTTTCGCCATTCTGCCTTTTCCTGTTGGAACTGTTGTGCTTGCTTGCGAAATTCACTTACTTCATGAGTATCAGGAGCGACTACCGCAAAACCTCTCAAACCATTGACAACCACAACCGTACCATCTTTAATCGACTGCGTTGCATTATCCGTCCCGACAACCGCAGGAATTTCAAGTGTGCGCGACATAATTGCCGAATGACTGGTTCGCCCACCCAGATCTGTTAAAAATCCTTTTACATATTTTTTATTCATCTGAGCCGTATCTGACGGTGTCAAATCTCGTGCGACAACAATAACCGGTTCTTTAATTAAAGCGGGATTAGGCAGTGTCTTTCCTAATAGATGACTCAAAACTCTCTTCGTAACATCACGGACATCTGCCGCTCGTTCTTTCATATATGGGTTATCGGTCATCCCTTCAAAAATTGCGATAAAATGATCGGTAACTTCCTTCAATGCTGCTTCAGCATTAACTTTTTTCTGACGAATATTCCCTTCAACTTGTCCAACCATTTCTGGATCTGAGAGAATCGTGATGTGTGCGTCAAAGATCGCAGCTTCATCTTGTCCTAGGTTTGCTATTGCCGCTTTTCGAATGATTTCGAGATCTTGTTTTGCAGCATGTAACGACTGTTTGAACCGATCAATTTCAGAATCTACATCCGCAATTTGCTTTCTTTCGAAGCTTAAGTCTGGCATCACCAAGCGGTAGGCTTTAGCTATACCAATACCATCACTCGCTGCAATTCCCATAATTTTACTCGACATAGATTGCTTTCACCTCAAATGTTTATTCAGACTTTTTCCAAAGCTCTTCATACTTTTTCACAATGGTCTTTGTATTAAAATTAAAGTGTGCTACTACTTCAGCGCCCTTTCCACTCATCCCAAAGCTGTCCACACCTATACATGCACCATTCAATCCAGTGTATTTTCCCCAGCCAAATGTACTATCCATTTCAATGGAGATACGCTTATCAACCTGCGGTGACAGTACCGAATCTTTATAAGCCTGACTTTGCTGCTCAAACAATTCCAAACTTGGCATAGAGACCACTGAAACATCATATTGTTTTTTCCTAAGTTCAGCTTGTGCGGCAAGGGCTAGTTGTACTTCTGAACCACTCGCTATCAAGATACCATCCGAATCTTCACTTTTAGCAGGTGAAACGACATAGCCACCTCTCGAAACGGATTCTGCACGCGTTTCCTCCAATAAAGGTAATCCTTGACGCGACAAAACCAATACCGTTGGCCGGTCTGTTGTCTTAGCAATCGTTTGCCAAGCGCCTAAGGTTTCATGTGCATCACTCGGCCGAATCACATTGACATTAGGAATAGCACGCAATCCTGCTAATTGCTCAATCGGTTCATGAGTTGGACCGTCTTCCCCCACAGCAATCGAATCATGGGTAAAGATAAAGGTTACAGGCAACCCTTGTAACGCTGCTAACCGAATGGCGGCTTTCATATAATCCGAAAATGTAAAGAAGGTACTTCCAAAGACCCGCGACCCTCCATGTAATGCAATACCATTTAATGCAGCAGCTTCACCAAATTCACGGACCCCAAACCAAATGTTACGGTTAGCAGGATGTTCCGAACAAAATCGGCCGTCGTCACGTAGCTGGGTTTTGTTACTTGAAGAAAGATCTGCGGCACCACCCCAAAAATTCGGGTTGTACTTCGCAATCTGTTGTAAAAGCTCAGAGTTTGTCACCCGTGTTGCAACTGACTTACCAATTGTTTCATCCGAGAGGGTCACTTGGGACATATCCAACTGAGGACTTACTTCAGGTGTAAACATTGCTGCTAATTTGGGCTCACTCAGCTGGTAATGCGTATATAACTTGTGCCATTCCCGATGAGCATTCTCCCCACGTTCTTCAATTCCTTGTGCAAATTGTGCATAAGCATCTTCTGAAACTGAGAACGGTGTTTGACTCCAGCTGTAAAACTCTTTCGTCTTCTTTAGATTCTCCGCCCCTAGCGCTGCTCCATGGACTTTATTGGTTCCGGCCACCGGCGATCCATGACCAATTTGTGTTTTAATTTCAATGATTGTCGGCTGCGTAGATCTTTTCGCATCATTAATTGCATTGTTAATTGCTGCTAAATCTTCACCATCTTCGACAAAAAGATAATTCCACCCAGCTCCCTTAAAGCGGTAACTTTGCGTTTCAACCGAACCATTGAGTAACGGACCATCCAAGGTAACATCATTTGAATCATAAAGAACTGTCAGCTTGTTTAATCTTTCTTTACCCGCAATATTAATGGCTTCCTGACTAATTCCCTCCATCAGATCACCATCTCCAACGATGGTGTACGTCCGATGATCAATAATATTCATATTCGCTGTGTTATACTGCGCTGCCAAATGCTTCTCTGCTAATGCCATCCCCACAGCCATACCAATGCCTTGACCAAGGGGACCGGTCGTCGCATCAACACCTGGGGTATGACCAAATTCAGGATGACCTGGCGTCAAAGAGCCAGTCTGCCGAAATTGTTTAAGATCGTCCATTTTGACATCAAAACCGCTCATATGCAGCAAACTATACAGTAATGCTGAACCATGTCCCGCGGACAAGACAAAGCGATCACGGTTAATCCAATTTGGCCGTTTAGGATCCGTCTTTAAATGATAGTTCCATAGAACATAGGCCATAGGTGCTGCGTCTAAACATAATCCTGGATGGCCTGATTGTGCCTTTTCAATCATGTCAATACTCAACATTCTTAGGGCATTGACAGCCAACTCATCTTTCTCGGTAAAATGCACTTGGCTTTCTCTGGTTACTGTATTCATCATTAATCTTTACTCCTTACGCTAAAATCGAATCATCAACTTTAAATGCTATCCTTGGTCTTTTACAGCCTTTTTCTTAGATTCCTTGAGGAAAAAGGACCAGATAATGACGATTGCTGTGAATGCAATGATTCCCCCGGTAATCGCAACTTGTCCATAACTTCCCAAGTTTCCAAGTAAGATACCTGGAATTAGGTAATCCGTATCGGCGAAAGTTGACGCAGCCAATTTTAAGCCGCCTAAAACGGGTAGGATCAATAGTGGTAGCCAACTGATTAACAAACTATTTACCGCAGAACCAATAATAGCTCCACGTCGTCCACCCGTGGCATTGCCGTAGATACCGGCCGCACCTCCACAGAAGAAGTGACCAACGACACCTGGAATAATTACAGTTGTCCCCATAGCAATCATGGCAAACATACTCAAAGTTCCTACAATGAAACTGACAAAGAATCCAATTAATAAGGCATTCTGTGCATATGGGAAGATGATTGGAACGTCCAGAGCTGGCTTGGCATTTGGAACTAATTTAGTTGCGATGCCTTGGAATGCAGGCACAATCTCACCTAAGATCATCCGAACACCAGCGAGAACAACGTAAAAACCTGCAGCAAATGTTCCGGCTTGCGTAATTGCATAAACCAAGAAATTAGATCCTGAACTCAACTTCGTTTCGATGAAGTTTGGTCCTGAAACAAGAGCTAAAATGAGATAAACAATTGCCATGACTAATGTAATTGAGACTGTTGAATCTCGTAAGAAGCTCAGTCCTTTAGGGAATTTAATGTCTTCAGTGGATTTCTTAGCATTACCGAACCATTTCCCCATCAAGCCAGCCGTTGCATAACCAATATTTCCCGTATGTCCCATTGCGACTGAATCGCCACCTGTGATTTTTCGCATGAATGGCTGACATAGCGCTGGCGTTACCGTTAATAGCGTTCCTTCAAACAAGCCTCCCAGAAGAATCGTACCAACACCAGACTTCATTCCTGTCGATATAAGAACCACAGCGGTCAAACACGATACATACAACATGGCTTGTCCTGTAAGGAAAATATATTTAAACTTTGTAAAGCGAGCCAAGAGAACGTTTACGACCATTCCAACAAACATAATTAACGCTGTCGTTGATCCATATTGCTGTAAAGCAATTGCTACAACCGCTTCATTAGAGGGAACTACCCCTTGAACATGAAGTGCAAATTTAAACATTGAAGCAAATGGTGCCAAAGCCCCTTGAATAATTCCTGCCCCACCAGTCAAAACCAAGAAACCAACGAAAGTCTTAATCGTCCCTTCAAGCGTTTTGGTTCCTGGCTTTTTTTGCAGCGCCAAACCTAGCATAGCGATCAACGCTACTAAAATAGCTGGTGTACTCACAATAGAAACAATAAAATTGATAGTTGCTTGCATTGTTACGATTCCTCCAATCAAACATCAACTAACTAGTTATGCTGAATGCCCTCTTTATCTAAAAGTGCATTAACCTTTTCTTGTAATTCAGCTTTATCAATAATGCTCTTTAAAACAATTACTCGGTCTTGCGGTAAATCAGATGCCTGATCGGCTAAATCGCTACCTAGGAAAAAGTAATCAGCAGCCGTCGCATTTAAACCACCCGTATCAAAATGGGTAACCTCAATATTATCCGTTTCAACGTTCTCTTCTTTGAAGACGCTTTCAATGTTCATCTGAATCATAAAGCTTGACCCTAAACCTGATTGGCAAACCGCTGCAATTTTCATTATTAATTCGCTCCTTTAAATTCTTTAACCAGTTCATCAACAGTTGTTGCTTTTTCCAAACGTGCTAAGCTAGTTGCATCTTGCAACTTTGCAGCCAATTCTTGTAATGCCTGCAAATGTTTCGTGTTATCGCTGGCTGCTAATACAAAAAACAAAGTAATGGGATGATCTGAATTGACCAAGTTAATCTCAGGAGAAACCTTCATCAAAGCCATCCCCATCTGATTGACACCATTTTCTGGTCGTGCATGTGCCAAAGCAATGTGTGATCCAATATTAATAAACGGTCCATTTTCCTCAACAACATTAATCATCGCCGTAATATATGATTGTTCAATCTTACCTGCATGTAACAATGGCGTTGCTGCAGCACGAATCGCTGTCTGCCAATCCATGTCACCTGCAGGCATGACTTGAACCGTCTCTTGTGTTAACAAAGTTTCTATCATCCTTACTCGCCCTCCGCTTCTAAGACACTTATACTCTAAAACATAGAGAAAGCGTTTCCAAGTCCAGTTCATGCACTTTCCAAATGTGCAGAAAGTTTACCCCACCCCTGCACAATATCAATAACTTAATCCTTCACCCATAACAAAAAGCACCTAGACAAATTTGTCTAGATGCTTTTTAGGTGTCACAATGTGGAATTTACTGCATTAATTATCACACATATGCATTACTATTAGCGAAAATACTAATTAAAAGATGAATCTTAGCAATTCCCCAGCAATTCGATGTGCTAAGTGTGAATACCCATCTTGACTATAATGCAAACCATCAGGATGAAATTTAGGAACATATTCCGGCAAAAACGGCGACACACCACTTTCCTTGTACAGATCGATAACAGGCAAACTATAAAAATCACAGATTTTTAACATAGCTTCCACATAATCTTTCTGATGCAATCCCACCTCATTGCTCTGAAGAGTTGTGGGATAATTTTTAGTTGGATGATGAAAATTATTCTTGGTTGGTGTCATGAAAATGATTGGCTGATTAGGATACTTCTTAACTAGCCCATGAATTAACGTGTCCAAAGCACCATAGAAGGTCTGAACATCCGTATCACCTAGCTCTCCAAGCGGAATATCATGTTGAAAATCATTAACCCCACCAAAGACGGTGATTATGTCAGCATCATTGTCCATAGCTTCGTATCGTTCAATAAAGCTATCGTCACGATCTGATTTCACCGCAATACGGGATCCGCAAACTCCATAATTTCGTAACTCTTTAAACTTGATGATATTTTGAATACTAGTTGTCCAGGATATTTGATTACCTCCTGTACCAACACCATTATCACCCCAAGTAGTAGAATCACCAAAACAGTTAATAATTTTATCATCAAATAATGTAAGTGGTTTTTTCATTAATCATAAATCCTCCTGTACAAGATTACTTCTTGAAGTCAGCTTGGATTTCTTCCAAAGTCTTCCCATTTGTTTCTGGTAAAACTTTAGCTGCAAACCACATCATAATTAAACAGAAAATGGCGAAAATAACAAAGGTCCAAGAAGCTCCAATACCAGATAACATCATTGGGAATCCCTGGCTGACGAAGTAAGAAGCCAGAAACATAGTTAACGAACAGAGAGACTGTGCTCTACCTCGAATACTGGTGGGGAAAACTTCTGACATGATAACCCAGGCACCACCGCCCCAAGATAATTCGTAAAAGGCAGTATGAGCTAAAACGCCAACCATAATTAAGATATTCATTAACATGTTGAATTTACCGATTGAGAAAATCAAAGCCAAGGCTAGTAGAGCAATAGCCATTGCAGCCGCTCCCCAAGTCAGCAACTTTTTTCTTCCCAATTTATCACCTGAATTATTCATACCTTTCAAAAAAGTCGTCAGTTTTCATGTTTTTCAAAAACTGACGGCTTTTGATCTTGCTTACTATGTATTGAGACTCTAAATTTTGATGGTATCAC
>NZ_JAAXLK010000080.1 GCF_012641185.1 Levilactobacillus tujiorum
CCCTTTCGACGGTGGATCTTATCACTCATCGTCTGACTCCCGGATATAAATCTGTGGCATTCGGAGTTTATCTGAATTCAGTAACCCATGACGGGCCCCTAGTCCAAACAGTGCTCTACCTCCACGATTCTTTACTCCGAGGCTAACCCTAAAGCTATTTCGGAGAGAACCAGCTATCTCCAAGTTCGTTTGGAATTTCACCGCTATCCACACCTCATCCCAGCA
>NZ_JAAXLK010000081.1 GCF_012641185.1 Levilactobacillus tujiorum
CTTAGGTAGACCTTTGAAAACTGAACATTGTTTCGACAAACCAAATATGTGTAGGGCGGTTTGAATTTATTCAAACCCAAACAATATTTGCGAAGTCAATTCGCTTTTAAAAAAGTAACAACAATCGATGAGCTATTCAAGCACATCATCTATAAGATGAGAGTTTGATCCTGGCTCAGGACGAACGCTGGCGGCATGCCTAATACATGCAAGTCGAACGA
>NZ_JAAXLK010000082.1 GCF_012641185.1 Levilactobacillus tujiorum
AAATGCTTATCGCTAAGGACAAGGCGTGACGAGGACCGAATTTTAGTAGGGAAGCGCCAGATGTCACACTGCCGAGAAAAGCTTCTAGTTAGTGATTAATTACCCGTACCGCAAACCGACACAGGTAGTCGAGGAGAGTATCCTAAGGTGAGCGAGTGAACTCTCGTTAAGGAACTCGGCAAAATGACCCCGTAACTTCGGGAGAAGGGGTGCTACACG
>NZ_JAAXLK010000083.1 GCF_012641185.1 Levilactobacillus tujiorum
CTCGTTCGACTTGCATGTATTAGGCATGCCGCCAGCGTTCGTCCTGAGCCAGGATCAAACTCTCATCTTATAGATGATGTGCTTGAATAGCTCATCGATTGTTGTTACTTTTTAAAAGCGAATTGACTTCGCAAATATTGTTTGGGTTTGAATAAATTCAAACCGCCCTACACATATTTGGTTTGTCGAAACAATGTTCAGTTTTCAAAGGTCTACC
>NZ_JAAXLK010000084.1 GCF_012641185.1 Levilactobacillus tujiorum
ATCACTCATCGTCTGACTCCCGGATATAAATCTGTGGCATTCGGAGTTTATCTGAATTCAGTAACCCATGACGGGCCCCTAGTCCAAACAGTGGCTCTACCTCCACGATTCTTAACTCCGAGGCTAACCCTAAAGCTATTTCGGAGAGAACCAGCTATCTCCAAGTTCGTTTGGAATTTCACCGCTATCCACACCTCATCCCAGCA
>NZ_JAAXLK010000085.1 GCF_012641185.1 Levilactobacillus tujiorum
CTGCGCATGAGCCAGAGGATAGCGTTGAGGGCGGTACGGTTGTCTAGGCTTGATGGACGGCCAGTCCGGTATGGCGGGAAGTATCCTTTGATTCGGTCCCACTGAGCATCTTCTAGTTCGTATCGTTTAGGTGTTGTCATCGGAATGCCTCGATTCGTTTTTCCTCAGATTATACCTGAATTTTTAGTTTTCAGACAGTCCCTA
>NZ_JAAXLK010000086.1 GCF_012641185.1 Levilactobacillus tujiorum
CTGCGCATGAGCCAGAGGATAGCGTTGAGGGCGGTACGGTTGTCTAGGCTTGATGGACGGCCAGTCCGGTATGGCGGGAAGTATCCTTTGATTCGGTCCCACTGAGCATCTTCCAGTTCGTATCGTTTAGGTGTTGTCATCGGAATGCCTCGATTCGTTTTTCCTCAGATTATACCTGAATTTTTAGTTTTCAGACAGTCCCTA
>NZ_JAAXLK010000087.1 GCF_012641185.1 Levilactobacillus tujiorum
CTTGAATAATTATTCAAGAAGTTGAAAAAAGATGTTGACACGGTTTTGACATCATGATATGATGATTAAGTTGATTGCTTCGGTAATCACTTAGGTAGACCTTTGAAAACTGAACATTGTTTCGACAAACCAAATATGTGTAGGGCGGTTTGAATTTATTCAAACCCAAACAATATTTGCGAAGTCAATTCGCTTTTAAAAA
>NZ_JAAXLK010000009.1 GCF_012641185.1 Levilactobacillus tujiorum
TTATAATAATGATCGGATTCAAGGTAAGCTTGGGTATTTATCACCACGTGACTTTGAGCTAGCACAAGCAGCATAAAACGTTCCAACTTTTGGGGTACACGTCATCTTTCGTGGCTTCAAATCGAGCGAGAAGACTGGTGTTCTGCCAGGCTGAAGCGTCCCCACAGCAGGCGGAATCCCTGGCAGCCGGAGCGCGACCAATTTAGCCTAACTCAACAGCGCGAATTTTTACCAATACCGGGATAAGATAGGTATTTTATCTTTCAACCTTCGAAAATAAGAAATTCTCAATCAATCCTTAACTAAAATCAATGACCAACGCTACCTTTTTTCGGTATACTAAGTTCATCAAATGAAAGGAAGCGGACAATTATGCTGATTGATGATAACCCTAAGATTCATACCATTACTCCCGCGCAAATTACGAAGGTGTTCTATCCCTACGTTATCGCCAAAACGGAAGCCGGCCATTACGTCAACATTAACTTGAGCGATCAGGAACGGCACGATCCGCTGTTTTGGGAGTCGATTGCTAACATTGCCAAAGCCAAGCTCTGGGTCCCCATTGGTGAGAAATTCCACCAATTGCTAGCCTACGACTGGACTTACTCGGCGGCCTACTAAAATAACTACACTAAAAAATTATTTTCCCGCGTTTAAACCTCCCCGTGAGCTGGTAACGCAATGGTTCGTAACCCTTAACCTTTACCATAACAAATAGTCCTGAGTCAGCCGTATTCACTGGTGACTCAGGACTATTTTACTTATTCTAACTATGCACATTACCGGGGCATCGGCTTCCGCAAAATTTCTGCTTTCTTGCGTAGCTGTGCTCGGGTCTGACTGACTAAAATATCGGTGGGATGGACGATCCGTCCGTCCAACGACCCACCAAAACTAGCGACACAGAAACTGACGAAGCCCCATGCTGCTGGTGACCAGTAGCCGAAGTAGGGCGCTACCGCCACCATAATAACGAAGAAGCCAATACTAAGTAATCCGCTAAATCCCTGTCGTCCAAATCGATTGAAATATGGATATTGTCGGGTAAATAGATAATCGACAATCAGGATCGCTACCATCGTGCCTAACGCCATGTGCTTAACAGCCACTCGGTCAATAAAGATCACGGGACTCATCATCAGCATTAACGTCATTAGAAACCAAAATGAATGAAAACCATACCGCCAATCATACCGCATTCCGGTCGCCTCTCTTTCACTCAAACGCCGCATCTTCATTATTTGAAGTTTAGCATGAGGTCCCTAAAGAAAGGTTAACCCGCGTGCGCTATGGTAAAGCCAATAGCAATACTAACGCGAAGCCGTTGGACGTGACACCCTAAAGGCCATCAACATACTCAACAGTGCCAGTCCTGCTGTAATGACCAATACCAACAGCGCCCACTGCGAACCAATTGCTGTTTTCGTCATGACACTGCCCTGACCAGATGCCTGGCTAGTCGAAATAATCATGGAAACGATCGCCGTTCCCAGCGCCCCCGCAAACTGTTGCATGGCATTCATCAGAGCATTCCCATCCGCTTTTAAGTCAGCGGAAAGTTGCTTGATGCCTGCCGTCATCACGTTACCGAACGCCACGCCAATCCCTACCATGTAGATAATGTATAATCCTAACACCGTGAGCGCCGCTAAATGGTGGGCAAACACGGTCATCACAATGAGGCTTACCGTCATGAGGCTTAAGCCCAACAAGATTGGCTTATGGGCGCCGAACCGATCCAAGATTTGACCGCCAATAGGTGAAAAGGCGGCTCCGATAACTGCTCCGGGAAGCACGACTAACCCCGCCACAAAGGCAGTCTGGTGGTCGACTAACTGCAAGTAGTTAGGCAAAATAAACGATAATCCTAACGCCGTCGTCTGAATTAAGAAAAAAGCCAACAGGTGCCAAGCAAACGCGCCATTTTCCACCGCTGCTAATTTAATCAACGGCTGGGCTACACGTCGTGACCGCCAGATAAACCCAATCAGGCCCAGCACGCCAACGATCCAAGCACCCAGCACGGCCCAACTGAAGAACGGCTGACTTCCCAGCGAACTAAACCCACAGATTAAGCCCGCAAAAGTCGCCACAATCGTTAACATACTGAGTAGGTCGAACCGTTCATGTACCGTGGGAGTCACTTGCCGTACGGTTTTCACCCCAACGAAAAATGAAATGACCAAGAATGGAAGTAAAATCCAGAAAATATACCGCCAATTAAAGTTAGTCACTAGAATACCACCATACGTCGGGCCAATGGCTGGTCCAACCGCTGTGATTAGCGTGCCGACCCCCGTCATCATTCCGATTCGACTCAACGGCACCTGTTCCAGAATGATATTGAACATCAACGGCAGGGCAATCCCAGTGCCAATCGCCTGCACCACTCGTCCCAGCAACAACCAGCTGAAAGTTGGCGCTAGCGCATCAATCAGGACCCCCGCAATGAACAAGAGGTTAGCCGTAACAAACAGCTGTTTCATTTTAAACCGGCGTTTCAAATAAGACGAGATGGGAACAATACAAGCCACAATTAATAGATAGAGCGTGGTCATCCACTGAACCGTTCCCGTCGTCACCCCAAATTGTTTCATCAAAGTAGGAAACGTCACGTTCATCGCTGTTTCAATGATCACGCCACTCAGTGACATCAATCCCGTTGCCACAACCGCGCCCACGACGCGTGGTTCAATTTTTTCAGTTGCCATTCTCTTCATCCTCTCTCTCCGTGACCTTTCCCCACTGGGCCACCTGCCGCAAGGCTAATCGGAACGCGACGGCTTCACCGGCAGACAAACCCGCCACCATTTTGGCGTCTTGTTGTTCCAAATACGCGGTCACAATCGGCACTAGCTTTTGACCTTGGCTGGTCAATCGCAGCTGGCGTTTGCGGCTATCACTGATCGCAACCACCCGGGTGACCAAGCCACGCGCCATCATTCGCTTAATCAACACGGACGCCGTAGATCGTTGGACGTGAAATTCACGTTCCACATCAACTTGAAACGTTGCCGCTGCTCGTCGACTTAAAAAATCAATCACGGACATCTGCATTCCTGTTAGGCCATAAGCTCGCGCAAACTCGTTCATTTCAAAGTTCATCTGGTGTTCGGCATCCCGAAGCCAAGCCCCCAATCGTCTGACTGGCAAATCATCCCGCCTTTCTTATTGTTAGTCAGCTAACGATTTTAAGCCATCGTCGTCCTAAATTCAAGTCACCTTAACGAAGACAGCAAAAAAGCCGATTCCAAATTGCGTTTGGAATCGACTTTTTAATGGAAACTATTTACAGATTGTCACCCTTGGCCCGTAACAGTTCACCCAGGGCCGGCTGCTGCGTCACATCAATGTGATTTTCCTTGGCGTAAGCATCGACGGTGTCTTGGCCGTACAGCTTAGCATCAAGTGGCATAAAGGCAGTGCCAATCGGATCATCATCCTTGATCACGGCGTTAACCACGATTGGTTTCTTGTTGCCGCTTGCCTGCAAGTCCTTAATTTTATCAAAGACTTGATCGACTTCAGCATTATTAGTAACCGTGAACCCAATGCCGCCGAGCCCCTCGGCAACCTTAGCCCAGTCGGCATCCGTCAGATCAACCCCGTAGAGATGTTGTTTCGTATCAACTTGTTCACGGTAGATGAAGCCAAAGCGCCGATTACTAAAGACAACATTAATAACTGGCAGTTCATAGCGGGCTTCCGTGATGATATCGGGCGCCACCATTGCAAAGCCCCCATCACCAGAGAACGACCAGGCTTGGCCATCTGGAACGCTCAATGCACCGGCCATTCCAGCGGGAAGACCGTAGCCCATCGTCGCAAAGAGACCCGAAAGAACAAACCGTTGCTGTTGATCCATCGGCAAACCGCGAACAGACCATTCTGAAACGTTACCAGTGTCCACCCCATACGTGTCCTTAGGGCCGACCATTGAGGCCACCTTTTTAGTGACCGCTTCAGGCGCTAAGCCATGACTGTCATCGTCAGCCAGCTGGGATAACCATTTGTTCCAGTTTTGCTTATTAACCCGGTTGGCTTTCAACCACTCTGTTTCAGGTAGTGTTTCACCCGTATCAATCATGGCTTGCAGGTAACTCTTAGCATCGCTGATCACTGCGTAGTCCACGGGGACCATCTTGCCAATATCAAACGAATTATTGTTAACCTGAATGATCTTAATATTCTTCGGCCAGAATTGAGCGAATGGAAATTCGGAGCCTAAGAACAAAATCAGATCCGTATGCTGTAAGGCTTCAAAACCTGACTTTGAGCCTAACCGCCCGAACGTCCCAATGGCATTAGGATGGTTGGTCGGAATCACCCCGGTAGCTGGTACCGTGTTGATCACCGGAATATTGAATTGCTCACTGAATTTTACTAACTCAGCCCGAGCACCCAGCAAGCCACGGCCGGCATAAATCAGCGGGTGTTTGGCCGCCTTCAATAGGTCTAGCGTCGCGGTAACCGCCTTAGGATCAATCTGCTGCGTAAACGTATCCGAAACTGTATTCGGCGTCTTAACGGGTTCATAATCAATTTCCGTAGCCGACAGATCTTCCGGGATAATCACAACTGCTGGTCCCTTTTGCCGATAAGCTTCCCGAATCGCCTGGTTAACGACATATGGCAACTGTTCCGCCGTGGTCGCCGTGCGGTTGTAAACGGCAACGTCACTGAACATCGGCGTCTCGTCCATTTCTTGGAAATAGTTCGTATTCATCGTAGCCGTTGGGACTTGCCCAACTAACGCTAACATCGGCACGTGATCCATCTTGGCATCGTATAACCCATTAAATAGATGCGTGGCACCGGGGCCTGCGGAACCAAATGCCACCCCAATCTTGCCAGTGTACTTGGCATCGGCGGCTGCGGCTAAAGCCCCAACCTCTTCGTGGCGTACCTGAATATATTGAACTTTATCCTTTTCAAGGTACAACCCTTCTACCGTATGGTTAATCGACCCACCTGGAATACCGTATAGGTGATCAACACCCCATGCTTCCAAAACTTTGACCAATGCTTGACCCGCAATCATCTTTGCCATTTTAATCGCGCTCCTTAGATGTAGGTGCTGTAAAAAAAGCACCCCGAAATCATTGATTGGTAACATCATAATCCGTTTTGTAAGCGAATACCAGCATTTATACTTACTTTTTGTTAGTGAAATTAATCACTTAGTTCCTTGGGCTTACTAACTGTTGTACCCACGCGTTTCTTCGGCTAAAGCCCTTTCACAAAATAATTAAACCTCACGCCGCTACCACCGAATTATCCTAAAAAAAGAAGCCAGGATCATCATCCCAGCTTCCGCTCAAAATCAACGTGTTCAATTTTACCAAAAATGGCGATGTTTCAACATCAAGGCCACCCACACCATAATTCCCAGCGTAATGGCGACCGTTATCAGCCATGAAATGCCGCCGTACTCGGTCAATGGCAGCTTCACATTCATCCCATAGAATCCGGTAACAATGGTCGGAATGGTCAGGACTAACGACCAGATCGTTAAGAATTTCATCGTGTCGTTCAAGTTATTATTCAAGACGTTATTAAACGTCCGCGAAATTCGGTCGACGACATCGGCCTCAATCGCTGTCATTTCGGATGTCTGGCGAGCTTCAATCACCGCATCGTCTAGGCGTTCTTGATTGGTGTCCGACAGCTGTCGACCGAACGGCGTATTGCTTAAATTGACGGCCATCATCGCGTTGTTCCGCGTGGCACTCACAAAGTACGCCAAGCTCTGTTGCAAGTTAGATAACGCAATTAAATCCTTGTTATCTGGCGACCTATTCAACTGCTGATCCAACCGGTTCTGTTCCGCATTAATCTTACGAATCGGTCCAATGAATTGATCGAACAGAATAAACATCCCCACCAATAACAACTCGTTGGTGTCATAAATTTGATGGAGCTTCAATCGCTCGCTCAGCAACGTATTCACCCAATGCGTCGTCTTAGTCGTAATGGAAAAAACGGCGTTTCCCTTGAGCAAAAACGTCACTGGCCGCGTAATGTAGCGTTGTGAAACTTGATCAACGACCACAGGCACATGCAAGACGAACAATTGTGAATTTAAAAATTCATCGCGGTCATAGTGCGACCGTTCATTCTCATCGGTGATATAAGTTAAGATTTCGTCCGTTAGGCCATACTTCACTTGCAATGTTTCGCGGTCTGTATCGTCCTCCACCATGGTCATCACCCACACCAGGTCTTGATCCTTCGCCCCAATCTTCTTTTCAACTATCATGATTTCTACTCCCTCACTCAAACAATGCTCTTAGTGTACCACGTTCCGACCGCGTTTCGCTGGAGAAATCATCACTTATATCCCTATCTTGGTCATCATAAAAGCCGCCATTTCAGACCCCACGCCTGAAATGACGACCAATCACTAAACCTTATTTTAGTTGGCGTTCTCGCTTAAACTAGCAGCATATGCTGTTTCTTGCTTAATCAACCGCGCCCGTTCCTTCTGGTTGTACCAAGGTGAAATCGTGAAAGCCAGCACGTCGTTCATCAGATAGATGGAACTGTTGATGAACATGGCCAGCGTTGCTGAACCTTGCCGGAATGAAATAAACCAGAGTACCATTTGGGCCAATCCAGAAGCAATCCACCAAACGTATTGGTTGTTGAACCGTAGGAAACAAATGATCCCAGCTGCCAAACTGATGGCAAAACTGATCGCATCGACCCAAGGCCGTGGATCATCCGTGAATGTTCCAATTCCCCAGCCAGAAATGAGATAAACTGCTGCCGTTCCAAATAGCGCAATGGCCCAGCTTTTACCCGTAAATTGCCGAATCTTAGAGGCCATATTGACATTCCAACTAGCACTCAACAGCACTGGAATATCCAGAGTGGCCACATAAGCCAGCTGTTCAAAAATACTCAAGTAGTTCTTAGCTGCCAATCCCGTGACAATGAAACAAATGGCGGAAAGAACCCCCAGCCAGCCATTCACTGACTTGGCCGCATTGATGGCCAGCACACAGAGCACCCCTAAGGTAGTCCCAATAAATGTTAAGATAGTCAGCGGCGTGATGGGCTGATTCACCAGCGTCATGACCTGACAACCGAGACTGAAAAAGAACAGGTAGTAGTTCTGTTGTGGCCAACCCTTAAGTTGGTGAGATAAAAACTGAATATAATGCTTCATGCTAGTGCGCTCCCTCATGTTTTGATTAACCACATATAGTATTTCTCACCGGTGAGGTGGCTAAATAGCACAATATATTGTGCTGTCCTTTTTGGACAACAGAATTGATTATAGCACGACCTGGCCCACCTGAAACAAGCATTTTCAGATTTGTTTCATGCATTTTTCACCTAAGGAAAGCGATTACACGCCCGACAATCCGCTTGTGAAACAAAAAAGTCGTGGCCACCCACTTTGCACACTCTGCGGCTTTTGGGGAGAAAAGCGCATAAAAAAAGATCAGTCGTGAACGACTGATCTTGCTTAGCCATAATTTAAAGCGGTTTACGATTCAGGGGATTCTGGGGCTAATTTTGCAGTCGCCGCCGCTAACATCTGGGTCAATTCACCCACGGTTAGTCGACTCCCATCATCCGTAAGATCGGTATCACTCATAATTTCAGCCGATTTAACGAGTAAATCATGACAGGCACGCTCCAGTTTCTCCCCACTTGTCGTCAATGACAGCGGCCGTACTCGCCGATCGGATGTCTGATAACTCTGCAAGACATATCCGCGACGAATCAGCTGGGAAATTCCGCGAGAAACCGCTGCCCGAGAAATCCCGCGACTATCAGCTACCGTAGCTGATGTCAGCTTGCCTGGATTTTCTAAAATATGGTGCAAAATCGCATATTGATCCACCGAAATCCCCATGGCTCGCTGGAACCGCGTTGCTGATTTTTCTAACTCTCGCTTTAATTCCATGTAAGATTCGAATAAACTCTCCGCATGTACGACCTTACTCTTTGCCATAGTATTCATCATATCCTTATCTTTACTTACTAACCGCTAAGATAATTAACAGGATTAGTAATATGCAAAATGGTTGACCCCATAGAAATATCTATATATTTAATAATAAAGAACAATCCGGCGAAATGCAATAGAATTTCACTAATTTGTCAAAAAGTTTATGGTTTAAACTACCCCTTAAGGTTTTTTTCCTTGAAAATTAGCGTTTCAGCTTGGTATGCAACAAATTGTATAAAAAAGGCGGGCGCGTTTTCGTCCGGATCCGCCCCGCTTTCACAACTATTCAAATTTTCGTAAATGATACAACCGCGCTTCCCAAGGTTGAATCTGAGTTTCATCTGATGCGGCGTCAATCCGCATATTCGTGACAATTAATTCACTCGGATTCAAGTCAAACTCCTGTGTTGTCGCGGTTTGATTACTCATATTCACCATAATCAACCAATTATCGCCATTATAGGTCCGACGATAAACATACAGCTGGTCGTCCTTGGTGTCAATCAATTCGTAACGTCCTTTTTGCAAAGTTGGCACGGTCTTTTTCAATTGGATTAATTGGCGATAGAACGTAAAAACTGAATACGGATCGTGACTTTCGCGTTCCACGTTAACCCGTTCCGCAATTTGTGTCGGCTGAATCCACGGCTGATGATCCGAAAACCCGCCGTAAGCCTCGCCGTTCCAAGGAAACGGCGTACGGGCATTATCCCGACTTTTGGCCGCTAATCGCTGCAAAATCGTTGCCGGTGCCACGCCCTGTGCTCGCTGACGCTGATAGTACAAACGACTATCCAGATCCCGATAATCAGCGATTTGGTCAAACTGTGCATTCGGCAATCCCAACTCCTGGCCCTGATAAATGAAGGGCGTTCCCTTCATCAACAAGTACCACAATCCCAACGCCTTCGCAGAACGTCGGCGATATTCCGTCGGGTTACCGTAGTAAGAAACCGCTCGGGGTAAGTCATGATTTTCAATGAACAAGGCGTTCCAACCTTTATCAGCCATCGCCGTTTGCCATTTGGTCAAATTCTCACGTAAAGCCGCTACCGGCAGCTTGGGCTCCGCATCCTCCCAGTAATGCACGTGGTCAAATTCCAATAACAGATCGAAGTAACCCGTATCAGGATCTAACCAACGCTGAGCCGTGGCCATATCAATGCCACCTGCTTCGCCGATAACTAGTAAATGATTGCGTCGCAAGACTGGTTTGAGCGCTGACAGGTAAGGCGCTACACCGGTTAGGTCTTGATAATAGCCTCTCCTAGGTTCGGCTACATCAGCGAAATCCGCCCGTTTTTTCAAATGCGTAATTCCATCCAACCGGAAGCCGTCGACCCCACGATCAGCCCACCACTGAATGATGGTCACCATTTCGTGACGAACGGCGGGATTCTCCCAGTTCAGGTCCGGCTGCTTTTGAGCAAACGTGTGCAGATAAGCTGCTTGGCTTGGGGCGTGGTAGGTCCACGCTGAACCGCCAAAGACGGACTCCCAATTGTTAGGCGCCGTGTCCGGAGTGGCTGGCTGCCAGATATAGTAATCGTGGTAACTACTCGTCGGATCAGCCAACGCCCGCTGGAACCAGGGATGCTCGCTGGACGTGTGATTCAACGCCAGATCGATCACGACCTTGATTCCTGCCGCATGCAGCGCCGCCACCAGCTGGTCAAAATCATGTAACGTCCCAAACTGTGGAGCCACACCACAATATTGCGTGACATCGTAGCCATTATCCACCCCACCAGAGGGATAGAATGAAGCAATCCAGACAAAGTCCACCCGCAAGGTCCTGAGATAGTCAATCTTTTGCTGAATTCCAGGCAGATCGCCAATCCCATCATGATTTGTATCTAAAAAACTTTGCGGATAAATCTGATATCCGACTGCGTGTTGCCACCACTGTGCGTCGCTCATGCCGTTCTTCCTTCCATACCTCAAACTTGCGCAACCGATTGTGATTGGTAAATACCAGTCTTGCATTCGCTTTCATTGTAACAATAATTATCAGGTTTGTCGGCGGCTTTTGCAAGTTTTATGCTTATTTAAAAAAAGTCCAATAGCCAAATATTAACAGCTATTGGACAATTTAATTTAGTTCTGAAAGTTGACCGTTCCAGAGTACCAACCATGCCTGTTCTAGCAGCCACAGCAAGCGGAATTGCTGACAGCTGGAGTGCAGCCAATCTGCACTATTTTAACGATAAAGCTCACACTAATCGATCTTGCGCTTAGGATTCAACAGATTCATTGGATCAAACAACGTCTTAATCTGGTGCTGCAGTTGATCGACCGTTTCACCCAATTCAGGGTTGTTCCACTGATTTTTCAGCATCCCCACGGCATGTTCGCCGGAGATAGTGCCACCCAATTCCAAGGTCTTCCAGAAGGTCTGCCGTAAGGCTTCAATAATGACTGGTGGTACCTCATCCACATCCTTATCCCAGACGAAGGTTGGATGGACGTTGCCATCGCCGGCATGCCCGGCTGTATAAATGGTGATGCCCAATTTTTGTCCCAATTCTTGCAAGTAATCCATCATTGGCGCTAATTTCGACAACGGCATCGCCATGTCTTCCATCAAATGATTGCGACCAGCAAAGACCGCCGGCAACATATCTCGCCGTAACTGTTCCAACTTTTCCTGTTCCGTTTCATCCGTGGTAACCGTCACGTTCTGACCATGATACTGATCCAGCAACTGCCGAACCACCTGAACATTCTCGGGACTGCCGCCCTCCAGCCGGAAGATCAGCATCGCCCCACTGTGATCCGCATAATGAGTGTGTTCATATTTATCCAGAGCCACGACCGTATTGCCATCCAGTGCTTCCAGCATCGTGGGGTAGACGCCAGACATACGAATGGCCGTAACCCCCTGAGCCAAAACTAACATATCGTCAAAAAAGGCGACGCCCATCACGGACTGGCCTAATGGTATGGGCATTAATTTAACGGTCACTTCATAAATAATCCCTAGGGTTCCTTCCGACCCCACGAACAATTGGGTTAAATCGTACCCAAAGGCCTGCTTCAGCGTCCGGCCACCTAAACTGACCGTCCGCCCGTCAGCCAAGACCGCCTTCAATCCCAAGACATTATCCTTGGTCGCACCATAGCGGACAGTACTCATCCCACCGGCGTTGGTCGAAACGTTTCCACCAATAGAAGAAAAGGGCTTAGAACCTGGATCAGGCGCGTAGAACAACCCTTGCTTACGTGCCTCTTGATCCAAATCACCGTTCACCACTCCAGGCTGAACGACCGCAACCGAGTCTTCCTTACTGATTTCCAGAATTTTGTTCATCTTTCGCGTGGACAAAATAATTGCCCCCGTAAGACCGTCGGACCCAATTACCGTGCTACTAAAGGTTGTCTGGGGAATCACTGCAATGTGAAACTTGCGAGCAGTCCGTAAAACACCCTGAATGTCCGCAACGCTGGCCACCGAGACAAACGCCCGGGCCAAACCCGTCTCGCCACCCGTAGCGTTGGGATTGAACGATTGTTTTCGCAACGTTTCTTCATCCGTTGCCACTGTTCCATCCATTACTTGAGATTTCAGATAAGCCAGAATATCCTCATCCGAATAAGCACTGAACACCGTCATCATCAAGACCTCTTTTGTTTGATTTTACTCATTGGTCATTTTACCAGTAAAATCAGCAAATAACATAAATAACTACTCGTCGGTTGTTGCAAATGCAACAAAGTTCGTCTATAATCATTTTTATTATGAAATGAGGCGATGATTTGGCAGAGATTTTGCGACCAATCGGGGCAGTGGCGCGGGCCCTCGATGGTATCAGTAACATTGAATTTAAGGAACTAGAACTTAATCGTGGTCAGTACCTCTACTTGGTGCGGGTCGCAGAGTCACCCGGCATCATTCTGGAACGGCTCGCCACCCTACTCAAGGTGGATAAAACAACGGCCGCGCGTGCAATCCAAAAGTTAGAAAAAAATGGTATTTTGGAACGACGACCTAGCCCTACCGATAAGAAACAAAAACAACTCTTCTTGACTGCTAAGGGCGCTACCCTCTATCCCACCATTCAACGGGAGAATGCCTATTCCAATCAAGTTGCCTTACAAGGCTTTTCCACTGCTGAACGCGAGCAACTCGCACGTTATCTCAATCGCGTTGAAGCCAACATCACGACCGACTGGTTAGCCGTCAAGCACGGCCAACACCGCCACTATTGAAAGGACAATGACTATGACCACTGCTAACATAACCCTCGTCACGACCGACGAGCTCACACAACTTCACGATATCAGTGTCGAAACTTTTGCTGCGACATTTGGCGCTATGAACACGCCGGAAAATCTAGCGGCTTATCTGGAACACGATCTTAGTCCCGAACAATTACGCCAAGAATTAGCCACTCCCACCGATAGCTTCTACTTTATCAAAGTGAATGACCAGTTAGCAGGTTACGGCAAACTTCGCCGCCATGCCGACAATCTAGAAATCCAACGGGTGTACGTCCGAAAAGCCTTTCAGCATCACGGCCTGGGTCGCCAATTTCTAGAATTTGCTGAACAAACAGCAACAACAGAGGGTTTCACCAAACTCACTCTGGGCGTTTGGGAGCATAACACCAATGCGCTAGCCTTCTACAAAGTGATGGGCTACCAGCGCTACGGTGCCCACACGTTTGACTTGGGAAGTGACCATCAGACTGATTTTCTGATGGAAAAGTCTCTGTAGGCGAAACAGCGTCGAATGACCATGGCCGTTCAGCGCAAATAAAAATGGATCACGACATTGTCGCGGTCCATTTTTATTGGTCTCAGTTTATGCCCTCTCTGCCAACCGCACGAATTGTTTATTCTCTAAGCGGTACTGCTGGTCACACTGCGCCGCCACGTCCGGTTCATGGGTCACCAGGATCACGCATTTCTGCTGATCGTGTGCAATGCGTTGGAACTGCGCAATCACCGCTTGCGTGTTGTCCTCATCCAGATTACCGGTGGGCTCGTCTGCCACCACCAATTTAGCATCACAACACATCGTACGGGCGATCGCCACCCGCTGTTGCTGTCCCCCTGAGAGGTGCTGGACGTTACGCGTCATCAGCTCATCAGCAATGCCTAAATCCCGCAAGATTTGGCGCGCGTAGTCTTGATCGCCCGCGTGACTGGCCCCGGTAATCGCCATCGCCGTCAATAAATTATTCAGTGGCGACATGTAGGTGAACAAATTATACGCTTGAAAGACAATGGACACCTCATGCCGCCGATAATGGGTCAAGCCAATCTCCGTCAGGGGCCGATCATTTAAGAAAATGGCCCCTTCGCGCGGCTTATCCAACCCCGCAATCAGCGACAGAAACGTCGTCTTCCCACTACCACTGTGCCCTAGAATGGCATACGATTGGCCAACCTCAAATTCAAGATTGACTTGTTGAAACAGCGGTTGGTCTTTATTTTGATACCAGTAGCCTAATCCTTCTGTTCTTAACATAGGCATCCCTCCTTAGGAAATCAAGACTTTCTTCGGCTCCAATCGTAGAATGCCACCGGAGGCAATCATGATTGAGAGGAACGTAATCGCCAACCCAAAGCCACCTAGTTCGGCCAAATCAACCGCACTCATGCTGATCTCCAAGTTTGCCTTCTTCGTTGCCGCTGCTGTTGTGGCAGTACTGTCCGGTCCGCCAGCTCCATGCTGATTGCCACCGTTGCTACCACCCGGTTGACCGCCACCTGGCTGATTCGACGAACGGCTAGTGGTTTGTGTGGTCGTGCTCTGCGCCACCAGCTGGGAGCCCAACTGATTGCCGACAAATTTGCCACCCACACCGGCAACTGCCAGGGCAATGACGATCACCATCAACATTTCCGTAAAGAATTGGGCGACAATCTTCCACCGTGCTTCACCCAACGAGAGCAGCACGCCGATTTCAAAGCGCCGTTCGCGAATCATTAAGATCACAATCAAGGCCAAAATAATCGTGCCAGCGATCGCGACCAACCACACAATCTTATTCGCAAAACTTTCCACGTTGTTCATCGAAGATTTGACGGACTGATAGGCCGCGTCATCCGTACTCAGCGAGTATTTACTACTGATGAGCTGTTTGCCTGCCCGCTTCGTCGCACTCACTTTTGCGGGATTCTTGACGTTGAAAGTGACTGAGTCAGCTGTTCCCGCATACTTGCTACCCTTAAGCGTATTGGCCAGCGTGTAGGAAGCGTAGATCGTGTTGGCGGGGTCAACACTCATCGGCCCCGTACTGGTTGAACTCGAACTGGCCTTATAGATACCGACAATCTTAGCCTTAATCGTCTTTTTAGACCCAGTTGTCTGCTTAAACGTTAACGTATCACCCACCGTGATATTATTTTGACTAGCGAGTTCCTTTTCAATCACCACGTTGTTGGTGCCTTCATCTGACGCAGTAATGCCGCGGCCCTTGGTCACCTTACTTTGATTATCGGTGAATGCCGTCGTTAAGGCCGTCGCGGTTACCCCATCAATCTGCGTGTCTCCTGACGATTGACTACTGCCTTTCATGCCACCGGGGCCACCACCTGCCCCCATTCCCGTGCTAGTCGAGACGGTGTCATAGGACTTGGCGTTGACTGTCGTACTACTGGTCACGTTATAACTCTTGATGTTACTGAGCTTGGCAATATTTTTCGCATCGCTCAATTTCACCGGTGTCAGCGTCAGCTTCGGTCGACTAGCTTTCGTCGAGCTACTCGACTGACTCTGCATCTTCTTAAACGCCGCTTGCCGGTTAGCGGACAACGTGACGGTTGCGCCGGCATTCGTCTTAGCGGTCTCCGTTGCCTTGACCGCCGCACTTCTAATTAATAGACCGGCCAGAACAAACATCAGAATGGCGGACGAGACCAAGATCAACAACACTGATCGGCCCTTCTTCGCCCACACATTTAGCCAGGCCCGTTTGAAAAAATTCATTCGAGTCGCCTCCATTCATAAGCATGTTGTCGATTATGGCAAACGGGGCTTATCGAAAACCTAAAACGTCGGCCGAATAATTTGTAAGTTAGCCACGCAAAGCATACAAAAATGGCGGCATTCTGCAGAACACCGCCATTTTCGCTGAATTTTATTCTAATTGTTTCGGTTAATAAACCGTTAAGGCTCGCCCAGTTTATCCTCTGGTGGGAAAACGTCCGGGTAAAGCGCCGAGTATTCTTGATACCACTGAAAGCCGGTCGTGGCTAAGACCTTCAGGACGGCAAATCCTGGCACCCCAAAGATCACGCCTAGGAGGCCAAACATCTTACCCGCAGCCAACAGCACAAAGACAATCGTAATGGGATGCATGGCCAAACTGTTCCCCATAATCAGCGGTGACAGTACCTGTGTTTCCAAGACCCATTCGATCAGATAGACAATCACAACGCCCAGCAACATCGACGGACTCGTGATAGCCCCAATGATCAGTGCCGGAATCAAGGCAATCGCCGATCCAAAGTACGGGATTAAATTTAGCGGTCCCGCCAACAGACCAATCAGCAGGGCATAACGCAACCCGATGATTGAATACCCCGTCGTAAAAATAATCAGCACGCACAGCGCCACAGTTAGTTGTCCGCGGACGTAGGAGCTGACCTTCACGTTCATTTGATCAAGCATCACCACGAAGCGTTCGCGGTAAGCCGTGGGCACGACTTGACTGACATAGTGCGGGAACCGCCCGCCATCCTTCAGCATGAAGAATAAGACCAGCGGGGCCGTAATAATCGTGATGATCCAGTCGCTAACCGTTGTCACCACGTTACCGATCGAGGTCAGGGTTCCCGTCAACAGGTTAACCCCTCGCTTCGAGAAGTAGGTGGTCACCCGTTGATTAATATTGTTGAGGTTATCATTAGAAATCCAATGGTGTTGCTGGTTCAAATGATTTAATTTGTCCAGCATATCATTGGCAAACTGGGGCAAGGTCCCGATCGCCCCCGCTGCCTGTTTGGCTAGAAAAGGAATCAGATTAAGGAAGATCAGCACGATGGCGCCCACCGCAACCAGCATGGCGATGGTGATCGCCAACCCTTGCCGCATATGTAAGTGCCGCTCCATCAAGTGCACAAACGGATCTAACACATAGAACAGGATCCCCGCCACCACAATGGCCGGCATCGTGATGCTCGCAAACTTCCAGATAGGGTCCAGCAACCCGGCATTCTGAACGACTTCGTTAACGACCAGCAATAAAAGAAAAATATTTAAGAGCAATATTGTAATATGATTATTCAAAAACCGTTGGTAGAACCAAGAAAATCCCGATTCCGGTTGACGCAGATTTTTCACTCCGATCCCTCCCTGATTTCGCTTCTCTCCTAGTGTACGGCTGAACGCGACCGTTGACTAGTCCCAAGCCTCAGTTTGAAATTAAAAAACCGCTCACCACAGTTGCCTTGCGGTGAACGATCTTTTAATACAAAAATCATTGTCAGAACCTGGGTTGTAAGGATAACCGGCTAAAAAGCATCCTAAACCATTCACCTGCGGCTGGCAGAGATTCCGCCTGCTGTGGGGACCGCCTGCGGCCTGAGAAGCGGTCCTCCGGCTCGGTTCGAAGCCCGGAAATACACCGGTCTTCCAACGCGTCCCACGCTGTAAGCCGAGAATCGGCTAACACCGTCGACACAGATGGCTCCATCTCTCCCCCCCTCCGGTTACGGTAGTCGTTAAATCGAAAATTGCTTAAATAACCGATAGTCCATTACCTAACCAATAGGAATTGACGACCTTTACGTAGCCGTGAGTGAGTCAAATTTGAGCTCAGCCGTGGGATTTACCAAGTGATTCTCTTGGTAAATGGCGCCTTTGAGACGCGTTTCCTGGCTCAAAGCGAGGTTCGAGACCGCCCTATGGCTCGGGCCGTCCTGCCCACAGCGTTCCAGCTCAAAGCTTGACGAACGGCAAGGCGGCAGCCTGATCCATGCCGCCTACCTTTCAACGGATAAATCTTCCTTCCAAGTCTGCCGGAATAGGCGCTATTTCTTTTCTAGACATCCAATTCACCTGACTATCAGAGGCGATGCTACTTAACATCTTGGGCAACCTTAACCGTTGTCGTTGCCTCTTTGCCGCTAACCGTATAGAGGTGTTTTCCTGCATGCCAAGCGACTGAATTGGCTTCACCACTCTGCTGATCACTATAAACCGTGATAGCCCCCGTATCCGCGTCCTTTGGCAAACTGGCCTTAGTCACTTGCCGGTTAACCTGCTTGGCAAATTGCGTGGGCGTGCCCGTCACGTCGGAATTGTTAGCCACCGCCGTTACCGACCAATCGCCTTTATTCCAATGAACATAGGTATGGCCCATGACGCCCTGAACCACCGCTGACGTGGACCGATTGAGTTTTACCTTGGTCCCCTGCGTCTGGTTACCAACGTAGTCCACTTGCTTCTGCGCACTGGCATCAGAACCATACGTCTTTTTCTGCAACGTGGTCGTTTGCTTAGCCGTCTTGGCATCCTGGTACGTCACCGTATAATCCTGCTTCGTGCCGCGTGTCTGGGCCGCCTTTAATTTGGTATTGTCCGCCTTAACTGATTGGGGCGCCACCGTTTGACTCACTGCACTCACGTTATTGGCCGCGTGCATTTGTAAGGCTGTTCCTGAGCCCACCGTCAGCACTGCCAATGCCGTGGTCACTGCTACTAGCGCTTTTGTTTTTCGTTGCATTTTCATTCAATCTCCTCGCTATTTCGTCATATAACTCTTCAACGCGGTCACGTACTTCCCGTTACTCAATACGAAGTAGCGTGAGCCCGTGGACCGTTTCTTAACGCCCGTAACCTTAAGCGTGGTGCCCTTCTTAACTGCCTTTGCCCGTTGGTTCTTAGCAAAAGATGACTTCTTATACTCATAAATTTTCTTCTTCGTCGTGACCGTCTTTGCCGATCCCAAGGACTCATAGTAAGCCGGCTTCACAAAGCGCGTATTCGCCGAGAGATAGCCCAGCTTCGTCTTAATTCGGTAAGAGTGTCCACTTGGCGCCTTAACTAACTTGCCAGCGACGGTATCACCAGCGACGTAATAACCGCCCGTCTTTTTGCTAAGCGCTGAATCCGAATACAGATTTAATTTGTGGCGTAACGTATACGATCCATGTTGGCCTACGTAGTACCCGGTGCCGTCCTGTGACAAGACCCACTTGCCCAGTGCACCAATATACAAGGCTTGCTTAGAATGAGATTGCGTTAGCTTTTTCACTTTAGTGATTTTATAGAACTTCTGTCGGTCAGCCGTCGCAATCTTGGACCCGTCAGCATATTTGGACGCATTCTTATGTAAATAGATATGCTGACCCGCCTTATAACTACTAAAAGCATAGTTAACACTGGCTAAGGCCGTCGTAACGCCGTCCGTCCACCAACTAATCGGATGGACAGTAGTGACCGCTTTACTGTTGTCCGTGTATTCGTTCAACGCCGACAAATAGTTATTGTCCGTATATTGCCACAAAGCAAATGAGATCGTGGGCGTTGACGAATAGTTGGCAATCCACTGGGCGTCAAAACTCGTCCGTGCCGTACCAGCATAGGTCGTCGCAAACGACTGGTAGGAGTAAAAGACGAGATTTTTCCCCGTCAGCGATCGCATTTCATCGTACCACGCTTTGACCGCCGCATTGGTCGTCCCAGAAGTCACATTATTTTCTTCAAAATCCAACACATAGAACGCCGCATTCTTATTCGAGCGATTGTAAAAGTCCTTGGCTTCCTGTCTAGCACTGGCCGCACTGGTAAAGCGTGCATAGTCGTACTCACCAAACGGAATCCCATACTTCACATACAGCGCCGTATTATTCGTCGCATATAAATCTTGGTAATTGGAGCCATACTGCCGCCGGTTGATTACAAAGTGAACCTGACTCTTAAGATTGGCGACTTGACTAGCGGTTAACTTCCCTTGCCACTCCGAAATATCCGGAATCGCTAACGTACTGGCCTGAGCGACCATCTGACCGCCCCAGGCGATACCGATCAACGTACTGGCTGCGAGAAAAAGCTGCGTCAATCGTTTAACCCATCGTTGCTTATTCAACATTCTTGGCACTTCCCTATCCAATATTTGGCGTGCCCTACTCCGCAATGACCATGCGCCATTGCCCCAGCGATGGTTACTCCCCATAACTATATTTGCTTAATCACCTCAACTTTACGTTCTCTTCCACCCTACCTGATTTAAATGTGCATTCAGTAACAATCCGATTGCAGTTCCGTTACCAGCTTTTACAATTATATTTATTACAGGAAAGCCGTTAAACCAACGATACTGAGTATTTGTCAGTCCACCAACCATCGACAGAATCAACTACGTTTCTCGTGCCTATCTTCACTAGTTAGGGGGAGCGCATCCCCTGATGGGCGGTACAGGTGGTTGTTCGGCTTTTATTAAAATAACAATACTAAGGAAAGGCATATTTCTTCAGCAGTTCAAGTCCCAAATCTAGTTGACCAACAACATCGATCATCTTATTAGCCATCTTAGCAGCCAACCAATTCAGCGACTCAATTTATCTAATATACGAATATTTATATTTTGTTCCCGTTGAATCTTTCGGAAAAATCACGTATGATAGGGATACTTCAAACTGACTTCAGGAGGTCTTCCTTATGCGTCGCGCCCTACTAAGTGTTTCCGATAAGACTGGAATTGTTGAATTTGCTCGTACTCTAATTGCCCACGACTTCGAAATCATCTCAACTGGCGGCACACAAGCCACGCTTAGTGCTGCCGGCATCACGGTGACGCCCATTGAAACCGTCACACGTTTTCCAGAAATGCTCGACGGCCGTGTTAAAACCTTAAATCCACGAATTTTCGGTGGTATTTTGGCGCGACGAGATAACGCTGAGCATACCCGCACCTTAGCCGAACATGACATTGCACCAATTGATCTGGTCTGCGTTAACCTCTACCCGTTTGCCCAAACAATCAGTGATCCACAGGTCACTCTAGCGGCAGCCGTCGAGCAAATCGACATTGGCGGGCCTTCCCTCATCCGAGCAGCGGCCAAGAACTATCAGGATGTTCTGGTGGTCTGTGACGTCAACGATTACGATCAGGTGGGCACCACGTTGGCCGAACACGGCGATAATTTGCGTTTCCGCAAGCACTTGGCGGCCAAGGTCTTTCACCATACCGCCCACTACGATGCCGTTATCGCAAATTACCTCACCGATGACGCTAAGCCAGACACACTAACCTTGACGTACCAACGCCAGTCCGCTTTACGCTACGGTGAAAACCCCCAGCAAACAGCCACTTTTTACGCTGACTATCAACCCGCGCCATTCTCCATTGCGGCAGCTAAACAGCTTCACGGCAAGCCCCTTTCCTTTAACAACATTAAGGATGCCGATGCCGCTTTAGGCCTCATCCGTGAATTTAACGACCCTACCGTTGTCGCCTTAAAGCACATGAATCCCTGTGGTATCGGTTCAGCTCCACACCTCGAAGCAGCTTGGGATAAATGTTATGCGGCCGATAGCATGTCAATTTTTGGCGGGATCATCGTCTTAAATCGCCCCGTTGACCTCGCGACGGCCACCAAAATGCACCAGCTTTTCTTGGAAATCATCATCGCACCCGCATTTGAAGATGCCGCTTACGACCTCTTAGCCAAGAAGAAAAACTTGCGCTTGATGACGGTTGATTTCAGTACCGCATCAGCCCCCGAAGCAGACGAACTGATTTCGGTTCGGGGTGGCCTCTTACGGCAGGAACGTGATCACGTTCTCGACGATCCCACCGCCTTCCGCGTGGTCAGTGCCACTCAACCGACCGCTGATCAGCTGACAGCGATCACCTTTGGTCTTAAAGCCATCAAGTTCGTCAAGAGTAATGCCATTGTCGTGAACACGGCCGACCAAACGCTAGGCATCGGTCCCGGCCAAATGAACCGGATTGATGCCGTTAAGATTGCGGTAACCAAGGCACTAGCCAAGCCTAACTTCGATCAAGCCGTCCTCGTTTCTGACGCGTTCTTCCCAATGGACGACTGCGTGGCGTACGCTGCTCAACATGGCATCAAAGTCATCGCTGAACCCGGCGGTAGCATTCGGGATCAGGACTCGATCGCCATGGCCGATAAGTTAGGCGTCGTCCTCGTCTTTACGGGCAACCGTCACTTTAGACACTAATCAAATCTCCCCTAGTAATGAAGGACCGCCCAGGCGACATCGATTCCCTGTGACGGTCCTTTGTTATCTTGTTATATTAGTTAATGCCTCAAACCACTTAAATCAACCTAAAATTAAGCACCAGAAACATGACGGGACCCCTCACGGTCTATAATCAGCATCAGAAACGACTATCATTCTTTGGGGGAATTGATTATGATAAAAACAGGACAAACGCCGCGACTAACCGTTGTTGTGCCGTGTTATAACGAAGAACCCATGCTGCCTACCAGTGCCCGCGTGCTCCGCGATCTCATGCAACAATTAATGATGCGCCGCCAGATCACCGTGGACAGCAAGATTCTATTTGTTGACGATGGGAGCCGGGACCAGACTTGGGCGCTAATCGAACAACTCCAACACCACGATGCTGTGTTTACCGGTCTCAAATTCAGCCGGAATTACGGCCAAGAAGCCGCCTTAATGGCGGGCATGCAGGCCGCCCAGCAATTCTCTGACCTCATCATCACAATTGACGCCGACCTTCAAGATGATCCACAGCTGATTCCACAAATGATTGAACAAGCGCGGTCGGGGATCGACATCGTCTACGGCGTCCGCAATGACCGTTCCACAGACACTTGGTTCAAGCGCTCAACAGCCCAAGGCTTCTATTGGATCATGCGCAAGTTAAGTGTTAATCTCGTGCCCAACCACTCTGACTTTCGTCTGATGAGTCGCCGCGCCGTCAGCGCTTTGATGCAGTACCACGAAGCGAAGCCATTTATTCGTGGCATTATTCCTCAGTTGGGCTTTCCCACCACCAAGCTCTTTTACAAGCGCCAACCCCGCCAGGCCGGAACTTCTAAGTACCCCTTGCGTAAAATGATTCACTTTGCGCTCGATGGCCTACTTTCTTTCTCAACCGCTCCGATCCGCGCTGTTCTTTACGCCGGCATCGGCATCTGCGGGACGACCTTTATCATGCTGCTGTGGATTATGATTCAACACATGCGTGGCGCCGTCGTCACCGGCTGGAGCTCAATCATGCTTTCCGTCTGGTTCCTAGGCGGCTTTCAATTGGTCGCCATCAGCATCATCGGTGAATACGTTGGTCGAATCTTTACCGAAACCAAACACCGGCCGCGGTTTATCATTCAAATGGACACTTACAGCGCAGCCTTTACGCAAACAACCTCACTCACAACACCCATTCGCTTCGAAAACCAGTCTACTAGATAAGGAGGAGTCTCATGTCGGTTCGAACACGCCTGACCACCTTGCTGTGCGGCCTCATTAGCTTAATATTTTTGCTCACTGCCGTCTTGGCTAGTTTTGCTCCGGTCACCTTTCGAACCGACCATGACTGGCTCTCCCCCCTCGTCATCCTCCTAGCGACCGGGGTCTATCTTGGCGGCATGGGCCTCATCTTTCGCTGGTTCCATCGTCTGCCAGCCCAGGCTCACCGCCCCCTCAACGGGATTTTATGGGGCATCTTATTGCTCATCCAAATCATCGTTGCGGTCAACTGGGTCGCCGCTCCCCGGGCCGACCTTTACTTCGTTCACCAGCAGGCACTAGACCTCATGGCCGTTTCTCGGCACTGGGCGCCTTATTTTTCCACCTATCCCAACAATGTTAGCTTCACTATATTGCTCAGCGCGCTCCTCAAATTAGGCCGATGGGTGGTGGGACCGCACCACCTAGGGCTTTGGCTTAATCTCGTTCAATTCATTTGGCTAGACTGCGGCTTGTGGCTGGCCTGGCGCGAACTTAACCGCAAGAATCCGGCGCGGGGACAGTTATTTCTCAGTATTCTGATCGGCACCGTGCCACTGTATGCGTACGCGCTCAACACCTATAGCGATACTTTCGTTTTACCGGCCGGCCTCATGACCGTTGTGTTAGTCCGCCATCTACTGAAAGCCCAGACCTGGCGACAGATCCTGCCCAATACAGTCGGCCTAGGCCTCATTTTGACCGTTGCATATCTTCTAAAGGCCAACTTCATTGTGCTCATCATCGCCGTCGTGCTGGTTATCTGGCTGTTACCGCTAACTGCGGCTCATCCCCTACTCATGCGTAGCGGCGTGACGGTCCTGATCGTCGGTCTCCTGGCGGGGGGCATTGGGCTCAGCCATCAGACTCAGCGCGCATTCGGTTACCAACCCAACACCAGCCAAGCATTGCCCACCACCAGTTGGATTGCTATGAGCTGGAATCCCGCCAACCACGGCGAATACAACCGCCACGATGCTACCCAGATTATTCGTCAACCTTCAGCGGCCGCCAAGAAAGCCCGTGCCGAGTCCAATCTCCGGCACTACCTGAACGAGATGGGTCCCAGCGGCATCCTGCTTCACCTTTACCGTAAGGCTCGGCTCTTCTTAGCCACTGGGACCTTCGACAGCTTTCAAATTTCACCAGCCTACGATCACGCGCCAACTTGGTACCGCCAGCACCGAAACACCACCGACTGGCTGCTGGCTAACTGGTGTCAAATCAACTATTTGGCATTACTCATTGTCAATTGCGGTTGGGGACTGCAACAGATCCGGCGGCGTAAGATTCACACCGGCTACCTTCTTGGCGGTCTCTTCATCTTGGGCCTCGCTTGTTTTCACATTATCTTCTGGGAAACAGAAGAACGTTACGCTCTCCCACTACTGCCCCTGTTGATTGCGGGGACGGCGGCCGGGTACCGACAACCCCTCAACTTACTTCGCTGGTCGCAGCGTACCCGTTGGCTTCCCCTAGGGCTCGCGGCTGGTTTCACCCTGGCACTAGGGCTAGGCGCATGGCAGAACGCCGCATTATTCACCCAGCCACAAAACCACCCCATCAGCGTCGTGAGTCAAAACGAAGGGCGCTACTATCAGAACCACCGGTTACGTCTTACCGCGCAACAGTCCCTGACCCAACCATTTACGGCGCCCCTGCCCTTTGATCAACTGGTCATCAACAATGGCAAGGCCTTCACTGGGCAACTTGTCCTGCGTAACCGTGCTGGTCAGCGTGTTTGGCAGTCTCACGGCCGACAAATTTCACTGACGCAAACCATTCCGCTGATGCCAGCCGGACACTATTCCCTCTCAATAACGGCAATGGGGACCCAGAAGCAACCGTTAGTCACCGCGCCGGCGACCTATCCGTTATTGCCTCAGGCACTAGTGGGTCATCCGCATCAATATCTCCGTTTCTTCGTCAATCAGCACAGCGCGGGCCCCATCCTTTCTCCAACTAAGCTCTGGCTCATCATCGGTGCCATCTGGTTGGGCGGCTTGCTCATTATTGACCGCTTTTACTGGTATCGCCAACAGATTTAAAAAAGATAACCAAATTCCTTGCCTTTGAGCAGCTCTAAGGTACTAGAATGGAAACATAGGCGAATTTAGCCCAGCGAAACTCTAGAACCAGATAAAGGAGTCAACATTTTGAGAGAAATTAACCAACAAACTTTAACGGGAGAACGGGCACTATTCCAAGGCCACGATCTTCACATTACTAATAGTACCTTTGTTGACGGCGAATCACCGTTAAAACACGGGCGCAACCTTGCCATTGACCACACGATCTTCAAATGGAAATATCCATTATGGTACACCAACCACGCCAACCTCGACCACACCACCTGGCAACCGGACGCCCACGCTGGTATCTGGTACACACGTGATCTGACCATGGCCCACAGTGCCGTCCGGGCCACTAAGACCTTTCGGCACGCCCAAGACATCCATTTGGACGACGTTACCTTTTCCAATGCCGGCGAAACACTCTGGTGGTGTCAGGATGTAACCCTAGATAACGTCACGGCAACTGGAGATTACTTCGGTATGAACAGTGAAAACGTCGTGGCTCGCAATCTGACCATCAATGGAAACTACGCGTTTGACGGCAGCAAAAACGTCGAAGTTCACAATTCAACCTTCATCACGCACGACGCGTTCTGGAATTGCGATAACGTGACTATCTACGACTCCACCATTATCGGCGAATACCTCGCCTGGAACACCAAGAACATTACGTTCGTCAACTGTTGGTTAGAAAGTGATCAGGGGCTCTGTTACGTCGACCATCTGACAATGAAGAACTGTTCACTAATCAATACCGATTTGGCATTTGAGTACTGTTCCGATATCGACGCCACCATCAACACCACGATTGATAGCGTGAAGAATCCTATTAATGGTAGAATTACCGCACCAGGGATCGGCAAGGTGATCTTCGACGACCCCGCCATTGACGCTCGTCAGACTATCATTACCACCACTCAGGAGGCTTCTGCATAATGCATTACAATTTTTCTGAAATGATTGATCGTCGTCACACTAATTCCGTTAAATGGGACGTTGCCGCTAACGAACTCCCCATGTGGGTCGCGGATATGGACTTCCGGACCGCGCCCGGAATCGTGGATGCGATCAAACGCAAGGCGGACACCGGGATCTTTGGCTACGAAGAAGTGCCGCAAGCTTACTTTGACGCTGTTCAGCACTGGTACGCAACCGAACATGACTGGACACCCGACACAGACTGGATGCGCTTTGTGACCGGTGTTGTTCCCGCTATTTCTTCCGCTGTTCGGCGCGTTAGCCACGTTGGCGACAACGTTTTAGTGCAGGCTCCCGTCTACAACATCTTCTATAATTCTATCGTCAATAACGGTCGCCACGTTTTATCAAGTGACCTGCGCTACCACGACGGTCAGTACAGCATTGACTGGGCCGATCTGGAAGCCAAGCTGGCGGAGCCGTTAACGACCATGATGATTCTCTGCAATCCGCACAACCCCGTGGGCAAGATCTGGACCAGCGCTGAACTGACTCGGATTGGCGAATTGGCTGCGGCCAATCACGTCGTTGTCTTTGCCGATGAAATTCACGGTGACATTACTGAAACCGGTTATGGCTACACGCCGTTCGCATCCGCTAGCTCGGTTAACGCCGCGAACAGCATTACCGCGGTTTCGCCTAGCAAGACCTTCAACGTGGCCGCGCTACACGCCGCAACCCTCATTGTTCCTAATGAAAATCTGCGTAATATCGTTGACCGCGGCATCAATACGGACGAATTGGCCGAACCGAATGCGTTTGCCATTGATGGTAGTATCGCTGCCTACACGACCGGTGCCGAATGGGTCCACGAGCTGAATGCTCAGATCACCGCCAACAAGCAGGCCCTAACCCAAGTTATTCAACAAAAGTTGCCCCAACTTCACGTCATCACGGGACACGCTACCTATTTAGTCTGGATTGACTGCACCGCCGTAACCAGTGACACCACGGCACTCTGCACGTTCATCCGGCAAAAGACCGGTCTCTTCATCACTGCCGGTTCCGTCTACGGTGGCGACGGTCACGACTTTGTCCGCATCAACGTGGCTTGCCCGGCTGAACGCCTTCAGGATGGGTTGAACCGTCTGGTGGCCGGCGTTGAAGATTTCCAACAGTCTCACTAATTCATTCTATTTTTTAAGCCCAGCCGTTGTGATTACAGCTGGGCTTTTGTGTCGCCACCTAAAGGTTGGAAATGGCGAAATTTGTTATCAACACTTGATGTAGCAGGGATTACGGACTGAAACCAGTCACCTGCGGCTGGCAGAGATTCCGCCTGCGGTTAAAGGTAGTCGTTGAACTCTAGGCTGACTTGAACAGATGAAACGGCGATATTCGGTAGTAGTGGATGACCTCAACGTAGCCGTGAGTGAGCCAAATTTGAGCTCAGCCGTGGGATTTACCAAGTGATTTGCTTGGTAAATGGCGTCTTTGAGACGTGATCCTCGGCTCAAAGCGAGGTTCGAGACCGCTCTATGGCTCGGACCGTCCTCCCCACAGCGCTCCAGCTCAAATTCGGCGAACGATAAGGCGGCAGTTTTATCCATGTTGCCTAAGCACCAAACGAAAATAAATCGTTCCTCAAACTTTCATTATCCTCACAAAGCTACTTTCGCTGTTTTACAGGCCACATAACTTTTCCGGCATTCACAAGCATCCCCGCCAACCTTTGCCCCCTCACTTGGTATACTGGTGATAACGATATTTTGTCCACACCATGAGGAGGCATTCACATGACGATGATTAATCCTGCAGCTGCACAAGATGTATATCGCGATGCCGGTGACAACATTCAATTCACCACGTATCTCATCGACCAGACCGATATTACCAAGGACCGCGACGCATTGGCCGAATTTGCCGATCGCCTCGCCGCCATTCAACGTAGCATGGCGATTCGGTACCCCGACGCCCACCTAAAAGTTGCCTTTGGCTTTGGCGCTACCGCCTGGCGCTTACTCTTTCCGACCGCCAGTCAACCCAAAGAACTCGTCGACTTTACCCCAATCAAGGGTCCGCGGTACACCGCTCCGGCAACCCCTGGCGACTTATTTCTACACGTCCGCGCCAAGGAACGGGCCGTCGTCTACGAAGTCATGGACCAAGCCCGCGAATTTTTACGTGACTGGACCACCGTCGTGGACGAAACGCAGGGATTCCGCTACTTTGAAGGCCGGGCCATCATTGGATTCATCGACGGCACTGAAAATCCAGCCGCTGGCGACGCAACCCAATACGCGCTGATTGGCGATGAAGATCCTGAATTCGTCAATGGTTCCTACGCTTTCGCTCAGAAATACACGCACAACATGGATGCTTGGAATGCCCTAGAGACTGGGGACCAAGAAAAGGCAATCGGTCGGCATAAATTTACCGATCGTGAGTTAGACGACGAGGAAAAGTTACCTAACGCCCACAACCTAGCCTCACAAGACAATGACAACGGCATCGAACACAAGATTGTCCGCATGAACGTTCCTTACGGCGAACCAGGTAAAGGCATTGCCGGCACCTACTTCATCGGTTACGCGCGCCACTTCACAGTGACCCAACGTATGTTAGAGAATATGTTCACTAAGAGTGATCGCCTGCTGGACTTCAGCACGCCGGTTACCGGTAACGCCTTCTTCATTCCTTCCCGTCTTCTGCTGGAACGCATCGCAGCTGGCGAATTGTTTCCGGTAGAATAATCAATTTAAACCTATCGAAGGGCCTGGGACCACCGTCTCAGGCCCTTTCTACGCACCAAATATCCAGGGGTCGTCCTACCAGAAATATTTTAGAATCATAACCTGACTCCCTCGGTTAAACCATTGCGAGCGCATACAAATAAGTCCTAAAAATTGACCTTTCACGCTTAAGAGGGTATGTTAGTGGGGTTGCTATTAAGAATTTAATCTCGACTGGTCTGCATTACCGGGGTAATCTTACCAGTCAATCTAGACCCTAAGGAGTTGACTCATTTTGGACGAAGCTGAAAGAGAACAGGGACCTTGGCGCCGTAATCTCCGAGTTCTCTGGTTCTGTACGTTCGTCGCGGGGATGGCTTTTAGTGAAATCATGCCCTTCTTATCTTTATATATCAGTAGCCTTGGTAACTACACCAAATCACAGGTTACCATGTACAGTGGCTTAGTCTACGCTGCGGATTTCTTCGTTAGCGCCATTGCTTCGCCACTATGGGGCATGGTTGCCGATCGCAAGGGCCGTAAGCTCATGTTGCTCCGGTCGTCATTAGGAACGGCAGCCGCTATGGGCCTGATGGGCTTTGCCACTAGCGTCTGGCAACTCGTGGCCTTACGAGCATTACAAGGCGTCTTTGCCGGCTTCATTTCTAACGCACAAGCATTAGTTGCCTCACAAACGCCACGCAAACATTCTGGGTCTTCGCTCAGCACCTTGATGACCGGGGTGACCAGTGGGATGCTGCTGGGACCCGTCATCGGTGGGGTGCTCGCGCAAATCTTCTCCATTCGCCTCACCTTCTTCATCACGGCGGGGTTACTCCTACTCACCTTCTTCATGAGCTGGGTCTTTGTGGAAGAACAATTTAAGCCAGTCAGCCAGCACCAGAGCGGGCAGCACAGCCACAACCCGCTGGCGGCCTTTCCTAACCCTAAGCTGATCCTGGTCTTGCTTTCATCGACTCTTATCGTTCAGTTTGGGAATATTTCGATCTCTCCTATTATCAGTTTGTATGTCAAAGAACTCATGCACAACGTGGGCCCCATTACCGTGGTCGCCGGGGTTATCGCCGCACTACCGGGGATCTCTAACATTATTGCCGCACCACGGTTAGGCCGCTACGGCGATCATCACGGTTCCGGTAAGGTCCTCCTGTTTGGCTACATTTTCGCCACCATCATGTACCTACCGCAAGGGTTCGTCACCAGTGTCTGGATGCTCGGAATCCTACGCTTCATGATTGGGATTTCGGATGGCGCACTGTTCCCCGAAATTCAAACGCTGTTGACCAAGAACTCCCCCGTGGAATTAACGTCAACGGTCTTTAGCTGGAATCAGTCCTTCCAGTCCATTGGCAACATGCTGGGATCCTTGCTCGGCGGGTGGATCGCCGGTATCTTCAATTACAATGCCGTTTTCATCTCGACTGCCCTATTGATGCTCATCAACCTTGCCCTGGTCTGGTGGCTCGTCCCAGAAATTCGCAAGCCCCAGATTCAGGTTGCCAACGATTAATGGACGACTAACCGCCCCGTATTTCACGGTTAATTAACTGGTGCGAGCGCAAAAAAATTGCTGATAGTCATTGACGTTTCGCGGTTTGCGCGGTATGTTGATGACAATATCAGCAATTTTTTTATGTTCAACTAAGGAGTTGACCCATTGTGGATGATGCCCAAGAGACGCAGACTCTCTGGCGGCGGAACCTCCACATTCTGTGGTTCTGTTCGTTTATCGTTGGCATGGCTTTCAGCGAAATCATGCCGTTTCTTTCACTCTACGTGAGCAGTCTCGGTCATTACACCAAAGCACAAGTCACCATGTACAGCGGCCTCGTCTACGCCGCTGATTTTTTCGTTGGCGCCATCGCCGCACCGCTGTGGGGCATGGTCGCCGATCGCAAGGGCCGCAAGCTCATGTTGCTACGCACATCGCTGGGGATTGCCGTTGCCATGGGACTCATGGGCCTAGCGACGCACGTCTGGCAACTCATCGCTCTGCGCTCCTTACAAGGGGTCTTCGCCGGATACATCCCCAACGCCCAAGCATTGATTGCTGCGCAGACGCCGCGTAAATATTCCGGGGCCGCGCTAAGCACCCTCACCACTGGCGGCACTAGCGGTAATCTGCTGGGACCCATCGTCGGGGGCGTGCTCGCCCAAATCTTCTCCATTCGCATGACCTTCTTTGTGACGGCCACCCTACTTCTGACGACCTTCGTCCTCAGTTGGGTCCTCGTTAAAGAAGATTTCAAACCAGCACCTAAACCCACGCACGCGGCCAAACGCACCAATCGCCTTATGGCTGTGCCCAACCTAAAACTCATTGTCTTACTGCTAAGTTCCACCATGTTCGTTCAGTTCGGCAATACGTCAATCTCACCAATTATTAGTCTGTACGTCAAAGAACTCATGCACAACGTGGGACCGATCACCATTGTTGCCGGTATTTTAGCAGCCTTACCAGGAATTTCTAACATCATCGCTGCCCCGCGGCTCGGTCGCTACGGTGACCACCACGGCTCCGGTCGCGTCCTACTCTTCGGCTACATCTTCGCGACCATCATGTACTTCCCACAAGGATTCGTGACCAGCGTCTGGTTACTGGGGATACTACGCTTTATGATCGGTATTTCTGACGGGGCGCTGTTCCCGGAGATTCAGACACTACTTACTAAAAATACGCCCGTGGCCCTGACATCCACGGTCTTCAGTTGGAATCAATCGTTTCAATCAATTGGTAACATGTTGGGCGCCCTACTCGGCGGTTGGCTCGCCGGCATCTTTAATTACAACGCTGTCTTCTTCTCAACCGCGCTACTAATGCTACTCAACCTAGCCCTGCTCTGGTGGCTAGCCCCGGAAATCAGGCGTCCAGCCACGGCTTAACGTAAAGAGAGTGGGATAAAAGGCGATTAGCTGGCGAGCACTAAGGCTGATAACCGAATAATCCCGGGTCTAGATTGTTTGGTTAGCAGTTTTAAGCGGAACCAGCCGCCTTCTAGCGCACGTTTCGACAATGTAAATTTGGATATAGAAATGGGTCTGGGGCTCTTATCCCAGGCCCTTAAATGTCTCTAGCTGGGCCCAATGTAGCCACTTTAGCCCGCAACCCGCGCATCAAATAGCGGATCAACTTCAGCTGGAGCTGGCATGACGCCCAGTAAGGCCCTCAGACTGCCCAGTCCTTCGACCAAGTCAGTGGTCATTCCCGCCGTTAACAACAATTGCCGAGCGGCTCGGACGTCTCGAGGCAAGCCCTCCATCTCATCGGTTCGGCTCACCAATACTCTGGGAATCATGACGGCACGGGCAGCCGTCACCACGGTTTTGACCGTCTCGACCAGATGAATGGTTGGGGCTAAAGCGACGACCAGGTCCTGATCGAGCATAGCGGCGCTCAGACCGCCTTCATCCAAGGCTTCCTCAGTGAAACCCGTGACGGCCTCAGGGAGCGTCACTTGGCTAGGCGTATAAACGGTTAAATTAAGGGTGGGGTCCGCACTAAGCTGGCGAACAAAGGTCTGGCTCGCAGCGTCTAACGGTCCAGCAATCAGTATTCGTTTCAAGTTCATAACTTCCTTTCGATTTAACTGATAAAAAGATTATACTGGGTTAGAGTAAGTCTAAGGCAACCTCTTTTTTTAATTTAGCCAATTTAATTTTAGGCCCACCCTTTTCTCCTCAATAAGTCATTCCTTATTAAAAAGAACGCTAGGTATGTTATGCTTAAATTGGTGACGGGCCGAAAAAAAGCAGCCGGTGGTCAGCCGTGAGTCTAATCACCAAGTAAGCTGTTACACACCCGCGGATTATCAACACCGGCAATAGTTTTCTTTTGGAAAATACGCGTAAATCGTGTACAATAACTATGTTAATCAACACCCATTTAACCAAATACGATCGGATTCCAAATTGTCTCACCTTGCGTGTGCCGCTTTGGCATGCCGATCGTTCTTTTATATTTCTGGCACTTTTACAGAAGTGTGACACCATTACACAGGAGGTTAATCTATGCTACTTTCAATGGAACATCTACGTAAGGAATATCCCAATGGTAAAATTGCCGTTGACGACTTCAACTTACAAGTCGACCGCGGGGAATTTATCTCCTTCATCGGAACGTCTGGTTCAGGAAAGACCACGACCATGCGGATGATCAATCGCATGCTCAACCAGACTTCGGGAACCATCAAGATTGATGGTGAGGATATCTCCCAGATGGATCCTGTCAAGCTACGGCGCTCCATTGGCTACGTTATTCAAAATATCGGGCTGATGCCGCACATGACCATCCAAGAAAACATTGAGATCGTCCCTAAGTTACTGGGCTGGTCCAAAGAAAAACGTGCCGAACAAGCTAAAAAAATGATCAACTTGGCCCAATTGCCAGAGGAAATGCTGCAACGCTACCCTGGTGAGCTTTCTGGTGGGCAGCAACAACGGATCGGGGTCGTTCGGGCCCTCGCGGCTGACCAAGAAATCATTCTGATGGACGAACCCTTTGGGGCATTGGACCCCATCACGCGGGAATCCCTGCAGGACTTGGTCAAACATTTGCAAGAAGATCTGGGCAAGACCTTTATCTTCGTGACTCACGACATGGATGAAGCTCTCCATTTGTCTACTCGCGTGGTCATCATGAGCCACGGGAAGCAAGTTCAGGTAGACACACCGGAAAACATTCTCCGGCATCCTGCCAACGAGTTCGTGACTAACTTGATTGGGGAAGAACGCCTGATTAGAGCGCAACCGAACATCCTCTCCGTTAGTCAGATCATGTTGAAGAACCCAGCAGCGATTACCCCTGACAAAACATTGGATGACGCTATCGACCTCATGCATGAACGGCGAGTGGATACGCTGCTGGTTACGGACGCAGACGACGTCCTTCAAGGCTACGTTGATTTGGATGACATTAACCGGATCACGGACGCCACGACGCCGGTCAGTCGTTTTACGAATAAAGAGGTCTTCTACGTCCAAGCCAACGCCTTGATCGGCGACACGGTTGATCGGATTCTGAAACAGGGGGTTAAAAACGTTCCCGTTGTCGACGCCAAGAAGCATTTGGTCGGTATCGTCACTAGAACCGCGTTAGTTGATATCGTTTACGATGCCTTACGTGGTGCACCAGCGACCGATGAAGAACCCGCTTCACCAATTAATGCCGACATTCACGCTGCCGCAACTCATGAAGGGGGCGAATCATCACAATGATTCACTTCTTACAAGTTTATGGCATGCAGATGATCGATAAGACCGGCCAACACCTTTACATTTCGGCTGCGGCCCTGCTCTTAGGGATCATTGTCGCAGTGCCCCTGGGAATTCTACTCACGCGGATGAAGCACGGTGCCAACGCGGTGATCACGCTTGCCGGTGTACTGCAGACTATCCCAGCCATGGCCCTATTAGCCATGATGATTCCCATCTTCGGGATTGGGTCCACGCCAGCCATTGTGGCGCTGTTCATCTACTCTCTGTTGCCAATCCTGCGTAACACTTACTTGGGCATGGAGGGCGTTTCCCCCACTGTCCGGGACGCCGCGAAAGGGATGGGGATGACCTGGTGGCAATCCATGATTCGCGCCGAGATTCCTTTGGCCGCTCCCGTGATTATGTCCGGGATTCGCCTGTCCGCGACCTACGTCATTGCATGGGCAACGCTGGCTTCTTATATTGGTGCCGGTGGTCTAGGTGACTTCATCTTTAACGGTTTGAACCTCTACCGCTCAGATCTAATCTTGGGTGGGTCCATTCCCGTTATTTTGCTTGCCTTAATCGTCGACTATTTGTTAGGTAAATTGGAAAACACCGTGACACCACGGCAATTACGATAGGAGGTCCGTCATGCGAAAACATTTACGTCAATGGCTAGCCGGACTCCTGTTAGTCATCGTGCTCTTACCCCTCGGGGGCTGTAGTCTTCCCGGTCTGAGTGGTTCTGGCAACAATACCGTCCGAATCGCGTCGCAAAACACGACCGAGCAGCAGATCATGGCTTATATGATTCAAGGCATGATCGGCCACTACACCGACCTCGATTCAACTATTATCAATAACCTCGGTTCCGGAAATGTTAGTTTTAACGCCTTAAAGAACGACAACGCTGATATTTCTTCCATTCGCTTCAACGGGACCGATTTAACAACCGTTCTGAATGAAAAATTCGAACGTGATCCCGCCAAGGTTAAGTCGACCGTTACCCAAGAGTTTAAGGATCGTTATCACATGACTTATTTCAAAACTTACGGGTTCGCCGATACTTACGCGTGGATGGTTAAGAAGAGTTACGCCAAGAAACACCACTTAAAGACGGTCAGCGACCTGAAGAAGCTGGCGCCTAACATGCGTGTCGGCATTGACCAAATCTGGCAAAACCGTCCTGGGGATGGCTATCCTGCCTTCCAGAAGGACTACGGCTTTAGCTTCGGCACCGTTTATCCGATGCAGGTTGGGTTACTTTACGATGCCCTTTCCGCGGGTAAGATGGATGCCATTCTAGGGTACTCCACCGATGGTCGGGTCGGCAGTTATGACCTTACCATCTTGAAGGATGACCGGAACTTCTTCCCACCTTATGATGGGAGTCCAGTCGCTACCGATGCTATCTTGAAGCAACACCCTGAATTAAAGTCTGTCTTGAACCGCTTGGTCGGCAAGATTTCTTTGAAGACCATGCAAGAGCTGAACTATAAGGTTGATGATCAATTGGAAGAACCACAAACCGTGGCCACCGATTTCTTGAAGCAACACCACTACTTTGAAGGGGGGAACTAGGCATGAAAGACATGGGACTTTTCAATCAATTAATTTATTACTTCTCGCACAACGGGATGTACGTTCTCAGTCAATTTAACCAAACGTTTCTCGTTTCAATCTACGGGGTGCTGTTCGGCGCGATCGTGGGTATTCCGATCGGGATCTGGATCTCACAGAACCGGAAGCTTTCCCCACTCATTATTGGGATTGCCAACGTCATTCAGACCATCCCTTCCCTGGCGATGCTGTCAATTCTGATGTTGGGCTTGGGCTTAGGGCAAAATACGGTGATTGCCACCGTCTTTCTCTACTCCCTACTCCCAATTGTGAAAAACACTTACACGGGGATGTTGAGCGTTGACCAAGACGTTCTCGACGCCGGTAAGGGGATGGGAATGACTCGTTTTCAAATCATGAAGACGATTCGGATTCCCTTATCGTTATCCGTGATCATCGCCGGTATCCGAAATGCCTTAGTCCTTGGTATCGGGATTACCGTCATCGGATCCTTCATTGGGTCCGGTGGCCTGGGCGATATCATCGTTCGGGGGACCAACGCCACTAATGGTGGGGCGATCATCTTAGCCGGGGCCTTACCAACCGCTTTGATGGCCATCATCACCGACCTGGTTCTATCCTTTATCGAAAAACGGTTGACGCCAAAGACGTCTTCGGAGAATTAGTGCTTAAACTTAACTGAAAAATAGAGCTGGCAGTCATTTGCCAGCTCTATTTATTTGGCCAAAATCGCTAAGCTCGGCGACCAACCATTCTGTCAAACTTTGGTATACTAAAATAAACTGTAAACGAAAGAGGGATTCTTCCCGTGAAACGCGCGAATCAAATCGCCATCGACTTTTCAGTCGGGACGTTAAATTTTCTGGCCAATATTGGGATCATGCTCCCCTACGTGCTAATTCTAGCCATGTGGCAACAGACTCAGAGCGAGACCTACCTGATGGCATTGGTCGCTTTTTATATTTCCCGAGCTGCCAGCATCTTTTACACTAAGCGACTCAACCTCAAGTCGAGCACTTACCTGATCTTGAGTCTCACGCTCGGGGCGGCCGGTAGCCTGATCTTTGCGTTCACCAGTCAACTGGGTTGGTTAGTGGTCGGTAGCCTGCTGTGGGGCTACAGTGCCGCCACCATTTGGCCGTACTTTCTAACCGTCAAACTCCACCTGACCCACACGGCTAATTTTAAAATGAAGCGGCTCTACTGGTTAATCTTTGCGCTGCTGGGCCTCATTATCGGCGCCGATATTCTGGCGCAGTTCAATTACACCTTAACCTTCATCCTGCTGGGCGGGCTCTATCTAGCGGCTTTACCCGGAGGCCTCCTACTGAACAACTTTACCAGTGATTTTTATCGTAGCGCTCCGCACCAAGTCCACGGCCTATCTCAGACATGGCGCTGGATTCTATCGCTCGTCTTCTTCGGCGTACTGGCCGTCCTCACCACACTTCGTAAAGCGACCGTTATCCTCCCCAGTTGGATCACCCTCACCATCATTGGTGCGGCACTGATCATCTTAATTGTCGAACTCATTGCCGACTGGCACGTGCTACCCAGTTTTAAAATGCGCCTACTGAACCGGGGATTCTTAGTCAGCCTCGTTCTTCTATTCAACAGCTTCTTCGCCTACTTCTACTTGGGAAATGCGGGGATGTACGCCGTCTTTGGGGTCTACCTAGTGGGATTTGAGACGGGTCACACGGTCTTTACCCTACTGGGGCATCATCGGCCGCACAAAGCCCGTCAGTACAGTCTCGTCAGTCTGATGGCTGGCCAGCTTCTGCTACTCATTCCCTGGGTAGGAAGCTACCTACTGGGGTTGTTGCTCATCACCCTCTACGTGGGCTACGACAATCCCACGATTAACGAGACCCTTTACGGCCTAGACAGCATTGATGCCGATAGCGCCATTATTCACAAATATCGCTTCTCGACGTATGGCGGTCTGCTCTGCCAACTGGTCATGTTTGGCCTATTGGTTGCCGTTAGCGCGGGAACCCACTTGTCCTTGTTGGACTTCTTCAAGCCTAGTGACACCGGTCATTTCAACCTTTATTTTTACGGTCTGAGCTGGCCGCTGGTCTTCGTCTCCTTGCTAATTTCCATCGGTAATCTTCACTCACTGCCCACTGAGAAACAAGCCATCCAGTCTAAAGAAGGCTAAATTGGCTTTCCCAATCTGTTCCCACCACGACAAAAGACAGGCCCCCACGCGGTGGCCTGTCTTTTACTTCTATTTGCTGATTGCCGCTCTAGTTAGGAATGGTTTCAACCCACTTCTTGAGCAGAACGATGTTCAGAACCGCTTCAATCGCGGCGATCACTAGCGCACCGCCAATATTAATCATGAATTGAGCAGTCACACCACCCGCGATGAGCTGGCCTAAATTATTGACTTCATGGAACAGAAAACCGGTGATCCGAATGACCAGGAGAATCACAACGACGTATAAAATGACATTGATTAACCGGCGGCTCGTATTTGGCAGGAAGTTGTTGGTGGCACTAATCACCAAATGAACTAACGAGATGGTCGTCCACCCCAGAATGAGGAGTGCCAGTCCCAGCGCCACGAGTCCAGTCGCTACCTTAAACGCTTGGCCCGTGGTGTAGTGCGGCCCGCCAACCGCTTGCAGTAGCGTCATCAAATAACGATTGTCAATCGCCTCGGTGATCAAGTAAAGTCCACATTGAATAACGCCAAAGTAAACAAACATGACGACCGATGACAACAAGTCCGTTAAGTAGAGTTTCGTTTCGCCCAGTGGCAGGAGTCGATAAGTATCGCGGGTGTAAACGCGTTCCATCCGCACGGACAACAGGATAAAGGCAACCGTGAAGGCCACCATTGACCACGCCAGGGTGACCCAGAAGGTATCACCATGCTCGATGCCATCACTCGCAAATCCCCACAACAAGGTTGCTGCTATGACGGCCAGTTCTGCTAGAATCACCCAGTTCATTAACCGAAAACGGCCCCGACTCATTACCTTAAATAACGCCTTAAAACTAGTCACGTTGACCGCTCCCCTCGTATAGACTTTCATAATAACGCTCAATTCCAACGCCAAATTCTGCTCGAATATCATCAGCCGCCTGATGGGCGTAAACCGTTTGATCCTTAACAATCACAACTTCGTCTAGGATGGGGGCAATCTCGGAAACGTAGTGATCACTGATGACCATTGTCGCGTCAGCCGGCTTCCATTTGAGAATACTACTGATAATACGCTTGCGACTCATGCTGTCGATCCCGCTAAACGGTTCGTCCAACAAGTAGAGGTTCACCTGACGAGCCAACGTGAGGGCAATGATCACTTTTTCCTTCATCCCCTTGGATAACGCCGCAATCTTTAGGCTGGTGTCAATCTGTAAAAACGTGACCAGCTCTTCAAAGCGGGCACCGTCAAAGTCCGCATAGACCGTCCGATAAAAACTGGCGACCTGTTCCACCCGAGTACTGGCCGAAAAGCCGCGTAGCTGTTCCGTAAAACTGACGTGGCTCCGGTGATGGGCTGCTTGGGTGTCCCCACACACCGCAATTGTGCCGGACCCCTTAGCGCCACCAGTGATCAACCGCATCAGCGTTGTTTTACCAGCACCATTTTCGCCCAACAGCCCGACAATTTTCCCGGGTTCAAGGGTGAGGTCGACATCGTGCAGAATAGTTTTAAAGTTGTGCTTGTAACCGACGTGATCAATTGCTAAAACATTAGTCATTCCGTTGCCCCCTTTGCGCAATATATTGTTTTAACCCCACGATAATTTCATCATCTGTTAAATTCAGTGCGTGTAGCTGCTCGTAAGCCCGCTCCAGTTCTTCCATGACTAACTTCTCCTTCAACTGCGTAATTCGGGTCGTCTCCGTCGTCACAAAGTTCCCTTTTCCCCGCTGCGACGTGATGATTCCCGCCGTCATCATTTCGCCGAGTGCCCGCTGAACGGTATTGACGTTCACCGTCAAATCAACGGCTAGCTGTCGTACTGCGGGTAATTTACCACCCGGCTTAAGCTGACCGGTTATCATTTCATGATAAAGATAATTTTTGATTTGGTAGTAAATGGGGACCTTATCGTCAAATTTCACGATCGGCCACCTCCTAGTGTTATATTTTACTAGTACACTATAACATCATTAAATAAATTTGGCAATATAAAAAGCCGCATTTCTGCGGCTATTCCTGCTATTAACGCAGGGTGATTTGGCGGCCATCAATCGCCAATAACCCATCTGCTACCAGCTGTTTGAGCTGCCGACTTAAGGTTTCTGGGGTAATGCCCAAGAAGCTCGCCAGCTCCTTCTTCTTTTCGGGCAAGATAAATTGCGTGGCCTGTTTCTCCTGACCGACTTGCTGTAAATACGCCAGCACGCGGTTCTTCGACTTCAAATTCCCAGTCAATGCACTGACCGTTTCCAACGCCGTTAACCGATCGCCCAGAATATTCAGCAGATTAAAGGCGACTGTCGGCACCCGGTGTAACAGGGCTTGAAAGTCTTCCCGACCAATCGAACAAATCTTAGCGTCTTCAACGACCTCGGCGTAATTAAAATGATCCCGCTGACTGAAGAGCGCGGCCTCACTGTCAATCGCCCCGTCACGTAGCATGTACAGGACTTTTTCCTTGCCATTCTCGTTGAGTTGATACACCTTGACCCGTCCCTCGTCCACGATCATCATCCGATCGAGCGGCGTCGTGGGATCGTAAAGCACACTACCACGTTTGAATTCCTGTTGGTGAACGGAAATCTTCGCCAGCTCCGCAATATCAGCATCAGCTAATCCTTTAAAGATTGGCGCCCCCTGAACACATTTAAAGGGATCATGAGCCATAATTTTTCTTCCTTTCTTGATAATTATCAATTTTTCTCGTTGGCTTTTATTATACACTAAGGGTATCAATTCGAGGAGGTCATTTAACGATGAAAATCTATCAAGCAAATATTGTACCCCTGAACGCAGAAGCTATCGGTACGGCGGCTCACGGCACCGCCCTCTTTACAATTAATGGTGATCAATTAACGATTAACATTGAAATGTTCGATACCCCTGCCAACTTACAACATTGGGAACATTTCCACGGTTTTCCGGACGGCCAACCCGCTGAAATTGCGACGGCGGCCCAAGACGTCAATCACGATGGCTTCGTGGATTTACCGGAAACTGGCGCAGTTTCTGGTACAACCATGGTACCGTTCGACGCCGCACCTCACGAAATGAACGTCCCTAACGACAACTACCCCGTCTCAGATGATAACGGGTATTTCGCCTACACTAAGGTGGTTCCGCTCGCTGCGTTGGATGCCAAGTTCAAGGAAACCTTTAACGACAGTGAACTTGAATTAGACAAGCGGGTCATCTACATCCACGGGGTCACCGACGATGTCGACTTACCCGATACGGTGGCTGGTGCGGTAGGCCATTACTCAACTCACGTTACCTTACCAATCGCGGTCGGTAAGATCGTTGCCCTCTAATGCGTGGTAAGTTGTGGCGACTCATCACCGTGTTGTTCTACGTGATCGTTTTACTACTGGTCATTTTCCGACAAGATATGTTAGCGATGTATGGCATGGCGGTGGGTATGTTAGCTGAAGCACTCGTCGCCCTATTCTCCAGTCGTTCACCTAAAAATTAAGCAGTCAATTATGATTGAGGTCGCCCCTGTGGTGGCCTTTTTTGATCTGTCCATAAACAAAAACGATGCTGCCCGTAGACAACATCGTTTTATCTTAACTATTCAATTCATCTGTGCTCACGTAACAACCGTGCTTGCCACCGAACGACGGCCAGCAATACAATCGCAATCAACAGGAACAAGCCAAAGACGCTGGCTAAAAACACCTGTGATTCACCTGTTTGTGGCAATCGTCCCGCAACCAGATCTGCTGTCCCAGAATGAACAACACTGGCTACTGCACCAGCTGGTTTCTTAGCCGGACCATTAGCATTAGTCCCTTGAGCCCCCTGGCCGCCATGGTTAGGCGTCACCGTTGGCTTGTGACCATTAGGGATTGTATTATTATCAATCTCATCACCATCACCGCCGTTAGTGACAGTACCAGTACCGCTATAGTGATTGTTGTTCACAATCCTAAGCCCAATTTGAGTGTCAGTACTAGTTGTCCCCTCGCCATGAGGGGCATCTGCAAATGCTGTCGTTCCAAACCCTAGTCCCAGAACAACCGCAACTGCTACCACAAGTCGCCTAATACTCTTTTTCATGACCGCCGCCTCCTTTCGAGACTGCCTTACTACTCTTCCTCTTCGTCGTCCTTACGTCGCTTACGTCGAATCAGGTAAATAATCAACAGAATCAGGAGAACGAGGATCAACATCCCTAAGGCACCCAGCGCCACGAGTAACCAAATATTAAGACCTTGGTTATCAACCGAATTTTTGTTGTATTTATCGGCTTGTGCTTTCGTAATCGTAAAGTTACGATCAAAAACCCACTCATGATCCGTATTCTTTACCACCATGTGCAGGTGATAGTGGCCCGCTTCTAACGCTGTCTTCCCATATAACATAGGATAACTATACGTTGTGTTCGGTGCCATCTGGACATTTTCCTGTTTGGCCTTTTGAACGACCTCTCCACCATCACGATTGGTAATTGTGGTGGTCGTCTTCAAATTAGGGATCATCACTGCTGTCGTATTTCGAATGTTAGCAATCACGCCGCGATGATAGTTACTGAGGCCCGCACTGACTTTACCCAAACTCATCGATGGATTAGGCACACGTCCCATCGTATACTTCATTCCAATAACGTACGAATAGCGACTCTTCAGGTTGCCGGCACCTTTAACAGTCCCCGTCACCTTATCGTCAACACGTTGAAAATACCAACCACCGAGAATGACGCCATTAAAGTTCGTTTTTGGAATATTTACTTTAGCTGTCACCAATCGCGAGCCCTTGGCGGGAATTGTAATGGTCTGTTTTCCCTGAATCTTGGTAATATCACTCATTTTATAACGTAACGATGGATCATATGACTTAGCAGCATTCACGTAGTCAATCGCTCCTGCTGAACCAGTCCAGGCCGTATGAATAGCCGTCTTAACGTTAATTTCTTCATTTGTGACATTGTAAACTCTAACCTGTAGTTTCTGCGTCTCATTAGAATTCATTCTCAAATCGAAAAATGAATTATTCTTGTTGATTTGATTACTTGGTAATTTGGCAGACACGTTGTACCCAACGTTATTAGTTGCTGTCGCCGCCTGCGCGCTGTTTCCATCAGAAAACACCCCCGCACAAACGAAACTAACTATTGCCATCATCACCAACCAAACCCGCTTAAATCCTAGCATCCTTACACCTCTGCCTTACCCTAGTTAATGCATCTCCTGTAATATCTTTATAATACTACATTCATAAACAAAAAGGTGTTCATTCGCACAGAATGGACACCTTTAATCGCATTTTGATAATTACTTGCCTGGGGTGTCACTTAAGGTCCAGTTCAATTGGCCTGTGTAAGTACCAGTAGCTACGTTAGTAGGCACATTCAAAGTAACATTTGCAGGATCAAGTTGCATGGTCGTTGCACCGGCACCAAAGCCAGTTTTAGCTGAGTAGATCGTGTTGGCAGTACCATCAGTTGCTAATGCACCCGTATCAGTCTTATCAATTGTAGTTCCTTCAGCATCGGCGGAGTTCTTAACAACGGCCTTGCTACCATTAAGATCAATGGTTGCACCCTTTAGATCGCCAACTTTAGAGTCAGTTAATGCTGAACTGTTAACTGTAACTGTCCAACCAGCGTTAGTCCCACGAGTATCGGAAACTTCAGTTAACAGGTTAGCGTTGGTTTTGAAGGCATTGTTGGTAACGGTAACAGCGTTGGTCGTCCCATCAGCATTCTTACTACCATCACTAATGCTTTGCGTCGTCCCAGAAGTTTGTGACTTGATTGGCGTAGTGGCAGAACCAAAGTTAATACTGTCAGAAACAAACAGGAAAGTTAAATCGCCACTAGGATTAGTCCCACCGTTTGGATCTTCTGGATCAGTTGTGTTACCTGGGTCAACTGGCTTAGTTGGATCAGTTGGATCAACAGGATTAGTCGTTGAATCTGGCTTAGCGAAGTGAACAGTGCTACTCGTGGTACCGCTGAATCCATCACCGGTAGTGTTTGCACTAGCTGCAACTGGAGCAATAGTCCCTAATAATAATGCACTTGCTAATAAAATACTGCTTACTGTCTTCTTCATAATTTATGCACCCCTCATAATTGGTTAAATCCCTCAATATCCGACAACAACTCTTTGATATTTAATAAGCTCAATCGCCTCTTAACCACTAGTCACCGCAAAGACTGGCTTCGCTTAGTTAAGGGGAGATCTTTTTGTAACTTCCTCCCTAGTCGGACGTTACGCTTTACCAAATATGTAACAAGTACATTATAACGTGGGAAGGTCTGCCTGTAAATAGTTTTTCCAATTAAAAACGAAACTTTTTCAAAAAAAGGCCAAATTCCTTATAAAAAGCGTTATATCAGTCCTTGTAATCGTTAACAAGTTCGTAAGTAAAACTTATTTTATCGGAAAATAGTGAGCGCTTTACCAAATGTGGTTAAAAGTTAGTCAAGTGATAATGCATCACGCCCCTTTCCTATCAGAGTAACTAATTATTTCGTGGCAAAATTAAAAGCCCCAGTCTCCCGGAGCTTCTTGCTTAATCTTTCGTCTGTAAAAGCTGCTGCACCAGCTTTTGCGTGGCCGGTGCACGACCGGCCTGACGATCCTGCTGAACTAAATAGTACTGCTGTAGGGCGGAAAGCGTCAGTGCTTCATCCTGCTGAGCCAATTGATACAAGCGATGATAATCCGCTGCCACCACGGTAAAGCTGTCACGCCCCTGAACTAATTGGCGAAGCTGTTCCGTTGTCACGTGATTCTTACGTGCTGGCACCCAGCCCGTCGTTGGCTGCTGGTCTAAACGTTGTTGAAGGGCCGTTCGTAGTCGCTCCGGCCAATCCACTGGCACCGGCTGTCCCGCTGCCAAATCCGCTTTTAAATGAAGCAATTGGGCGTATACCGTCGACGGCACCTGGCGACCTTCCCAACTCTGGCGCAATTGGGCCAACTGCGTCTGCCGCTGAGCCGGTGTCAGCTCAAACCCTACGGCCGCATTAAAGACATCGTCATCCCAATCACGCTGGCGCTGCGCCGCTAATCGCCGTGTCTGGCGATTAAGGTCGGCCACCAAGTAACGCGGCACAATCTGCAGACGCGCCGCCTTGATCTGACCCGTCCGCGCAAATTCGGTCGCCATGACCCCCAACTGATAAGAATTCACCAGTTTATTTAACGCCTGGGGCATGGGAATCGTGGCCAGTTGTGCCTTAAACGCGGCTAAGCTCAGGTGTTGCGTCAATAATCCCGCGACCGCGCCCAAATATCCGCGATAATCTGCCGAAGCCCGTAACGCCTTCTCCGCCGCAGACTGGGCCGTGTTGGCCGCTGCCCAAGCCGCCTGTTCTTCCTTAGCCGCCAAATCTTGAGCCCGTTGCTGTTGCCGTTGAACTCGCTCATGACGCTTCGCCGTGGCCGCCTGTGCGGAAAGCCGTAGCTGATCGTACGCCGTCAAATAAGGGGCTAGCTGCTCGTCTGGCAACTTCTGCGTCCGCCGCCGTAAATAACCCGTGACGGTAGATTTCGTGCCATTATGGACCCAACGCTGCCTTCTCCGGTGCCGCTCAGGCAAGTCTGGCAGTGCATCCTTCGTCCATAAAATCTCCGGCACTACTGGATAGTGATCCGTCAGCGCATCATACTGGGCGACGGCGTGGAAATTATCTTCGGTCGTAATCGCCATGAGATACTGCATTTCGTCGCTCATAAACTTCTTCACGCATTCGGATCCCACCAGAATCTCTCGTCCGGTTGCGCGCAAAACCACGTGGTACTCGTAACGCACCGGCTTATGACACAACGCACAGTGGTGCCAGTCGGCTCGGCGGTCACTGGCATTAATGGCATACGGCAATCGTGCCAACAATTTCCACGCCAGACTCCCCGTAACCAACCAGTCTAGCCGTTGCTCCTGAATGAGCGCTCGCGTCGACCGCGTCAAGAAATCACTGGTATCCTTCACCGTCGGATGATCCCGCAAAACTGGGAGCACCTGCGTCAATGCCGGTAACTCCAGCGCCGGTTGAGTCAATTGAAGAAACCGGTTCTGCGCCGGCGTGAGCAACGTGATTGCCATAAATTTTCCAGTCCTTCCACAGTTAAATATCGTTTGCCTATCATACCATATTTCGCCAGTAAGGGGAACGTACGTTTAACTAGGCCGACAAAAAAAGATGGCCCGCGCCATCTTTTCAAAATTTAAATGTTGACCATCATGACCGCCCCACCAATCAGGATTGCTAGACCAATTGTCTTCGGAATCAGCTGTTTCAGGTTAGCCTCTTTCAAGATCACCACGCCCAGCAAGGTCGCGACGACCACGTTCAGTTGTGTCAGCACGAACCCGTTGACTAAGCCATTGAGATTCAGCGACATCAGGTACGTTCCCGCCGCCACGGCAAAGATAAAGCCCGAGGTAATGTTGCGTAACCCCCACGGATCCTGACTCGAAATCTTCTTTCGACCCACGAGGTAAATAGTGAGGGCCCCAGCCATCATCCCCAGCGTTTGCGGCAAGAAGCCATGCAGGCCCTTGCTCACCGCATAGTGCGGAAATCCGGAATAGCCCCAATACCCGACACAGGTCACAATCAACAGGATGTATGCCCCAATATCTTTACGGGACACGTGAATCACGCCGTTACTGATCATCACGCCAGACAGGATAATCACGAGCGCAACGATTCCTAACACGCTGTCGTGCCAACCGACCCACTCGCCAAAGACCCAGCCGCCAATCAGCGAATTCCCAATGATTTGTAGCGCCGTCGAGAACGGCACGGCATTATTGACACCCAGCGCGTTATAACTCCAGTACTGCCCGCCTTGGCCGACGCTCCAGCAGACGCCCGAACAGAAATAAAGCAGAAAATCCGTGAGGCTGACATCATAATGGAAGATGAGCTGCAACACAATCGCGCTGATGACGCCACCTACGCTGGTTCCCAACAGTTGCTCCGTCCAATTACCACCCGTCCGCCCTTGCATCCAAATGGGAAGAATTCCCCAAAATAGCGCCGGCATGAGTCCGATAAGGATGTTCATCCGCCCACCTCATTTCTACCTTCAGTAAGATTAATCGTACGCCTATAATGAAAGCGCTGTCAATAACGTCAACGGCAATTCTTTTGTCCATCTTGCCCCGCCTGTTTCACGACGCCTGTCCATCGCAAAATAAAAGGACCGCGTCACAACTCATGACGGGTCCGCTAACTTCGCTTACAATTTTCCATTCATAAATTGAGCTTCACCATTGCCAAAGCTCCAGTCGGCCTTGGTATTCGTGGTGATGTTGATTAACACATCGGTTGGCGGTACGCCTGCACCAGCGGCTAATTCTTTAACCAATCGCGCATAGAACCGCTCCTTATCCGCCTCTTCACGGGGACTCGACGTCAGGCTAACAATCAACGTTTTTTCCGTGCGATCAAAGCCCAGACCAACGTCCCACACGATCATTTCTTCTGGATCGTGCTGGGTAACAATCTGATAGCGATCACGCGGTAGTAGGTGTAATTCTTCCGTGGCGACCTGATAAGCAATGTCCAAAATCTTCTTGATTTCCGCTTTGCTCCGCCCTCTGTACATATCAATTCGCATTAATGGCATAATCGTTAGCTCCTTTTGAAAAAATCTTCTGACAACTCAATTGATTAACACTGGTGGTCTTACCCTAGCAGGTTCAACGCCAATTCCCTAACGCTACGACTCGTTGATTTCAGCCGAGCTACGCGACCACCCTTACTGACAAGAGTCATTCTACGCGGAAACGAGCACCAATAAATTGACAATTATCAAGAAGTTAACTTTTATATCCATTAAAGCTTAAAAAGGCCGAGATTTCTCATCTCGACCTTCTGTACTGTTTCATTTAATCTTCATCAATCCACGCCTTCAAGGCGACGCCGGTTCGTGAATCAGCCTGCTTGATGGCCGCTTGCGGCGTCCCACTAAATTGAATGTGACCGCCGTAACGACCCGCGTCCGGTCCCACGTCAATCAACCAATCAGCTTGACTAATCACAGCCAGATTGTGTTCGATCACAATCAATGAATTGCCCGCCGCGACGAGCTCATTGAATAATTTCAGCAAGCGTGCCGTATCCTTCAAATGTAGCCCCGCCGTGGGTTCATCCAGCAAGTAGACGGTCCCCTGCTTGCCTAACTCGACGGCCAACTTCAACCGCTGTAATTCACCACCAGACAAGGTAGTCAGCGGCTGCGCTAACGTGAGATAGCCCAGTCCCACGCGATCCAAGTTCGCCAATTGACTGGCTAATTTGGGACTGTCCTTGAAAAACGTTGCCGCAGCCGTGACCGATAATTGGAGAACTTCAGCGATGGTCTTACCTTGATACGTGTACTGCAAGGCTTCCTCGCTATACCGCTTGCCCTGACACAACTCACACGTCTGAACAACCGGGTCCATAAACGCCATATTGGTAATCGTGACGCCCTTCCCCTTACACCGCGGGCAAGCACCCTTACCGTTGTAGCTAAACATGCTGGTGCCAACGCGACCGTTTGCCTGACTGAACAGCTTACGGATCTCATCTAAAATGCCTAAATAAGTCGCTGGCGTCGACCGAATGTTAATCCCCACTGGCGTCTGGGCAAGGTCAATGTAGTCCTCCTGCAGTTGCCGTTTTAGCGCCGTGACCAACGAGGATTTCCCCGAACCGGCCACACCTGAGATCACCGTCATGACACCCAGCGGCACGTCCACGCTGACATCTTGCAAATTATTCTCAGTCACGTGGCGTAAGGCTAAGTGCTGCGTTGACTGCCGCTCTGGGCCCCAAGTGTGCGGCCGCCGTAGCCATTCCCCGGTCAGCGTGTCCGAGGCCAATAACTCTGGGTAAGTGCCGGTAAACGTCACGGTACCGCCGCCCTGACCGGCTTGTGGCCCCATTTCAACTACATAGTCGGCGAATGAAATCATGGCGGGGTTGTGCTCCACGACTAACACCGTGTTGCCCTTATCCTTGAGCTTAGTCAGCGCCTGCTTAATCAACTGAATGTCGTGTGGATGCAGACCTACACTGGGTTCATCCAAAATGTAAACCATATCTACCAGAGCACTCGTCAGATATTTGGCAATCTTAATCCGCTGGGCCTCGCCGCCTGACAGGGTGCTGGTGCCCCGATCCAGCGTCAAATAGCCTAGGCCAATGTCAACCAGCGACTGAATCTTCGTGGTCAGCTCGCGGACAACGTCGGTGGCCAAGGGCGCCGTGATTGCCTGTAAGAAGGCCAAAACGTGGCGTAAATCCATAGCTGACACCTCAGCGATATTACGCCCATTAATGTGGGTCGTTAAAGCTTCCGGCTTCAACCGGGTGCCGTGACAAACCGGGCATGGCTTACGCGTCACAATTTTAGCGATGGCCTCGCGGTGATGCTGGGCTTCCTTTTTCCCGATAACCGACCGGCGAATCCGCGGCACGACGCCTTCATAGAGGGCCGTGTGCGGGAACCCCTCACCCGGGTGCTTGAGTCGCTGTTGGGGCGCATGCATCAACAAATCATATTCTGCGGGTGTATAGTCCTTAATTGGCTTGTCGTTGTCAAATAACCCGCTGGTGGCATACCGCCGCCACCGCCACGTATTGGGCCCAAAACTAACGAAGGTGATGGCCCCCTGGTTAAGGGACTTATTGGGATCAATCAACTGGTGCTCGTCAATATCATCCACGTAGCCTAAGCCCTGGCAAGCCGGACACATCCCCTGGGGGAGATTAAACGAAAAACTATCCGAATACCCGATGAACGGCTTCCCAATTCGCGAAAACAACAACCGCAATAAGGAATAAATCCCCGTATAGGTGGCCAACGTCGAGCGGGCATTCTTCCCCAACCGCTGCTGGGCAATCACAATCGCGACCGGCAAATGGTCAATGTGGCCGACGTGCGGCTGACCATATTTCGGTAAGTATTGTTGCGTAAAGCTAGGAAACGTCTCGTTGAGTTCGCGCCGTGATGCCGCCGCAATCGTATCGAACACCAGCGAGGATTTCCCCGATCCCGATAGGCCAACGAAGACCGTGGTCCGGTACTTAGGCACCCGCAAATTAACGTGGCGTAAATTATTTTGAGTCGCATCCTGAATCTCAATATACCCCTGGTCAAATGTGTTTTGCATGCTAGACTCCTTTCGTTTGTCTACCGTTCAAATATCGCGTCATAGCAGTCACTTTCACCGTTTGCGTTCACTTAATCACGCATCAATGACGCCTACCGAACTAGCTTACCATACTCTAAAATTGAACACCAGTTCGACGACCTTACAAGCAAATATTCCCAAAAACTGGCTTAAAACGCTTATACTCGAATTTGTGATTAAGTCTATCAAGGAGGAATTCTGTTATGTCCTTATTTGCAAAGCACCCCTTAAATCTCCCCGCCGCCATCATCGCCGGAGGAGCGGCCGGCATCGTCTCTGGCCTCGTTAAGCTCGGTTGGGAGAACGTCTTACCACCCCGGACTGAGGAACGCGACGCCACCAATCCACCGCAAACCCTGCTCGAACAATTCGGTATTCCCGCTAAGGTGACGCACGCGACCTATACCTATTCTGGGCACAAGTTGCCTTGGGTCAGTTACGTCATCCACTTTGGCTTCTCGACCACCTTTGCCGTCCTGTACCAGATTGTCGGCGAAAAGCTGCCGTTGATTAAGAAGGACGCCGGCACCTGGTTCGGCCTCACCATCTGGATTGCCTTTCACCTCGGGATCATGCCAGCCATGGGCATCGTCCCAGCAGCGAAGGATCAGCCGCGAGAAGAACACCTTTCCGAAGCGCTTGGCCACATTGCGTGGATGGTCACCAACGATCTCGTCGGCGCAGAAGTCTACCGTCGCCTCGTCGCTGAAAAGCACAAGTAAAGTCTCACTTCATCGTTGGAGGTGCTGCCACCCATGAATCCTTGGCAAACAAAATGGCCGGAACGCTTGAGCTACGGGCTCAGTGATGCCGCCGATAACTTGGTCTTCCAAATGATGACCACCTATCTTCTGTTCTTTTACACCGACGTCTACGGCCTGAGCGCCAGTGCCGCCGCCATTCTTTTCGTCGTCGCCCGGCTGGCCGATGTGGTCGAAAGTTTAATTATCGGGTTGATGATTGATCGCACCCATTCCAAATGGGGCAAGAGTCGCCCGTTCTTCCTGTGGTATGCCCTGCCCTACGTGATTTTTGCAATTCTGACCTTCGTGACGCCCCCATTTGGCGCCACCGGCAAGCTCATCTGGGCCTACGTCACCTACCTGGGACTGGGCTTCTTCTACACCGCCGTCAATCTTCCCATCACCTCGATTCTCCCCACGCTCACTCAAAATGACCGCGAGCAAACGATGCTGGGCGTGATTCGCCAATTCTGCGGCAGCTCCGTTCAAATCATCGTCGCCGTCTTCACTTTACCGCTGGTGGCACTCTTCGGACATGGCAATCAGCAACAGGGGTTCCTGCTCACGATCATCCTGTTCGGTGCCATTTCACTGGCACTGATTTGGAACACATTCTTTCACGTCCACGAACGCTTCAGCAATCCCGAACAGTCCCATCAGTCCTGGCGATCGGTTGGCCACATGCTCCGGCAAAATAAACCGTGGCTGGTCATCTCGGTGGTCATCCTGCTCTACTGGTTAACCACGGCGATTAAGAACCAGACGACCATTTACTACTTCAAATACATCCAACACAGTGAGAACTTAGTGCCTTACGCCAACGGCTTTACGTTTGCCGCCCTCATTGGGGTCCTGTTGATCGTCAACTCCGCCAAGCAATGGGGCAAGAAGCGGACGATGCTTAGCGGCATTGCGATTGCGGCAACGGGCCAATTAATCCTTAGCCTGGGCGTAGTCGCCAACCAACTCATCGTGATTTTTGGTGGTATCCTGCTCAACTCCGTCGGTAACGGCCTAATTATCGGGCTAGTCTCCATCATGATTGCGGACACGATCCGCTACGGCATGGCGATGGGCATTCAAGCCGAGGGCATTCTCGCGTCCACCGATGACTTCGGCGTCAACGTGGGCCTCGGGCTGGGCGGCCTGATTACGGCGGGGCTCTTTCACCTGTCCGGCTACGTCGCTAATCGCGGCCAAAATGTGGCGACGCAGCACATGATCACGCTCAACTACGCTTGGCTACCGCTAGCCCTCTATATCATCATGTTTGGTATCTTACTGCTGTACAACGAACGTCAATTACAAGCGGCCATCACACCAGCCGATCTGGATGGTTAACGCCACTTTGTCCTGCGATTAGGGCAGAAAAAAAGGCAGTACGACTTCAAGAAATGAGGTCGTACTGCCTATTTAGTTAGCTTAAGATTAGTTCACTAGCCGTGTGTCCGGCTACGATTGGAATTACGACGCTTGTCATGTAAGCTATCGAATCCAACAAAGCCAGCCGCTACGGCCCGATCATTCGCGCGGTGTAATACCTTGATGAAATGTTCTGCTTCATCCTTACCGAAGAAGCCTAACCAACGGTGGAACCGTTCGTCGGTCGCTTGAGCCAAGTTCCGTTGAACGCGGCTCCCTGCGGCAGTTAAGGTAATGTACTTAACCCGCCGATCATTGGGGTCGACCTTCTGCATCACATAGTTTTCCTTGAGTAACACATTAACCTGACGAGCGATAGCGCTCTTGGAGACGCCTTCTAATTTGGCAAGTTCAACCAACGTTTGGCCATTCTTACTCCGAGCAACGTTTTCCATCACCATGAAAGCCTCAAAGGTTAAGTTATACTTTTGGGTGGGAATCGAAACGAAATCACCGATGTATTTAAAAATGTGCATGTATAAGTCGTCAAACTCTTTCTTCAATTCTGCTTCCGTTACGTTGTCATTCGTCGTCTCTGTCATTATAAATCCATTACTCCTTTTAGTTTCAGCGCCGGGCGCTGCCTATTACCGTCCTGAATTGGGTACAGCCCACGGGTCTTAAGTTTAGTTGAAATAGTCAGCCACGTCACCAGTCAATATTATGTAAGTGGATAACCCTACTTACTTTTTACTATAAAATTATCTTATCCAATGAAACAAATTATCGTTTTAATAAAAAATTAGCGATTGTGGTTTCCAAAACCAAACACACGTTCTATAATAGATTCAATCATCAAATCAAGGACGTGATAAAAATGTTCACCCCAGCTCGTCAACAAATTAAAACGTTACTCCAAACTGCTTACCAAAAAAATCAACTGACTACAATTAATAGCCACAATATTACCTATACGGGAACCGTAGACTTTATTTCGCCGACGACCGTTTACCTCGGTCTAGCAGCCGGCCGTTCCCGCAAGATTCCCCTTGCGCAGATCAGTCAGGTAAAACTACACCAATTTCAATCTTGGTGGCACCTTTATGATTCAACCATACGGTAACTCCCTCTAGTATCTCCTCAATTGACCAAAAAATAAACCTTTTTTCGTAAATTGTTGGTATTTTATTTACAATTTACGGTAAACGCTATCTTCCGTATTTATCCCCTGTTTATCGCCCCTTTATTGCCAATTAAACTACGGCAAAATTCGCGTGAACCACTTTTGATTATAACGCTTCCAGTCCTGCAAATTCTGCACCAGATTATTTAAGCTGGTAACAATTGCAATTTTGCATAGTTTGACTCATTGAAGGGGTTCAACCGCTCATTTGCGAAAATATTACCCCAAAAAATAAAGCTCCCCTAAACCATTAGCAATTGCCAATAGTTTAGAGGAACTTTGTTCATTAATCAAGTCGAATGCTTCCATGAACTGTATCAATCATAACCGTGTGGGTCGCATCCTCACCAATTGCACCAATCTTATGGTGACTGTCATCCAATGTAAGCTGCGCCACCCGGGGAACTCTTAGGGAACCATCATCGTTCCGTACGTCGAACTTGTACGTTGCCTGACCAGGCATTTCCACACTCGCGCCGCCGTTACCGGTCAACCGTAAGTCGGTCGTTAACTCGGAAACGTCTACGCTAATTTTGCCATTGCCGGAATGTAAGTGACCACCGCCACTCAGCCGATGAACCCGGATCGCCCCGTTACGAGAGGTCCCATTGACTTGACCAGTGAGGCCCTCAATGCGGATAGCCCCATTGCGCGAATTTAGCGTCGTATTCCCCGTCTGATCCGTCAGGCGAATAGCGCCATTGGAAGACTCAATCTTACCATCGCCATCCACATTCGCCAGGGTCACTGCGCCATTGGTACTCGTGACCTGATAGCCGGTCGCCGTCAGTTGATCCACCCGTACGGCGCCGTTGGTTGACCGAATGGCGACGTTCATCACTTGGTTGTTAAATGCCCGGATAGCGCCGTTAGTGGCGTGTACATCGTAATCAGCGTTCGAACGCAGGTCGCTGAGCTCCAAACTTCCATTGCCCGCGTGCACCTGAACCTGTCCCGCTAGCGCACTAGGAATGAAGATCTCCGTGCGCACGTGTAGCGGCCATAGCCGCGGCCGATCACCCTGATGAATTTCCAACTGGGTCCCATATTGGCGGCCATGCAGGTAGAAACGTTCACTGTCACGACTCATGTATTCATTGACCACAATTTCTGAAGCGCTGGCCTGGCCAATTTTGAGGGCTGCGTCGGGATAGTCGATCACCAATTTCTTCACGTCGCCGATCGCAAAGGATTGCGTATTGACCAGCTTGAGTGAGCCGACGTAAGCGCGCTGTGGCCGTTCACCATTGATCTTAACGTCATCGCCGTTCACATCAATAAAGCCATTGCCCACTGAAACGTGATCGCCATCGACCTGGACCAACTTTCCGAGATCAACCTTATCGTTATCCCCATCAACCACCACGTGATCACCCCAAGTAACCTGATCATCCGTAATGTGGAGCTTGCCAATCTGGACGTGTGACCGGGTGGTTGGCTCATCCTGCTCCGCGGCCTTTGCCTGATCGCGCTGAGCATCTTCATCCGCCACTTCTTTGAGGAGACTGTCGATATCCCCCAACTGCGCCATCGCTTCGTCAAGGGCCTCTGGGGCGGCCATCCCCTGATTGATCTTATCCGTCACTGCTTCGGTGAGATCACCGACTAGTTCTTCTTTTAATTCCGTCAACGCGCGGGAAGGTTGATACTGGCTAAACCGTTGATCTAACCGCGTGCGAATGTCCATCGTAATATCATCCATGCCTAATCCTCCTCAATAATCTTGCCTGTAATCAAATCATCGATAATCGGCTTGGCAAACTGCCAGTCCGCCGTCTTTTCAGTCAGCATTTGCTGTCCTACGGCTGTCACGTGATAGTACTTCCGGCGCGAGCCCTGGGTCTCATCTCCCCAGTAGTCCGTCAGTGCCCCGTTCTTTTCCAAACGGCGAAATACCGTGTACAGCGTCGCTTCGTTTAATTCGTAGTGCCCATGACTGAGCTCACGCACCCGCTTCGCCACTTGATACCCGTAGCTGTCACCCTGTTGCAAAATATTCAAGACAATCGTATCCGTATGGCCCCGGATTAAATCTTTAGAGATCACCTCAGCCATGTTGCCACTTCCTTTCGTTCATTTGCATGCATTTAATGTATCACATACTACTGTGCGTGTCAAAGTAATTATTTCAGAGTAGTATTTTACTCGTCGCTTTCCGCCTTACCGTTCGCCAAATTTGGGCTGGATCGCTGTGGGGAGGACGGCCAGAGCCACAGAGCGGTCTCTGACCTCGCTTTGAGCCGTAAACCACGTCTCAAAGGCGCCATTTACCATTCACCCCATCGAGAAAATTTCACCAGCTCCAAGTTTGATGACCGCAGCATCATCCGTGGTTAAACTTTTCTAACAGCAAATAAAAAGACTGGGAAATCACTTCCCAGTCCATATGTAGCCGGATATTTACTTACTTCAGCTCCAAGAAAGCCCCTGGTAAGAGTCCTGCAACCGTAGTCTCTGCCAGCGCGCCCTTTTGGTTCGTCAGGTAAATCACCGCATCTTGATCAAAGAACTCGCTAATCACCTGACGACAGGTGCCACAAGGGGCAATCGGCTGATCCGTGTTCCCCGTCACCAGCAGTGCCGTGAATCTCTTTTCGCCGGCAGCAATTCCTGAAAAAATCGCCGTCCGTTCGGCACAGTTAGTCGAGCCGTATGCCGCGTTTTCAATATTACAACCACCGTAAATTTTACCGCTAGCACCTACCGCTGCTGCCCCCACATGAAAATGTGAGTACGGCGTGTAGGCACGGTCCAACATATCAGTAGCAACTTGCAATAATTCTTCTCGCTCCGCCATGGTGTTTCCTCCTTAGCATAGGTCTATGGTGCTCCTTAATTGTGACATAGTTTCAAAGAAAGCGCTACCATTCGAACGAAATTTCTAGGGTTTTCTTTAACTTTTAATCAAACCGCTATTTCAGCCAAGAACTCATGGTACACTTAGCCTTATTAAACTTAATTTTAGGGGAGCTTTCTGTCGAAATGAAAATGTTACGCAACATCTTAAGTTGGGTTATCCCCATTCTCGTTGCCGCTATCTTGGTTTTTCTGGTGCGGACGTATGGGCTGGAAGTCGTCAAGGTTTCTGGTGGATCCATGGAACCGAATCTGGCCGACACAGAGCGGATGATTGTGGTGAAGCCACTACCCGTTAAACGTCTGAGCGTGATCGTCTTCGATGCCTTCGGTGAAGATCCCAACGCCGCTAAAGACACGAACTACGTGAAGCGGGTCATCGGGCTACCTGGCGATAAGGTCGTCAGCAAGAACGGCTACATCTACGTCAACAATCATAAAATTAACCAATCATTTATTAGCAAATCTGAACGAACCACGGGCACTGGGAACTGGACCCTGAGCAGTCTTGCCAAGGATCACAACTGGTCTTATAAAGGCAATGCCGTTCCCAAGGGCCACTACTTCGTGCTAGGCGATCACCGGAGCATCTCTGAAGATGGCCGGGCCTGGGGTTACGTCGAAGCCGACAAAATCATGGGTGTCGTGAAGGTGCCATTCTGGCAAGGAACCAAGCAACATCGGATTAACGTGAATGATCGGGCGAGTTAGTCAGCACACGACCCAACTCGCTTCTTACTAAAAATGGTTAAACAGGCAACACAAGGACCTGTTCAACTCAGAGACGCTCTCCAGTCTGACAATTATCTGTCGGGCTTGGGAGCGTCTTTTTTGGTCAAAAAGAAAAGCGGGTCGACACCCGCTCCTCTCAATCACCTATTCCTAAATCGTAATCCTTAACTAAACATCTTCTTCGTTGCTCTCATCAACGTCTTCGGATCTTTGTCATAACGTGGCGTATCAACCAAGTTATCCATTGGCACACCAGCAAAGTGGAAGGCGGCGATTTCACCAGACCGGGTCGCACTTTGTTCCGTAAAGATCATCTGGTAAGGTTGCTCAACGAATTCACCGGTAAAGGCCAAGTTCGTGGAGTGTGCTGGAATAACCTCTGGCCGATCACTCTTTGCCCGGTTATTGAACAGGGCTGACGCATATGGCATGTAAACTGGAATGTTGTTGACAATACTGTCGAGGATTTCCGCTTCATGGTTCTTAATGTTATTAGGACCTGGATCAACCTTGGACAATTGCCCAATCAGTTCTTGCGCCATTTCCTTCCCGGTCATCTTGATGTATTGCTTGTGGACAAATTCACCCTGACGCCGTGGATACAGGAAGTAACCCCAGATAACGGATTCATTAGGTTTCTGCGTCGTAAAGTGTGGTTGGTGGTGCACCACAATCGACATGTTCACATCTTTTTGCCCTAATGGGGTAATCGGGGTGGTCGAAATGAAGGAGTTCAACGCGTTACCAGGAACTTGCGTCGTAATCCGGGTAATTTCATTCAATAACAGGTGGTTCTTAGTCGTCAACGTGAAGCTGACCCATTCAGAATTCTTCCGGTCATCGAAGAACTTATCCGGCGTCCCCAAGTTGTAGAAGCGTTCCGTGGCTTTCTTCCACAGAGCGGCACTGATCCCGTATTCCATGTTCTCTGGGGCCGGCGTGTTGTAATCCCCCATCGTTGCCGAGTCAGTGATTGACCCGTTGGTGAAGATCACAGCCGTGTCGTCGTCGATGTCAACCAGCTCTTCGGTCCCGTCTTCCACGTTCTTGACGTGTAAACCAGTAACCGTAATCTCGTCTTGCATCGCACTGTCAGCGAACTCCCAATCCGTCACAATCCGGTTGGAAATGAAGGTGACGCCCTCATCCTTTAAGTAGTTGATCAGTGGTAACATCATACTTTCAAATTGGTTGTAACGGGTCCGGTTAACCCCAACCAAGTGTTCAATTTGCGTAAATTCATAGATCATTTGGTGCATGTAGCGGCGTAATTCTTGAACCGAACTCTGAATTCGGAAAGCAAACGTGGTTTCCCACATGTACCAGAAGTTAGTCTGGAACATGTGCGGATCGTCTTTGAAGTATTCAGCGATCGTCACGTTATCCAGCTTAGTTTCCTCTTCATCTGGCATTAAGACCAGCTTAGACAACAATACCCGATCTTTGTTGTTCAAGCCCAGCTTGCCGCCATCGATGATACCTTTGCCGCCTTCCATCAACCGGGCAATATCATAGGTCCGGTGATGAGCGTCAAAGTCCCGCGTATCCTCGGCAGCCGTCATGCCTGCCTCAGTCGCCGATGGAATCCGGTCAAGTAAGTCCATTAAATCAACGTACGTTCGGTAATTCAGCATCCGGCCACCACGAGCAACGTAGCCCGTGCGGTTGTCCAACGGGTGTTCCTTATTCCAGTATTCATCACTGAAATCTTTGGTTTCGCCACCATCGTTGGCCCCGTGCATATCAGCGCCGTAAAAAGTAATATTTTCACCACGCCAATGGCCTTCTTGAATCAGGTAAACCGCCGCGGCCATATTAGAAAGGCCAGCACCGATCATTACTGCTTTTGTTTTAACCATCAAAAACACCTCCGTAGATTCTTTGAGCCCTTTACGCCTTCATTATGCTTGCTTTGTCATGCATTGTAAAGCGTTTACATGAACTAATTAGCAACTTCTAAGAAACGCAAGGAAACCTTAATCTGTCGGCCATTACAACAGGGCGTGTCATAATTGTAATTTCCCCGGTGACAGTCTAACTATCTTCTACGGTTGAATTGTGGGCGTGCTCCCTCGTAAATAAGCTAGGGGCGTCATCCCCGTGTAGCTTTTGAATACGCGCTTGAAATATGTCACATCATTAAAGTCTACACGGAAGGCCACGTCAGTCACTGAATCCGGTCGATGCCGCAGATATTGTTGGGCCATCTTAATCCGATACCGGTTAATAAAGGCTATGAGTGTCTCTCCAGTCACCTGCTTGAATTGCCGTGACAAATAAGTTGGCGCTGTCTGGGCCGCTGCAGCAATTTCTATAAGGCGAAGTTTCTCCTGATAGTGACGGTGGCATGAGATTCCTAATTTCGGTTACAAGAAGTAAGGTCACCAACCACACTATTTGGAATTCAAGACAGCAGTCAAAAAGCCAATCCAGTTGTGGGTTGGCTTTTTGACATTCTACTGTTGTTTATACACGATTCCTGGTCCCGTTATCTTTTCCTTATCACCATCTAAGTATACCGTCAGCTTTGCAAACATCTTCCGATTGTCTATACCATTGAAGGTAACAGAGAAGGGACGATCCTTTTGAGCCGTCCCCCTGTATGAATAAATAAGAGCTGGAACACGACTAACTCCTAATCGCTTTACAACTGATGAATAAGCTTTAGGCGTTACTTCTTTTTTTAGCAATGTTAAATTAACCTCATCCATCGTTCCTTCGTGCCATCTATCCAAAAATTTCAATTTGGTTTTAGCCCCACTACCAGTGCGATAGACATAAACGATGTATTCATCATCCCTAGCTAACTTAAGTTGAGAAATCTTATTCAATTCAGCATAACTTATCGGGTAAAAGATTTTTCGATAATTATACAAATGGACGGGCAGTATCTTAACACCCAGAAACAACATCACAATTAAACCACTCATGATTAAGTGTCGACTGAAAAACTTGTTCATCACCAACGAGGCAATAGCCAACAGCATCCCCACACCGATGAGTCCCAAATAAAACACAAGACTAAAATCCCAATGACTCACATCATTTTCCATAAAAAATTCAACAACCGTCAGAATGACACTCGCAAAAAGAACAGTAAACACAATCCCCACGACTCCCACAGCTATCCGACGTCCCTGCATCCTCCCCACCTCTTTCCGTCAGCTGGTTTAACAACCATTCTCCACATAGGGTCTTTTAAGTTAATGCCATCTTACCGCAACTATTCCAATTTTCCACAAAAAAAAGCGGATGGCCCGCATGCCATCCGCTTTTTCAAATTATACTGGAGTATCTTACTTAATCAGCTGCTTTGAACTGGCCAGCAGTCAATTGTGATGCCAAGACCCAGCCCTTAGCTTGGCCGCCCTTCACGTAATCGTACTTTACGTGCTTGTTAGCCTTCTTAATGGTGATCGTCTTGGTTGCGTAGAAGGTTGTGCTTTCTGGTAGAAGGCCCTTCTTGGTTAACGTCACCTTAGCTTGGTCAGCGGCAAATTTGCCTGAGTAGAAGGCTGGGTGGTTGTCCTTGAAGTGGAAGGCTGTTTTCTTCAGGTTCTTGGCACTAATCAGCGTGTAGGTCTTACCGGCAATCTTGTCGGCTGCTTTGTTAATGTCAGCCTTGCCATCAGCGGCCTTAAAGCGTCCAGCGGTCAGCTTGGAGAAGGCGACCCAACCCTTAATCTTCCCGTTAGCGGTCTTGATGTAGGCGTAGGTGACCTTCTTGGCCTTAGCTGTCTTGGTAGCCTTGATTTTAACGACAATCTTCTTGGTTGCGTAGTAAGTTTGGCTACCACCCAGAACGCCCTTCTTAGCCATCGTCACTTTAGGTTGGTCCGCTGCAAACTTTGCGCTGTACAGTGCGACGTTAGTCGTCTTGACGTGGTAAGCTGCTTTCTTCATTGCTTTAGCACTGATTAAGGTGTGGGTGGCTTTTTTGGCCGCTGGTTTAGCAGCCGCAAAAGCAGTCAGCCCATCGTTTGCGGGAGCAATGGCGCCCATCCCCAATGGTAATACCATAGCCGCTGCTGCTGCGATCATTGCAACTTTTTTCATCATAACAATTACCCCCCAGTAAATTTTCGAATTCATCCCTGAACTCAATTGGTATCTTAACATGGTCTTTTTCAGTGAGCTGAAATAAGCCCCCGTTTTAACAAAAAAATCCGCCGAAATGTCGAACCAACGGTAAATTAAGGGAACTAACCTCCCGGCCCCCGAAATAGTGCTTCCGGCCAAAGGTGCAAAATGCCTAATCAGTCACGTTTATAACCATTTGCCGGGTCGTTTGCTACCACCAACAATAAAAAACGCCCCAGGTCAACTCAATCAACCTGAGACGTTTCTACTACTTAGTTATTCGCTTTAACAATAGCCTTTGCAATCAGTGACGTGTAGTGCCGGTTCCCGTAATCATTCGGGTGGACGTGATCACTGACGAACCATTTCGGCTCATTTTTGGCCGCCGTGTACCAATCGATAACGTGGACATTCTGATACTTGTCCGCCGTCTTATGAATCCGATTGTTCACAGAGTTCTGCCATTCACGCGTTGGCACGTGGGCCGTTACCCAGAAAATCTGGTGGTTCGGTCCAATCGCATGGACAATATCATCCGCCTGTTCTGGCGTCACGTAGCCATTCGTCCCAATATTGACCAAGACGTTCTTCGCCAATTGGCCTTGCTGCGCCATGCTGTTAATGATATCTTTCATATCCGACGCTTGTCGCCCAACCTTACCATTAACGATTGCGCCTGGAAAGACATCTTGCAAGTCCCCGGAATCATCCAGTAGGACTGAGTCGCCAATCGCCGTCAACGGCGTTTGCTTACTCCCGAGCACCTCTTCCGGCGTCAGATAGTAGTACTTAGCCAACTTCTTATCGGCCTCCGACAACTTAGAGAACGCCACGGCTTTATCATGTTTCTTCTTAGATGAAGCCGCCTCGAGGGCCTTTTGCTTCTTCACTGCCGCTGCGTTCTTCTTCTTAGTCGCCGCTTGCCGAGCCGTAATGGTCTTCTGTAGCGCCGTTGGTTTAGCGGCAGCGGGTTGTTGCACGAACCCTACTGCGGTTAATCCAAATAGCAAGGCCGCGGCTACCGCAAACGTGTTGGCAAACCGGTGAGCGCCCGGTTGCTTCAGATAACGACTGATATCGCTGGTCAGCTGACCATAGTGGTAATGCCGCATCGGGTTCTCAATCCACCGGTAGCTCATTTCCGTGACCAACATAATTAAGGCAACTTCCACTAGAGCATGGAACAGTGGGTGATTTCCAATATTAATCTTAGCTTCATAGAAGATCATCACTGGAAATTGGTAGAGGTAGATGCCATAGCTCCGTTTCCCCACGTAACTGAAGACGGGGTTGGAAAGCAGCCGATTCATGTCGCTTCCTGGATGGGCAACCGTGCCGACCAAGACGCCGGACAACACCGTAAACCAGAACATACCGCCGCGATAGGTGCTAGCCGCTTGACCATTCATCGTGAAGAAAAGGTAGACCAACGCGATCAGTGATGCCCCACCTAAGATGTCCAGCGTTAACCGTTGATTACGGCCAACGGTGGCGTTTAATTTATGAGCGGGCCAAACAAATGCCATCCCCGCACCAATTAAGATCGCAAACATCCGGGTATCCGTCCCGTAGTAAACTCGGTTAGGATTGTTAGGACTGTACAGCGCCGCCATCAAGACGGCAGATACGATAGCGACCACCATCAAAATGGCTAACCGTTGCGTCTTCTTCCGTACAAAGAGCAACAAGCCCAGGACGACTAATGGCCAGACTAAATAAAATTGACCTTCAATGGACAGTGACCACAGGTGAGTAAAGGGCGACTCCCCACTGAAACGATCAAAGTACGACTGCCCATGACCAATTTCAAACCAGTTGTAACCGTAAATCAGGTTTGTCAGTACCGTTCCCCGAATGTTAACCAACAAACTCCGTTGAAATAGCGTGATATACGCCGTGGTGCCCAAAATCATGGTGACTAGTGCCGGATATAAACGCTTTACCCGGCGACCATAAAAGCCCCAAATATCAATCTTCTTAGTCGTATCAAACTCTTGAATCAACAAATATGTAATTAAATATCCTGACACCACAAAGAAAATGGGGACTCCGAGATACCCACCTTGAAGCGTCGATGGCGCCAAATGATAAATAATAACGCCTAAAACAGCAAGCGTCCGAATCCCGTCGAATCCGGTGATGTAACGCCGCTTACTCTGCCGTTGCCGGCGCAGCCCCATGCGCGTCAGTTCCGTGTTGAAATGATTCATCGCAATTACTCCTTCTCTCCTACGCTGCTGTTGCTCCCCCAAACTAATTAGTCACTAGTTATTTAAATTTTTACGTTATTAAATGAGTTAACCATAAATATTAGAATCGGTTTGTTTCATTAGCTTCCAATGATCAGCGACCGTGCTCGCCGCCACTGAATTAAATCAATTCTATAATGTTTACGGCCAATTAACAATGCATTTTACCTAAATTTCAAAATTGTAAAATTTGCCATTTAATCGTCATCTCCCAGTACCCCATTTTCTGGATAATGGTCAACTAAACCCTTGCCTGTTCGTTCAGTGACTTGCCATTCATAATCGCAAACAGTTGGACTGAAAAACAATCCAGGTGATTTCACAAACTCCCTGCCAGAAATCTCAGCGAAGCGGTCGATTAGTTAAGCGCTATCATGGTATAATCAAAGGAAGCTACATATTCCAAAGGAGGACCTTGCCATGACTCAAGTTAACCCTTTTACCGAAGACGCTGTTCGTCGTTACCCTAAAGTTGAGCTGCACTGTCACCTTGATGGGTCAATCTCACTGCCAGCCTTACGGAAGATGGCGGCCGTGACTGGTGCCGAATTGCCGGCTAGCGATGCGGCGCTGCGAAAATTAGTGTCCGCGCCCATCGACACCGTCAGTCTAATCGACTATTTAAAGCGATTCCAAATAGTCACCGATCTCATGCAAACGCCGGAACAATTGCGCATTGCCGGTTACAACATGGTTCAGACTGCGGCGGCAGATGGCCTCATTTACTTAGAAACACGTTTTGCCCCCGCCATCTTCACCGAAAAGGGGCTGTCCATTCGTGAAGCCATCGCTGCCACGTTGGACGGCTTACACGCGGGCTCACAGGAATTTGGCATCCCGGTCAACGCCATCATCTGTGCCATGCGGGATCGGCCGTTAGACGAATGTATCACCGTCTTCCAGACCGCCGCTGAGTTCAAGGATCAGGGCGTGGTGGGTCTCGACTTTGCGGGCGATGAATATCACCATCCAACCCTCGACTTAGCTGATGCTGTTCGTGCTGGTCAAGCGACGGGATTACCATTTACAATTCACGCCGGCGAAGCGGGACCGGTCGATAACGTCGTAGTAGCCCTCACCTTGGGCGCTAAGCGAATCGGCCACGGCGTCCACATGAGTGGCTTTCCCGCAGCGATTGCCCAGACCAAGGAAGCTGGCGCAACGATTGAAATCTGCCCAACGAGTAATATTCAGACCAAGGCGGTTCAGTCCTGGGACGACTTCCCATTAGCGGAATTTCTCAGTGCCGGGCTAAAGGTCACCGTCAACACGGATGACCGGACCGTCTCTAACGTGACGTTGACCGATGAGTTCATCACGTTGCGGAAACACTTTGGCTTGGACTGGTCCCTCCTGGAACGCCTCACCCTCAATGCCATCGACGCCGCCTTCATTGACGACGATCAAAAAGAAACGTTGCGGGCCAAAGTCCTAGCCGCCCGCAACACCAGCCGCGTTTAACCCCGGCGTGTACCATGACTTTACGGTCGTGGTGCACTGGCTAAGTTAACGTAATTTTTAGCAAAAGGAAGTGTTCCCATGTCCCAAGATTATCCTTACCAAGATGCCTTCAACCGCGTCCTGCAACAGCGGGCCATGGCACAGGCCACCCAGGACGAGTATAACGCGACGTTGACCGACTTCTTTAAATACCTTGAAAACTTCAACCCCACTTATCAGCGAGAGCACCGGGTAAATCAACTCCAAACACCCGACGTTGAACAGTATTTAGGCATGTTGGTCGATGCCCGGCAGATTCAGAATCAGACCTACAATAAAGTGCTGTCCCACCTCAACGTCTATTTCAAATTTCTCTTCTCACACAGTTGGACGCCCTATCTCCCCACGCTGGATCTCAAAAGTAAGCCGAAACAGGCCGCTCAACCCGTCAATTACCAGTGGGTCGATCAATTAGACAGTCTACTTGCCGATCCGCGACTACACGTCTACACCCGCCTGACCCTTTTGCTCATCGCCCACGGCTACCCGGTACAGGCTTTTCTAGCGCCTAACTTCACGGCAACGCTGGATACTCACGCCTGGAATGCGGCGGCCCAGCAATTTTTAACCGAGCTACACGCTTTCCTGGCTCCCCTGCAACAGCGATTTCAGTCCCAAGACTGGCTGCTCAAGCAACGCGCGGCCGCCGATCCCCACCTCACCTTGCCCGGACTGCATAAGTACCTGCGGCCTGACCAGGCGCTCGTAGGATTTTCGCTGAGTCCCACGGTGCTCTACCAAGGTTATCTCGTGAACTATCTGCGCCGCCATCCCCAGTTATCCGACCGTGAAGCGATTGCGGCACTGCACCTTGAACCCGATTCCATTGACTATTATCGCCGTTTGGCCCGCCACGCAGACTAATTACGTGCCTCAGAGCACTGAACCCCCTATACTAATCAGTAAACGAACAAACTTGGGGGAATCATGATGAACAGAAAATGGGGATTATTTGGGGGCTGCCTACTGCTAATTGCTATCTTAGGGGGCGGCTTCTTATGGAGTCAATCACGGACAAGTAAGGTTAAGCAACCCACTCAAACGCACCGAGTCCAGCGCCAAGATACCTCATCCAAGCCCGTTACACAGCCGAAAGCCAAGCCGTGGATTAAGCTCAAACAACCGTTAAAGTTGCCCATTCTGATGTATCACAGCATTTCTAGTGGCAATCAGTTGCGCGTGCCGAAGAAGCAATTTGCCAGTGAGATGGCTTACCTGAAGCAGCATCACTACCGTACCCTCACCACGACCGAAGCCATCCGGGCGCTCACGACGAATTCAATTCCACAGAAGAAGGTCGTCTGGATTACCCTGGATGACGCCTACAAGGACAACCTGACGAATGGTCTGCCAGCACTGCAGGCGTACAAACTACACGCGACCATCAACGCCATCACGGGCTTCACGTACAAGCATAATCACCTTTCACTAGCTGAGATGAAACGGATGAAGGCTACGGGACGAGTCGACTTTGCAAGTCATACCGTGCAGCACCTGAATCTCGATGAACTCTCAGCGGCGCAACAGAAGAAGGAACTGGTCAACTCCAAGAAATGGCTGGATCAAAAGCTTGATCAGCAGACTGACATGCTCTGTTATCCGGCCGGTCGGGCCAACGCCACAACGCATCGTTTAGCCAAGCAAAGCGGTTATAAGATTGCGTTGACCACTCAGGAAGGCTTCGCCACCATGAAGCAAGGCCGCTACAATCTGTCACGGCTCCGGATTACGCCGGGAATGACGACGGCCACCTTTGCGGATCTGATTGCGGTGACGAATCGCTAATTTTAAATCATTGTAAGGCTGGGACAAGCGGTGCCCAGTCTTTTTGTTTATCAACAAATATTAGCAATTTATGATACAAATGTAAGCGGTTCCTATTGTGCTGTATCAACGTTCAGCGTACAATATAGGTAACGAGATAGGTTCGGTCCACAAGGAGGTCTTGACAATGGGGAGCGTCGCAACACTAGTGACCTGGTCATTCATGATTGTTTTAATCGGCGCAGAGATTGTGCGTGGAATCTTTATGTTTAAACGGTAATCCAGATAACCTACGAGTACGGCCGGCCAGTTGTGGCGGCCTTTTTTGCTGTGTCAGAGTTTAAGCGTGCTCCGGCGCCCTGAAGTGCCCAACTTCAGCTTGAAAAATCACCAGCCAGCTAACTACCGCCACGATGGCAAAGTCTTCGATCCATCCGGTCTGATGGTTAACCCACACCCAAATTAATCCGATAGTGGTAGCACCTGCAATCAAGTATTCCCGCCAACACGTTTGCCGCCAGCGGGTATACTGATCGGCTTGACCTAACTTATCGGCAAAGTTATCTAGTCGGCTTAACATCTTATTATTGATAATCGCCACGACGAGCAAAACGGTCACTGCTAAATTGAGATGATCAGCAAAAATGCAAGCCGGCGCCGCCATAAAATTAATCCACGACAGGTTACGAATGGTCGGCTGAATCTCTTTTAAAACTTCCGGCTTGCGCAACGTATCCGTCATGCCTTTATCTTCTTTGAGCAATGTATCGAGTGACAAATGGTAAAAATCACTTAACTCAATCAGGCTATCAATACTGGGATAACTATTCCCCGTTTCCCAGCTCGATACGGTCTGCCGTGAGACGTGCAAGACCTCTGCAACTGCTGACTGTGTTAAATTTTGCTGTTGACGTGTTTGTTTCAATCGCTCCCCGAATTCCATGATGGGCCTCCTCCAATGATGCCCATAGCATAGCAAATATCTTCAAATCTGCCTAGCAAACGTTCTAAGCAATGTTGATTTGCCGCGCTTTTAGTCCACTTTGTGGTTGGTTTTAGTCAGCTGTTCTTCCTGCGATCTGAGTCGCCCTAGCACCCGTCCCAACCACAGAAATAATAATGTCACCCAGCCCACCTGCGTGAGTAGGACTAAATTATTTTCCACAGTTGGTGACACCGACCACCACTGAGTTCCCAGTAAGGTGAGCGTCACCAAGATATTGCCCACCAAAGTTGGTAACCAGCCTTGACGCCACCGCCGTTCCCAAACCGGCTGTGTGCTGAGCCGTCCTTCGAATTTTTGTAGATAGAGAAAACCTGCCTGATTAGTCAAAACAGCCACAATTAAGATCCACTCACCGGCATTGGTCTGTAAAAAGAACGTCAACAGAATTAGAAACAAGAAGTTTAACCCGAGCATTACTTGACGGATCGGTCGTAAATTTTCCATGACTTCAGACTTCCGCAAATAGTCCAACATGCCAGTGTCTTCCTTAATTAAGATATCCAAGGATAACCCATACAGATTGCTAAGCGTCACTAAGCTGTCAATATCCGGATAGCTTTTCCCCGTCTCCCAACTTGAAATCGTCTGGCGCGAGACATTGACCTGTTCCGCCACCGCCTGCTGCGTTAGCTGATGGTCCGTTCTCGCTTGCTTTAGATTTTCTCCTAATGTCATTGTGTGCCTCCCACTCCTGATAGTATCAGCATAGCAAATGGGGCCAAATTTGTCGTGCTGAGATTGCTTGCAATGTTGATTTGACGGGATTAGTTTGCTCAATTATGTCGCCGATGGTTTCGCCAAACTACTCGTTCAATCTTAATAATTACCAAGCTAATAACCCCACAGTTTTTCCAGCTCACTGTCCTGATATCAACACTTTTGTACAAAACTCTTTGTGGGTAGAGTTGTTTGACCCCCATGGCTTTTCAAGGTATGCTTGCTTTAACACTAAACCAGCAAAAGACTAGATTTTAGTAATAACTCGCAAAAACCTTCGCCTGGTTTTCTCCTACAATTACTAGCCATTTAAGAGGTCCAACATTCTAAATCGGATCACCTGAACCACCGTATACTGGACTGATAACTTTATAAACACCAGCTCACTATCCTATTTTTCTGGGAGGTACTGTCCGATGCTTCATTTGACCTTATGGCCAACCATCAGCTTAATGTTACTCGCCCTAGCAATGAGGTACATCATCTCAAGACTTGCCCAGACACATCAACGACTTAACAAATTCATCTCTGGCAGCTGGCCGCAATTCATCATTATTTTTATCTTATCCGCCATTACTGTCATTTTAAATATCGACCAAGTCACCCCCACTTTTATATTTTGGTTGATCATCTTTAATATCGTCCTCGACGCTATCGTTTTCTGGTTAAACCTCCCCGAGAAACATAAATAGTCCACATTCGTTCTCCTTTTCCCTTTAGCCACCTGCATAAATAGGGTAAACTAGAGAAGGTTACTATTTTTTACATATATTGATGGGCGACGTTAATCGATTTTATCATTAGTCGCATCCCTCAATTTGGCTTCTTCTCTAGACATAATTGGAAAGGGTTTATCTCATGTTACTAGTTGCTTTCTTCTGTACCCTGTCCGCCTTTATCATGGCGATCATGGGGGTTGTTCAACGACCACAACACCTGCGCATGCTGGCCGGTATCTATATCGTGTACTACATCATCGCCATTGGTGTTGTCTTCGTCATTCTTCCTAGCAAGGCACTCTTCAGTCTGATCATTATGAACGTGATCAGCGGCGTGTTGTACCTGCCGTTTCTCGCCCTCAGCAGTCCCAACGTTGAAGTTGAGACGGGGTCTGGTGACAAACGCCCCCACGTTCGCAGTCGCAACAAAGGCCTGAACGTAGCCGCCGGTTTACTGGCCCTGCTGTTTGTGGTTAGTTTATTCGGTGCAGCCCAGACTAAGTTCGGCGTCAAACCGGTCTACAACTCGTTAAAAATCAAAACGATGAAGACTGCGCCGTTGCTGGATAAAAACGCTACGCCAATTGCGATCGCACCCAAGACCGTTCGGAATAAGATGAACAAGGCCATGAGTGCCGTGCCCAACACGTCTTACTACAAGCTAGGGGCATTACAGACACAAGTGGTGAAAGGCAAGACCGTCTACATTGCCCCCGTCGAGTTCGATGGCTTCTGGCGCTGGCAACGGGCTAGACAGTCCCCCGGTTACTTCATGATCGATGCCACCAACGTGAACGCCGAACCTCATTTTATCAAGCAATCGATGAGATATACGCCTAGCGCCTATCTCTTTGAAGACGCACAACGGGTGATCTACAACCGGTTCCCTGGCTGGGTTCAAGAAGGCCAACCACAACTCGAAATCAAAGACAGTGGTGAACCTTACTTCATCCAAACTGTCTACAAGGCGCGCGGCGTCTCTAGCCGAATCAACTACAAGAGTCTGCACGTGGTCGTATTAAACGCCAAGACCGGGGATACCCAGCTCTACACGGCGGCTGGTGCACCGAAGTTCATCAACGAATCCATCGCTTCCTCAACCGCGGCCGAAATGAACGAAATCTTCGGCTGGTACGGTAACGGCTATTTCAACGCCCACTTCAATAAGACCGGCGTCAAGGACCCTAACAGCAACGGGACCGAAGATGGCGTTACACCGGTCGTGGATAAGCACGGCAATATTTCCTACTTCAACGACTTCACGTCACCTAAGACCAGTGCGGACTCGACCATGGGTTACTCCATGATTAACGCCCGGACGGGAACACTGACCTACTACACCGGGAAAAACATCGGGGTGATGGACAGTGACGGTGCCAAGAAGATTGCCGAAAAGGAATACGTCGCGCAGAAATGGTCCGCAACGATGCCGATCATGTATAACATTGACGGCACGCCAACTTGGGTCGTCTCATTGCTAGACTCCACCGGGGCCTTCCGAAGCTACGCCTACATCAAGGCCGCCGATCAAAGTGTGAAAGCTTACGCCACGACGGCTACTCAAGCCCTCGACCAATACCGGGTACAACTAGCCACGGTTGGGTCAACGGCTAGTTCCACCACGAACTCTAAGACCATTAAGCTCAAAGGGACCGTGGAACGGGTCGTCGTCATTCCTAATGGTGACAACCAAAACGTCCTATTTGCCGTTAAGGGAAATGATACCCTCTGGACGGTTGGGACGGCCGACTACCCGAAGGCTGTCTTGATGAAGACCGGCGATCAGGTTAAACTGACGGGCCGTGTCAATGAATCGGCCAAGACTGGGACGGTTGAGTCTTACGTTAACCAGACGTTTAAGTAGGCTTACGCTTAGGTACTGGCTCTATCTGACGTACCTGTAACGATGTCTTTTAAAAACGGTGTCTCTCCAATGTAGGGGGGACACCGTTTTTACGTTTCACCATAAACTGGTCACTTATTTGCGTGACGCCAATCGATAAACACATCATGTACAATAGCAACAAAGCACATGACGATACCACAGCAAAGTGCGCTTGCCACCCACCAAATCCAGTACAGCCATCCGGTTAAAAGGGTCGACACTGACCAAAAGAAAAGGAGGACGCCCCACCCTATGATCCCAAGAATAATGCTTGCGTAGACGCCATATTTTCCGGTCCATATTCTCTTAGGATATTTGATGGCGTAGGCAACTGACAATAGCGATATTACCAATATTATCGCTGTAATCAAGAGCCTAACCACTAGTGACCCGCGTAGACTAAGACCAAAAAATAGCGGTAAAAAGATACTGAGGAAAATAAGACTATAATTTTTCATTGATAAGATCACGACTTATAGTAACCACCTTTAAAGTGAAAGATTCGCCCGTACTTAAATCCCTTACTAGAGGCTTTAAAGACCACCACTTCGAACTTTAGAACAGGTCAGTTATTGAGTTCATGCTATATCTTCCAGTTAGAGTTAGTCAAGTTGTATCTGCACTATATTATATGAGAGCTGAACGTGACTAAATCGCAAACCTCTAACAATACATCAAAATAATCCCCGTCACCATTTGTTCCTGCCATTGACAGTCCACCACCTCACTCATAAAATTGATCATGTATTCTACAAGGAGGAGTTCCATGCATAAATCAAAGATACTGATGACCAGCTTGTTAGCCGTGCTGGGGTTGATCATTGGGTTCACCACTACCACTGCTATCTCTCAGCCCACAAGTATCATCGCCAAAACCACCAAGAAAGCCAAAACACCAGCTTGGAAGTTACCTTCTGAGACCAAGGCTTACCCCAATCTCAAGAAGCACAAGCACGCCTTCATCAAGGTTTCCATTGCCAAGCAGCGCGTGTACATCATGGCTAGCAAGAAGAAAGTGCTCTACACCATGAAATGCTCAACTGGGAAGAAATCCTCCCCAACGCCTAAGGGAACCTTCCACATCCAAAACCGTGGCACGCACTTCTACAACGCCAGCTCCAAGGAAGGCGCCAACTACTGGACGTCCTTCAAAGGCTGGGGAATCTACCTTTTCCATTCCGTCCCTGTCAACAAGCATGGCAAGTACGTCCGCAGCGAAGCCAAGAAGCTCGGCAAACGCGCCAGTCATGGTTGCGTGAGACTGAGTGTCGCTGATGCCCATTGGATTTACAATCACGTGCCTTACAAGATGAAAGTTGTCATTCGCTAACGGTTAAAAGAACCGGCATCACTCATGAATTTGGGTGGTGCCGGTTTTTATCATGAAATTTATCAAGCGAAATGACAGTTAAAGCCCCATTTATGCGTTGCATTGTTCTTAGAAGTGATCACAATGTCAAAAAATACAACCTTAACGATCCGTTTGAACAAAGAGATTAAAGAGCATGCCGCAAAAGTTATCTCAGGTATGGGACTCGATTTAAGCACAGCTATTAATATGTTTTTAGTGGAGATTAGTAAAACAAATAAATTGCCATTCACACCAACTAGCGATCCTGAATTCCCTGATATTTGAAATGACAACCCTCAAGACATTACATTGTAAAGTTTAACCAGCAAATTGGTATCGCCGATGATGGGAGAAACTATGGGAAAGAAAACAACGATTAAATAAGGTCATCTCATTGCCTCCTAAATCCAGCTCGGTTGATCGCCATCGGTACCGGCCTTGTCCAGACCAACACTGGCATCGCGATACGTTTCGGGATGGGTGATGACCTTCAGGGCAAAGTCAGCCACACTCTGCCGCGAGACCTCAGTCCCCTTGAAGTCCTCGCCCAACTGCGTTTCTTCATAGTCGATCTCATCACGATCAGTTAACCAGGCTGGGCGAATCTCGGTATACGTGATCCCCGAATCGGCCACTAGCTTCGCCGTCTGCCGGAAGCCGGGAAGAAAGGCCGCAATCGCGTGTTCGTTCCATTCACCGAACTTGCCAGGAACCTCATGGTGTGCACCCAGCGCACTGATGTAAATCAGCCGTTTTTTACCGGTCTGGTGCATGGCTGTCAAGACACTCTGCGTCTGGTCGGCCAGATCCGGGCCACCCAAGTTAGAGTAAACGATATCGGCATCCGCCATGGCCTTAGCCACCGCTGCGGTATCCTTGATATCACCATCTACCAACGTCACCCGATCATTCGTCGCATAGCGATTCAAGCGATCGGCATTGCGTAAGAAAAGTGTGAGTGAGACCGTTGTTTCTGCCAACAAGCGATCGGTTAGCAATTGGGCCATTGCACCGTGAGCCCCTAAAATCATAATTTTTGTCATTATTCCGTTCCTCCATCATTATTTACCATGAGAATTGTCTGCTCCGTGAGACCTCTCACGTGGTTCGCTATCAAGCTAGTAGTGATCCTTCATCTATTGTAGGCCACGATGATCTTAATGATTTCCACCACTAATCAATTCTCTTTCATCAGGCGGCAGCGTTGCAATCTTCGCTTCCAAGTGACTCAGAGAACCTTGCAACTGCCGAATTTCCGATCGCAGTTCCACCGCTCGTCCTTGCAACAACTGACGCTGTACCTGTGTCGTCTGGGTAACCACCTCCAGCTTGATCAATTGCTTAATTTCAGCAAGCTTGACGCCACATTGGCGCAGCTCCAAGACTTCACGCAACCGATTCACGTCGGCTACCGAGTAATCACGAATGCCATTGATTCGCGCTACGGGAGCCATCACACCGATCTGTTCATAGTAACGCAATGTCCAGGTGCTCGTCTGCAACTGCTTAGCGACTTCATTGATTTTCACGCCGCGTACCTCCATTCTCATCGTTAACATCCGCGTAACGACCAATATTTAACTACTAGACCGGTAAAATTTCAATGGTCGCCGACTGGGGCCCCGCCTGCAACATGGGCAACAGGTAGGCACTGTCTTGGTATTTTTGCCGATAGGCGTCGTCAATTTCCCCTGTGAGCCTAGCATCAGCGGCTACCGGGCTGAGACTGACTTTGAAGTTTTCTCCCGCCAAATGAATCCGCCCACCACGTTGGCTGACTGCCGATTGGTACCACGCTGAACGCTGCCCGTTCCAAGCCCGTACAAAGAGGTGCTGACCAACCACGACCGACCAAATCCACGTTGGCGTGCCGTAAGTTCGACCATCGCTATAAAATGGGGCAATGCGCAAGTCATCGGCAGCAGCAAACCGCTTCAGACACTGGACTGTCCATTGTTTCATGCTAACAACACCTCCCAACCCATCACTTTAACCTCATCTTATGACTTGACTTTCTCTATGTCTAATGCTTAGATTAAATTGATATCTATACAATTCAGTTATAGGAGATGAAAATGATGGAACTACGTGTTCTCCGTTACTTTTTGATGGTGGTCCAAGAAAAAAACATTAGTCAAGCCTCGGCACGGCTACACGTTTCACAGCCAACCGTTTCCCGCCAACTGAAAGAACTAGAAACTGAACTAGACACCACGCTGTTTGAACGTGGTAATCGGACCATCCAGCTCACACCAGACGGTGAATACTTTGCCAATCAAGCACGCCAAATCCTGTCATTAACTGATAAGACGCTCGCTAATATTCATCAGGAAAAAGACATCAGCGGCGCCGTGTTCATCGGGAGCGCAGAAGCCCGCAGTATGTTGACCGTCGCCCAGGCAATTGGCCACCTCAACCAGCGCCATCCCCACATTCAAGTCAACCTCGTCAGCACCGACGCTTCAGACGTACACCAACACCTGTCTTCCGGTGTTTTCGATTTTGGCGTGGTCATGGAACCCTTGGATAAGTCGGACTATGATTTCTTACGTTTACCCGGTGAGAGTCGCTGGGGACTACTAGTTCAAAATAGCTCACCGTTAGCCCGACAGGAGACGGTCAGTCTTGAGGACGTAACCAATTCTCGCCTAATCCTACCGCAACAGGGCGGCAGCGCCCGAATCCATGACGTCTTCGGCCTGACACAATCGGAACTAGATGTGGTCGCTACTTACAATTTACTTTATAATGCCTCGCTGTTAGTTTCTGCTGGTGTCGGCAACGCGCTCGGTCTTGACGGCATCATCAACACCAATCAATCCGATCTCACTTTCGTCCCGCTCGCACCACGCACTTCCTCGGGATCAAGCTTTGTTTGGCTCAAGGGGCAACGCCTATCAGCCGCCGCTCAGGCCTTATTGACTCAGGTTCGAACGGAATTGACACCTACCGAAAATTAAATAATTACGCCCAACAGCCACTATCCGGTTTAAAAATCCGGTGGTGGCTATTTTCTACAATAACGGTCACCTCGCTAAACAGTCTAAAAGCCGCCGACCACCCGACTTCTCTCGGTTAGACCCAATCGCAGCCTCTATTAACTACTAATGTAAAAATCACTGAAATTGTTGCACGATTTGGCAATCTTTTTACCAAAAAAGGCTGGAAAATTCTCCAGCCTCTTTTCTAGCTATTCACAATTTCCTTCAAATTGACTTAGTCCCCCACTGGATGCCAACCATTCGGATCGGACAACCGGTTCAAGAAGGCCATATCCTTATCGTCAATCTCAAAATCGAGTTCGGTGTTGGCCCGAACGTGTGCCATCGACCGTCCCTTAGGGAGTGGTGCCACGCCCTTTTGCACGATGTAGCGCAGAGCTAACTGTGGAATTGACACACCATACTTGTCCGCCAGTCGCTCCAGTTCGGGACTATCCACCAACCCACCAGTAGCCAGTGGTGAGTAAGCCTGAACCGTAATCTGATTGGCTGCCGCCGTCTTCACGATCGTCTCCTGCGTATGGCCCACGTAGTACTGAATCTGATCGACAGCTGGCTTCACCGTCAGACCATCCCACGTCAACAGGTTCTCAAGGTCATGCGAATTAAAGTTCGACACACCGATCGACTTGGCCCGACCGCTGCGATAGATATCCTGCATGGCCCGCCAAACGTCCCGATTTTCTGCATCGTGGTTAGACCCCATCTGCGCCCACGGCCACGGCGCGTGGATGATGTAAGAATCCACATAGTCAAGATCTAACGCCGCCAAACTACTGTCAAAGTCCGCCAGCGCGGCATCGTAAGACTTGGATTCGGCTGGCAGCTTGGTCTGCACGAAGACATCCTCCCGAGCAACCTCGCTGTCGCGCAAGGCTTCGCCGACGCTCTGCTCATTGTTATAGGCCTTAGCGGTATCAATGAACCGATACCCCGCCTTCAAGGCATTGCTGACTGCATCGTAGGTTTCCTTACCGGGCCGCGTTTGCCAGGTCCCGAACCCAACCTTAGGCATCTTCAAGCCGTTATTTAAGTCAAAAGTATCCGTAATTGTTGGCATTTTCAGTCCTCCATTAATCAGTGATACCACCAACTTAGACCCTTAGTCCTACTCTAAGGCAACTCATTAGTCTTGACTTTTTTCGCCCAATCGACGGTCGCCAACTGCTAATTCCACTCAGACGTGCTAGTGCCAGATTAGACCGTGTGAACGTACGAAAAAAAGGTCTGGAATAAGCTTCCAGACCCCGTTGAAACGCTAGCTGCAGCTACTTTTCCCAGCCACAAAGTTTGTAGTGATGGTGCTTGGCCCATTTTAGGGTGACGTGTTTCAGCTTCCCGGCATGGTTCAACCCCCGACACCGCTTGGCGTAATGGTACTTCTTCCCGTGATTAGGTGCGATCCAAACCTTAGTACTTTTAGCTTCCGCCGTGGTTGCTGGTGTCGCCAAGGGTTCGGCCAGGCCGCCCAAGGTGAAGGTAACGGCAATCAACAAAACTGCCTTGCGTAGTCTCTGCATAAACATCCTCCCGAATAATGCGTTATCTTAATTTCACTGCTTAATTATATCGGGTAGGCGTTAATCCGGCAATCTAAACTTTACGCTAGACCAGATCTTCTGGTCGAACGGCCTGATAGAGCGCAAACGCCCCGTCCAGATTGACCACGTTGAAGCCATGTTGTCGTAAGAGTCTTTCCGCAATATAACTGCGTTGCCCACTGAAACAGCTGACCACATAAGGCTGCTGTACATCCAGCTCACCCAGGCGATCTCGCAACTGATTCAGTGGAATATTCAGACTACCCTTGAATCTGCCGGCGCGTAGCTCATCAGCATCCCGCACATCCAACAATTGCCGTCCTGCCGCCAGAGCCGCTGGCAGTTCATGCCACTGAATCGTCTGGCTAATTCCTTCGGCAACGTTCATTGCGGCATAACCCAGCATGTTGACCGGGTCCTTGGCCGAGCCAAATGGCGGCGCATAAGTCAATTCCAGTTCCGGCAAATCATCAATGGTAAGGCCACCTTTAATGGCCGTCGCCAAAATGTCGATTCGCTTATCCACGCCCTGTTCCCCGACGCCTTGAGCCCCGTAGATCTGGCCCGATTTCGGATTAAAGACTAATTTCAACGTCATGGGCGTCCCACCGGGAAAATAACTCGCGTGACTCTCGCCGCGAACGTGAACCACCTGATAATCTAGTCCCAATTGATTGGCCTGATATTCACTGAACCCCGTCGCTGCGGCAGCGAGCTGGAAGACCCGCACAATAGCGGTCCCCAGGCTCCCCCGATTCGGATGATTCAGACCTGCTAAGTTATCAGCTACCTGCCGACCTTGGCGATTGGCTGGTGACGCCAACGAGATCAGCGCGTCCTGTCCATTTAGTTGTTGCTTCACCACGATGGCATCCCCCACCGCATAAATATCGGGGTCACTGGTCTGATAGTGCTCGTTAACGACAATGCCCCCGTGCAATCCCAACTGCAAGCCGGCTGCTTGGGCCAACTGACTGGCTGGCCGAACTCCCACTGCCATCAGCGTGAGGTCGGTCTGTAGGCGCGTGCCATCCGTTAAAATAGCCGTTTGGCCGTGATCTTCCAGACTGGCTAACCCGTGACCGGTGACCACTTTGACGCCGTTTCGCTCAAGTTCTGTCTGGACAAACGCCGCCATTTCAGTGTCTAGCGGTGGCAAGACGTGTGGGGCTTGTTCCACGACTGTCACGGCTAAGCCGCTTAACTTCAGATTCTCGGCGACTTCCAGACCGATAAAGCCCCCACCAACGACTAAGACCTGCTTAACCGTCTTCGTTTGCAAGCCAGCCATAAGTTGGTCAAGATCCGGAATATTGCGTAACGCATACACATTATCGGCCGCCGCAATCCCCGGCAAATCTGGCATAATTGGTTGTGCACCGGGGGGACAGAATCAACTTGTCATAGGACTCGCGCACCAACTGGCCAGCATGCCGAACCACCACTTCATGACTGGCGGTTAAGATTTGAACGACTTCATGATTAGGACGCACGTCGAGGTTGAAGCGCTGCTGTAACTTCTCTGGTGTCTGAACCATCAGTTGCGCACGGTCACTAATTTCTCCAGACAGATAGAAGGGGAGCCCGCAATTGGCAAAGGACACATAGGGTCCCTTCTCCAGAACCACAATTTCCGCGTGCTCATCCAACCGCCGCAGCCGGGTTGCGGCTGACATTCCACCGGCGACGCCACCAACAATGACAACTTTCATCTGCAAAAACATCCTTTCTGCTCATCTGATATACCCCACTGGGCATCTCAGCGCCTAGTATACTGGAATTCGCCAAATTTACAAGGGTTTTGAAATCGGTTACCGTTGCGTCGGCTTAAGTTTCCGCCTACAATTATGGAGATAGCCCTAAAATTAAATTTTATTTGAAACCATCACCAAACTAAAACTGTCTGCGGAAGTAACCGGCGCAACGCCCCTCTACTTTCCGCAGCAGTCAATCTCAAAGGAGAATCAGCCATGGCTTACATCGAAGTTAACCATGAAACTCGAGAATTTATGCAAGGTAATCACGTGACCACCGCCAACCGCGATATTTCCTTTAGCGTGGCCCAAGGTGAAATCGTCACTATCCTGGGCCCCAGCGGTGCCGGTAAGTCCACGTTACTCAATATTTTGGGTGGCATGGACAGTCCCACCAGTGGTCAGGTTCTGATTGACGGTCAGGACATCGCCCAGCTCAATGCTAAACAGCTCACCACCTATCGCCGGCAAGACGTCGGCTTCGTCTTTCAATTCTACAATCTGGTGCCGAATCTGACCGCCCGGGAGAACGTCGAACTGGCGTCTCAGATCACTGCCGACGCCCATGACGTTAGCGCCACGCTGGCCCTCGTGGGTCTCACTGAGCGTGCCAACAACTTCCCGGCACAACTCTCTGGTGGTGAGCAACAGCGGGTGGCCATTGCGCGGGCAATCGCGAAGAATCCCAAATTACTCCTGTGTGATGAACCCACCGGGGCATTAGACTACCAGACGGGTAAACAGGTTCTGCAAGTCATTCAAGACGGGGCGCGGCAGACTAATATGACCGTGATTATTGTCACCCACAACAGCGCGATCGCGAAGATGGGCGACCAAATTATTCACATCAACGATGCCCAGATCCAATCAGCTCGGCATAACCCTAATCCTACGCCAATTGACGCCATCGAATGGTAGGTGCACCCATGACAACCAGTTACTTTAAAGCTATTTTGCGTGAAATTCGACGCTCCCAGGCACGCTTCCTGTCGATCATGTTGATCATTTTTCTCGGGGTCGCCTTCTACACAGGTATCCGGGCGACGGGGCCCGACATGCTTCAAGCCGCTAAGGACTACTACGCTCAGCAAAAATTAGCAACGAATAGCATTCAGTCCACAGCAGGCCTGACGAACCAAGACCTCGCGATTCTTCACCGTCACCGTGACCAGCTCAGTTACCAGGCCACTAAATATCTCGATATCAATCAATTGAACAACAATCAGACCGTTCGCGTAGCCGAATTGCCTACTCAGCAACGGCTTAATCGCCTCACGGTAGTCAACGGGCGTCTGCCCCATAAGGCCAATGAGATTGTGCTCGATCAGCAAGCCCGAACACTCCAACCGCACCTCAAGTTAGGAGAAACCTACCGGGTCGCTACCACGGCTAAGGGCAATCGAGCCTTCAATCGACGGACGTTCACCGTGGTGGGCTTTGTCAACTCCCCCCGTTACATCGAGCAACGTACTCGCGGCGTAACCAACGTGGGTAAGGGGACGCTCGATTACTTTGCGCTGGTTAGACCGGGAACACTCAAACAGTCCGTCTACAGCCGCATCGACGTTCAATTTCACAATTTAGCCAACGTCGCCCCTTACTCTACAAAATACCGACGCCTCAATCGCAGCAATACGGCCCGACTCAAACGCTGGCTGCACCCACGCGCCGCCCAGCGTCAGCAGCAACTCCAACAGCAGGCTCGGTCTAAGCTCGCTCCCCGAGTCGCGCAACTGCAGCAACTCGCTCAACAGCTCCCCGCCGATTCACCTACCTTACGTAAGGCCCAAGCACAACTCAACGAGGCCAAACACAAAATTGCCGCAATTGCGCCGCCAACCTACCTGTACACTGGCCGGGCTGCTAATCCAGGGTACAGTGAGTATCACGAGAATACGCAACGGATCGTTGCCCTATCCACCGTCTTCCCGCTCTTCTTCATCGCGATTGCTGCGCTCATCTGCCTCACCACCATGACACGGATGGTCACGGAGCTACGCATTCAAATGGGAACACTGAAAGCCCTAGGTTACAGTAATGCCGCCATCGGTAGTGAATTTCTACTCTACGGCGGATTAGCTAGTCTGCTGGGCACCATCCTCGGTGTCGGCTTCGGCGTCAATTTCTTCCCGCGCTTCATCGCACAAGCCTACGGTAGCATGTACAATCTTCCACCCATCAACGTGCAATATATCGGGACGGATATTCTCATTGCGTTAGTCATCGCGTTAGCCTGCACCATGGGGAGCGCCGCCATCGTTTTGCGCGTCGACCTCGCTAGCAGTCCCGCTACTCTCATGCAGCCTAAAGCGCCCAAGGCCGGTAAAACTCTCTGGTTAGAACACTGGCACAGTCTCTGGCAACGTTTAAGTTTTAATCACAAGGTTACCTTACGGAATCTTTTCCGTTATAAACAGCGCCTGCTGATGACCGTCCTCGGAATCGCTGGCTGCATGGCGATGATGATTACTGGCTTTGGCCTCAAAGACTCCATCGGCGATATCAGTCTCAAACAATTCGATGCGCTTTGGCATTACGATGCAGTCGTCGTTCGAGATGGTCACCAGACCGGCGCACAACGGCACGCTCTACGGCAACAACCACTGTATCAAAAAGATCTGCTCCTTAACCAAACCCAGGTAACGGTCGAACGCAGTGGCGTGGCTAATCAGACCGCCACACTCAGTGTCCCGCAGCAGCCACAACGTCTTCACCACTTCGTCGTGCTTCGAAATCGCCAGACCCACCAGTCTTACACGCTTAACCAGCGCGGAGCCGTCATTGACGAGAAATTAGCGAAGCTCTATCACGTTCAAGTCGGGGATCGCCTGCCCGTTAAGCTCGGCAACCATCCCACCAAATCCGTGCGAATCGCCGCCGTCTCAGAGAACTACGTCAATCACTTTATCTACCTGTCGCCACAGTATTATCGTCAAGCCTTCGGTCATGCCGCGGTCTACAATAGCAATCTCGTTCAGTTCAAGCGTCACGGCCAACGCGCGCAGGATCAATTTGCCAGCAACCTGCTCAAAACAGCGGGCATCCTGAACGTGACCTTGCTGAGTACTGAGAAGCAGACTAACTTCCAAATGCTGGATACCATGGACTTGGTGGTCATTATCTTCGTCATTGCCGCGGGCGCATTGGCTTTAGTGGTGCTCTACAATCTAACGAATATCAACGTCTCAGAACGGATTCGCGAGTTGTCCACGATCAAGGTGCTCGGCTTTTACGATGGTGAAGTGACCCTGTACATCTTCCGCGAAAACCTGATTCTCACCGCGATGGGGATCGTTTTGGGCTGCTTCATGGGCGATTGGCTCCACAGCTATATTCTCAATACAGCGGAAACGGATAACCTGATGTTCTCGCCAGAGATCCACCCCATCAGCTACGTTTACTCGGCGTTACTGACCTTAGCATTCAGCTTACTGGTCATGTGGCTGATGCACCGCAAGCTCAAGCGGATCAACATGTTGGACGCTTTGAAGTCCGTGGATTAGTGGAGCGGAAACTGGCCGCCTTACCGTTCGCCAAATTTGAGCTGGAACGCTGTGGGCAGGACGGCTCGAGCCATAGAGCGGTCTCGAACCTCGCTTTGAGCCGAAAAATCACGTCTCAAAGACGCCATTTACCAAGAGAAACGCTTGGTAAATCCCACGGCTGAGCTCAAATTTGACTCACTAACGGCTACAGAAGAGTTGCCACTCCACGACTGAATAGACACTGTTATTGTTAATCCAGGTGTTTAAGGGTAGCTTGGCGTTCAAAGACTACCTTTAGCTAGAACTACCAATACGACTAATTTAGCCGTGCAGGTGGCATCGCGAAGCCACCGTACCTAACGACAACATAAAGGAGCCGCTGCAATCATCCAATTGGATGGCCGCAGCGGCTCCTTTGAACGTAGATTCAATTTTTCAGTGTCAGTTTACTTAGCTTCTTCCTCTTCTTCAGCGTTTTCAGAGTGAATTTCAGCTAATTTGGCAGCGTTGGCGTTCACGCGCTTCTTACTCAATGGGTAGAAGAACAGTAAGACCAAGCCGGCCAATAACAGACAGAAGGTTGGCACACCAGTTGCCAAGGTGTAAATGTGGTTGATAACCGTGGAGGTCTGTTCAGCACCACCACCAGTGGAAGACTTGTAACCGATGAAGGTCAACATGAACCCACCGAAACCACCGGCGATCGCTTGGGCAATCTTACGGGTAAACGTCCACATCATCCAGTTTCTGAACGAGGCTAAAGAGTTAGTTTAGCCTTTAAAACAAACTTTTAACGGGTTGACGCAACGCCACTAACAAGCGATCCACGTTGTGCTTGGCCGCGAAAACGACCCGATCCGCAAACAGCGTCGTCGTCCGTTGAGCTCGGTACATCACTTGTTGGCGCGCGCCCGTCTGCGTATCGGTGACGACTGCTTCGGCCACTGGATCACCGGCGTCCACCATCCCCGTACTCAATTGCGTGGGCGTAAGCTTGGTGCTGACCTTAGTCGTCAGGTTAGCCGCCTGTTCCTGATACCAGACCCCGGCCTGCGAGGTAACTGGCGTGGCTGCCACCGTAGTAGCTAGACCATTTGCTAACGAGATCCGTTGCTCCGTCAGCGGGGTGGTTTCCAACCGATATTTCTGCTTTAACTCCTTAATCAGCTTATTCATCGCTGAAAAAGTGGTGTCGCCACCCACGATCGTCGCTACCATCCGTTGACCATCCACCGTGTAGGTCGCCGTAAAACACAGCTTGGCATTCTCGGTATACCCCGTCTTGAGGCCGTCAATGCCGCTTTCTTTCTTATACTGCGGCTTCCCCGGTAGACAACTATTTTCATTAAAGATTTTAGTGCCGTTGATGCTGGCTTCCGTCTTGCTGGCAATGTCTGTAATCTGTGGATCAGCCTTCAGCAGTTGCTGGGCAACCTTGGTGATTGCCTTAGCTGAGACCAGGTTCTGTTCATCTTTTCCCGTATCCGGCAACACGAGATTGTAGTCCTTCAGATCGGAATTATCGAGCCCCGAAGAACTGATGAAATGAGCTTCCAAGCCCCACTCCTCACTCTGCTGGTTCATCAACGCGATGAATTTAGCATTACTGCCAGCAACAATCTCGCCTAATTCAGTCGCCGCACTATTAGATGAGGCGACCATCGCTGCGGTCACGAGTTGCCGCACCGTAAATTTCTCGCCTGCTTTCATTCGTAAGGACGAGTACGCATAACTATGACTTAATTTAATCAAATTCTGTGGCATGGTCACTTCATCATCCCAACTAATCTTACCTTCATTGATGGCGTTGACGGTTAAATAAACCGTTAATAGTTTGGATAGTGATGCAATTGGATATCGTTTGTCAGCATTTTGCTGATAAAGTACCTGACCGCTATTAGCGTCCATCACGTAAGCCGCGCGGGCTGGTACCTTACTGACGGTCTTAGTCGCCGCCTGGGCTGTCCCCGGTGCAAGGATGGCCGCAATGATCCCGACCATAGCAATGGTGCGTAGCCAATGTTTTAAAAGAACCACGAGCACACAAGCTCCCTTCATTACTAATTATCTTTCAATTATACAAAGTGTACCAGCCAAAACTATGGTTCGGGTGAATCTTGCGTAAATTTTAATTTCTTATTATTGAATTTGTAACCGGACTGTCTTTTAAACGCGTAGGATAACTTTTTCTTGACAGCTTACGATTACAGATGTAAACTCTATTCATCAATTAAATTACAGTTGTAAACGAAAAGGAGTGACGCAACATGCCAACTACTGATATCACCGAAACCATTACCAACGCCGAGTGGTGTGTCATGCGGGTTGTCTGGACCCTGGAAAAAGCCGACAGTCATACGATTATTGACGTCGTCGGTCAACAACATGATTGGAAGGCGGCCACCATTAAGACCTTGATTGGCCGCCTCGTTAAGAAAGGTGCCCTAGCCACCACTAAGAGTGGCCGCCAATTTATCTATACACCGCTCATTGCCGAGCAGACGGCCATGGATAACGCTCTGACCGATCAGCTCGACCAGATGTGTGCGATGTGTCGGGGCCAAGCTTTCGTCCACGCCCTCGACCAAACCGAGCTCAGTCAAGCTGACATCCAAGAATTAATTGATCATTTACAAGCAAAATTACCCACAGCACCAGCCACAGTCGCCTGTGACTGCCTGCCTGAGGGTTACGAAGGGAGTTGCTAATTATGAAAGAATCTGAACGCCACTTAGGCATGACTCACATGAACATGCAACACGATATGAAAGGAATGGATCACAGTCAAATGTCCCACGATGAAATGAATATGAGTCATATGGACCACCACGACATGAGCCATATGGATATGAATGATATGGACATGGATATGGGGGACGGCCACATGATGCATATGGGCAACCTGAAACGTAAATTCTGGGTGTCCTTAATTCTCACGATTCCCGTTATTCTGATGTCACCAATGATGGGAATGACGTTGCCTTTCCAACTCGTCTTCCCTGGGAGCGACTGGATTGTCGCCATTCTAGGAACGATTCTCTTCATCTACGGCGGTGCCCCATTCTTCAGCGGTGCCAAAGCTGAAATTCAAATGAAGCAACCAGCCATGATGACGCTGATTAGCATGGGGGTGGGCGTGGCCTACATTTACAGTATTTACGCCGTTATCGCCAACAATTTATTCCACGTCACCCCCACCGTCAATAATTTCTTCTGGGAATTGTCGACGCTGATTGTTATCATGCTGTTGGGGCACTGGATTGAAATGAATACCGTCATGAATGCCGGTTCTGCCGTGGATGCGTTGGGTCAATTACTGCCTCAAGAAGCCCACGTCGTCGACGACCAAGGTCAAGTCACGGACGTTAAATTGAGCGACCTACAAGTTGGCCAGACCGTATCCATCCGCGCTGGAGAACAGATTCCTGCCGATGCAACGATTGTTAGCGGGAGTTCCGACATTAACGAATCGCTGGTGACTGGTGAATCCAAGGCAGTTCGTAAGTCCGCTGGTGACGCTGTGATCGGTGGATCTGTCAATGGAACCGGCACCTTTACCGCTAAAGTAACGGGGACCGGTGATTCTGGTTATTTAGCCCAAGTCATGGCCCTCATCAAGGATGCCAAGAACGCTAAATCCAAGTCAGAAAACTTGGCTGATCGCGTGGCCGGCTGGCTGTTCTATGCCGCCCTCTTCACTGGTATTCTAGCCTTCATCGTCTGGTTAACCGTGGCTAATTTAGCTGTCGCATTGCCAGTTGCCGTCGCCGTCTTCGTCATTGCCTGCCCGCACGCTTTAGGCTTGGCAGTCCCATTAGTTGTCTCCCGGAGTACGGCTTTGGCTGCTCAAAATGGCCTGTTAATCCGTAACCGTACGGCCATGGAACAGGTCAACCAATTGAAGTACGCCCTCATGGACAAGACGGGGACGTTGACCATGGGTGAATTTAAAGTTAACCACTTGGTCAGCTTAGACGCCACTCATACTGAAGCTGACGTGCTCGGCTTGATGGCTAGCTTAGAGAATGGTTCGAGTCACCCACTGGCAACGGGTATTCTCACGGCTGCTAAGGCCCAACAGTTATCGTTAACGCCAGCAGAAGATACTCACCAAGAGACTGGTCTGGGACAATTTGGAACCATCGCCGGTACAACCTATGGCGTCGTTTCCGTTAATTATCTCGACCAACATCAGTTAGCTTACGATCACGATCAATTCACGCGCCTGGCTGGTGAAGGGAACTCTATCAGTTACCTCGTCGCTGACGATCAGGTGCTGGGTCTTGTTGCTCAGGGTGATCAGATTAAGCCAGCCGCGGCCAAATTAGTCGCTTCCTTGAAGAAGCAAGGCATCACGCCAGTTATGTTGACGGGTGATAACCAAGAAACTGCCGCTAAGGTTGCCGCAGCGGTCGGAATTGACGACGTTCAAGCACGCTTACTACCTGAAGACAAGGAACGTTTGGTCCAACAATACCAAAAGACGGGCAAGGTCCTCTTCATTGGGGATGGGGTCAACGATGCCCCTAGCTTGGCCCGGGCCGACATTGGGATGGCCATTGGTTCTGGTACGGATGTTGCGATCGAATCGGCCGACATCATCCTGGTTTCTAGCGATCCTGCCGATGTCATTCAGTTCTTAGACTTGGCTCGAGCAACCCACCGTAAGATGACCGAAAACCTCTGGTGGGGAGCTGGCTACAACTTAATCGCGATTCCTTTAGCCGCTGGGGTTCTCGCACCAATTGGCTTCATGCTCGATCCCATGGTAGGAGCGATCGTCATGTCCCTCAGTACGGTGATTGTGGCGATTAACGCGATGACGCTTAAAATTAAGAACGTTGCCTAATTCGCTGATCCTTCCCCTTTAGAGCTAAGGAGTGGAAGGTAAAATGCCTACCCAGTTACCAATATTGGTACTCGTACCATTAACTTAGACTAAACTGATCGCACTCCGGCTCTGGTTGTGTTCTACCATGACAGTAGTTGAGAAAATGTGACTACTTAGCATTTTCCATGCGATTGAGCACAACTGTGTCTAGTCCTAAACACCACTGTAGCCGTGAGTGAGCCAAATTTGAGCTCAGCCGTGGGATTTGCCAAGTGACTTTCTTGGTAAATGGCGCCTCTGAGACGTATTTTTCGGCTCGAACCGTCCTTCCCACAGCGATCCAGCTCAAAGTTGGCGAACGACAAGGCGGAAAGACCACCACAACTTAAGAATGTAAAAGTACCACGCCAATGAGTAATCGGCGTGGTACTTTTTGTATTCTAACGTTTAGCATGGACGGTCTCGATAAAATCAGCGAGTGGTTGCGGGTCCGTCAGTTGACGGTTACACTGCGCACTGTCGCGGCAGATGTAATTTCCATTACGGGTAAACGTCCCCAGCCCGGACCGCTTGGTCGTCGACACGAACAGTGAGACGTTGCCAATCGTTTGGCAAATTGCACAAACGCCCTTGACCGTCTTCGGCCCCATGTCGCCCTGAATGCCAATCAACCGATCATGATACGGTGCGACCAGATATTTTTTCTGGTTACCGCCATCATTCCAACCCAGGTAGGTTAATTCGTGTAAATCCAAATCCGCCCACTCAGGTTGCTTCAACTTCTTCACTTTACGAAACAGCTTGCTGAGTTGCTTTTGACTCAAGCTAGGAAACGGCACGACTAACGGCTCGAGGGTTGGCAAGAGCTTGGCCGCAGCCTCACGGGTGAGCCGATCAGGTTGTAACCGTAACAAGAATTCCTCAACAATTGGATTGTCTGCTGGTAAATAAGCAGAAATCCTTTCAATCGTGGTATCGCGCACCACGCGACGCATGCGTTTATCGTTCACAGACAGATAAGCACTGACTAAAGCATTGACCTGTTGCGTGATGTCACTATATTCGTAAGCGGTGATTGTTGGTTCCATAAATTGTTTCTTCCTTTCAGATTTAAACCAGACACTTCTCTGAAAGGGTTTTGCAGAAAAGTGTCGCTAACAGCCAACACTCTTCTGTACAAATAACGACGCCATCATCGTCAATCATCTCCTTGCATCCAGTCAAATGGCTGGATTGCATACCAGTATAGCGAAACAATTTACGGAGCGCAAGCTAAAAATGATCAATCATTAAACCATGCCGCTTTATCGCTGGCAACTAGTCAAGCGTTCACTCAATTTTCGCTCATCCCCAAATGCCGTAAAAAGTGAAGCATCTTGTGCCCGTTCAACGAGAGCACCATGACCGCCAGAATGATCAGCGCGCCACCAAAGAAATCGTAACTAGTCAGTTGAACATTCAAAAAGGTGACGGAAAAGACGGTGGCCGCCAGCGGTTCGAACGCATCCAATAGACTCGCCGTCGTCGGCAAAATATCCGCTAAAGCGTGCGCAAACATCAGAAACGGAATAACCGTTCCAAAAATAATGATGTATATCAATAGCCCAATTTCCGGCCCGTCAACGTGAACCGTTACTTGCCAAAAGGGCCCAAAAATATTTAAGAAAATACCGGCCACCAACAGTCCCCAGCCGGTCACTGACAGTGCGCCAAACTTAGGCAACAAGGGCCGCGGTATCAGCGTGTTCGTTGCCACACCAATCGCCGATAAGCCTCCCCAGAAGAGAACGACTGGGGAAATAGCTAAACTATTCAAGTGCCCGTGCGTCACAATCAGCAGCGTGCCAAAGAAGGCCATAATCATCCCCACGGCCTCGGGACGTGTCGGGGTGATCCGTTTAAAGAACAGGAAATACAAGCTAATGATGAACGGTCCTAAAAATTGAATAATAGTAGCAATCGGTGCATTGCCGTATTTTACCGCTTCAAAATAGCACAGTTGAACCGGAATCATTCCCAACAAACCATAGCTGACAATCCGGATAGCCGTTGGTTTTTGGCGCCAAATCTTTAACGGCTGGGCTCCCACAATGCGCGCGATGATGAGAAGAATTAACCCGGCACTAATCATTCTGATCTCCGATAACCACAGCGCAGTGACCCGCGAATTAAGGGTAAATAGTGAACTGGCGGCTACACCCGAGATTCCCCACAGCATAGCGGCCACACTAGCCAAAAAGATACCGCGTAAACGGTGCTGTTGCGTCATCGTAGTCCCTCCCCTTGAATTGCCAAACTTAAACTCTTCATTTTCTCAGTCCCTCTTATCACTTAAAATTACTCAGCACTGATTATTATAGCAAAGTTACTTTTCAATTTTATCCATTATTGATAGGATTAATTTTTGTAATCGCTTTAATTTAAGCCACGCAAATAGGCTTCCGCTTACACGAAAGCCCATTACGCCCAGCAACGAACAGTCACTAGCGAAAATGATGGTAGTCGCCTGACATTATCCGTCCTTAATTTTAAGCTGAGAACAAACCTCGGGAATCGTCTTCCCGTAGCTTTGGTAGTTATTTTAGGCCATTGCCTTCCGGAAACCTCGCCACATCATTCGGTTAGCTTAGCGAGTAAATTAAAACCCAACATTGATTTACGCACGAACTTTTACGCCCCATAGTGATCGCACCGTGATGCGATTTCGTTACAGATAAATGTTTGCGCTTACAATTAGTCCGTACAAATCCGTTTTTCTGTGCTACAATGGGCAAAAAGACTCGGAGGGACCCATCATCATGAAAACGGAAAAAGAAAAATTTCTCGCTGGTGAACCTTACAATATCATGGACCCAGAACTTGCGGCAGAAGAGACCAAGGCGCGACGGCTCTGCAAGATCATGAACGAACTGGACGACACCGCTTCAACTGAAAAAGAACACGTCATCCGCCAGCTCTTTGGCTCAGTCGGCAAGAGCCCCTGGGTACAGCCTAACTTTCGTTGTGACTTTGGCTACAACATCCATGTTGGCGACTACTTCATCTGTAACTATGACAATGTCATCTTAGACGTGGCACCAGTAACCATTGGTGACCACTGCATGATGGCACCCCACGTTCAGATCTACTCGGCCTACCATCCACTTGATCCGGCAGCCCGTGACGCGTTTACCGGTCTGGGTAAGCCCGTGACCATTGGCGATCACGTTTGGATCGGCGGTGGCGCCGTCATCCTGCCCGGGGTGACCCTAGGAAACAACGTCGTAGTCGGCGCTAATTCCACGGTTACCAAGTCCTTCGGTGATAACGTGGTGCTTGCCGGAAATCCAGCACGCGTTATCCGCAAGAATGTTCCTGTCACCGACTAACTGAAAAATCATCTGAAAAAACAAAAGGATCAGTCGGAAATTTCCAACTGATCCTTTATTTTAGCCAGGCTTAGGCAATCCAAGCCGAGTGAACGGGGATCTCAATCTTCCCCGCCGGCGTGATCGTACCGGCATAAGTTGCCCCGTGAATATCGAATTCTGCGACTAGCTTAAATTTCAACGTTTTAACTGGTGTGATGGACTGGCTACTTAGTTGTTTACCCGTAGCGCTGCGCGTGGTCTTGCGCACCGCTTGACCATCCTGATAATCGTAAATCAGCGTTTGTGCATTTTGTTTTAGCAGGACCACACGCTGAATCTGACCGCCACGCATCGCAATCCCAATCTTGATGTGCGCGCCAGAATCTAGGGTGGCTACCGTCTTGTTTGCCGTCAGCCCACCGCGTGTGAGCTCGCGCTTGACGATGTTAGGGTAAGTTCCCTTCACCACAGCATTGGCCGGCAACCAACCAATCGCTTTACCCGTCGCCGTTTCCAAGTACAGATACTGCTTCTTAGTTTTAGTCGTCAGCGACTGGATCGCGTACAGGGTCCTGTAACCATACGTGGTGCCGTAATGCACCGCTGCCGTCGTTCCTAGCGTTCCCGCAGGCATATTCCAAAAATCGTGAGTCGTAGTAGTGGTCCAATAGGCCGTCTTCTTTAGCGTCTTTAGTCGACTAATTTGCGGATGCGCCTTTAACTGGCTAAGGGCCACGTAGCCGCCAACCAATTTGGTATTGACCGCCTTACGCGAAGCAATCACCGTCCCGTGCTGCAACGGCGTCCGGGTGGTCAGATTCAGCCGCACGTAACGCCGACCCTTAATCTTAACCACCTTGTCGACCGTCCACAATTTCTGCTTGCTCTGTGCGGTCCCCAAAACCTTGCTATGAGCATAAGCAGCCCGGGGATAACTGTAAACCTTCGTTCCCTTAGCCTTAAACGTAAAAATCCGTTGTTGCGGATACGCTGGCAGTGTCACCCGCTTAGCTGCGTGGGCGGTCGTAACGCCACCCCACAAAGCCAAGCCCAGGCCACCAGCTACGGCAAGCTTGATCCATTTCATGATTGACCCTCCTCGTTTTTTCTGTCCTCAACTTACTCTTTCTTCAAATTAACCGCGGTCTGGACGAACCGTCTGTCTTACAAATTCTGACCCTTTTCCCAAGCCGTCTTGGATAACAACAAGCCCTGTTTGACCAAATCATTGAACAAAGCGTGCGTCCGCCGGGAAACTTCCCCCGCGGTTTCGGCATTGCTCGTCGTGAGGAAGTCCGGCGCATCACCCTTGATAGCAGCATCCGTGGCGGCTACACGTGCGCGGCCATAGGATTGACACCCCTCACGAAAGGCATTCACCGTTTCCACAAACTCATGGAAGTGAGGTTCAATCAACACGGACAAGGTCTTGTTTAACCAGTAAACGTTGTCCACGGAAACCTCGGTAGTCGTGTTCTTATAGTCTTCCGGCGTGTCCTTGATGTTGGTGAAGAACGGCACGTAAGGTGCATAGGCGAAGAAGCCCATGGCAATCCACTGAATAGCCGCATGATCAGGATCAACATCATTTCTAATCTGTAGAATTGAGGAACACTGGTTGCGGTCCATTGCGATTGGCCGGTACTTCTTCTGATCATCGGCCGATCCCGACGCAAACGTGCCAAATGGATCGTACGGCGTCCCGTTGTAGTGAGAAGACAAGAAGAATTCTACATCTTCAATGGCAATCTTCTTGCTAGGTTGCCGGGTAAATGGCATGTCCTGATCGGTCGGCTGCTGATCCGTAATTTCTGGGTTAAAGAGTTTCTGCCCGTACCAAGTCCGTGGCGTGTTGTAGTACGCGTCATCTTCACCGTGAGTCCCAAAGATCTCACGGAAGTTAAAGGTGCCGGGCGTCGGATTCAAGTGATACTTAGCCACAAAGTCAACCAGGTCCGTCGCCACTAAGAAGTTATCATGATCGTTCAAGTTAATCTCTTGCATTAACGTCTGGTTAGGGGCAATCGCGTAACTATCTTCTGGCAAGCGCATAGCTGCCCAGTGGTGTCCACCGGCCGTTTCCAAATACCAGATTTCATCACGGTCATTAAAGGCAATACTGTTGCTTTCGCCCGTCCCATACTTTTCCAACAAGGCACCCAACCGTTGGGCCCCTTCCTTGGCAGTCTTGACGTAAGGTAAGACCAGCGTGATCATGGCCTCTTCATTGATCCCATCATTAACCAGTGGGTCGTAGCCGAGCACGCGCGCATTGGTCGCCGTGGTCTCAGTCGCACTCATCCCCACGTTAAATTCATTAATCCCAGCTTCTTCGTATTGGCCGTCACTTTGATCAGCCTGCGGAGTGCCCGTGTAGCGGTAAGCGTGGTCCGGCAGGGAGACGTTAACGCCAGTCACAACTGACGTAAATTCAGCCTGTTTTTGGTCCGTGGCGGGATGCACCACAAACTTGATGGGGTTAATTGGCCCATAGCCATCCTCGTTACGCGCAACAATCGTGGAACCATCCATACTGGCGGCTTTACCCACTAAAATCTCGGTACAATCGGAACTTTTCTTCACAGTGTTCCGCCTCCTTTGCTTACCAGTATAGAATTATCAGGTGCTAAGGGCTAGGCTTTTTGCAAAATAATTATCACTGCCATCAAATTATGATCAACACCATTATATGATTTAAGTGTTATACCTTGAATTATCGGTTATTATACGCACTTCCCTGGGTAATTACGATCAAAAACCCTCGCTAATTTTTCCCAGCCCGCTGAATGGTAGGTGCGGTCCACGTCAAAGAGCCTGAAACAAACCTGTCTCAGGCTCCACTGTTATGTCGATCCGGATGAGCCTACTACTAGGCTCGGCACCCGCAACGCTTTTGTCGATCGCTCCGTTAAGATTCAAAGCCCTAGTCGTGCTGCTTACTTTAAATCTGTAAAACGTGTGATTCTCTGACAACTTTAGTGCAATTACCTCGTCTCAGGCCCTCTAAGGCGCATCAATCAGCTTCCAAACCAGTTGACCAGCATAGTCTCCCGCGACTGCATCCCCCGCCACTTCGAGTGATGGTCCCGATTGATCGTCCCACTGCCCCGCAATATCCGTTTCCTCGTCCGGTACTTGCGTCACATGTTTAGGAACCACTGGCACTCCATTGGCGTCAACAATCGCACGACTACGGTTACTGGCACGCGTGCTTTTCTGTGAAAAGAGTAAATTACCGCGTAGCTGTGCGCCACTCTTACTATTGATAAATGGTTGCTCAAGGGCCACATCTACCCGCCAGCTTTGACCAACCGCCCGATCGTCTCTGACGCCCAACTGCCAGCCATTATTGCGCTTAATTTGCAGGACGCCTCCGGTCAACCGCGTTTTCCTAAATGTTGCATCCTTAGGTAACTGCGTAAAATAAACCGATCCCGGTGCCCGCACTAACTGGATCGTGACCTTATTCGAGGTCAACTGACCAGCTTGATCCGTGGCCTGTAAGGTCAACGTATTTTCTCCTTCGACCAATTGACTGGGTTTTACCGTCAGCTGAAAGGTCCCACTCGGTTCACCAGCGACCTGGGTTCCCGCCAACTCCGCCATCGAAACTGGCTTACCGTCAATCTTGGCGACCAGTTTGTAATCAGCCAATTCGTCACTAGTAAATGCCTCACCGTTATTCGTTAGGCGCCCTTTAATCGTCGCCGTGTCGTTATGCGCCAGCTGATAGGTTGAGGCGCCCAAGTTAGCCAGCTTCAGCGCAACATCCCCACGAATATAGTAGCTCGGTAATGGCAACTTCGTCTGGAAACTGGTCCCGTAGAAGAAGCTATCGGTATCGCTGACCAAGGTCTTGTGACTAACCTTAGGCGCGACCCCCGTGACGGATACCGTGACTTTCGAATTATCTTGATTCATATTCTTCTGCCAAGTCTTCTTGATCTCCGGTTGAGCGAGTTCTGCTTGCGTAAAGGGTTCACTGATCGAGTCACCGTTATAACTGACCCCACCACTCAACCACTGGAGCTGGGCCGGAAGCGGAATCGTCATATTCAACGGTTTGACCTCGGAGCGACTGTTCTTAGTATCGTAATCGAACGTATATTGATACGTTACCTTTTCACCGGGGCTGATCGTCGTACCCGCTGAAATTTCACGGTTATGACTGTCTAATAGTTTGGCGTGGGCATCGATCCGTCCTAAACTGTCGGCACCATCAACTACCACTAAACCATTTTCACTAACCTTTCCGTTCCCTGTCGACCCGGTAACACCCCAGTAGGCATATTTTTGCGCCGCACTTACCCCTAACTCGTCTAAATCAATGGGAATCGTGTCCGCCACAATATCCATGCTAGTCCGAGGTTCATTCGTCTTGGGATCCCGGTCATTAAAAACGTAGCTCATGGTTTTATGCTCAACGTTCCAATGAAGTCCCAAATGGTGCCACTGTCCATCTGCCATATCCGCAACCCGCTTAGGTTGAACGTGGTTAACCGAACTGTATTCCCCATGATTCGTATAGCTGGACTTGTCAGCAGGATAGCCACTGGCGATATGCATACCGTCTCTAACCACCCCATCGGTATCAAAGCCATCCCCTGCGCCAGGAATTGTTGAAATATTGGGATGGGTATCGAACTCTAACGCCCAACTCTTCTGAACTGCCGAAAATGCGATCGTTCCGTTCAGTGCATTTCGATCATTACCCCAGACACCAAGCGATTGATATCCTGAACCGACCACGTCCGAACCCTCATTTTGGAACACGAAGGCCATCCCTTCTGCCGCGGCCGCATGTTTATTGCCAAAATACAACCATAATGAGATGTTTTCATCCTGCATGAGGTTGAACCGGTTATCCATGCGGGGCGTTTCAAGCGGGTTCTTGTTTTGGGGAGACCACGTTGCCGTCGACCATACCGCACCAGATTGGACATCGCGAGAATCAGTGCTATCACGCGTAATCAACGCAATCGACTTCGGTACCGTCTTGGAATCAATAATCTTCGTAAAATTATCACCATCGCCCATAGTAAACATACCATCTAGCGACACCCCTGGAGGTGCCGTATTCACCGCATTAACGCCATCCGCATCAAGCGTCATTGCAGCTGCGGTTTGGGCCTGAGCCCCCATCATCAGCAAACTCAGGCCACAAATAATCCCAGCAATCCACCATTTCATCCACTGTCCCTCCCAAAACTTGTCCAATAGCAACCTTACAGCTAGAATTATACAGATGTAAACTATTACTAGTCAATGGAAATTTTACATATAAATAGTTATATACAACAACTATTATAAAAGCGGTTTCTCATGGACGTTTTTTCGCCTTACCGTTCGTCAAATTTGAGCTGGATCGCTGTGGGGAGGACGGCTCGAGCCACAGCGCGGTCTCGAACCTCGCTTTGAGCCGAAAGATCACGTCTCAAAGTCGCCATTTACCAAAAGAACCATTTGGTAAATCCCACGGCTGAGCTCAAATTTGATTCACTCACGGCTAACATGGTGTTCTTCAGCAGCTGTTATCAGTTGGGTTAAAAACGCTGAGTGTCCACACCTCTCAGCTATTATCGTAGTAAAATTCCCCAGTCAGAGTACGACCAATTTAGCCGGATTTAGCGCCGTGAATACCTCCCCACATTGAAATGGCTCCTAATTAAAATAACCTCCCCAGGACTAATCCTGAAGAGGCTATTGTTAAGAATATGAAATTTTAGAAGTTTCGCTGTTCGCGAGCCACCGTTTGATTATCAATGCGGTGCCGAATGGCCTTCGCAATTTCAGTCACCACAAGGACCACAAACCCAGCCACAATTGGAATCCACCAACCGTAGTAGAAGTTTACGGAGGTTGTGTGGAACACACTTTGCATCGCCGGCCAGTAAATAATTCCGGCTTGTAGAACCAACAGGATTGCCACAATGACAAAGCTCATCTTATTTCTAAAGAAGTACTTTGACAACACCGGATGGTCATTTTGCAGGTTGAACAGGTAGAAGACCTTCCCGAATATAATCACGTTTAGCGTCATCGTACTGCCAATCACGGCGTTCAGTCCTTGATTGGTCAATAAGTCGTACGCAAACATTCCCAATCCAGAAATCAGTAACGACACGTAAGTCACTTCAAAGATATCTAGCTTAGAAAGAATACCCCGCGTGACGTCTCGTGGTCCTCTTTTCATGATACCACTCTCAGCCGGTTCAAAGATGAACGCGAACTGGATGGTCAAGGCCGACACCATGTTGATCCACAATAACTGCGTTGGGAACAGGGGTAACGGCTGATCCATCAGGATACTGAGTACCACGATCAACCCTTCGGCAAAACTCGTAGGTAACAGGAAACGAATCGTTTTACGAATATTGTCAAAGACGTGACGGCCTTCTCTTACCGCCCGCAAGATTGACGTGAAATCATCATCGGCCAACACCATATCGGCGGAATCCTTGGCAACATCGGTTCCCCGAATTCCCATGGCCACCCCAATGTCGGCTTGCTTCAAGGCTGGAGCATCATTGACCCCATCACCCGTCATCGAAACCACGTGACCACGTTGCTGTTGCGCCTTCACAATTCGTAACTTGTCCGCTGGCGTGGTCCGGGCAAATACCGTGTACTGGTCAATCTTAGCGGCAAGTTCTTCGTCGCTCAATTGCGCCAGTTCAGGGCCCGTAATCGCCCGCGCCTTTTCAGATAAGTTTAACTGTTGGGCGATCGCCGCCGCGGTCTCCGGGTCATCCCCGGTGATCATCTTGACTTTAATTCCGGCATAACGTAACTGCTTAACGGCATCCGCAACACCAGGACGCGGTGGGTCAATGATTCCGGCCATCCCGGCCAAATGGAACGCTTGACCAATCACAACGTCAGCAACATCCGTGACATCAGCGGCGACCGGTTGATAACCCAAAGCCACCACCCGTTTTCCTTGCTGCGTCAGCTGGGACAACCGACTTTGCCAAGCCGCTTGATCAACTGCCTGGCCTTGATCAGCCATCAGCTTCATCAGCGTTTGCGGTGCCCCCTTTACTAGCAGCACCCGTTGTCCTTCAAAGTCGACGAGTCGCGCAGAGTAACGAATCGCAGAATCAAACGGTAGTGAATCAATCTCTTGCGGCGCTGGATCTTGACCGACCAACTTATGGTAAAGCGCGGTCAGCGCCCCATCGGTTGGCTCACCGGTCAAGACCCACTGACCATCCTCCTGGTGGAATTCAGCATCAGAGGTTTGCCCCGCAATTTGAACCAACCATTCTAGATCGCGATCCTGCTGCCAAGGAATCGTTTGACCGTCGTCGTTTTCAATCTGACCAGCCGCATCGTACCCGATACCAGAAACGGTATAGGTATCCGCCGCCGTCAAAACGTCCGTGACCGTCATTTCATTCTTCGTCAGCGTACCGGTCTTATCGGTGTTCACGATATCCACGGCACCCAGTGTTTCCACGGCGGGCAACGTCTTCACGATCACATTTTGCTTAGTCATCGCTTGCGTCCCCATGGCTAAGACCACTGACGTACTAGCCGGCAGCCCTTCTGGCATGGACCCGACCACCATCGTAATGACCGCAATCAGCAAGGTTGGCAAACTGTAGACGTGCGTGATCATCCCAAGGATAAATAACAGCACTGCCACCACTAGAATGGCGATCGACAGTCCCAAACCAAGACTATTCAGGTTCTTCATCAATGGCGTCCGTTGTTGTTTCACTTCCGCCACGTTCTGTTGAATATGCCCAATCTCAGTATCGGTCCCCGTTACGGTAACAATTCCCCGCCCGGAACCATTCGTGACCGCCGTTGAGGCAAAGGCCTGGTTGGCCCGTTCAGCCAACGGTAACTCCGCTTCTGGTAAGGGATCTTCTCCCTTTAAGACGGAATCGGTCTCACCGGTTAACGCCGATTCTTGAATCTTTAAATTATCCGCGTCGATCAACCGCAAGTCCGCCGGCACTGTATCACCAGCCTCTAGTTGCACAATATCCCCCGTCACCAGCTCACGTGCTGGGAGGGTAACCTTTTGGCCATCACGAATGACCACGGCCTCATTAACCAACAATGCTTTGATTCGATCCAAGGCATTATCTGCGGATTTTTCCTGAAAGTAACCGATAAAAGCGTTCGCGATGATCACTAACCCAATAACGATCGAGTCGGAGTAATGGTGCATGAAAAAGGTGAGCAAGGCGGCGCCCGCCAGAATATAGATGATACTGTTGTTGAATTGCTTCAAAAAGCGAATCAGGTTCGACTGTTTCTTAGCCGTCAGTTCATTGGGGCCATTAGTCCGTAGGCGTTGTTGCGCCTCCCCGGTACTTAGCCCTTCATCTCTATCCGTGGCGTAATCGACAAGTAAGGACTCAGTCGTTTGCTGCCAAATTGGTGGCTGCTGACTGGGCCCAGGTTCTGGATTCTCTGTTACTTCAGTTGTTGGTGTGACAGTTGCTTCTGGATCTTGTGCCATATATTAATAGTCATCCTTTCTAGATGTGCAAAATTTTAACGGTCAGGAATTGGCAATGCAATATTCCGGTAGTGCAAGGCGTCCACCTCCAAGTCTAATTTTTGGTTAATTTATTTTACCAAGTTTTCATGAAAATTGCATCTCTTTCAGTCGATTGCAATGTAAATTTAATATATGGCATTGTTCTTTAAAGGTAGCAACCACTCGACATGTTATCTATCAGTTGGGGACGACAGCACAAAACGCACCGCTGAACTTCAAGCCGAAGCAGCGGTGCGTTTCTTTAAGTTAGACGAGCACTTTAAAATTAGTCGGCTGGTGGCCCTCAATGGCCGGGTGGGCTTCCAGATACGCCATAATCAGTTCCGGAAGATCAATGTTGATTTCACGGACAATCTTACTGGCGTTAAACATTGGATACTCCCCGCCACCATTGCCACGGTACTGGTTAACTGCCACTTCCAGCAGCTGATCGGGTTGGACTGGCATCCCATGATAATTGAGCCGCACCACCCGTTGGCCCACCGGCTGTCGCAAATCAAACGTATAGTCCAATCCACTGTATAGGTCATAGTTATACAGCTGCTGCTTGGGTTGCATAAATGCCGGATTGACCGTGACTGTGCCATCGGCCTGGCGATCAAAGAAGCTGGCACAGCGCTCCAAGGCCAAGCGAATGTTCTGTCCAGACAAGCGCTCAACCACTAGGGTATTGGGATAACCGTAGCTATTCAACAATTGTCGCACCGTTGGCTGCTGGCTCAAGCCACGCACCCCATCATTGAAGAGACTTGTGACTGCCACGTCAGTCTGCCCCACCGCCATCTCAACGTCATTGACCAATTGCAGGTAGGGATGGCCCTGAAGCCGGGCGACCATGGGGTCCGTGACGGTCAGGCTCGCTCCGGTCAATTGTCCAATCGGTTGATCGAGCCATTGCTGGACCCGGGCTTCCGTCGTATCAGTCAACGACGCCAACCACTTTGCCGGTTGCGCCGCTGCCGTAGAAAGCAACCGGGCATCTCGATTAATCACCCGTTTGTCCTTATCTAACGTGAGTTCAATCAGCCCCACAGCAACGCCTTTTTCGCCGGGCTGCGTGGTCGGAATTCCCTGATAGACGTCCGCTAATTGCCGATGTTGATGGCCCGTAATCAGCGCATCAATCCCCGGAACAGCTGTTAGTAATTGATAGCCTTCATTTTCCCCCGTCGCACGCTCAGTCGAAACGCCGCTGGCTGGGTCGGCCTCGAAGCCCCCGTGATAGGCCACGACCACCACGTCAGCCTGCTGTCGTAACCGCGGCACCCATTTCTTAGCTGCGGTTACCGCCGAATCAAAGGTTAGGCCGGTCAAATGGTCCGCCGTTTCCCACGTCGGCACATATGCCGTCGTGAGGCCTAAAATTGCAATTCGAATTCCTTGTCGCTCCAGAATGGTGTACGGGGCGTCAATGATACCTTGCGTCTCCCCACCATTAATGTTGGCCCCCAGCAACGGATAATCCCGATCGCTTTCCGCCATCCGCAAGTAGTCTAAGCCATAGTTAAACTCATGGTTGCCCAATACACCGGCATCATAGTGTAAGGTTGTCGTCAACTGCGTCAAGTATTCACTGGGCTCAGCAGGGTGTTTCGCCAAATACGTCGCAAATGGCGATCCCTGAATCCAGTCCCCATTCTCAATCGTCACGACGACTTCATCCGGCAGCGAACTACGCTGAATATCATCAATGATCGTCGCCGCCTTCAAGAGTCCCAAAGGTTGCTGGTCAGCGGTACTTAGATATTTGGTGGGATAAATGTAGCCATGGATATCACTAGTCGACAGGATTTTAATTTTTACCATTAGACTAACCTCTTTCGTAATTGTTCTGACAACGTATCAATAACTAACACCATCAGAACGATACCTAAGAGAATGATACCCACTCGCGGCCAGTTGCGCGTTTGAATGGCAAAGATCATGGGCGTCCCAATTCCGCCGGCACCTACCATCCCCAGAATCGAGGCTGAACGAACCGCAATTTCAAAGCGGTACAGGGTATACGAGATAAACTCCGGTAAAATTGTGGGGAGCGTCGCTAACACGAAGATCTGACCGCTATTCCCACCAGCACTCATAATGGCCTCGTCAGCACCGCGATCCATATTTTCAATTGCTTCACTAAAGAGCTTGCCGAGCATCCCAATCGAGTGGATGCTCACGGCCAGCACCCCCGCATATGACCCAGGGCCTACCGCTTTGATAAACATAATAGCTAACACAATCTCTGGAAATGTCCGAATTAACGTGAGGATAATCTTGCCACTGCCGGAGCGCAGGTGTAGCCATTCACGACCACCCCGTGCGGCCCAGAATGCAAAGGGCACACTGATTAATGCAGAAATAAAGGTCCCCAGAAAGGCGATCGCTAACGTCTGTAAGACTAACGATACCAGGTCTTCGCCACTACCGTTATACACGTACGCCCAATCCGGCTGCACCAAACCGTGCACAATTGATTGCGACACCGACGCAGCGGATTCCTGTAGGCCGGTGAAATGCAGGCCCGTAACCGCCCACGTATAAATCACGGCAACGGCTACCACCCACAGCAGCCAGTGCCACCGCCGCCAAATCACCAGCGGTAGCGATTGCTTAGAAATTGTCGTTTGCATCATTAAAGTAATACCCTCCTTAAATGATTACTAATCCCGTCAATCACCATTACGACGACGAGCGTGGCCAAAATAATCACGGCGGTTTGACTATAATTAAATTCGTTGAGAGATCGTTGTAAGAAGACGCCGATTCCGCCCGCACCCAAGTACCCTAGCACCGTTGAAGCGCGGACGTTAATCTCTAAAGTATAGAGAAAGTAACTGACGAATTGATTCAGGATCTGTGGCAAGACCGCATACCAAATCACGGTTAGTTTACCGGCCCCGACCGACTCCAAGGCTTCCAGCGGCCCCATATCAATGGTCTCAATCACTTCGTAAAACAGCTTAGAGACCATCCCGAATGAGAAGATGGCGAGGGTCACCACCCCAGCAGTCGATCCAATCCCAAAAATGGCGACGAAGATGGCCGCTAACAGTAAGTCAGGTAACGTTCGGACCAGGTCTAACCAAAAACGAATACCGCTCCGCAACCAGCGATTGTGGACGAGGTTTCCCGCTGCCAATAGCGCAAAGGGAAGGGCCAGGGCCGCGCCAATGGTGGTCCCTAAAATTGCCATTTGGATGGTCTCGTAGAGTGGCCGCATAATCACCGGCAAATAGTCCCAAGCCGGTTGCGACAGTCGCGTTAGTAACGCTGTAAATTGATCTAGATTGCTCAAAAACATCCCCACGTCGACGCCGGTCATCCGTGACGACGCCACCAGCAATACGACCAACAAGATTGTCCAACCAATCGGCTTCACATGCCATCGTTGCAGCCAAGGTTGGTGTGGCGCTTGACTTGTCATCCTCATCTCCCCCCCTTAAACTTCCTGATAGACGCGGTTAAGATCGGTCGCCGTCACCGCCGCAATCGGCTCATCATACACCACCTCACCCGCCCGTAAGCCCACAATGCGGTCGGCATATTCACGAGCTAAGGCGACGGAATGCAGGTTCACAATCACCGTAATGCCATCCTCTTGATTCAAGCGTTTCAAAATATCCATGACCGTCTTGGTCGTCAATGGATCGAGAGACGCGATGGGTTCATCCGCCAAAATAATTTTGGGGTTCTGCATGAGTGTCCGCGCAATGGCTACCCGCTGCTGCTGACCACCCGACAATTCATCTGCCCGCGTGTATAATTTCTCCGCTAGACTGACCCGTTGTAACGCTTGAACCGCATTTTGCTTATCCGTGGCACTAAAGAGGCCCAAGAGACTCTTCCAAGTTGGGTAATAGCTCACCCGACCCGATAGGACGTTGCGTTCCACGCTTGACCGATTCACCAAGTTGAAATTTTGGAAAATCATGCCAATCTTTCGGCGTAGGAACCGCAACGACCGGCCCTTATACCGATCAATCGCTTCATCTTCAACTCGAATCTCACCGGACGTAATCTCATGCATGCGGTTGATCGTCCGCAGCAACGTACTTTTTCCTGCCCCGGACAGGCCAACGACCACGAGAAACTGACCGCGCGGAATGTCAAAATTGATATCTTTCAGGCCCACCGTCCCGTTATCGTAGACCTTATTCACATTCTTAAATGAAATAATTGGTGTCTCTTGTACCATGTCGATCCCCCTAGTAAAAAGAGCAGCAAGGGCGTCACGTCCATCGCTCCCCTGCTGCTCAGCTCATTGCATCAAATCATTTATTTATCGAGACCCTTGGCCTTCTTGTCATATTGACGAATAATGTTAAAGTTGCTGTCTTGGGAATCCGTGTATCCTTCATGTGAATAAACACTTGAAATGATCGCATGGCCTTCCTTGGTCTTCGCAATCTGCTTAAACGCCGTGGCAATCTTCTTCTGCCACTTACCCGTCATGTCACCACGAACGGTAATGGTATCGTTAGGGATCTTGCCTGTCGTGTAGATTGGGACGACCTGACTCATGATATCCTTTTGGTCCTTCTTCACCAGGTTACGAGCGCCTTGGAAGACAAACGCGGCGTCGGTGTTCTTGTTGTAAACCGAAAGTACCCCTTGGTCGTGCCCCTTGACCGTGACCGTCTGAATCCCCGATTTATTGATGTTGACCCCGTGATCTAACATCTCCACTGCAGGATAAATCCAGCCGGCAGTCGAGGTCGTATCTTGAACGGCAATCTTCTTACCCTTCAGGTCCTTAATCGACTTGATGCCGCTATCCTTACGTACCAAGATTTGGGACCGATAGAAGTTGACCAGTTTGTCACTCGCCTTGTCTCCCGGTTCAATAACACCAAAGCGTTGGGCTTGGAGTAAGACTTTGTCGTGATACTGCTTGTGCGCCAGAACATAGGCATCAGGTGGCAGGAAGCCCACATCGACTTTCTTCGACCCCATTGCCTCAACAATGGTATTGTAGTCGGTCGACACACTAACCTTGACGGGGATGCCTAATTGCTTCTTCAGCAAGCCCTCCAGCGGTTTAGCCTTTGCCTCAATCGTACCCGCATTAGACGATGGAACAAACTCCACCGTCAACTTCTTGGGGGCATAGCCCTTAGATCCCGATGTAGACGCTGTCGTCTTCCCACAACCAGCTAACGTCGCTGGTAAAACCAATAGTGCTGTGAAAACTAAAAGCCACTTTACCTTTTTGCTCAGGTGCATCTAGCTCACTCCTTAATGATGTCATAATCCCTCTGGATCACTTATCATTCTAGCAAAGACGTGAACTTTTACAATCATTTTCTGAAAAATCAGTCGTATATCAATATTTTTATATCGGTTTTCATCCCTATTTTCAATAAGTAAACCGCAAAACCTGAACGATATATTTATTATTCGTTAAAAGTATCTTGCAAGCGAATCTAATTAATGCGCATACCAATTACTAACCAAACCAAAACCACAAAAAAGCGACCAGTCGTTAGTGACCGGTCGCGCCTTAAGTGCTTAAATTTAATTAACCTTGTGTCCCATTATGTTCGTGATTTTTGGCAGTATCACTCATTGCATTTAATTTCATCATGTCCGCCGCGGCAATGGAGAAATCAAGTTGCGCATTAGCTTCAATGTGGGCCTGACCAGTTGCTTTAGGCAGCGGTAGTACGCCATTTTCAAGAACGAACCGTAGTGCCAATTGGGCGGGTGAAACGTGATATTTATTCGCCATTTCTTTAATATCCGGATTATCCAGCATATCGCCTGTCGCTAACGGCGAGTACGCTTCGACTAACATCCCGTGGTCTTGCGCAAATTTGGTGATCTTCGGTTCCGTGTAGCCCACGTAGTACTGAATTTGATCAACCATCGGTGCGACTTGCGCATGATTCAGAATATTTTGTAAGTCATGGGTATTGAAGTTAGAAACGCCAATGGCTTTGGCCTTACCACTGGCGTAAATCTTTTCCATGGCTCGCCAAACGTCCAGGTTACCCGCATCACAATCCTTACCAATGTCAGACCATGGCCACGGCGCATGAATTAAGTACAAGTCCACGTAGCCCACGTCCAGATTCTTCAGGGTCGTCTCAAACGCGTCGAGTGCCCCTTGGTAGGTTTTAACTTCTGCTGGCAACTTGGTCGTCACAAAAATATCTTCGCGGGGAATCCCGGAATCGCGAATTGCCTTACCCACGCTAGACTCGTTAGCATAGGCTTTCGCCGTATCAATGTGGCGGTAACCCATCTTTAACGCATGAGCGACCGCATTGTAAGCCGTGTCACCACCAGGGATTTGCCAAGTTCCGAAACCAACTTGCGGAATCTGGGTCCCATTTGCTAAACCAAACGTATCCGTTAAAACTGACATATTTGACCCTCCAATTTATTCAGCCATTAGAATAAGTATACGCTTTCTCGCGATAGGCATGGTCAAATTTGCTTTAGCAAACGTTCGGTATTTCAAACAGATGTCGTTAAAATTGCGGTTCCATGAATTTGTAATATTACAAATCAAGAGAATCGCCCAAAACCCTTGATTTCTCTGTTATTATAAAGAAGTCGTAAAACAATTGCTTAACAACCAGACGACAAACTAAAGCTTTTTTGGTAATTATGGTTAAGGTACCCGGAAAATGCCTTAACAATTAATTGTCCAAATTAAATATTAACCTCATTGAATCAGACTAAATCCCAGTTCGATTCAATGAGGTTAATTTTTTTGTGCAATTTTTACTAAATTCTCATCTTTTTCCTATTTACTGCCGCTAATTATTAGTCATCATCTTCGTCATCGTCCGGTTGAACGGTCATCACTTTCCCCGTATAAGCATTAACGGCAACTTCCTGGGTTTGCTGGCCATCGCGGACTTTGACTTCCCACTGAACCTGATCATGCTCCCGTTCTAACGACCACTTCACCGCGGAGCCACCGCCCACCTTTTGCGTGGCCGTCGCGGAAATTTGCTTCAAATCCTTGAGTCGATGCACATCAATTGCCTTGTGTTTACGTGCCACGTCAGCCGTTTCGTCGTGATCCAACCGCTCTTTTTCGTGGTGCAACACCTTACCGGAACGGGCATCCACCACGACTTCATAGTCATACGTGTTGTCTAAGCCCGCGACCTCGTAACGGTACTGACCATTCTCGCGTTCCAACGACAATTCACTGAGTGAGATCTGATCATTAAACTGCTGATGCAACCGGCTGATGGCTGTTTTTACCGATACCTTAATGGTTTTAGGTGACGCGGCGGTTGGGCGCGACGTCTGCTGCTCAGTCTGATTTGACTGGTGAACTTGCTGTTTCGGCTTACTAGCCTGACACCCAGCTAAAATGAACACACTCACAAACAGAATTCCTAGTCTTTTCATTCCTCGATCCTCCATTATCGGTTGTCCAGTTAGTTCCGCTCATTATTTTCACGCTAATAAACTTCAGTCAGCGACCACTTAATTAGGCGCGCAACGCTGGGTCCTGCCCACCCATCATAATGTTATTCATGATAGGGCTTCTTGTCACCCGTCAGTGTATCCGCCAACTGCTGCAAAACCCTTGCCAATTCAGCGCGATCCGTATTGGAATAGCTCGTCAACTTTTCGCGAAATGCTGCCTCCCGTGCGAGCTTAATCTGCATCAATCCACGTTGGCCTTGCGGGGTCAACGTTAGCAGGCGGATGCGTTGATCACGGCGTTCAGCTTCTTGGAGCCATCCCGCTGTGATCAGCTTGTCCACCTGACGACTGATTGACGAATGGTTGCGCCCAATCTGATCAGCCAATTGACCGATGCTAATTTCCGGTTGACGGCCTACCCGGACCACAATCGGCAGAGCGGCTGGTTCCAGCGGGACATCGGCCTGTTGGAGTAAATGCCGGTCCTGTTGCGGCTGATTAAAAAACGTGACAATTTCAAATAGTGCTTCAAAAATTTCATTATCCATACTTGTCAGTATACCAGATTAATGCTAAGATGTGTGCATCATGCACGAATAAATTATTATTAAGGAGTCTTTTCCATGACTAAAAACATTGGGATTATTTTAGGGTCAACTCGGCCTTCACGCATCAGCCCTAGCATCGCCGAATGGCTGCAAAAAAATATGGCGCAACCTGACCTGCAAATCGACTTCATCGACCTAGCCACCATTGATTTGCCTTTCCTAGACGAGAGTGAACAGCCCTCAACTGGCATCTACCATCAAGCGCACACCCAGGTTTGGAGCCAACTCGTTCAAGAATACGATGGCTTTGTGCTCCTCTTCCCCCAATACAACTGGGGCTACCCGGCACCCTTAAAGAATGCCCTCGACTACCTCTACAAGGAATGGGCCCACAAGCCCGTTAGCATGGTCTCTTACGGTGGTCACGGTGGCTTCCAAGCCGCTCAGGGAATGGCACTTGTCATTCGCGGATTAAAGATGCAGTTACTGACCAACAATCTTCAAATCAGCCTCCGCAAAGATGACCTGGATGATCGCGGCCAATTCATCGATCCAGACACAGCGCTGGCACCTTACGCCTTCAACGCGCAACAGCTAGGAGCCGAGTTCAGTCACGTTCTAACAAAATAACGCTTGATAGATAAGGCAATGCAATAATCACATTTGGCCTAAAGCTGGGCAACCTAGTGGTCCCTGCGCCTTACCGGCCGGCAGATATGGGCTGGATCGGTGCGAACACAACTTGAAGCCTCGAAAGGCCCGAGTCTACAAGCTAAGAAAAGTAGCCTAAACCAGTCACCTGCGGCTGGCAAAGGTTCCGCCTGCTGTGGAGACTGCCTGCGGCCTGAGAAGCGGTCCTCCGGCTCGGTTTGAAACCTGACCAAAACCGTCAGTTTCCAAACGCGTCCCACGCTGTAAGCCGAAAATCGGCTAACACCGTCGACACAGCTGGCTCCACCTCTACCCTCCTCCGGTTACGGCCGTCGTTGAATACAACTGGCGGATTATCAATTAAACAATCGTGATTGGCGACCTTCACGTAGCCGTGAGTGAGTCAAATTTGAGCTCAGCCGTGGGATTTACCACGTAGTTCTCTTGGTAAATGGCGCCTTTGAGACGCGGCTTTTTCGGCTCAAAGCGAGGTTCGAGACCGCCCTATGGGGGATTAGTACATCCTCACCACAGCGTTCCAGCTCAAAGCTTGACGAACGGCAAGGCGGCAGTCTGATCTATGTTGCTTTTCACCCTTTAATAAAGCAGTGATTATCTGCACAACAAAAGCCCGACTCATCGGGCTTTTGTTGTACTTGTTCACTTCTGACGGGCATTAGCCCCAAACACTATCCGCGATGCGCTTAACCAGCTGTAACTTCGCCCACTGTTGCTCCTCAGTCAGCTGATTGCCTTCCTCAGTAGAGGCAAACCCACACTGGGTGGACAAGGCTAGATTGGCCAGGGGTACCTGCTTGGCCGCTTCAGCAATCCGCGCCTTGACCACGGACTCGTCTTCTAGCTCTGGGAATTTCGACGTCACTAATCCCAGCACCAATCGTTTGCCAGTATCGCCATTCCAAATTCGTTTCAACGGCGCAAAGCTCCCGGCACGATCACTGTCATATTCCAAGAAGAGGCCATCATAGTGCAGTTCACCTAAGTAATCCGCAACATCGTCGTAACTCCCGGAGAAGAGGTAAGTCGACTTGAAGTTTCCCCGGCAGATGTGCGTGGTAACCGTTAAATCATCAGGTAGCCCTTCCAGCAACTGATTGATCACCCGTACCGCATCGTTAGCCAGTCCCACGTATTTTTGATGTGCGGCCTGATCATCAGCGGTGGCGTTCAGCTTGCTGATCAGGAAGGCCCACGTCGTATCGTCCAATTGTAAGTAGCGGCATCCTAGATCATAAAAATGTTGAATCGTTTCATGGTACGCCGTGGCTAGATCGTCTAAGTAAGCATCCCAGCTGTCATAGAATTGATGCCAGTTATCACTCCGATTGTCCCGGAACAACATCGTCGGTGACGGGATAGTCTGCTTCACCACCACACCGGCGGGCACTAAGCTCTGTAAGTATTGGAAGCTTTCAAAGAAGGGATGGTCTGGGTTAAAGGCCACTTTGCCGATTAAATCAGCGTTATCCGTTCGCGTCTTACTGCCATGGAATTTATAACTTTGCTGATAATCATAGTGCCCGACCCCCGTCAGTCCCCACAGAAAGTCCAAGTGCCACCAGCTACGGTTAAATTCACCATCCGTTACCGCCTTTAAGCCCAGGTCAACTTGCTTCTGCACGACCCGCTTGGTCTCAGTACGTTGAACCGTCTTTAACTCATCAGCCGTAATTTCGCCGGCCGCAAATTTTGCCCGCGCATCCTTCAAGTTTACTGGTCGCAAGAGACTGCCGACAACATCGTAACGATACGGAAAAGCCTTCAAAGTCGTTGTGGTCATGTTAAATTCCTCCTAGATTTTAGTGATCTGTCATCGTAAATTAAAAGCGATCATCCCTCGAACCAATTGCTTAGTTCAAGGGACGATCGCTCGTTTTACCACCCTAGTTCACACAGTCCTCACGGGCCATGCCTCAACGGTACCTGTTGATACCCGGAAAGTTAACGGTTCCTACCGACCGAGCAGCGTCAACCACTCAGTAGCTATTAGGAGCTCATCTTCACAGCTAACCCTCGACCCGTTTTCACTATCCGGGCTCACTGCACAACGGTTAGGCCATTACTCTTCTCCTAGCTTTATGACAAATCGATTAGAAATTAAAGCCAGTGTAATCCTCCCCAGAAAACCTGTCAAGGGGCAACTCTAATCTAATAAGCCATGACTCTTCAAATAATCCCGCGCCACCGTAGCGGCCTTTTCGTGCTTAACGGACACCTGGTAGTTCATCTTCTGCATGTCAGTCGTCGTGACTTTCCCGGCCAACTTGTTCAGCGTCGTCCGGAGTTCCGGATGAGCTTTCAACAGCTTTTCCGTCATCAACGGCGCCCCCTGATACGGTGGGAAGAACTGCTTATCGTCCTTCAACGCGACGAGATGGTATTCCTGCACCTCCGCATCGGTGGTATACCCGTCAACCAGGTTAACTTTGCCGTTCGCAATCGCCTTGTAACGAATCGAGGGTTCCATCGTCTTGACACTGGCAAATTTAAAACCGTATGCCTGCTTCAATCCGGGATATCCATCTTTCAATTGGTGGAAATCCGGATCGAATCCCGCATGGATCTTGTCCTCAACCGCAACTAAGTCCGAAACGGTCTTCAAGTGATACTGCTTGGCAAACTTCTGCGTGACCGCCAAGTCATACCCATTTTGATACTTCATGGGCTTCAAATAAGCCATCTGATGCTGGCTTTTGAGCGCATCTTTAGCCACTTGATACGTCTTAGCCGGGTTATGGCTCGCCGACTTTTCGCCCGTGACCAACGATTCCAAGACCGTCCCGGTAAACTCAGGATAAATATCAATCGAGCCAGACTGTAACGCCTTAAACAGAAACGACGTGGCCCCAAAGTTGGGCTTAGTCGTCACCTTAATATTAGGATGATCGTGTTCAATCAGATCTTTATACATGTTAATCAGCCTGAATTATTCATACCTTTCAAAAAAGTCGTCAGTTTTCATGTTTTTCAAAAACTGACGGCTTTTGATCTTGCTTACTATGTATTGAGACTCTAAATTTTGATGGTATCA